>NZ_JBRREN010000019.1:0-223 GCF_056760315.1 Stenotrophomonas sp. STEN014 | reverse complement strand
CCCCCCCCCCCCCCCCCCCCCCCCCCCCCCCCCCCCCCCCCCCCCCCCCCCCCCCCCCCCCCCCCCCCCCCCCCCCCCCCCCCCCCCCCCCCCCCCCCCCCCCCCCCCCCCGCCCCCCCCCCCCCCCCCCCCCCCCCCCCCCCCCCCCCCCCCCCCCCCCCCCCCCCCCCCCCCCCCCCCCCCCCCCCCCCCCCCCCCCCCCCCCCCCCCCCCCCCCCCCCCC
>NZ_JBRREN010000018.1:0-434 GCF_056760315.1 Stenotrophomonas sp. STEN014 | reverse complement strand
CAAGATACCTGCGCATACTTTCAAAGAACTTCGAATCAGGCCTCAGCGCCATCTTCGTAAGCTGCGACGTTTCCGTCGTAGCGAGCCGCCCATTATAGCCGGCTTTTCTGCCTCGTCAACACCTTTTTTCGAGGCAGTTGATTCAGCGGCTTCCGCGTCAGGCCCGAGGGCTTTTCGTTGAAGCAAGCCGCACATTATGCGCAGGCTTTTGATACTTGTCAACAACTTGCGACGTAGACTTCAAGTTTTCCTCGAAGCTGTTGAGGTAAGCAACATCAAAAACATGGTGCTTGCAAAAAAAGCAAATCCCCGCTGCGTATGCAGCGGGGATTTTAGTAAAGACCCTGGCGATGACCTACTCTCGCAAGGCTTAAGCCTCACTACCATCGGCGCAGCTACGTTTCACTTCCGAGTTCGGGATGGGATCGGGTGGT
>NZ_JBRREN010000017.1:0-1202 GCF_056760315.1 Stenotrophomonas sp. STEN014 | reverse complement strand
CGACGTCCCCCCGCTTTCAGTAGCGGTCGGCTTTGGAGTCCGCGGTTAGGGTATCCGAGGCGGCCAAGGTTTTGGCATAGGCTTCCGGTGTGAGCCCGCCGAGTGCCTTCTTGGGCCGCTCCTCGTTGTATTCGCGACGCCAGGTTTCGATCACCGTGCGCGCATGGAGCAGGTTGGTGAACAGGTGCTCGTTGAGGCATTCGTCGCGCAGTCGGCCGTTGAACGATTCGACGTAGGCGTTCTGGTTCGGCTTGCCCGGCTCGATCAGCCGTAGCTGGACGCCACGGTCGTGTGCCCAGGTGACCATCGCCTTGCCGCAGAACTCCTTGCCGTTGTCAGTCCTGATGACCTTCGGCAGACCACGGCTAAGCGCAAGCCGATCCAGTACACGGCACACGCCCTGTCCGGAGATCGCCCGTTCGACATCGATCGCCACCGGCTCATGCGTGGCATCGTCGACGATCACCAAGCACTTGATCACCCGACCATCGGCCGTCCGATCGAACACGAAGTCCATCGACCAGACCTCGTTGGCCCGGATAGGCCGCAGCAACGGCTGCCGCTCACCCAGCGGCACCTTCTTGCGTCTGCGACGGCGCACCTGCAGCCGCTCTTCCCAATACAGCCGCTCAACACGCTTGTAGTTCACGAGATGTCCTTCCTGGCGAAGCTTGAGGTAGATCATTCCGACGCCATAGCGCTTGTGCCGTTGCGCCAGCGCCACGATTCGCGCCCGAAGCGCCACGTTCTGATCCGGACGTGGCACGTAGCGCAGCGCGCTGGCGCTCATCCGTACCACCGCCAGCGCCCGCCGCTCGCTCAAGCCCTTGTCCACCATGTAGCGCACCTGCTCCCGACGAGCCGGTGCGCTCACCACTTTTTTCGCAGGACGTCCTTGATGACCTCGTTCTCAAGCACCTGCTCGGCCAGCAGCTTCTTCAACCGGCCGTTCTCGGCTTCCAGCTCCTTCAGGCGCTTGGCGTCGGGCACGCTCATCCCGCCGAACTTGCTCCGCCACAGGTAGTACGACGCCTCGCTGAAACCGTGCTTGCGGCATAGCTCCTTGACCGGCAGCCCCGCCTCGGCCTCACGCAGGAAGCCGATGATCTGTTCTTCGGAAAAGCGCTTCTTCACGTCCAATCTCCTTCTCGTTGGGGATTGGACTCCAAATCGTTGCGCTACTCAAAAGCGGGGGGACGTCG
>NZ_JBRREN010000016.1:2500-5400 GCF_056760315.1 Stenotrophomonas sp. STEN014 | reverse complement strand
CGTTTCACTTCCGAGTTCGGGATGGGATCGGGTGGTTCCATAGCGCTAATTTCACCAGGGAGACGGTTGGAGCGTCGCCGGCTTTTTATTCGAGCAACCGGGAGTGATCCCTTGGTTACTTGAGCAAAAAGCACATAAAGGCGCTCAGTCTCACGTTTGGTCTTGTGACGTAGCGTGCACTTGGATCTATCGACATGTCATGTCGGCCAAGGCAACTTGAGGTTATATGGTCAAGCCACACGGATCATTAGTATCAGTTAGCTCAATACATTGCTGTACTTACACACCTGACCTATCAACCACATAGTCTATATGGTTCCTTTAGGGGGCTTGTGCCCCGGGAAGTCTCATCTTGAGGCACGCTTCCCGCTTAGATGCTTTCAGCGGTTATCGTTTCCGAACATAGCTACCCGGCAATGCCACTGGCGTGACAACCGGAACACCAGGGGTTCGTCCACTCCGGTCCTCTCGTACTAGGAGCAGCCCCTCTCAAACTTCCAACGCCCATGGCAGATAGGGACCGAACTGTCTCACGACGTTCTGAACCCAGCTCGCGTACCACTTTAAATGGCGAACAGCCATACCCTTGGGACCGACTACAGCCCCAGGATGTGATGAGCCGACATCGAGGTGCCAAACACCGCCGTCGATATGAACTCTTGGGCGGTATCAGCCTGTTATCCCCGGAGTACCTTTTATCCGTTGAGCGATGGCCCTTCCATACAGAACCACCGGATCACTAAGTCCTAGTTTCCTACCTGCTTGATCCGTCGATCTTGCAGTCAAGCACGCTTATGCCTTTGCACACAGTGCGCGATGTCCGACCGCGCTGAGCGTACCTTCGAGCTCCTCCGTTACTCTTTAGGAGGAGACCGCCCCAGTCAAACTACCCACCATACACGGTCCCCGATCCGGATTACGGACCTAGGTTAGAACGTCAAGCACGACAGGGTGGTATTTCAAGGATGGCTCCACTGCAGCTAGCGCCACAGTTTCATAGCCTCCCACCTATCCTACACAGACGAACTCAACGTTCAGTGTAAAGCTATAGTAAAGGTTCACGGGGTCTTTCCGTCTTGCCACGGGAACGCTGCATCTTCACAGCGATTTCAATTTCACTGAGTCTCGGGTGGAGACAGCGCCGCCATCGTTACGCCATTCGTGCAGGTCGGAACTTACCCGACAAGGAATTTCGCTACCTTAGGACCGTTATAGTTACGGCCGCCGTTTACTGGGGCTTCGATCAAGAGCTTCGCCTTGCGGCTGACCCCATCAATTAACCTTCCAGCACCGGGCAGGCGTCACACCCTATACGTCCACTTTCGTGTTTGCAGAGTGCTGTGTTTTTGATAAACAGTCGCAGCGGCCTGGTTACTTCGGCCATCGTCAGCTTTAGATCGCATGATCCACCGACAATGGCGCACCTTCTCCCGAAGTTACGGTGCCATGTTGCCTAGTTCCTTCACCCGAGTTCTCTCAAGCGCCTGAGAATTCTCATCCTACCCACCTGTGTCGGTTTACGGTACGGTCTGCGTAAGCTGAAGCTTAGGAGCTTTTCCTGGAAGCGTGGTATCAGTGACTTTGTCATAAAGACTCGTCTCGGTGCTCGGTCTTAAAGGATCCCGGATTTGCCAAAGATCCAAACCTACCGCCTTTCCCCAGGACAACCAACGCCTGGTACACCTAACCTTCTCCGTCCCTCCATCGCACTTACGCGAGGTGCAGGAATATTAACCTGCTTCCCATCGACTACGCATTTCTGCCTCGCCTTAGGGGCCGACTCACCCTGCGCCGATTAACGTTGCGCAAGGAAACCTTGGGCTTTCGGCGTGCGGGTTTTTCACCCGCATTATCGTTACTCATGTCAGCATTCGCACTTCCGATACCTCCAGCAAGCTTCTCAACTCACCTTCACAGGCTTACGGAACGCTCCTCTACCGCGCATAACAAAGTTATGCACCCCAAGCTTCGGTTCTGTGCTTAGCCCCGTTAAATCTTCCCCGCAGACCGACTCGACCAGTGAGCTATTACGCTTTCTTTAAAGGGTGGCTGCTTCTAAGCCAACCTCCTGGCTGTCTGTGCCTTTCCACATGGTTTTCCACTTAGCACAAAATTTGGGACCTTAGCTGTGGGTCTGGGTTGTTTCCCTTTTCACGACGGACGTTAGCACCCGCCGTGTGTCTCCCATACAGTCCGTCTCGGTATTCGGAGTTTGCAATGGTTTGGTAAGTCGCGATGACCCCCTAGCCATAACAGTGCTCTACCCCCGAGAGGATACATATGAGGCGCTACCTAAATAGCTTTCGAGGAGAACCAGCTATCTCCGGGTTCGATTAGCTTTTCACTCCTAATCACACCTCATCCCCTACCTTTGCAACGGGAGTGGGTTCGGGCCTCCAGTGCGTGTTACCGCACCTTCACCCTGGGCATGACTAGATCACCCGGTTTCGGGTCTACTGCCCGCGACTATGCGCCCTTATCAGACTCGGTTTCCCTTCGCCTCCCCTATACGGTTAAGCTTGCCACGAACAGTAAGTCGCTGACCCATTATACAAAAGGTACGCAGTCACTCTTTCGAGCTCCTACTGCTTGTACGCACACGGTTTCAGGATCTATTTCACTCCCCTCTCCGGGGTTCTTTTCGCCTTTCCCTCACGGTACTGGTTCACTATCGGTCGGTCAGTAGTATTTAGCCTTGGAGGATGGTCCCCCCATATTCAGACAGGGTTTCACGTGCCCCGCCCTACTCGTCTTCACTGGAATGGCCCTTTCAAATACAGGGCTATCACCTTCTATGGCCGGCTTTTCCAAACCGTTTTTCTAGAACCATACCAGCTTAAGGGCTGTTCCCCGTTCGCTCGTCGCTACTCAGGGAATCTCGGTTGATTTCTTTTCCTCTG
>NZ_JBRREN010000015.1:0-13697 GCF_056760315.1 Stenotrophomonas sp. STEN014 | reverse complement strand
ATTAACTGGCCAGGCAGGCGCAGCAACCGCCCGCGGGGGGGGGCCAGGCGTGCGCCGCTGCTCGCGGGGCGCGGGGGGTGGGGGGGCGGGCCCAGAAGCGATCTGGAATCGCTGCGGCGCCATGCCAACGACGCGGCCGTCGCGCGCGGGCTGAGCACGCGCTTTCCGCATCCGTACACGCGGGCCGATGGCCAGGCGTTTCTGGGCGGGCAGGTGCTGGACCTGGACGGACCCGTGTTCGCGCTGGTCATCGACGGCCAGGCCTGTGGCGGGATCGGGGTGACGCCGGGCCAGGGCGAGCGCCGCCACTCGGCCGCGCTGGGCTACTGGCTGGGCCGGCGCTACTGGGGGCAGGGGATCATGACCGCGGTGGTGGCCGCCTACGCACCGTGGGTGATGGCCGAGCTGGCGCTGTTGCGGTTGGCCGCGCAGGTGATGGCCGGCAATCCGGCCTCGGCGCGGGTGTTGTTGAAGAACGGATTCGACGAGGAAGGCGTGGAGCGCCAGTCAGTGCTGAAGGACGGGCAGCTGCATGACATGCGCTGCTTCGCCCGTCTACGGATGTTGCCGTAATACAGGGGGCGGCCCTGCACAGGGCTGCGCAATCGTGGAAAAATCGGCCGGTCCCGTAGACCGGGGCCGGCCACTTTCAGCTTTCCGGGGAACTACGTGGAATCTATCGTCGAATTCGTCAACGGCATCATCTGGAGCAATGCGCTCATTTTCATGTGTCTGGGCGCGGGACTGTGGTTCACGCTGCGCACGCGCGTCATGCAGATCCGCGGGTTTGCCGAGATGTGCCGGCTGACGGTGCGCGGGCAGAAGTCCGAGGCCGGTGTGTCCTCCTTCCAGGCGCTGGCCATGTCGATGGCCGGGCGCATGGGCGTGGGCAACATCGCCGGCGTGGCTACCGCCATCGCCTACGGCGGCCCCGGCGCGATCTTCTGGATGTGGGTGATGGGCTTCCTCGGCGCCTCCACCTCCTATGTGGAATCCACCCTGGCGCAGATCTACAAGGTCAAGGACGCCGAGGGCCGCTACCGCGGTGGTCCGGCCTACTACATCGAAAAGGCGATGGGGCTGAAGTGGTATGCGGCAACCTTCGCGGTGGCCACGGTCATCGCCGCCGGCTTCCTGCTGCCGGGCGTGCAGGCCAACGCGATCGCCGACAGTGCGGTCAACGCGCTGTGCACCGGCGGTGACGCCTGCGCGGTGGTCGGCGGCGCGGCCAGCCTGAAGCTGTGGATCGGTCTGCTGGTGGCCACGCTGCTGGGCGTGATCATCTTCGGCGGGGTCAAGCGCATCGCCAGCTTCGCCGAGGTGATCGTGCCGTTCATGGCGCTGGGCTTCATCCTGATGGCCATCGTGGTGATGATGCTCAATGCCAGCAAGGTGCCGACGATGTTCGCCGACATCTTCTCCAGCGCCTTCGGCGCGCATGCGGCCTTCGGCGGCATCATCGGCCAGGCCATCGCCTGGGGCGTCAAGCGCGGCATCTACGCCAACGAGGCCGGCCAGGGCACCGGCCCGCACGCCGCCGCCGCCGCCGAGGTCTCGCACCCGGCCAAGCAGGGCTATGTGCAGGCCTTTGCGATCTACTTCGACACCATGCTGGTGTGCACCTCCACCGCGTTCCTGGTGCTGTCCACCGGCATGTACAACGTGTTCCGCGAAGTCACCGAGGGCGGCGTGAGCAACCTGGAGGCCATCATCAGCGGCGTGCCCGGCGTGCAGCCTTCCGAAGGGGCGCTGTTCACCCAGGCCGCGGTGGAATCGGTCATGCCCGGCTGGGGCGCCGGCTTCGTGGCGATCGCGCTGTTCTTCTTCGCCTTCACCACGATCATGGCCTATTACTACATGGCCGAAACCAACCTCACCTACCTGGCCGGCAGCAACCGCACCCACCCGGCCGCGACGCTGGTGCTGCGCCTGGGCATCATGGGCATGGTCGTGTTCGGTGCCTTCCACAATGCCAAAATGGCGTGGGCGCTGGGTGATATCGGCGTCGGTCTGATGGCCTGGCTGAACGTCATCGCCATCTTCATCCTGCAGAAGCCGGCAATGCTGGCGCTGCGCGATTACGAACGGCAGAAGAAACTGGGGCTGGACCCGGTCTTCGATCCGGATGCGCTGGGCATCAAGAACGCCGATTTCTGGCGCGCCAAAAAATAAGAGAGACATGCAGTGAGCAACCCCTGGAACAACCGCCGTCCTTCCGTCCGCCCGCCGCGGGCGATCCCGCCGGCGCCATCGCGTGAGGGCGGCGCCGGCGGCCCGCCGATCCGCGGCAACGACGAGCTGCGCCTGTACGGCGTCAATGCCGTGCAGACCATGTTCGCGCGTCGCCCGGAGGCCATGCGCAAGCTGTACCTGGCCGAGGCGATGATCCCGAGCCTGCAGCCGATGCTGAAGTGGTGCGTGGCCAACCGCGTCGGCTACCGCGTGGTGGGCGAGGGCGATCTGAACAAGCTGGCGGCGACCACCCACCACGAAGGCGTGGTGGCCGACGTGCTGCGTACCGAGCCGCTGCCGCTGGCGACCTGGCTGGGGGGGCTGCAGGACGGCCCGGTGCTGGCGCTGTGGCTCGATGGCGTGGGCAATCCGCACAACTTCGGCGCGATCCTGCGCTCGGCCGCGCATTTCGGGGTCAACGCGATCCTGCTGCCGTCTGAATCGACGCTGGCCCTGTCCGGCGCCGCGGCGCGGGTGGCCGAGGGCGGCGCCGAGTTCGTCTCGCTGGTGCGCCTGCCGGCACTGCCGCAGGCTATGGCGCAGCTGCGCGATGCCGGCTTCAGCCTGGCCGCGACGCTGGTCGAGGACGGCGACGATGTGTTCAACACGGCGCTGCCGGCGCGCATGGTCTATGTGATGGGCGCCGAAGGGCAGGGCATGGACCGCGAATTCGCGCAGGGCTGCGACCTGCGCCTGTCGATCCCGGGCACCGGTGCGGTGGAAAGCCTGAACGTGGCTTCGGCCACGGCGGTGTTCTTGGCCAGCTGGCGCCGGAACCACGGCGTTGCCTGAGCCACCGCGGGGGCGGGATGACAAAGGCGCCGCAGGGCGCCTTTGTTTTGTCCGCTGGCCGGAATTGGCGCCGCCCGCTGGCCGTTCCCGGCTCGTGCGCGACCGTTTTGCGGCCGTGCGCGAGCGATTTCTGGTCGCTCACGACCATTTTCCGGCCGTACACGAGCGATTTTTGGTCGCTCGCGACCATTTTTCGGCCGTGCACGAGCGATTTCTGGTCGGTCACGACCATTTTTCGGCCATGCGCGAGTGATTTTCGGTCGCTCACGACCATTTTTCGGTCGCACGCGAGCGATATATGGTCGATGCCGAGCGATTTTTGCTTGATTGTTCTGAAATTGTGCGTAGTGGCGGGGCGGGCACCCGCAGGGGCGCGGGCAGGATTGCGCTGGGCGGGCTGCTGCGGGCAAAAAAAGAGCGCCCGCAAGGGCGCTCCCGGTGTCCAGCGGCGGTGGCCGCTTACTCTTTCGGCGGCACCACGGCCTTGGCCGCGCTGCCGAAGCTGCCTTCGGACTCGGCGGCCAGATAGGCGAACACGGTGTAGGCGGCCACGTTCTGCGCCAGCGCGGCCGGGTCGATCTTGTCCAGGGTGTCGTCCGGGGTGTGGTGCAGGTCGAAGTAGTCGGTCCCGTCCTGCGCCAGCCACGCCCAGGCGCCGCCCTTGGCCGCCAGCGGACCCACGTCCGGCCCCGGGCCGCCCTCCTCGGCGCGGTATTCGATGCCCAGCGGCGCCAGCGCCTCGGCGATCTGACGGGTGGCTTCACGCGACTCGGCCGGATTGCCCGAGCCGGTGTTGAAGGCATAGATGCGGCCGGCGCCGAAGTCGCTCTCGGCGGCGATGTGCTGCTGCACGATCTCGCCGGCGGTGGCGCGGGCCTCGGCATAGGCCTTGCCGCCGTGCAGGCCCTGTTCCTCGTTGGCGAAGGCGATCACCCGGATGGTGCGCTTGGGCGCCTGCTTGAGCTGGCCGATCAGGTGGCCGGCGGCCATGGTGATACCGATGCCGGCGCCGTCATCAATCGCGCCGGTGCCCAGGTCCCAGGAATCCAGGTGGCCGCCAATCACCACCACTTCCTTGGGCAGGCTGCGGCCGGTGATCTCGCCGATCACGTTCTGCGAGGTGTAGCTGCCGTCCCAGCCGCAGTCCAGCGCGATGCGGATGCGGGTCGGGCCGCGCGCGACCAGCCGGTTGAGCTGGTCGGCATCCGGCCCGGACAGCGCCGCTGCCGGCACCGGGGTCAGGCCCTCGTCGAAGCGGGTGATGCCGGTGTGCGGCATGCGGTGCGAGTCGGTGCCGGCCGAGCGCATGATGAAACCGACCGCACCCTTGCGGATTGCCTCGGACGGGCCACGGCTGCGCACGCTGCCGCCGATGCCGTAGTCGGCGCCATCCCGTTTGCGGGTCATGCTGAAGTCGATATAGGCGATCTTGCCGGCCAGCGAGCCGGCCGGTGCGGCCTGCAACGCTTCCAGCCCCTCGAAGCGCACCACCTCGGCCTCGACCGTGCCGGCCGGGCTGCCGCCCAGCGCGGTGATGGTCAGCGGCTGCGGGTGCGGGCCGAGCACGGCGGCCGATTCACTGCGGCGTTCCCACTTCGGGAAGGTGACCGGTTCGGTCCACACCTTGTCGAAACCCAGCGCCTTGAACTTGGCCTTGGCCCATTCCACCGCGCGTGCATCGGCTTCGCTGCCGGCCATGCGCGGGCCGATTTCGGTGGTCAGCGACTCGACCACCTGCCAGCCGGTGCGGTCGGCCAGCGCCTGTTCGCGCAGCTGCGCGGCGGTGTCCAGCGCCGGCTGCGGAATGCGGGTCGGCGCGGCCAGTGCCGGGGCACAGGCAAGCACGGCGGCAATGGCGAAAGCGAGTCGACGCATCGGTGAGGCTCCGGAAACAGGAAAGCCGCGAGCATAGCGTCCGCGGCTTGTGTGCTCCTGTGCTGGAGGTCACCGCCGGGTGACCGCCGGCGCGGCTATGCCTTGTTGAGGCTGTCGCGGATCTGGCGCAGCAACAGCACCTCCTCGCTCGGTTCGGGGGGGGCGGCCGGCGCTTCGGCCTTCTTGCGCGAGAGGCGGTTGAGCACCTTGATCAGCATGAAAATGGCGAAGGCGACGATCACGAACTGGATGACCGTGTTGATGAAATCGCCATAGCCAATCACCACGGCCGGGATCTCCTTGCCGTCGGCGCCGAGCTTGGCCGGCGAGAGTTCCCAGGCCAGGTTGGAAAAGTCCACGCGGCCGATCAACCAGCCGATCGGCGGCATGATCACCTTGTCCACCAGCGAGGTGACGATCTTGCCGAATGCCGCGCCGATCACCACACCGACCGCCAGGTCGATGACGTTGCCGCGCATGGCGAATTCCTTGAACTCACTGATCATTCCCATGTATTTCTCCTTTCTTTCCGTTCCCAGGTGGGCGCCGCTGGCAGCGTACTCCAGCGGCGGTGATCAGACGACGACGCCGTCGCGGCGGGCGATATCCCCCAGCCGCGCGCTGAAGCTGTCGCCGCGCTGCAGGGCGGCCACGCCGGCCGGAGTGCCCATGAAGACCAGATCGCCGGCCCGCAGGGCATAGAGCTTGGACAGCTCGTGCAGGATCTCGGCCACGTTCCAGATCATCTGGTCCAGCGTGGATTTCTGTCGCAGTTGGCCGTTGATCTCCAGCGACAGCTCCAGCGACGCCAGCTCGCCCACCTGCGCGGCCGGCACCAGCGTGCTGACCGGGGCGGAATGATCAAAGCCCTTGGCGATGTCCCAGGGCCCGCCCTTGGCCTTGGCCGCGGCCTGCAGATCGCGGCGGGTCAGGTCCAGGCCCACGCCGTAGGCCAGCACCAGGGCCATCGCCTGATCCACGGGCAGTACGCCGGCCGGGGCGTCCTGGCCGAGCGCGACGACCAGTTCGACCTCATGGTGCAGATCGGCCGTGGCCGGGGGATACGGCACCGGTGCCTGGCCGACAACAATGGCGTCGGCCGGCTTCATGAAGAACATCGGCTGGCCGCGTTCGCTGGCCGGGGGCGGGGTGGCGCCCATCTCGCGCGCGTGGTCGGCAAAGTTGCGGCCCACGCAGTAGATGCGATGTACGGGGAACGTACCGCCGCCGGCCACCGGGATGCGGGGCTGGGGCAGGGCGGGGATCAGATCGGTCATGGTTCGCGTCCGGGTGAAACGACGCGGAAGTCTAGCGGAGATCGGTGGGCGCGATCGGCTCAGCGCGCGTGCGGCAGCGCGGCCTTGCGCACCACCCGGTACTCGGCATCGACCACCGTGGGGTCGGATTCGCGCAGGGGCCGCGCCTTGCGTGAGGCCAGCAGTTTCCAGCCGATGCCCACCAGGATCATCGCCGCGCCGACAAACAGGCCGCCGACGATCAGTACCGCCAGGATCGCCAGACCGAGCAGGCCCATGGCCACCCGTACCAGCGGGTTGCGTGGTTTGCGCGGCGCGAACAGGTTGCGGAATTTGGCGAACGGGATATAGCGGATATGCATGAAATGAGGATGACAGTGGCGCTGACCTCAGTATCTGTGACGGATGGCGCGCAAGCGTGAATTTGTCGTTAAACCGGAACGGGCGTCTCTCCGGAAACGGTAACCGGCTCAGCTTCCGGCAAGGCCGGTGAGGGCGCATGCGACAATCTCGGGCCCCTGTCTGTAGCGGTGCCTCCCATGACTGTGTCCACTCCCGTCCCGACCGCGCTGGCCGTGCTCGAGGCCTTGCCCGACCAGGGCTTCCACGCGGTGGCGGCGGTGATCGATGGCTATGCCGAACCGCTGGTGCTGTACCGCGACGGGCAGCAGGTGCGGGCCTGGCTGAACGTCTGCCCGCATGCCGGCCGTGCGCTGGACTGGGCACCGGGCCAGTTCCTCAAGAGCCGGGACGGGCATCTGGTGTGCGCGGTGCACGGTGCCAGTTTCGAGACGGTCAACGGCGAATGCGTGGCCGGGCCGTGCCGCGGCGACACCCTGCGGGCGGTGCCGCTGCGTATCGCCGATGGCAAGGTCTATCTGGCCGGCTGAGACCCGGACGGGCTCAGGAACTGGCCGGCAGCGGGTAGACGCGCGCGATCGGACAGCCGAAGAAGGTCGAGGCGATCTTCGACTGCATCTGCGGCCGCGGGATGGCATCCGGTTCGATGAAGTCGCCGACCGGCGTGGGCTGCGCACGCGACAGGCGCAGGCGATCGCCCGGGTGGCCGCAGACCTGGGCCAGGCCGACGCCGGAGAGCAGGGTCAGGGTGTCGGCATTGCTGAGGTCACCGCAGGAGCTGCCCAGTTCCAGCCGGTAGTAACGGTGCCCGCCGGAGCGGCGCGGTGAGACTTCCACCACCACGCCCTGCGGGTCTTCGCGCCAGGAGCGCAGGTCGCGGATACCGACACAGTAATCGGGGCTGCCGGCAAAGCCACGGTGCGTGGTCCCGGTGACGGCGACCGAAGGCAGGTGGTTGACCGGTGTGCCGGCGCGGCTGCGCAGCAGTTCGGCGTACTGGCGGCTGTCCTGCGGCTCGACCGCGGTGACCGCGCAGCGGGTGGTGGCGGTACGGATGGCTTCATCCGGGTTCCCGCAGAACCAGCCGCCCCGGGCGAGCAGGTTCACCGGCTCGGTGCCGACGCCGGGGCAATCTTCCTGCAGTGACATCCGGTAGCGGCCGCCATCGGTGAGCCGCAGCGCCAGTGTGGCGGTATCGATGACCTGCACATCGTCCACCTTGCGTGCATCCATGCAGTGCGGCGCGGGCGGCTGGCGGATGTCGTTGTCCTGGGCCGATGCCGCCAGTGGCAGCAGCGACAGGGCGAGCAACAGGGACAGCGGACGGACTGAAGACATGCGGACACTCCTGGTCGGCACAACACGGCTCAGCGTGAGCCGGGGGAACAGCGCAGGCCTCAGGGGCGCGCACTGCACTCAGAACATCAGATTGATCATCAGTACCACAACCAGCGTGTAGATCGCCGACAGCGGCGCGCCCACGCGCCACAGCTCGCGTGGCAGGTACTTGGCCGGCCCGGTGATCATCGAGATGACCGGGTTGGAGGCGGTCATGAGGTTGTTGGAGGCCGACAGCGCCACGATCAGCGCGAACGCGGTGGGATTGCCGCCTACCGCCAGCGCCAGATTCACCGCGATGGGCACCATCACGATGGTGGCGCCGACATGGCTTATCACCAGCGAGAACGCGGTGGTGAGCACGGCCAGCGCCAGCTCCAGCGCCCAGATGGGAATGCCCTGCGGCAGCTTGTCGATGGTGTGGCCGGCGATCCAGGCCGCCGCGCCACTGCTGTCCATCGCCCAGCCCAGCGGGATCAGCCCGGCCATCATGAAGATGGTTTTCCAGTTGATCGAGGCGTAGGCCTCCTCCATGCGCAGCACGCCGGTCAGCAGCATGCCGGCCACGCCGGTCAGCAGGGTCAGTGCCACCGGCAGCTTGGAGGTCAGCGCGATGATGATGGTCAGGGCGAAGATCGCCATGGCGATCTTGAATTTGTGCGGGCGCTGCTCACCCTTGGGATAGTCGGTGACCACGACGAAGTCGCGGCTTTCCGCCGCGGCGGCCAGGTCCTGCCAGATGCTGTGGAATACCAGCATGTCGCCGTTGCGCAGCGCCACGTTGCGCACGTCTTCGCGGATCACCTGCTTGTCGCGGTTGATCGCCAGCAGGCTGATGCCGCGCTCCTTGCGCAGGCGCAGCTCGCCGGCGGTCTTGCCGATCAGCTTGGAGGTCGAGGGGATGACCGCCTCGGAGATGCCGGCGCGGGCCGGATTGAACAGGTCGCCCAGGTTGCGCAGCCGCGAGGACATGCGCAGGAACTGGTTCTGGGCGAAGTCGGCCACCTGCTGCTTGGGGCCCATCGCCCCGATCACGCTGCCAACCCAGAGGCGCATGTCCGCCGGCGGTGCCAGGCGGGTGTCATCACCGGTTTTCAGGGCCAGCAGCAACGGGGCGTCGAACAGGTTCTCCGCTTCGCCCACGGTCATGCCCACCAGCGGGCTTTCGGCGGTGACCAGCAGCTCGAACACGTCGCCTTCGATGCCGTAGGCCTTGGCAAAGTAGCTCTCGGTGCGGGCCGGGGTCTGGCCGCCGTTGGCGTCGTTCTCGTCCTGGGCGAGTTTGCGGTCGCCGTAAAAACGGAAGTACAGCAGCGAGGCGACCAGCAGCGCGATGCCAATGGGCAGCGGCGCGAACATGCGCAGCGGCTCGATCGTGGCGCTGCCGGAGGGCAGGTTGTTGTTGGCCGAAATCAGCAGGTCGTTGAGCAGGATCAGCGGCGAGTTGCCGACCATGGTCAGCGCGCCGCCCATCACGATCGCCGCGGAGATCGGCAGCAGCAGCCGTTGCAGCGTCAGTCCGGTGCGCGAGGCCAGCCGCGAGGCGACCGGCAGGTACAGCGCCATCACCGACGGGTTCTGCATGAACGAGGAATTCAGGCCGGCGGTGGCGCTGGTCAACAGCAGCAGCCGCTGCTCCAGCCCGTGCGAGCGCCGCAGCAGCCAGCCGGCCAGCCGGTTCAGCGCGCCGGTGCGGTCCAGTCCGGCGCCGAGGATGGTGGTGGCGATGATGCTCATCACCGCGTTGCCGGAGAAACCGCCGAAGATCTCCTCCGGCGCGATCAGCCCGGTGACGCCCAGCACCACCATGACCACCAGCGCCACCACATCGGCGCGGATGCGTTCGAACAGGAACATCGCCATCGTGAAACCGACCAGCCCGAGGACGAGCTTCATGTCGGTGGTCAGCGTGAGCGCGGTATCCATGGGGTGAGGGCGTTCCTGTCGGTGTCTGCGTCAGACCTTGTCGTACAGCAGGTCCCAGACGCCGTGGCCGAGCTTCTGCCCGCGGGTCTCGAAGTGGGTCTGCGGGCGCCAGTCCGGCCGCGGCACATGGCCGCGCGGGCCGGCCCGGTTGACCAGCCCGGCGGTGGCATCGAGCACGTTCCACATGTGTTCGGCGTAGGGCTCCCAGTCGGTGGCCAGGTGCAGGCGGCCGCCACTGCGCAGCTTGCGTACCAGCAGCTGGGCGAACTCCGGCTGCACCAGACGGCGCTTGTTGTGGCGCTTCTTGTGCCACGGATCGGGGAAGTAGATGCGCACTTCATCCAGCGCGCCATCGGCGATCTCGTGGTTGAGCACTTCCACCGCGTCGTGGTGGTAGACCTTGGCGTTGGTCGCCTTGTCGGCCACCAGGTCGTTGAGCAGGCGGCCGACGCCCGGCGCGTGCACCTCCAGGCCGATGTAGTCGCGGCTGGTGTCAAAGCCGGCGGCAAAGCGCAGCGCGGCGCCATTGCCGGTGCCGATCTCCATCACCTTCGGCGCGTCGCGACCGAACAGCGCGTTCAGATCACGCGGTTGGCCACTGTAGTCGATGCCGAAGTGCGGCCACGCATCGTCGAACGCGCGCTGCTGGGCGGGGGTGAAACGGCCCTGGCGCAGCACGAAGCTGCGCACGGCGCGATGGCCTTCCTCGACGGTGAAGGGCTTGGGCGGGGCCTTGGAGCCGGCGCTTTCAAAAGGATTGGTCATCAGCCGATCACCCCTTCCAGTGGCGAGGAGGCGCTGGCGTAGCGCTTGCGCGGGATGCGTCCGGCCAGGAACGCCTCGCGGCCGGCTTCCACGGCCTTGCGCATCGCGCCGGCCATCAGCACCGGATTGCGGGCACCGGCGATGGCGGTGTTCATCAGCACGCCGTCGCAGCCCAGCTCCATCGCGATGGCCGCGTCCGAGGCGGTGCCGACGCCGGCATCGACAATGATCGGCACCTTGGCGTTTTCGATGATCTCGATCAGGTTGTACTTGTTCTGGATACCCAGCCCGGAGCCGATCGGCGCGGCCAGCGGCATCACCGCGGCGCAGCCGATCTCTTCCAGACGCTTGGCCAGGATCGGGTCATCGGAGGTGTAGACCATCACGTCGAAGCCGTCCTTGACCAGCAGCTCGGCGGCCTTGAGCGTCTGGATCACGTCCGGATACAGGGTCTTCTGGTCGCCCAGCACCTCGAGCTTGGTCAGGTTGTGGCCGTCGAGCAGCTCGCGTGCCAGCCGGCAGGTGCGCACCGCGTCCTCGGCGGTGTAGCAGCCGGCGGTGTTGGGAAGGATGGTGAATCGCTCCGGCGGCAGCACGTCGAGCAGGTTGGGCTCGCCCGGGGTCTGGCCGATGTTGGTACGACGGATGGCTACGGTGACGATCTGGGCGCCAGCGGCCTCGGTGGCCAGGCGGGTTTCTTCCAGATCCTTGAACTTGCCGGTGCCGGTCAGCAGCCGGGAGGAATAGGTCTTGCCGGCGATGACCAGCGAATCGGTGGGGACAGGTGCATTCATTGCCGAATTATCACCCATCGTGCCTGCGCTTGCCGTGCGGCCGGTGGCAATCCAGCGCCGATGCGCGCTCAGCCGCCACCGAGCGCGTGCACGATCTCGACCCGGTCCGCTTCGTGCAGCAGGCGGGTGGGGTGCTGGCTGCGCGGGATGATCTCGCCGTTGATCTCCACGGCGACGCGACGCTCGGCCAGGCCTTCGGCGCTGAGCAGTCCGGTGACGGTCAGGGGAGCATGGATCTGGCGGGGTTCGCCGTTGAGCTGGATGTTCATGCGGCCATTTTCGCCAGTGCGCGGACAAATGCCCAGCCGCATGCGGCAGCGCAGCGTGTGCCTCTTACGGTTGAATGAAAAACTAACACCGTGCGGGGGCGTACGCCGCCCGTTCTTTCACACCAGGAGTTCCTCATGTCCCACTTCTTCCGTCCGCTGCGTTCGGCCATGGCGCTGGCCATCGCGCTGGCTGCCGTGCCTGCAATGGCGCAGTCGCCTTATTCCAAGACGGTGTTCTTCGGCGACAGCCTGACCGACAGCGGCTATTTCCGCCCGATCCTGGTCAAGGCCGATCCCAATGCGAGCCTGGTCGGTCGTTTCACCACCAACCCGGGCTGGGTCTGGGCGGAACATCTGGCCGATCATTACGGCACCAACGCCTCGGCCAACGGCAACGGCCAGACCGGTGACAACTACGCCGCCGGTGGCGCGCGGGTCGGCGTGGATGTGGACAACCCGCTCAATCCGCTGCTGCCGAAGGTGCCGTCGATGAAGGCGCAGACCGCCGCCTACCTCGCCGCAAATGGGGGCAAGGCCGATGCCAATGCGCTGTATACCGTATGGGGCGGGGCCAACGACCTGTTCGCGGTGCAGAAGGCACCGGCCCAGGCCGCGGCGATCATCGGTGCGGCGGTGACCGACCAGATCGGTATCGTCGGTTCCCTGAAAGGCGCGGGCGCCCAGTACGTGATGGTGCCGAACCTGCCTGATATCGGCCTGACCCCGGCCTCGGTTGCCGGCGGGCCGCTGGCGATGGCGCAAGGCACCGCGCTGGCCAAGAGCTACAACGATGCGCTGTTCGGCGGTCTCAAGCAGGCCGGCCTGCAGGTGATCCCGGTCGATACGTTCCACCTGCTGCAGGAAATCGTTGCCGACTACCGCAGCTACGGCTTCGTCAATGCGACCCAGCCGGCCTGCCTCGGTGCCTCCTCGCTGACCTGCACGCCGCCGACCTCGGTTGCGCCGAACGCCGCCAACACCTACGTGTTCGCCGATGGTGTGCATCCGAGTACGGCGACCCATGCGATGCTGGGCCAGTACGCCATCTCGCTGCTGGAGGCGCCGCGCTTCCAGCAGGTCCTGAGCCATTCGGCGCAGACCGTCGGCCGTGCACGCGCCGACCAGGTCAGTGGCCACCTCGGCGCCCGTCCCGTGAACGGCATGAGCTGGTGGGGTGGCGTGCGCGGTGATATGCAGCGTTACGAGCATGCCGATCTGTACGACGGCATGGCGCCGGCGGGCCTGTTCGGTATCGACTGGGCGCGCGATGGCATGGTCGTCGGTGGCTTTGCCGGCTACGGCCGGATGGATGCCGATTTCGGCAACAGCAACGGCGACTTTACCCAGACCGACACCTCGCTGGGCCTGTTCGCCGGCTGGTATGGCGAACGGGCGTGGGTCAATGGCCAGGTCAGCTACAGCTGGCTGGGCTATGACGTGACCCGTAACGTGCAGCTTGGGCCGGTGACGCGCAAGCACACCGGCTCGCCGGACGGCAGCAATCTGACCGCCGCGCTCAACGCCGGCTACGAGTTCGGCCAGGAAGGCGGCTTCCGCCACGGTCCGGTGGCCGGCGTGGTCTGGCAGCAGGTGAAGCTGGACGGCTACACCGAGAGCAATGCCAGCGCCACCGCGCTCGGCTACGAGGACCAGGATGCCGATTCGACCGTGGGCCGTCTCGGCTGGCAGGCACGGTTTGAGGGCGGTGCCGTGCAGCCGTACGCACAGCTCACCTGGGACCACGAGTTCGAAGACGGCGCGCAGGCCGGTGCCTGGCTGCAGACCATGACCGATGTGGGCGTCTACAAGGTGCCGGGGCTGGCGTTCGACCGCAACTACGCCACCGCGGTGATGGGCGCGCGTATGAACCTGTGGGGCCTGAACAGCAACATCGGCCTGAGCACCACCACCGCGCAGAAGTCCGCGCGTGATGTGACCCTGTTTGCCAGCTTCAGCGGCAGTTTCTGATCCAACCGGGTCGTGAACCGAAGGGGGGGGGGGGGGGGGGGGGGGCCCCCCCGCGGGGGGGGGACGCCCCAACCAGCGGGGGGGGGGGGGGGGGGGGGGGGGGGGGGGGGCCGCGCGCCTGG
>NZ_JBRREN010000014.1:0-26410 GCF_056760315.1 Stenotrophomonas sp. STEN014 | reverse complement strand
CCCCCCCCCCCCCCCCCCCCCCCCCCCCCCCCCCCCCCCCCCCCCCCCACCGCCGCGAGCCCGCGCCCCCACCCACTCCCCCCGCCGGATATGCGCGGTCGAGTTTTCCATTTTGCATTTTGTAAATTGTTGTTTTCTATCGCGATTATTGCGCTATTGACGCTATTTCCCGGGCAGGTTTCTGCTGAGGGTGGATGTCCCCCCGGGTCATATCCGATAGGTGGGCAGGGTGTACAGGGATGTGCGCCAATTCCGGCTTCTGGCTCTGGCGTAGGAGAGTCCAGGCCGAGCGGAAGGTGGATAAAAACCTGGGGTGCCATTTCAATGGCGAGCAATGGGAAGGTTGGAATTGCATTGGGGTTGCGTCGTAAAAGGGATGCTATAAATGACGCAGTTCAGCGCTGTGAAAATCAAGGCGCTTCTGACTGTAGAGTGCTGCTGAGCTATAAGAATCAATGCGCGGCAATTGCTACTTCCGTTATTGGGGTTCAGAAAACGGGTTACGCTAGTAGTGAAACTGTCGGTGCTGCTTCTGTTTTAGCGAGGCAGTTCTGCAATGATGAGGGTGGGACGGAGTGTGAGGTCGTTCACACGAATTGCACTGAGCCCCAATTCGAGTATTTTTGATTTTCTGTTTCAAGGCTAATGAATTTTGGTTCTGGTATTTTTGTTAAGGTTGCACCTCGATTTGTGAAGGTCTCCGCAAAGTGCGTTCTAAGGGGATGATCTTGCGGTAGAGGCTTCATCGCTCTCGGTGTCTGGACTTTTGTTGACGTAGTTCTGAATGCTGCGTATTAAGAGTGACATGCCGGCGATTGAAGTGTCCGGTAGCTTAATGGCGAGTTGGTTGAGACATTCTGCTGTCGTTGGTTCTACTTTTGCCAACTTGATTCTGACTGCACCGCTGATGGTGGCTATATTATTCTAGGGTGGTCTCTGCAGTTTCATGGGGTATTTGTAGGTTGGCGGCGTTGCCGATGCATAATTGTGTTGGAGGTTGGGTGGCGTTTTGTAGTGCGTTAGGTGTTGGTCCGTTTATTTCAGTCTCGGTCACTCTGGTGGCATAGATTTTCCCTATTTATTATTTTCTTGTGATTAATGTGGTTGTTTAATAAATTTTAAAAAGGAGCGTTCTTGTTCATGAAATATCTTCCGGCTGTCTTAGGGGCAATTTTTTCCTCTGCAGTTGCCGCGGGCTGCCACTCCCAGCCGCTCGCGGTGGTAGGTGGATTGGCGATCGCGACAGAGAATTCGGCAGCAACGCCACCGCAGGTGGCGAGTGATTCGAATATGCAATCGAAGGAGTCGGAACCTATGGAAATGGGGCGTAACGAGGTCAAGGACAGCGCGAAGGCGTTTGTGCCCGCAGGGGCGAGACTGCTGGAAACCATTAAGGGCGACCTCAACGGTGACGGTGTCGAAGATGCCCTGCTGGTCATTGATCCACCGGCCCCAGGCAATCTGGCGACTGGCGAAAATGGCCCTAACCGCATCGTGATGCTGGTGCTGGACGGAACGGATGGGAAATGGCACTTGGCCGCTCGCAATAGCAAGTTGGTGCCGTGCTCCGCCTGCGGCGGCGTGATGGGCGATCCGTTCGGTTATGCGCGCGTGTCCTCGGGTAGTTTCACCTTGGTCAATAGCGGTGGCAGTCGTGAGCGCTGGACCGATTCGTATACGTTCCGCTATGCACCTGCCGACAAGGCATGGTGGTTGGAAGGGGTAAGCCGACAGGTCATCGATACCGAGACCGATGCGGAAAACAAAAAGGATTTCACGGCAGCCGAACTCGGCAAGGTGCGGTTCGAGGATTTCGATCCGTCCAGCGTGCCGGCGGTGACGTTGCCGTAATCGCGCCTCGCCTGGAGGCGGGGTTGTTCAAGGCAAGCCAATCAGGAGTTTCACCATGTCAAAGGATAGGGAGACGCAGTTGTTGCAGCAGGCCACGCAGGCGGGCATCACTTCGCCGCGCGAGCTGGCCAACTTGATGGCCCAGGTCGGCCACGAGTCCAACGGGCTGAGCCGGCTGGAAGAGGGTTTCCGCTATACACGGAACATTTCGCAGATTCCGGTGGCATCGGCCATGCGCCAGGGCCCTGGGGCACTGGAGGCGGCCCGGTTGGAGGCGTTGCGCGGCCATCCCGAAGCGCTCGGTGAGCTGATGTACGGCGGTCGCATGGGAAACAACCAGCCCGGTGATGGCTATCTATACCGTGGTCGCGGCTACATCCAGCTGACGGGTAAAGAGAATTACGCGAAGGCCGGGGAAGCGCTGGACCTGGACCTGGTCAAACACCCCGAACTGGCAGCGCAGCCGGAAAACGCAGTCCGGATCGCGGTGTGGTATTGGGAGACCCGCGTGCCGGCAGCTTCGCGTGAGGACGTACGCGCGGCGACCCGTGCAATCAACGGCGGGTTCAATGGTCTGGATGACCGCAAGGAACGGTTCGAGACTTGGGAGCGCAAGCTGACCCCGGAGGTGATGGACCGTTTGGGGCGTGGTGAAGTGGGCCAAAGGGTCAGCCCTGCAGTTGCGGCGGGGGCCGATGCGCTGGCCGATGGTGTGCTGCGCAAGGGCGAGGCTGGCGAGTCGGTGCGTGAGTTGCAGGAGATGCTGCGTGCACAGGGAATCCGTGATCGGCAAGGGCGCGAACTGCGCGCCGATGGCGATTACGGCAACCACACTGTGGACGCGGTCAAACAGTTCCAGCGCGGCCAGAGCCTGCATGCTGATGGCATCGCCGGGCCTGCGACACTGGGCAAGCTGCGTGCGCTGGGCCAGTCGCAGGGGCAGGGCGCCGCACTGATGTCCGATCCGGCCCATCCCGGCAATCGGCTGTTCCAGGAGGCGCTGGGC
Source organism: Stenotrophomonas sp. STEN014 (assembly GCF_056760315.1). Lineage (NCBI taxonomy): Bacteria > Pseudomonadati > Pseudomonadota > Gammaproteobacteria > Lysobacterales > Lysobacteraceae > Stenotrophomonas > Stenotrophomonas sp. STEN014. Next base: position 23,553 of record NZ_JBRREN010000014.1, on the reverse strand, counting down.
AAGCTGGAAGCATTGTCGCCGCAGGCTGGTTTCCAGGATCGTCAGGCCCTGGCAAATGCCGCCGGACAGATGGCACTGAAGGCGCGGGGCGGTGGTCTGAGTCGCATCGACCACGTGGTCGCCAGCCAGGATGGCAAGGGGCTGATCGCGGTGCAGGGCGAGATGAACGACCCGGCGATGCGCCGTGTGTTCGTCGGACGCCAACAGGCGGTGCAGCAACCGCTGGAGCAGAGCAGCGTGCGGTTGGCCCAGGTCGAACAGGGGCGGGATGAGCAGCTGACTGCCGATCGCCAGCAGGAACAGGCCCGTGCCCTGGCGAGGTAGCGGCTGGCGGGCATGGGGCGTGAAGGGCGGGATTGCGCTAGAATCCCGCCCGTACTCCGTTTTCAGGTGGCCCGCGCAAAGCGCCGGTCGAGTGTGTGACATGAGCACTACCATCGCCTACTGCTGATTCATTGCCACAGCCCGTTGCAGGCGCCTTTGTGGCGCTTTTTTATTGACCAAATCCCGTTGAAGTCGCGCTGTGAGGCGGGCTTCCAGGTCCGCGTGGCGGGCCTCGACTCCAGGTGAAACCATGATCAACATCACTCTTCCAGACGGCAGCGTCCGTCAATTCGAAAGCCCGGTCAGCGTCATGGGCGTGGCCCAGTCCATCGGTGCGGGCCTGGCCAAAGCCACCATCGCCGGTGTGGTGGATGGCGTGCAGGTCGATGCCTGCGACGTGATCGACCACGATGCGGTGCTGCGCATCATCACCGCCAAGGACGAGGAGGGTGTGGAGATCATCCGCCACTCCTGCGCCCACCTGGTCGGTCATGCCGTGAAGCAGCTGTATCCGGAAGCCAAGATGGTGATCGGCCCGGTCATCGCCGAAGGTTTCTACTACGACATCTACAGCGAGCGCCCGTTCACGCCGGAAGACATGGCGGCGATCGAGAAGCGCATGGGCGAGCTGATCGCGCAGGACTACGACGTCATCAAGAAGGTCACGCCGCGTGCGGAAGTGATCGAGATCTTCAAGGCGCGGGGCGAGGAGTACAAGCTGCGCCTGATCGACGACATGTCCCAGGACGTCACCGCGATGGGCATGTACTACCACCAGGAATACGTGGACATGTGCCGCGGCCCGCACGTGCCGAACACGCGCTTCCTGAAGTCGTTCAAATTGATGCGCATTTCCGGTGCGTATTGGCGCGGTGATGCCAAGAACGAGCAGCTGCAGCGCATCTACGGTACCGCGTGGGCCGACAAGAAGCAGCTTGAGGCCTACATCAAGCGCATCGAAGAAGCCGAGATGCGCGATCACCGCCGCATCGGCAAGCAGCAGGACCTGTTCCACCTGCAGGAAGAGGCCCCGGGCCTGGTGTTCTGGCATCCGAAGGGCTGGTCGATCTGGCAGGTGGTCGAGCAGTACATGCGCAAGATCTACCGCGACAGCGGTTACGGTGAGGTGCGCTGCCCGCAGATCCTGGATGTGAGCCTGTGGAAGAAGTCCGGTCACTGGGACAACTACCAGGACAACATGTTCTTCACCGAATCGGAGAAGCGCACCTATGCGGTGAAGCCGATGAACTGCCCCGGCCACGTGCAGGTGTTCAATCAGGGGCTGCACAGCTATCGCGATCTGCCGATCCGTTACGGCGAATTCGGTTCCTGCCACCGCAATGAGCCATCCGGTGCGCTGCACGGCATCCTGCGCGTGCGCGGTTTCACCCAGGACGACGGCCATGTGTTCTGCACCGAGAGCCAGATCGAATCGGAAGTGACCGCGTTCCACCAGCAGGCGCTGGCGGTCTACCGGCACTTCGGCTTCGACGAGATCCAGATCAAGATCGCCCTGCGCCCGGAATCGCGCCTGGGTGACGATGCCACCTGGGACAAGGCCGAAGGCGCGCTGCGCTCGGCGCTGTCCAGCTGCGGCGTGGAATGGCAGGAGCTGCCGGGCGAGGGCGCCTTCTACGGCCCGAAGATCGAGTACCACCTGAAGGACGCCATCGGCCGTACCTGGCAGCTGGGCACCATGCAGGTCGACTTCATGATGCCGGGCCGCCTGGGTGCCGAGTATGTGGATGAAAACAGCCAGAAGAAGCACCCGGTGATGCTGCATCGGGCCATTGTCGGCTCGATGGAGCGTTTTCTTGGCATCCTGATCGAGCATCACGCCGGCTCGTTCCCGACTTGGCTGGCGCCCGTGCAGGTTGTGGTGGCAAACATCACCGATGCACAGGCTGAATACGTTCAGTCGATTCGCAAAACCCTTGCGGATCAAGGGTTCCGGGTAGACGCCGATTTGCGCAACGAAAAGATCGGCTATAAGATTCGTGAGCATACGCTGCAGCGCGTACCGTATCTGCTGGTCGTGGGTGACCGCGAGAAGGAGAGTGGGGCCGTGGCGGTACGTACGCGGTCCGGTGAGGACCTTGGGTCGATGCCGGTCCAAGCCTTTATCGAGCGGCTGCACGCTGAAGTGAAGTAATAAGTAGAGCCCCGGCCTTGATGGAGTGTTCCTCAGGGCCGGTTCTAAGTCCACTCGGAGATTGCAATATCAGTACCCCTGACAACAAACAGAACCGCCGCAACCAGGAAATCCGTGTGCCGCGCGTCCGCGTGATCGGCAGCGACGGAGAGATGGTTGGCGTGTTGTCGCGCGACGAAGCGCTGTCGATGGCCGAAGAGGAAGGTCTGGACCTGGTCGAGATCCAGCCGCAGGCTGATCCGCCGGTGTGCAAGATCATGGACTTCGGCAAGTTCAAGTTCGAAGCGCAGAAAAAGGCCAACGAGGCCAAGAAGAAGACCAAGCAGGTCGAAATCAAGGAAGTGAAGTTCCGTCCGGTCACCGATGAGGGCGACTACCAGATCAAGCTGCGCAAGATGCGCGGTTTCCTGGAGGATGGCGACAAGATCAAGGTCAATATCCGCTTCCGTGGTCGCGAGATGAGTCATCAGGAGCTGGGTCGCGAAATGGCCAACCGGCTCGAGGCTGATCTGGGGGAAGACATCGTGATCGAGTCCCGTCCGCGCCTGGAAGGTCGGCAGATGGTCATGATGATCGCGCCGAAAAAGAAGTAAGGCTGCGGCGGCTCCGTGTCGCCCGTCAGCTGTGTGGATGGGCAAGTCGGCCTTTCTGCCCCGTGCCAGTTGTCACGCTTCACGATCTGCTTGCTTGTGATTGCAAGTGGCAGGTGGGGGCGGCATAATGGGCGGCCCGGTTCGCCGGGTTTGTTGTTTGCTTCACCCAGGACCTGCCTGCCTCCAGTGGGAGTGTGGGCTTTAAACAGACAAGGGCAGGGACGGAAAGTGTGGGTAAAACCACCGCCCAGTCAGTGAAAAGAGACCATCAAGGACATAGCGATGCCCAAGATCAAGACCAACCGGGCGGCGGCCAAGCGTTTCCGCAAGACCGCCTCCGGCAAGTACAAGTGCGGTCATGCCAACCGCAGCCACATCCTCACGAAGAAAGCGACCAAGCGGAAGCGTAACCTGCGTCAGACGAATCACGTCCGCGCAGAAGACGCAGGCCGTCTGGACCGTATGCTTCCCTACCTCTGAGGACTGAACCATGGCACGAGTAAAGCGTGGTGTGCAGGCGCGCCGCCGCCACAAGAAAGTATTGGATCTGGCCAAGGGCTATTACAACGCCCGTCGCAAGGTCTTCCGCGTCGCCAAGCAGGCAGTCATCAAGGCACAGCAGTACGCCTACATTGGCCGTAAGCAGAAGAAGCGCAATTTCCGTTCGCTGTGGATCACCCGCATCAATGCGGCTGCCCGCATCAACGGCCTGAGCTACAGCCGTTTCATGAACGGCCTGCTGAAGGCCGGTATCACCCTGGACCGCAAGGTTCTGGCTGATATCGCCGTGCACGACGCAGCCGGTTTTGCCGCTCTGGCAGAAAAGGCCAAGGGCGCACTGGCGGCATAAGTCCTTCCTGCAGCAGTTGTAGCGTTCACGCGCAATGGCTGTGGTGAGACAATGCATGGGGAAGGGCGCAAGTCCTTCCCCATTCTTTTTTGTGCTGGTTGCTGCTGCCGATGGTTGCGCGGCGATCAGCTACTGGTGGCGACGGGGGTCGGCCCGGCGCGCACCGCGTAGGCAAGCCGGCCAGAGGTTTCGTCGATCCCATGAGTGACATCCAATCCCTGACCGCGCAGGCGCTAGCCGATGTGGCTGCGGCGCAGACGCCCGAAGCACTGGAAAACCTGCGTGTTTCGCTGTTGGGCAAAAGCGGCAGCATCACCGCGCAGCTCAAGCAGCTCGGGGCCCTTCCCGCCGAGGAACGCAAGGCGGCGGGGGAGGCGATCAACATCGCACGTGATGCGGTTTCCTCGGCGCTGGCCGAGCGCAAGGTTCTGCTCGAAGAGGCGGCACTGGATGCGCGGCTCGCCTCCGAGAGCATCGATGTCACCCTGCCGGGCCGTCATGGCGAGCGTGGCGGGCTGCATCCGGTCACGCGCACGCTGGAGCGGATCACCGAGATTTTCGGGCGCCTCGGCTATGAGTTGTCCGAAGGCCCGGAAATCGAAGATGACTGGCACAACTTCGAGGCGCTGAACTTCCCGCCGCACCATCCGGCGCGCGCCATGCACGACACCTTCTACTTCGGCGACGGTCGTCTGCTGCGCACGCATACCTCCGGGGTGCAGGTGCGCTACATGGGCGACCACAAGCCGCCGCTGCGCATGATCGCCGCCGGCAAGGTGTACCGCAGCGACAGCGACCAGACCCACTCGCCCATGTTCCACCAGGTCGAAGGCCTGCTGGTGGACGAGCACTCCACCTTTGCCGACCTCAAGGGCACGCTGTCCGAGTTCGTACGCGCGTTCTTCGAGCGCGATTTTGAAATGCGTTTCCGCCCGAGCTATTTCCCGTTCGTGGAACCGGGGGCGGAAGTGGACATCGCCTGGCAACAGCCGGATGGCAGCACCCGCTGGCTGGAAGTGCTGGGCTGCGGCATGGTCCACCCCAACGTGCTCAAGTCGGTCGGCATCGACCCGGAGCGCTACACCGGCTTCGCCTTCGGCCTGGGCGTGGAGCGCTTCGCGATGCTGCGCTACGGGGTGAACGATCTGCGCGCGTTCTTCGAGAACGACGTCCGCTTCCTCAAGCAGTTCGCCTGACCCAGGGCTGGAGTGCCGGGCCCTGCTCGGCCGCATCTGAACGTTGATCCGCTCCGGGCGCCAAGCGCTGGGCATCAATAAAAGAAACCGCAACGGGAGGTGCGCCTCCCCTCAAGGTAAAGACATGAAATTCTCTGAAAGCTGGCTGCGCAGCCACGTACCGACCACGGCCCCGCGTGACGAACTCAGCGCGGTGCTGACCGCCATCGGTCTGGAGGTCGAAGACGTGACGGCGCTGGGCGATGGCCTGGACAACGTGGTGGTGGCGCGCATCGTTGAAGCAGCTCGCCACCCGGAAGCCGACCGCCTGCAGATCTGCAAGGTCGACGCCGGTCAGGCCGAGCTGCTGCAGATCGTCTGCGGCGCGCCGAACGCACGTCCGGGCCTGGTTGCACCGCTGGCCATGGTCGGCGCGCAGATCGGCGAGCTGAAGATCAAGCCGGCCAAGCTGCGTGGGGTGGAGTCCAACGGCATGCTGTGCTCGGCCAGGGAGCTGGGCCTGGACACCGACGCGTCCGGCCTGCTGGAACTGCCGGATGACGCCCCGGTCGGCGTCACGCTGGTCGAATATCTTGGCCTGCCGGACGCCAGCATCGAGATCAAGCTGACACCGAACCGCGCCGACTGCTTCAGCGTGCGTGGTATTGCCTTCGACGTGGCGGCGGCCACCCGTAGCGAAGTGAAGCCATTCGCCGCCGATGCCGTGCCGGCTCAGGGCACACGCCAGTTGGACATCCAGCTCGACGCCGGTGCTGAAGCGCCGCGCTACCTGGGGCGGGTGATCGAAGGCGTCAATGCCGCGGCGACCACGCCGCTGTGGATGGCCGAGCGCCTGCGCCGCAGTGGCGTGCGTCCGGTGTCGCTGCTGGTCGATATCACCCAGTACGTGATGCTGGAACTCGGTCAGCCGATGCATGCCTACGACCTGGATACGCTCAAGGGCCCGATTGCCGTGCGCCGTTCGCGCGCCGGGGAAACCCTCAAGCTGCTGGACGGTCGCGATGCCGTCCTGGACGACAGCTTCCTGGTGGTGACCGATGCTGACCGTCCGGTCGGCCTGGCCGGCCTGATGGGCGGCTTTGATACCCGCGTCACCGATGCGACCACGGCCGTGTTCCTGGAGGCCGCGCATTTCGCGCCGGCCGCGATCATGGGGCGGGGGCGCCAGCTGGGCCTGCATACCGATGCCGGGCACCGCTTCGAACGCGGGGTCGATCCGCAGCTTCCGCGTATCGCCATCGAATACGCCACCCGCCTGCTGCTGGATCTGGCCGGTGGTACGCCGGCGCCGGTGACTGAAGCGGTGCGCGAAGCTGATCTGCCGGTCGCCGCCAAGATTCTGCTGCGTCGCGCCCGCATCGTGCGCCTGCTCGGCATCCAGATTGAAGACGCCGAGGTCGAACGCATCCTGCGTGCGCTGGGCATGCAGGTCGATGCCGTGGCGGATGGCTGGAGCGTCACGGGTCCGAGCCGTCGTTTCGATATCGCCATCGAAGAGGACCTGATTGAAGAACTGGCGCGTATCCACGGTTACGAAGCCATCCCGACCACCTTGCCGGGCGGCGCCGCGCGTATCGCGATGCCGAGCGAAGCCCGTCTGGATGAGGTGAGCGTGCGTCGTCAGCTGGTGGCGCGCGAAATGCTGGAAACCATCAATTTCGCCTTCGTTGACGCGCAGCTGCTTGCGCAGTGGAGCCAGAGCGAGGGGCTGGTGGCGCTGGCCAACCCGCTGTCGGCCGAGCTGGCGGTGATGCGTCCGCTGCTTTTGCCGGGCCTCGTTGCCACGCTGGGGCGCAATGTGGCCCGTCAGGCCGGGCGCGTGCGTCTGTTCGAAATCGGTCGCGTGTTCGAAACGCAGGCTGGCGATGACAAGCCGGCACCGATCGAGACCGTACGTGTGGCCGCGGCGGTGTGCGGCGATGCGGCCGCGCTGCAGTGGGGCGAGAAGGCGCGCAAGGTGGATTTCCATGATCTGAAAGGTGATCTGGAATCGCTGGCCGCAGCCTCCGGTGCCGTGCTGGAGTTCCGCGCCTCGCAGCGTGTCTATGCGCATCCGGCGCGTTCGGCCGATATCTGGCGTGACGGCCAGTGCATCGGCTGGATCGGCCAGGTGCATCCGCGCGTGGCCAAGATGATGGAGATCGACGTGGATGTGCTCGGTTTCGAGCTGGATCTGGTGCCGCTGGTGCAGCGCAGCCTGCCCAGCTCCGTTGAGCTGTCACGCTTCCCGGCGGTGCGCCGGGATCTTGCCGTGGTGGTTGCCGAGCAGGTGGAATGGACGGCGTTGTCGGCCACTCTCCGTCAGGCCGGGGGCGAGCTGCTGCGCGAGGTAGTGCTGTTCGACCGGTACGTCGGTCAGGGGGTCGAGCCGGGGTTCAAGAGTCTGGCTATGGGCTTGATTTTGCAGGACAAGTCGCGCACTCTGACGGACCGCGACGTGGATGCAGTGGTCACCGGGGTGGTGGCTGCGATCGAGCGCGAACACGGTGCGAAGATCCGTGGCTGAGGCGGCAAACAGGGAGCAGGCATGGCATTGACCAAGGCGGAGATGGCGGATCGTCTGTTCGACGAAGTCGGTCTGAACAAGCGTGAGGCCAAGGAGTTTGTCGACGCGTTCTTCGATGTGCTGCGAGATGCATTGGAACAGGGACGTCAGGTGAAGCTGTCCGGCTTCGGCAATTTCGATCTGCGGCGCAAGAACCAGCGCCCGGGGCGCAATCCCAAGACCGGCGAGGAAATTCCGATTTCCGCCCGTACGGTGGTGACCTTCCGGCCGGGCCAGAAGCTCAAGGAAAGGGTGGAGGCATATGCTGGATCCGGGCAGTAACCGCGAACTTCCGCCGATTCCGGCCAAGCGCTACTTCACCATCGGCGAAGTCAGCGAGCTGTGCGACGTCAAGCCGCATGTGTTGCGCTACTGGGAGACCGAGTTTCCCAGTCTCGAGCCTGCCAAGCGCCGTGGCAACCGTCGTTACTATCAGCGCCATGACGTGCTGATGGTGCGCCAGATCCGCGGCCTGCTGTACGAGCAGGGCTACACCATCGGCGGCGCCCGCCTGCGACTGGAAGGGGAGGGCGCGCGCGAGGAGTCGGCGCTGAGTAACCAGATCATCCGCCAGGTGCGGATGGAGCTGGAAGAAGTGCTGCAATTGCTTCGCCGCTGAACTATTTTCGAATCAAAGCCGGTATAATCACCGGCTCGCCGTAAGGCGAAGCAGTAACGATCGGGGCGTAGCGCAGCCTGGTAGCGCATCTGCCTGGGGGGCAGAGGGTCGTCGGTTCAAATCCGGCCGTCCCGACCAATTACTGTAATCATCAAGGCCTGTGCAGCAATGCGCGGGCTTTTTTGTTTTTGATCGCCGGAGATGAGGGTATGGGCGGGCAGGTTGAACAGCTGGTGTCGCAGTTGCAGCTGGGGCCACATCCGGAGGGCGGCTTTTTCCGTCGCTTCCATGAATCGCCGCAGCAGGTCGTTGTCGAGGGCGTGACGCGTCCTGCCTTGACCGCCATCCACTACCTGCTCGGCGCAGGACAGGGCAGTGCGTGGCATCGCATCGATGCCGAGGAAGTCTGGCAATGGCAGGCAGGAGAGCCGCTGGAGCTGCTGCTGTGGGAGGGCGGTCAGTCGCCGGTGCGGCGAACCGAGCTGGGCGCGGTCGCTGAGGAGCGGGTGTCGCTGGCGATCGTGCCCAGAGGAATGTGGCAGGCCGCGCGGCCGCTGGGTTCACATGCGCTGGTGAGCTGCCTGGTCGCGCCTGGTTTTGTCTGGAGCGGCTTTGAGCTGATGGATCCGCAGGGACCAGAGGCGCGGCTCCTGCGCCTGCGCGACAGCTGGATCTGAGTGATGTGCAGGGCAATACCCGCTGCTTTCACGACGGCGACGGTTATCCCGCCGTCACCCAAAAGCCCCGCGATGCGGGGCTTTTGCTTCAGCTGGCCGCACTCACCGGCGCGGCGGTGTCCTGCAGTTCGGGCCAGCGTTTGAGGATGGCGGCGCGAATGCCCGCCGCGTCGATGCCCGCTTCGCTCAGCAGGTCTTCGCGGCTGGCGTGATGCTGGTAGCTGTCGGGAAGGCCCAGGTGCAGCACCGGCATGACCACCGCCTCGGCGTTGAGCAGCTCCGAGACGCCCGAGCCGGCCCCGCCAGCCACCACGTTGTCTTCGATGGTGACGAAGCCTTCGTGGGTACGGGCCAGTTCCAGAAGCAACGCCTGGTCCAGCGGCTTGATAAAGCGCATGTTGACCACGCTCAGGTCCAGCTCACGGCCGACCTGTTCGGCGGCCGGCAGGGTGGCGCCAAAAGCCAGCAGCGCGATCCGGCTGCCCGAACGGCGCAGCTGGGCCTTGCCGATCTCGAGCGTCGACAGATCGTTGCCGGCAGCCACGCCCGGACCCGTGCCACGCGGGTAGCGCACCGCCGCCGGGCCGTTGTAGCGCAGGCCGGTGGTCAGCATCTGCCGGCACTCGGCTTCATCACCGGGCGCCATCACCACCATGTTGGGCACACAGCGCAGGTAGCTCAGATCGAGGTTGCCCGCATGGGTGGCACCGTCGGGGCCGACCACGCCGGCACGGTCGATGGCGAACAGCACGTCCAGATTCTGTGTGGCGACGTCATGCACCAGCTGGTCATAGGCGCGCTGCAGGAAAGTGGAGTAGATGGCCACCACCGGCTTGGCGCCCTGTGTGGCCATGCCGGCGGCGAGCGTAACGGCATGCTGCTCGGCGATGGCGACATCGAAGTAGCGCGCCGGATATTCCTTGCTGAAACGGACCAGCCCGGAGCCCTCGCGCATGGCCGGGGTGATCCCCATCAGCAGTGGTTCGGCGGCGGCCGCATCGCACAGCCAGTCACCGAACACGTCGGTGTAGGTGGGTTTCTTGGGGGCGTTCTTGGCGGGCAGACCCTTGCTCGGATCGAACGGCCCCACGGCGTGATAGCCGATCTGGTCGCCTTCGGCCGGTTCGTAGCCCTTGCCCTTGGTGGTCATGATGTGCAGCAGCTGCGGGCCCTTGGCGTCCTTCAGGCGCCTGAGGGTGGTCAGCAGCAGGGGCAGGTCATGGCCGTCGATCGGGCCGGTGTAATGGAAGCCCATCTGCTCGAACGCGGTGGAGGGCACGAACATGCCTTTCCACTGTTCTTCCCAGCGTTTGACGAAACGGGCCGGTGGGCTGTGGCGCTTGTCGCCGAGGATCTTCTTGCCCCCCTCGCGCAGCGCATTGAGCGTGCGGCTGGCGGTGGCGCGACCGAGCATCTTGGTCAGTCCACCGACGGCTTCGGAGATGGACATGTTGTTGTCATTCAGGATGACCAGCACATTGGGCTCGTCATCCATGCCGCCAGCGTGGGCCAGCGCCTCGAACGCCATGCCGGCAGTCATCGCGCCATCGCCGATCACGGCCACGGCTTTGCGGGTATCGCCCTGGCGCTGGCGCGCGATGGCCATGCCCAGCGCGGCGGAAATGGAGGTCGATGAGTGGCCAACGCCGAAGGTGTCGTACTCGCTCTCCTCGCGCTTGGGGAACGGCGCCACGCCGCCCTTCTGCTTGACCGTGTGGATGGTGTCACGCCGCCCGGTCAGGATCTTGTGCGGATAGGTCTGATGGCCGACATCCCAGACCAGCTGATCAACTGGGGTGTTGAACAGGTAGTGCAGGGCAACGGTGAGTTCGATCACCCCCAGACCGGCTGCGAAGTGGCCGCCGCTCTTGCCGACCGATTCGATCAGATAGGCGCGCAACTCGCCCGCGATCGCCCCGAGTTCGCTTTCATCGAACTGGCGCAGGTCGGCAGGAGTCTGGATGCGCGACAGGCGCGGGTAGCAGGCAGAGTCGATCATTTTCTTCGTGTTTCAAGCGAAACGGTATTTTGGCCGCCAACCGGGGGTGGGGCAAGCAAAGCGCCGCAGATGTGGGCGGGGGATGGGCGCGGATGCGGCCAAACTGAAGTGCCGGTTCAGACAAGTCGTCGCCGCTTCGCGCCCGGGGCGAGGGGCGGCCGCTGCAGATGCGTGCCCTCAGACGCTGCGGCGCACGGCGTTCTTGGGCAGTTGCGCCTTCAGAAACGCCATCTGGTCGGCAAGGATGTTCCGGTTGGACAAGATCAGGTGCTCGATCCAGCTGGGCCGGTAGGGCACGGCGAGCAAGGGCATGTGCGCCTGCTGCGGGGTGCGGTTGCTTTTGCGCGAATTGCACTGGAAACAGGCGGAAACCACGTTTTCCCAGATATCCCGCCCACCCTTGGACAGCGGCAGGACATGGTCGCGGGTGAGCTGCGGCCGGCTGAACTGCTGGCCGCAGTACAGACACAGCTGCGCATCGCGTGCGAACAGGGCCGGGTTGGTCAGATTGGGCGTGGGATTGATCGCGCGCGAGCGTGCGTGGCCACGCGAGGCGATGATCGGGTGAAGGTCGAGCCCACTGGGCAGGCCGGTCGCGCGGGAAATGGCGCCATGCACGTGCAGGCACGGATCGCCCAGTGTCCACGCCACTGCGCCGCGCACATACAGGCAGCTGGCGTCTTGCCAGTTGATCCAGTCCAGCACGCGGCCATGCGCATCCAGCGATAGCAGGCGCACGGCGCCGAGGCGGTGCAGGGAGGGCGAGGGCGAAATCCCGGGTGGCGGAGCGGAAGAGTCGGCTCCGGTATCGATCAGACTACGCGGTGTAGTGTCTGTCTCCATCGGGAAAACAGCTTATACACGATGTGTGACAGATTGTGTAAACGTGTTTTGGAGCAGCGCCTGAAAAGCCGCGAGCGCCGGAGGAGGCGCCCGCGACGGGGCGGAGGCGGCCGGATCAGTCGCCGAAACGGAGGCTGTCCATGGCCATCAGTGGATCGGCGCCGCTTTCCATGCTGGCTGCATGGGTGAGTGTGCGCGGCAGAACGCGGGCGTAGTAGAAGCGCGCGGTTTCCAGCTTGGCCTGCTTGAACGCTTCCGGCTGGCTTGAGGCCTGCGCGGCGGCCGCTGCGCGCGCCCACCAGTAGGCCAGTGCCACGTAGCCGCTGTAGAACAGGTAGTCCCAGCTGGCTGCGCCCAGTTCTTCGGGATTGCTGGCGGCGCGCTGCAGCACGTTCACGGTCAGTTTGCCCCATTCCCGGGTTTTGGCGCCGAGTACCGGCAGGAATTCGGCCGCCGCCGGGTTGTTGGCGTTGTCGGCGATGAACTGTTCGATCTCGGCGGCGAACAGTTTCAGCCCGGCGCCCTGGGAGGCGGCGGTCTTGCGGCCGATCAGGTCCAGCGCCTGGATGCCGGTGGTGCCTTCATACAGCGTAGTGATGCGGGCATCGCGCGCGAACTGCTCCATGCCGTGCTCGGCGATGTAGCCGTGACCACCGAACACCTGCTGGCCGTTGTAGGTAGCTTCAATGCTCCACTCGGTCAGGCAGGCTTTGACGATCGGGGTGAGGAAGCTGACCAGCGTCTCGGCATCGGCACGCGCCTGCGGGTCTGCGGCGTGCTGGGCGGTATCGAGCTGGGTGTAGGCGTGAGCGGCGAGCAGGCGGCCACCTTCGGTCAGCGCCTTGGTGGTCAGCAACATGCGGCGCACATCGGGCTGGGCGATGATCGGATCGGCCGGCTTGTCCGCCAGCTGAGCTCCCTTGGGCGCGCGCGATTGCAGGCGCTCGCGGGCGTAGGCCAGCGCGCCCTGGTAGGCGCGCTCGGACTGGGCCAGGCCCTGCACGCCCACGCCGAGGCGGGCGGAGTTCATCATCACGAACATCGCCATCAGGCCCTTGTGCGGCGCCCCGACCAGGTAGCCTTGGGCGCCGTCGAAGTTCATCACGCAGGTCGAGGAGCCGTGGATACCCATCTTGTGCTCCAGCGAGCCGCAGCGCAGCGTATTGCGCTCGCCCATGGCGCCGTTGCGGTCGACCTTGAATTTCGGGGTGACGAACAGCGAGATGCCCTTCGGGCCGGGCGGCGCATCCGGCAGCTTGGCCAGCACCAGGTGGACGATGTTCTCGCTCAGGTCGTGCTCGCCGGCGGTGATGAAGATCTTGGTGCCCGTGATCGCATAGCTGCCGTCGGCGTTGGGTTCGGCGCGGGTCTTGATTAGGCCCAGGTCGGTACCGGCATGCGGTTCGGTCAGGCACATGGTGCCGGTCCAGTGGCCGGCCACCAGCGGCTTGAGGAAGGCTTCCTTCTGCCAGTCCTCACCGTAGTGTTTCAGGGCCTCGACCGCGCCGTGCGAGAGCATCGGGAACAGGCTCCAGGCCAGGTTGGCCGAGGACACCATCTCGCTCAGTGCCATGCCCAGCGTGCCCGGCATACCCTGGCCGCCGAACTCCGGAGACGCGGTCAGGCCGGTCCAGCCACCTTCGATGAACTGCGCATAGGCTTCCTTGAAACCCGGTGCGGTGGTGACCTCGCCGGTGGCCTTGTCCAGGGTGCAGCCGGTCTGGTCGCCGATGGCGTTCAGCGGTGCCAGCACGCTGGCGCTGAAGCGGGCGGCTTCTTCCAGCACGGCGTCGATGACGTCGGTGCTGGCATCTTCAAGGCCCATCGCGGCAAACAAGGACTCGGCCTTGAGCACGTCATGCAGGGCGAAACGGAGGTCGTTAACAGGGGCTTTGTAGGTGCTCATCAGACGATTCTCGAACGATGCGGAAAACGGAGACGGGAACTCAGCGAAGCACGCCGGGCAGACCCGGTGCCTGACTGAGACTGTTGCGGGATTTCACCTCGAAGCTGCGCTGCTTCCGGTCTTCGGGCGTGACGCCGATGCTGCCTTCCAGTTCGTAGAACAGGGAGCGGCCACCGGCCAGTGCATCGGCGACGACGATGCGGGCCGAGGAGCTCGGTTGCAGGCGGACGCTGACAACATCCGCCGATTCCGGGCCGATCGATACGCCGGGTGTGGCGCTCAGGGTGCCGGCGCTCTCGTCGCCGACCTTCACAGCCAGCGCGACCGAGTCAAAGCGCATCGGCATCGAACTGTAGTTGCGCAGGCGCAGTTCCACCTCCCAGTTGCCGTCGTTGCCGACGGTGAGCTGCTGGATGCTGGCCGCAGGTTCGGAGACGCGCTTGACCTTGCCGCCGCCACAGGCGGTCAGGGCAAGTGCAGCAAGGGCGATAAGGGCGTACTGGGGGCGAAAGCGCATACCGCGGGGTCCTCGGGTTTGAAGCGGGGTCGGTCGAAGGATACTACGGCGTATGGGCGCGTGCGGATGCGGGGCGGGCAAGTGCGAAACAATTGCGGCCGCGGATGGCGGAAGACCCGTGCTGGCGCATCGAACAGGGAGAGGGGACAGAAAGGTCGCCGCTTTCCGCGTTTTATTCTGGGGATACATCAATGCGTTCATTCAAGTTGTTACCGCTTGCAAGCGCTATCCGCGGCGGTCTGGCTGTTGCTGCCCTGTGCACGGCGGTTCCGGTATTCGCGGCGCCGCCGCAGTTCGATGTCGAAGGCGGTCATATCGAAGATGTGTTACCTGAATTCGCGCGTCAGGCGGGGATCCAGATCATCGCCCCGGCCAATGCCGCTGGCGAATCGCGTATCGAGGTCGGCCAGGTCAAGGGCCAGATGGATGCGCGGCAGGCGTTGAACCAGCTGCTCGATGGCACCGGCTTGACCATTGCTTCCGATGACGGGCGGACCATCACCCTGCGTGCGGCGCGACCGCTCCTGGCCTCGCTGGGCGGTCTGGGGGGCTTGGCGGTGGCAACGGCGGCGCAGCCGCAGCCCGTCGCCCCGGCGGAGGTGGATGTCGCGCCCGCCGCAGGGGTGAGCACGCTTGATCAGGTCACCGTGGTCGGCAGCCAGATCAAGGGCAGCAAGTCGGCCGCGATTCTGCCGGTAGCAACCTTGCAGACCGAGCAGATCGAAGCCACCGGCGCGGTCTCCGGGGATGACCTGTACCGCTCGATCCCGCAGATGGGCGATGTATCTTTCAGCGGCACCAATGGCGGCAACAGCTCCAACTACGCGCGTGGCGATATCGCCTCGGTCAATCTGCGCGGGCTCGGGGTGGGCAATACGCTGCTGCTGATCAACGGCCGCCGCAGCGTGGTGCACCCGATGAGCCAGGCCGACGGCAACCTGGTGCCGGTGCTGACCTACAACGCCAACGCGGTGCCGGTGTCGAATCTGCGCCGGGTGGAGGTGCTGCTCGATGGCGCGGCCGCCATCTACGGTACCGACGCTGTGGCCGGCGTGGTCAACAACGTGCTGCGCGATGACATGGATGGCGGCACGATCAGCGTGCAGAAGGGCTTCGGTGAGGGTACCGACCTGCGCGATATCGGCATCAACGGCATGTGGGGCAAGAACTCCGAAGACCTGCGCTCCAACATCACCGTCGCTTTCAATTACTACAACACCACCGGCCTGAATTCGCTGGACCAGGACTGGACCCGCAATGGCGACCGCGCCACGGACTTCCTCGGCACGCCGTTTGAAGGTCTGCCCGGCACCGACAACCGCAACACCAACAGCCCGTGGGGCAATTTCACCGTCAACGGGCCGCGTGTGTCGCGCAACGGCACCTGGCTGACCACGGCGGCCGGGGCGTTCCATGTGCAGCCGACCAGCAACAGTGGCTGTGCGACCACCATTGCCGATGGCATCTGCGTGCAGTCCGGCAGCAAGGCGACCTCCGGCGCCGATGCCAACCTGCGCGACAACCAGCAGGGTCAATACCCGCTGTCGATCACCCCGGACGTGCGCCGCTTGAACCTGTTTGTCACCGGCAAGCACGACTTCGACAACGGCATTTCGTTCTTCAGCGAGGCGGGCCTGTACGACTCCCGCGCCTACAGCCTGCAAAACGGTGTCAACACCATCACCGCACTGCCGATGACGGTGGCCGCCAGCAACTACTGGAACCCGTTTGGCGCGATGTACCTGCCGGACGGTTCGCTCAACCCGAACCGCCTGCAGGGCCTGAACATCGGCCCCAATGGCGTGCCGGTGACGATCACCAGCTACCGCTTCGAGCGCCCGACCCGTATCGAGGTCAACAACACCCAGGTGCGCGCCCTGGCCGGGTTGCGTGGCTATCACTACGGCTTTGACTGGGAAACCGCCGCGCTGTACTCCACGGCCAAGGTCGTCGACACCCAGGATGCGGTGAGCATGTCGCTGTTCCAGCAGGCGCTGGCCAACCCCACGGCGTCGGCCTACAACCCGTTCTGTGGCGGCTGCAATGACTGGGACACGCTGGACCAGTTCTTCTACAAGGCCAAGCGGCAGAGCGAGACCGAGCTGTTCCTGTGGGATTTCAAGGTGTCGCGTGCGGACCTGTTCTCCACCTGGGCCGGCAAGGTGGGCATGGCTGCCGGTGTCGAAGCGCGGCACGAAACCCAGCGCGATGACCGCGACGCGCGCGTGGATGGCTCGGTGACCTTCACCGATGCGATCACCGGCATCGCTTATCCGAGCGACATGTACGGCGTGAGCCCGACCCCGGACACCTACGGCTCGCGTTCGGTGATGGGACTGTTCGCCGAGCTCTCGGTGCCGCTGGTCTCGCCGGAAATGGGCATTCCGCTGGTCAAGTCGCTGGACCTGCAGGTGGCCGGGCGCGCCGAGCGCTACAACGATTTCGGCAATGTCGCCAAGCCGAAGCTGGCGCTGGGCTGGCAGATTTTCGATGGCCTGACCCTGCGCTCGTCGTGGGCCCAGGGCTTCCGTGCACCGAACCTGGAACAGGTCAACGCCACGGTGGTCAGCCGTTCCAACAACCGCACCGACTACATCCAGTGCGAAGCGGACGTGCGCACGGGCGCGCAGGCCTCCATCGCCGGCTGTGGCGGTTACACCTATTCGACCACCGCGCGGCGTTCGGGCAACCCCGATCTGAAGCCGGAAACCTCCACCAATACCAGCGCCGGGCTGGTGTTCCAGCCGCGTTTCATTCCGGAGGACTTCGGCCGCTTCAGCTTCGCGGTGGATTACTACAAGTACGAGCAGGAAGGCATCATCGGCCTGTTCGGCGAAGGCAATGCGTTGATCCTGGATTACCTGCTGCGCCAGCAGGGCGGCAGCAACAGCGCCGTGGTGCGTGCCGACCCGACCGCCGACGAGATCGCGCGGTTTGCCGGCACCGGGCTGGATCCGGCCGGCAAGGTGCTCTACGTCACCGACCAGTACGTCAATCTGCAGCCGCAGACGCTGCGCGGCGTGGACTACAACTTCAGCTGGAATTCGCCGGAGACCGCCATCGGCCGCTTCGACGTGTCGGTGACCGGCACCCATCTGATCGAGTTCTACCGCCAGCGTTCGCCGGCGCTGCAGGCGCTGGAAGATGCCAAGGCGCAGGGACTGGTCGATCCGTCGATCCGTATCACCGGTGGCGGTGACCTGATCGGCAATGGCGGCAACCCCGAGTGGAAGTGGTCCGGCACCCTGACCTGGCGTTACCAGCAGCTGTCGGTGGGCGCCAATGCGCGCTACGCCAGTTCCTACGTCGAGAACGGCCTGACCCTGGCCGACGGTACGCCGTGGACGGTGAAGTCGCAGACGCTGGCCAATGCCTTCATCAAATACGACGTCCAGCGCGAAGGCTGGCTCAACGGGGTGGCGCTGAAGGTTGGAGCCAACAATCTGGCCAACAAGCGTCCGCCGGTGTCCGATGATGTGTTCGGCTATCCATCGGGTGTGTATCAGGCCAATCCGCGCTACTGGTACGTGAATGTGAGCAAGGCGTTCTGATGACCTTCGTTGATGTGGATGCCGCTGCCCGGCGGTTGGCGGGTGGCGGTTGGCAGGTGATGCGATGAAGCCGGCACTGGCCAAAGAGCGCGGCCTGTGGCTGGCCGAGCACGTGTTGCCGTGTGAGCCGGCGCTGCGCGAGTGGCTGAAGCGGAAGCTGTCGGTCCGCCAGGATGCCGACGATGTGATCCAGGAGACCTACGCGATCCTGGCGGCGCTGCCGGACGTTTCGCACGTCCGGCAGCCGCGGGCCTATGTCTACTCGGTCGCGCAATCGGTGGTGCTGCAACAGTTGCGGCGCGCGCAGGTGGTGTCGATCGAAGCGGTCGCGGAGATCGACCGGGTTGCGATCGCCGGGGAAGAGGTCTGCCCTGAGCGGACGACCTCCTCCCGGCAGCAGCTGGCGCGGATCGGCGCATTGATCGACGGCTTGCCGGACAAGTGCCGGCAGGCCTTCGTGCTGCGGCGCGTGGAGGGCTACTCGCAGCGTGAGATCGCCGAGCGGATGCAGATCAGCGAGAACACCGTTGAAAAGCACATCTGCAAAGGCATCCGGGTATTGATGGAAGCGATGAAGCGGCATGACGACGGAACGGAGCAGGGCAAGGAGCAGCCCGATGCAGGAGAGATGTGGCATGCGCGCAGGCGTTGACAACCACATTGATGACATCGCCGCGGCGTGGGTGGCGCGCGAAGACCGTGCGCCCTTGAGCGCAGAGGCCGAGGCGGAGCGGGATGTGTGGCTGCAGGCCGACAGCCGGCATTTCGGTGCCTATGCGCGTGCCCATGCCGTGTTGGCACGTACCGACCGGGCGCGCGCGCTGTCGGCCGGCCGCTTGCAGCGCACGAGTGCTCCGCGTTGGGCGGCGCGACCGGCGCGGCGGCTGTTCAGATGGGCGGTGGGGGCGGCGGCGATGTTCAGTCTGCTGGCGATCGGCGTGCGGCATCAGGAC
Organism: Stenotrophomonas sp. STEN014; assembly: GCF_056760315.1. Classification (NCBI taxonomy): domain Bacteria; kingdom Pseudomonadati; phylum Pseudomonadota; class Gammaproteobacteria; order Lysobacterales; family Lysobacteraceae; genus Stenotrophomonas; species Stenotrophomonas sp. STEN014. The sequence goes on along the minus strand of NZ_JBRREN010000014.1, from coordinate 4,828 downwards.
GATGGCGCCGAGTACTACGCCACGCGCAAGGGCGAGATCCTGCGGGTGCCATTGCAGGACGGCTCGGCGATCACGCTCGACTCGGACTCCCAGGTGCGGGTGAGCTACAGCGACAGCCGTCGCGACATCCGTCTGCTGCAGGGCGAGGCGTTGTTCGATGTGGCCAAGAACCCGCACCGGCCGTTCGTGGTGCGTGCCGAGGAAACCGATGTGACCGCGATCGGCACCAGCTTCGCGGTCAGTCTCACCGAACGTCGCAGTGGTGGTGTGGAAGTGCTGGTGCGCGAAGGCGTGGTGGATGTGACCGACGTACAGGGCGCGGTGGCGCCGGCGCGGCTGCTGGCCAACTACCGCGCCCTTGCCAACCGCAGCCATGGCATCCGCATCGAGGCGGTGCCCAGTGATGATCTGCAGCAGCAACTGGCGTGGCGCGAGGGCATGTTGTCGTTCAATGGCGACACGTTGTCGGTGGCGGCGGCGCAGTTCCTGCGCTACAGCGACACCCGTATCGTCATCAACGATCCGCTGGTGGGCAGCCGCCGCATCGTCGGCCTGTACTCGGCCAGCGATCCGCGCGGATTTGCGCACAGCGTCGCCCTGAGTCTGGGCCTGGTGGTGGAACAGCACGGTAACGATGTCCGTCTGAGTTCCCCCGAGCCCGCGTCCGCTGCGGCGCGGTCCCTGCAATGAACGTGGAAATGAGCATGTACAAGAGCAATCGATGGACGCATCTGCTGGCGATGCTGGTGCTGTTGGGCGCCGGGCAGGCCACTGCTGTGGCCCGTGCCGGCGAAGCGCAGCCATTGTTGATCCGTGATGCGATGGTGTTCGATGGCACCGGGCGCGCCGCCTATCCGGCCAGCGTGCTGGTGGAAGAGGGCAGGATCGCGGCCATCGGCCAGCAGCTGCAGGCGCCCAAGGGCGCGCGGGTGGTCAACGCGCGCGGACAGGCATTGCTGCCGGGCTTGCTGGATCTGCACACACACTGGACGCCCAATGCCACCCCGTCGGAACTGCCCCGGGTGGCCAATCTGTACATGGCTGCGGGTGTCACCACGGTCAGCGATTTCCACGAGCCGCCGGAGGCCTACGCGCCGCGCCGGCAATGGCTGGCCTCGATCGCCGCGCCGGACGTGAAGTTCGCCGCGCGCATGAGCACCCCGCTCGGTCATGGCGCCGACTGGGGCGATGAAAACACCACCCGCTGGGTCAACTCACCGGCCGCTGCGCGGGCGGGGGTGCAGGCGGTGGCGGCCTACAAGCCGGATTTCATCAAGGCCTTCACCGACGGCTGGCGTTACTCCAATGCCGCCGACAACAGCAGCATGGATGAGGAGACCCTCAGCGCGCTGGTCGAGGAAGCGCACAAGCACGGCTTGAAGGTGTTCACCCACACGGTGATGGTCAAGCGTGGCAAGGCCGCTGCACGTGCCGGCGTGGACGTGATCGCGCACAGCCTGCAGGACGGTCCGGTGGACCAGGAGCTGGTCGGGTTGATGCGTACCCACGGCACGGCCTATGCGCCCTCGCTGGCGGTGTACCTGCCCGAGCGCGTGGACGGCAGTGGCCGCACCGCCAGCAAGCCGGAAGTGCTGCGCCAGCGCGAACGCAATTTCACCAACGCCCTGGGCAATGTCAAAGCCTTGCATGACGCCGGTATCCCGGTGGTCGTCGGTACCGATGCCGGAATGACCGGTACGCCCCATGGCAGCTCCACCCTGCGCGAGCTTGAACTGTTCGTCGAGGCCGGGCTTACCCCGGCCGAAGCGCTTGTCGCCGGCACCGCGCACAGCGCCAGGGCGTTGGGCGTGACGGATCGAGGCACCATTGAAGTCGGCAAGCGCGCGGATCTGCTGCTGGTGCGCGGCCAGCCGTGGCAGCGTATCGCCGATATACGCAACACGCAGCAGGTGTATGTCGCCGGTCGCCAGGTCCATGGCAAGGGAGCGGCGCTGCCCGCCGGCAACCACGCGTTGGCATTGCCGGCGCTGCCGGTGGCCGCGCTGGTGGATGACTTCGAGCGCGAAGACGGTCGCACCGCGCTGGATACGCTGCGTATCGACGAGGCCGATGGCGGCAACGACCGCACCGTGCAGGTGACCGAAGTGGTCGCCCGCGAAACCGGTGGCCACGCGCTGGCCACACAGGCCAAGCTGTCAAACAAGGACACGGCGTTTGCCGCGACGATCCTGCCGCTGAGCCGGGGCTCGGTGGCGCCGGTGGATGCGCGGGGCTATCGCGGTGTCCGCTTCGAACTGCGGGGCAGTGCGCCGGAGCTGCGCCTGGAAGTGCGCGCGCTGGGCAGTCGCCGCTTTGTCGCCCCGCTGCAGGCCCAACCGCAGTGGCGCGCGGTCGAGGTGCCGTTTGTCACCTTGCAGGGGCAGCCGCCATACCGGGCCAAGGGGCCCATCGCCCAGTGGAAGGGCGATGACCTGCAGCAGCTGGTGTTCTCCGCCGGCGGTGAACCCGGCAGCAAGCTCTGGTTCGAAATCGACAACGTCACCTTCTACTGAGTTGCGGAGGATCTGCCGATGAAGCCGACCCGGCTGCGTGCGGCCCTGCTGGGCTGCCTGTTGTCCATCCCTGCCAGCGTGGGCGCGCAGGATGCCGATGTGGTGGCCGCGCTGGACCGCTATGCCGCGCGCCAGGCAGAGGTCGGGCTGGCACTGTGGCAGCGTCCAGAGCTGGGGTATCTGGAAACGCAATCCTCGGCGTTGCTGCAACAGGAGCTGCGCGAGGCCGGATTCCGTATCCAGGCGGGCATGGCCGGGATGCCGACGGCGTTCGTCGCCAGCTATGGCCGACGCGGCAAGGGGCCGGTGATCGGTCTGCTGGCGGAGATGGATGGCTTGCCGGCCATGGCGCATGCGGCCGAGCCGGTGCGGGTACCCCTGCCCGGGCAGCTCGCCGGGCACGCCTGCGGTCACAATCTGTTCGGTGCCGCCTCCGTGGGCGCGGCGCGGGCCATCGCACAATGGCTGAAAGACACCGGTAACGACGGCGAAGTCCGGCTGTACGGCGCGCCGGCCGAGGAGGGAGGCTCGGGCAAGGTCTACATGACCAAGGCCGGGCTCTTCGATGGAGTGGATGTGGTGCTGCATTGGCATCCGGCAGCCGACAACTCGGCCGCGCAAGGCACCACCTTGGCAAACATCAGCGGGAAGTTCCGCTTCCAGGGGCGTGCTGCGCACGCGGCGATTGCGCCGGAGCGTGGCCGATCGGCACTGGATGGCGTGGAGGCGTTCAATCACATGGCCAATCTGATGCGCGAGCACGTGCCTGACGGCACCCGCATCCACTACGTCATCAGCAACGGCGGGGCGGCGCCCAACGTGGTGCCGGATGATGCGGAGGCCTATTACTACGTGCGCCATACCGACCCGGCGGTGGTCCGCGGGGTGTTCGAGCGCCTGCACCGGGCCGCCGAGGGCGCTGCGATGGGGACGGGTACCACCGTTGCGTTCGAGCAGACCGGCGGGGTGTTCTCGCTGCTGCCCAATGACACGTTGGGGCAGGTGATGCAGGCGGCACTGCAGCGAGTGGGCGGTGTGCGCTATGACGTGGCCGAGCGGGCCTTCGCCGAGCGCATGCAGCAAACACTGGAGCGGCGGCCGGCGCTGGATGAGGCTGCTGCGCTGCAGTCTTACCGTGCCGACACTGCCGGCAGTGCGTCCACCGATGTGGGCGATGTCAGCTGGATTGTTCCCACGGCAGGGGTGAGCACGGCGACCTGGGTGCCGGGAACGCCGGCGCACAGCTGGCAGGCTGTGGCCGCCTCGGGCTCGACGATTGGTGCCAAGGGGGCTCTGAATGCGGCGAAGACCCTGGCGCTGGCCGCGGTGGCGCTCTACCAGTCCCCGCAGACCGTCGCCGCCGCCAAGACAGAGTTCGCACAACGGCGGGGCGCGGATTTCACCTATCAGCCGCTGCTGCAGCGCACCGCACCGCCATTGGACTACCGGCGCAAAGCGGCCGACTGAGTGACGACGGGCGGGCGCCCTAGTCGATGGGCGCCATGACCTTCAAGGGTGCAAGCTCGTAGCCCATCGCGACGGCCTGGGACTTGAGCGCCTCAAAACGGTCAGCGTCCATGCCGGGTGTGCGGGAGAGGATCCACAGGTATTTGCGGTCCGGCTCACCGATCATCGCCCACTGGTAGTCCGGGTCCAGGGCGATCACCCAGTAGTCCGCCCATACCCAGGGCAGCCATGCGAGCCATTCGGGCGCGAAGCGCACCTGCAGGCGGCCGGGATGGCCGGCCACGGTGCGTGCGGTCCCCTCGGCCTGGATCAGGTCCCCATCGGCCGTGCGGCAGCGATTGAGTACGCTGATGCGTCCGTCGGCATGGCGCCGATAGCTTGCGGTGATGTCGGCCACGCATTTTTTCTGGAACGACACCGGCAGATGGGCAATTTCATGCCATTGCCCGATATAGCGGTCCAGGTTGAGCTGCGGCACGGAGGTCACCGGTTCGGAGGCAATCGCCGAGAACGGCAGCAGGATGGCGAGCAGCAGTGAAAACCGGGTGCGGGGCATGGGCGGATCTCCGTGGCGAGGTGGAAAGCCCGGTCACCATGCCGCCGCTCGAGTGAATCTTTCGTTTTCCCGGATAACGGGAGTGGCGACTCCTGCTGCGATGATGTTGGCCATGCCTGTCGATTGGCGGAGGCAGGTGGGCGGGTGCGCAAGCGCTGCATCAGGGCGGCCTTCGCGGACCCGACGTCCCCCCGCTTTTGAGTAGCGCAACGATTTGGAGTCCAATCCCCAACGAGAAGGAGATTGGACGTGAAGAAGCGCTTTTCCGAAGAACAGATCATCGGCTTCCTGC
>NZ_JBRREN010000013.1:0-29008 GCF_056760315.1 Stenotrophomonas sp. STEN014 | reverse complement strand
GGGCCTGGTCGCGGGTATGGACGGGTACCAGGGCCAGAACCCCGGGGGCGGTGTGCTGCTGTGCGGGGCGAGCCTGGCGGTGTGCGATACTCATGGGGTTCCTCTTGAACCGGTGGGCGCGCCGCAATTGCGCGGCGCGCGGGGGTCAGGCGTCCTTGGCTTCGTGCGGCGCGGCGGCCGCGGCGGCGTCGTGACCGAGTTCGTATTCGGCGTCATAGTCCCACTGGCTGCCATCCGGATGCGCCGGGCCACAGGAAATCGACACCGCGCCCTGGTCGGCCGGGCCGACGATGCGACGGTTCATCGCAAACAGGTTGCGGCCCAGGTCGTTGCCGGCCGGCGCGGTATTGGCGGCGATGCCACGGGCCGCCCATTCGGCGGCGTCCACCAGCACTTCAAGGGTGCCGGCCTCGCCGTCCAGGCGGATGATGTCGCCCTCGCGCACGCGGGCGATGGGGCCGCCACGGGAGGCTTCCGGGGTGACATGGATGGCGGCGGGGATCTTGCCCGAGGCGCCGGACAGGCGGCCGTCGGTGACCAGCGCCACGCGTCGGCCCTGGTTCTGCAGCAGCCCCAGCAGCGGTGCCAGCGAATGCAGCTCCGGCATGCCGTTGGCGCGCGGGCCCTGGTAACGCACCACCGCAACGAAGTCCTGCGGCAGGGCGCCGGCGGCGTGCAGCTTGTTCAGCACCTGCGGCGCATCCACCACCACTGCCGGGGCCTCGATGGTGCGGTACTGCGGCTTGACCGCCGAGAGCTTGATCAGCGAACGGCCGATATTGCCCTTGAGCAGACGCAGGCCACCCTGTGCTTCGAATGGATTGGAGGCCGGACGTACCACGTCCTCGTCGCCACTGACCGCTGCGGCGGGGACGTAACGGACCTCGCCATCGAGCAGACGCGGCTCCTGGGCGAAGGCGCGCATCCCGCCCTCGGCGATGGTGACCAGGTCGTCATGCATCAGCCCGGCGTCCATCAGCTCGCGGAACACGAAACCCGGTCCGCCGGCGGCGGCGAAGCGGTTCACATCGGCTTCGCCGTTGGGGTAGACGCGGGCCAGCAGCGGCACGATCTGCGACAGCTCGTCCATGTCGTCCCAGGTCAGCACGATGCCCGCGGCGCGGGCCACGGCGATCCAGTGGATGGTGTGGTTGGTGGAGCCGCCGGTGGCCATCAGTGCGACCACCGCGTTGACGATGGCGCGCTCGTCGATGATGCGGCCGAGCGGGCGGAAGTCCGTGCCCAGCGCGCAGATCTCCAGCGCCCGTGCGGTGGCGGCGCGGGTCAGCGCGTCACGCAGCGGCAGTTCCGGATTGACGAACGAGGCGCCGGGCAACTGCACGCCCATCGCCTCGAGCAGGACCTGGTTGGAGTTGGCGGTACCATAGAAGGTGCAGGTGCCCGGGGCGTGGTAGGAGGCCGATTCGGCTTCCAGCAGCTCTTCGCGGGTAGCTTCGCCGGCGGCATAGCGCTCGCGGACTTCGGCCTTCTTCTTGTTGGGGATGCCCGGGGTCATCGGCCCGGCTGGCACGAACACCGCCGGCAGGTGGCCGAAGGCCAGTGCGCCGATCAGCAGGCCCGGCACGATCTTGTCGCACACGCCCAGGTAGATCGTGCTGTCGAACATGTCGTGGCTCAGGCCGATCGCGGTGGCCTGGGCGATCACGTCCCGCGAGAACAGCGACAGTTCCATGCCGCCACGGCCCTGGGTGACACCATCGCACATGGCCGGCACGCCGCCGGCGACCTGCGCAGTGGCGCCCAGTTCACGCGCGGCCTGGCGGATCTGCTCGGGGTAGTGCTCGAACGGCTGGTGGGCCGAGAGCATGTCGTTGTAGGAGGTGATGATGCCCAGGTTCGGGGTGACATCGGCACGCAGGCGGCCCTTGTCGGTCGGACCACAGGCGGCAAAGGCGTGGGCGAGATTGCCGCAGCTCAGGCGCGAACGGGACGGTCCGTCACGCAATGCCGCGTCGATGCCGGCCAGGTAGGCCGCGCGCGAGGGGGCGCTGCGCTGGCGGATGCGGTCGGTGATGGCTTGGATTTTCGGGTGCAGGCTCATTGGCTACCAGCTATGAGAGGGGCGCGGACAGCGCCCGGTGACAGGATGCGGCGACTGCGCAGGCGCGATCGTCGGCAGCGTGGTTGGCCCGGACCGGTACTCAGGCGCACCAGTGCACGCGCAGGCGCGGGCCCGGGGCGTTGATGGCGGCCAGTACCGGATAGCGGGCGACATCGTTGGATTCGAGAGCGGCATTGAGCACGTCCAGCTTCTGCTGGCCGCGCAGCAGCAACAGGCGCGCGCCGATCGGAGCGAACCCCTGCGGTGTCAGGGTGATACGCAGCGGCCAGCCATTGGCGACCGGACAGCCGGTGGCGTCCAACGCCGCATAGGTCTGGGTGCTGGCCAAGGCCCGCCCGAGATCGCGCGAACCCGGGAACAGCGAGGCGGTATGGCCGTCATTGCCCATGCCGAGCACCACCAGACAGGCCGGCTGGCTGTGCTGGGCCTGCAGATTGGCGTCGTGCACGCACTCGGCCAGCGGCTTGCCGATCCGCACCAGCGGATCGAAGTGCGCACCTTCGGCATGCTTGAGGAAGCTGTTGCGGACCAGCCAGGCGTTGCTGTCGCGGTCCTGCGGCGAGAGCCAGCGTTCGTCGGCCAGGCCGACCTCGACACGTGCCCATTCCAGCGGCAGCTCGGCCAGCGTTTCATAGACCGGTGCCGGGGTCGTACCGCCGGACAGCAGCATGCGTGCGCGCCCGCGTTGCTCGATCTCGTGGGCCAGGACCGTTTCCATCTCCTTGGCAACACCGTCGGTCCAGGCCTCGGGATTGGCGTGGCGAACCAGCGTGATACGGTCGGAAACAGCGGCGTTCATGCGACAACTCCTTGAGTGTGACGGGCCGCGTCCACGGCATAGGCGGCAGCGCCGAGCAGTCCGGGGCAGGGGTGGATGATGGCCATTGACGGTACCTGCGACATGGTCGCGGTGAACCGGCCCTTGCTTTCAAAGCGCTGGCGGAAGCCCGAATGCCGCAGTGAATCGAGCAGCCGTGGCACCAGGCCGCCGGTCAGGAATACCCCGTCCCATGCGCCTTGGACCAGCACGGTATCGCCGGCCACCGCGCCGAACACTTCCATGAACACCTCGATAGCGCGCACAGCCAGCGGATCACCGGCCTGGGCGCGTTCGCTGATCTGTTCCGGCCGCAGCAGCCCCGGGTCATTGCCGGCCATTTCGCTGAGTGCGCGGTGGATGTTGACCAGGCCCGGGCCACAGACCAGCCGCTCGTTGGAGACACGGCCGAACTGTGCCGAAAGGATTTCCAGAATCCGGATCTGTTCGGGCGAGGCCGGCGCAAAGCTGGCGTGGCCGCCCTCGGTAGGCAGCGGATAGTTGCGGCCATCGCGGACCACCAGCGCCCCCACGCCCAGGCCCGTGCCCGGGCCGATCACGCAGTAGGTGCGCGACTGGCCGGCGGCGCCCGGCTGCCAGCTGGCACCGCCGATCTGGGCGACATCCTGCGGCTGCAGCAGTGCCACGGCCATGGCCTGGGCAACGAAGTCGTTGACCAGGTGCAGCGAATGGAAGCCCAGCTGCGCGGCGGTGCGGTCACGGGAGATCACCCACGGATGGTTGGTGATCCGGGCCTCGTCACCATCCACCCGACCGGCCACCGCGAACACCCCGCTGCGCGCTTGCGCGCCCTGTTCCTGCAGATAGTGGGCTGCCGCATCCGCCAGTGACGGGAAGGCCGTCACCGGGTAGGCACGGATGCTGCTCTGGTCCAGCGGGGCCCCGGCGGTGATGTCGGCCAGCGCAAAGCGCGCGTTGGTCCCGCCGATATCGGCCACCAGGGTCAACTCCGCCGGTGCCGTCACTGTGCTGCCTCCGCAGACTTGGCGGCCATATCTTCGGGCAGGAAATCCAGGGCCTGCGCCGGGCCCCAGCTGCCGGCCGCGTAAGGCTCCATGGGCAGGTCGGCCGCTTTCCAGGCATCGGCAATGCTGTCGATCCAGGCCCAGGCCGCCCGCACTTCGTCATCGCGCACGAACAGGGCGTGGTTGCCGTTGAACGCGTCCAGGAACAGGCGTTCGTAGGCGATGCGGCGGTGCAGTCCGGTGGGAACGGACAGCTCCAGCGACAGCGGCTGCAGCTCCAGCGCGCCCCATTCCGGGCCGGCCAGCGAGCTCATCAGACCGAGCTGGATGTTCTCCTGCGGCTGCAGCTGGAAGGTGATGCGGTTGGGCATGGCGTTCTTGCGATCCGGGCGTTCGAACACCCAGTGCGTGACCGGCTTGAGATTGACTTCGATGCGGGTGGTGCGCTCGGGCAGGCGTTTGCCGGTAACCAGATGGAACGGGACACCTTCCCAGCGCCAGTTGTCGATATGCGCGGTGACGCCGACAAAGGTCTCGGCCTCGCTGCCTTCCGGCGGCTGGTAGGCCTGGACCGGCTGGTCGTTGATGGTGCCGGCGGTATAGCGGCCGCGGACGCTGTCCTTGGCCGCATGCCTGGCGCTGAGCGGGCGCAGGGCGCGCAGCACTTTGACCTTCTCGTCGCGGATGCGGTCGGCTTCCAGGGATGCCGGCGGCTCCATCGCCACCAGGCACAGCAGCTGCAGGATGTGGCTCTGCACCATGTCGCGCATCGCGCCGGAGCGGGAGTAATAAGAGTCACGGCCATCCACGCCATCGCTTTCGGCGACCAGGATGTGCACCGACTCGATGTAATTGCGGTTCCACACCGCCTCCAGCAAGGTGTTGCCGAAGCGCAGCGCCATCAGGTTCTGCACCGCCGCCTTGCCGAGGTAGTGGTCGATGCGGAAGACGCGGTCCTCGTCGATCAGCTTGCCGATCGAACGCAGGATTTCGGCGGCACTGGCCGAGTCCGAGCCGATCGGTTTTTCCAGCATCAGCCGGTTCGGTGCCGCCAGCGCGCCGCCCAGGGCCAGCCCTTCGCAGGTGGAGATGTACAGGCCCGGCGGGATGGACAGGTTGCTCACGCATTTGCGGTGCGCCAGATCCTTGACCGCTTCGGCCACCGACTCCGGGTTGCGCAGATCCACTGAGCGATAGTCGATGCGCGCGAGCAGGCTGTCGATGTCGTCCTGGCTGGCATGCGGCACGGCCTGTTCAAGGCGCGGGCGCAGGATGTCGTGGAACTTCGCGGTATCGTGCGGCGACAGCGCCAGTGCACGTACGCGGAAGTCCTCGGGAAGCAGGCCATCGCCCAGCAGGCGCAGGAGGGAGGGGAACAGATAACGCTGGGCCAGATCGCCTGTGGCACCGAACAGGAAAAGGGTGTCGTGCATGGTTCGAGTTTCGTGTGCGGGTGACATCGTTGTCAATCGTTGTTCATCGGGCCGCACCACATGCGGGCGGGTATGGAAATGCAGGCTGGCACGGGCAGTTGCGGCGTGCACGGCACCGTGCGCAGGGCGATCTGGCTGGGCGATTTCGCCCGCGGACTTCGGGTCCGCCGTTCACGCTGGGAAGCCAGGTGATGGTGCCATATGAATATGCTTAACGGGTGCACGGTTTCCGATGTATACGATTGCAGGGTACGGGCGCTGGATGGTTTTGCCTGTGCTGGAGGGCTGCCGCGAGGTGGCGGTGACGGGTTCGGCAGCGAGGTGGCGATGGCCAAGGTCCGGTTTGACGGGGTGCGCAAGGTCTACGACAACGGCCAGGTGGCGGTGCACGGGGCCAGTTTCGATATCGAAGATGGGGAGCTGATGGTGCTGGTGGGGCCATCGGGCTGCGGCAAGTCCACCCTGCTGCGGATGGTGGCCGGGCTGGAAGAGATCAGTGCCGGCAGGTTGAGCATTGGTGATCGTGTGGTCAACGACGTGGCGCCGAAGGATCGCGACATCGCCATGGTGTTCCAGAACTACGCGCTGTATCCGCACATGACCGTCGCCGAAAATCTGGCCTTCGGTCTGAAACTGCGTGGCCACGGCAAGGCCGAGGTGCAGCGAAGAGTGCAGGGCGCGGCCGAGGCGCTCGGCCTGGCGGCGATGCTGAACAAGCTGCCACGCGCGATGTCGGGCGGACAGCGGCAGCGCGTGGCGCTGGGGCGGGCGCTGGTACGCGAGCCTTCGGTGTTCCTGCTGGATGAGCCGCTCTCCAATCTGGATGCCAAGCTGCGTCACTCGGTGCGCACCGAGATCGCCCAGCTGCACCGCAAGCTGGGTACCACCATGATCTATGTCACCCACGACCAGGTGGAGGCGATGACGCTGGGGCAGCGCATCGTGGTGCTTGATGAAGGGCGGGTCCAGCAGATCGATACGCCAATGGCGCTGTACCAGCGGCCGGCCAATCTGTTCGTGGCCGGGTTTTTGGGCAGTCCGGCAATGAATATGCTGCGTGGGCGGCTGAAGTCGTCGTCCGTGGATGGCCTGGCGCTGGAACTGGCGGACGGGCCGCTGCTGCCGCTGGGCGGGCTGACGCTGAGTCCGGGCTGGTTTGGCACGGAGATCGTGGTGGGCGTGCGCCCCGAGCATCTTCAGCCCAGTGAAGCGGTAGGGCACTTCAGTGCCGTGGTCGAGGGGGTGGAGCCGGTCGGCAACGAGATCTTCGTCAACCTGCGCCATGGCGCGCAGCCGCTGGTGATGCGGGTGGCGCCGCAGCCGCTGCCGGCGCCGGGTGAGCGGATGGAGGTCGCGGTCACTCCGGCGGCCTTGCACTTCTTTGATGCCGGTACTGGCCAGCGGCTGGAACGGGTGCCGGGGTGATCAGCGGGCCAGACCGTCCAGCAGCTCCAGCCGCGCGGCGTCCTCACCATTGATCCGTAGTGCGGCTGGCGGCAGCTCCAGTGGCAATACCGCCAATGCCAGTGCGCCGGCACAGCTGACCACGGTGCCGACGCTGGCATCCTTCGCGCTCACGCTGTCGCCGGGCGAGGGGGCGGCAGCGGTGTGCAGCAGCGCCAGCGAGCGCTTGGCCTTGCCCAGGAAGTGGGTGCGCGCCACGATTTCCTGTCCCGGGTAACAGCCCTTCCTGACGCTGTAGGCATTGAGCCGGTCCAGCCCGAGTTGCTGCGGGGTCCATTGCTCGCGCTGCGTGTCGATCAGGCGCGGCAGGCCCAGGCGCAGGTCGGACTGGCGCCAGGCCAGCTCTTCTGTTGCACTGGCCTGCTGATCGCCACTGGCTGCGCCAAGGCGCAGGCTCCGGGGCAGCTGCGGCGTACCCACATCCAGCTCCAGGACACCGCCTTCAAGCTGCGCGATCTGCGCACCGGTGGCCTGGGCCGGTGCTTGGAAGGCGCCGCTCACGCAGGGGGGGGCTTCCGTCGTCAGGGTGACTTTGCGGCGGAAGACGAAGCGGCGCAGTTGCTCGGCCATGGCTTCCGCACCGCCGTCATGACAGACCAGCAACAACTGCCGGGCATCCACGCGCAACAGCTGAAACGCAGCAGCCACGCGGCCTTTGGCCGTCAGCCAGGCGTTCCATTGCCAATGGCCGTCATCGAGCGCGACCACGTCATTGGCGAATTGGGCTTGGGCGAAGGGGATCGCATCGGGGCCGGCAAGACGCAATACCTGCGGCTGGGCGAGCATGCGGAAACCGTTGAAAACAGGGGCGAGGTTGTCAGACACGTGACTGGGGACTAAAATTTGTGCGTTGCGAGACCAACAATGATAGGCCAAACAACCCCCACTCCCGAGACCGAAACTGAAGCCCCGCAGGCACCGGAGAAGCAGCCGCTTCCCGAGGCTGACGCGGTGCCGCAGGAAATCGGTGGTCGCGGCGGACTTGATCCGGTGCGATACGGGGATTGGGAGAAAAACGGGCGCTGCATCGATTTCTGAGCAGCGTACAGCCAACGCGGCATTCCGCCGCCCAGCCGAGATACGAGTCAGCGAATGGCGAACAGACCCCGCCCCCTTTCTCCGCACCTGCAGGTGTATCGCTGGCAGATCCAGATGGCCACCTCGATCCTGCATCGAGCTACCGGCATCATTCTGGCTGTCGGCGCCCTGATCATCGCAGGCGGTTTGCTCGCCCTGATGATGGGCCCTGAGTCCTGGAGCTGCTTCACCTCCCATGCCGGCGCTTGGTACGGCAAGCTGATCCTGTTCGGTTGGACCTGGTGCTTTGCCTACCACCTGTGCAATGGCATCCGGCACATCGTGCAGGACTTCGCCATCGGCTACGCCAAGCCGACCTTCATCCGCAGCAGCTGGGTGTCGGTGATCGCATCGCTGGTCATCACCGCGCTGATCTGGGCCTACGTCTGCATGGGAGCTGCCGCATGAGCAAGTACCGCACCCCGCTCAAGAATGCCCGCGGCCTTGGCAGCGCCAAGTCCGGCACCGAGCACTTCATCCACCAGCGCCTGACCGCAACCGCACTGGTCGCCTTGACCCTGTGGTTCCTGTGCTTCGTGCTGAGCCTGATGAACGCCGACTATGTCACCGCCGTGGCTGCCGTGGCCAAGCCGTGGAATGCCATGCTGCTGGTCGGCTTCCTGGTGGCCATGTTCTGGCACGCGCAGCTCGGTCTGCAGGTCGTGCTGGAGGATTACATCCACAATTCGCTGCTGGCCCTGGCCCTGCAGACCACGGTGAAGTTCGTTGCCGTGATCGGCGCGATCGTCAGCATCTTCGCGGTTGCCCGCGTTGCGCTTGGGAACTGATACATGTCCGCTTACAACATCACTGAACACAAGGTCGACATGGTGGTCGTCGGCGCCGGCGGCGCCGGCCTGCGCGCGACCTTCGGTCTGGCCCAGAAGGGCCTGCAGACCGTCTGCATCACCAAGGTCTTCCCGACCCGCTCGCACACCGTGGCGGCGCAGGGCGGCATCTCCGCCGCACTGGCCAACATGGGCGAGGACGACTGGCGTTACCACTTCTACGACACCATCAAGGGCTCCGATTGGCTGGGTGACCAGGACGCGATCGAGTACATGTGCCGCGAGGCCATTCCGGCGATCATCGAGCTGGAACACTACGGTGTGCCGTTCTCGCGTACCGAAGACGGCAAGATCTACCAGCGTCCGTTCGGTGGCATGACCACCAAGTACGGTGAAGGCCCGTCCGCGCAGCGCACCTGCGCCGCGGCCGACCGTACCGGCCACGCGATCCTGCACACCCTGTACCAGCAGTCGCTGGCGCACAACGCGCAATTCATGATCGAGTACTTCGCGCTCGACCTGATCATGGACGAGGAAGGCGTCTGCCGCGGCGTGCTGGCGCTGGACATGGCCGAAGGCACCCTGCACCTGTTCCGTTCGCAGGGCGTGGTGCTGGCTACCGGCGGCTACGGCCGTGCCTACTTCAGCGCCACCTCGGCGCACACCTGTACCGGTGACGGCGGTGGCCTGGTGGCCCGTGCCGGCCTGCCGCTGCAGGACATGGAGTTCGTGCAGTTCCACCCGACCGGCATCTATGGCGCCGGCTGCCTGATCACCGAAGGTGTGCGAGGCGAGGGTGGCATCCTGCGCAACAGCAGTGGCGAGCGTTTCATGGAGCGCTACGCGCCGCATTACAAGGATCTGGCATCGCGTGACGTGGTGTCGCGTTCGATGACCATCGAAATCCGCGAGGGCCGCGGCGTCGGCGAGCACAAGGATCACATCCTGCTCGACCTGACCCACCTGGGCCCGGGCGTGATCGACGAGAAGCTGCCGGGTATCGCCGAAAGCGCCCGCATCTTCGCCGGCGTCGACGTGCACAAACAGCCGATCCCGGTGATCCCCACCGTGCACTACAACATGGGTGGCATCCCGACCAACTACCACGGTGAAGTGGTGCGCAAGGTCGGCGACAACCCCGATGCGGTCGTGCCGGGCCTGTATGCCATCGGTGAAGCCGCATGCGTTTCGGTGCATGGTGCCAACCGTCTGGGCTCCAACTCGCTGCTGGATCTGGTGGTGTTCGGCCGTGCCGTCGCCAACCGCTGCGCCGAGACGATCAAGCCGGGTGCATCGCACAAGACCCTGCCGTCCGATGCCTGCGACAAGGCGCTGGGTCTGCTGGACAAGCTGCGCCACGCCAATGGCGATACGCCGACGGCGGTGATCCGCGACAACATGCAGCGCACGATGCAGGCTGACGCGGCCGTGTTCCGCACCAGCAAGACGCTGGAAGAAGGCTGCCAGAAGATGGCGCAGGTGTTCGATTCGTTCCAGGACGTCAAGGTTTCCGACCGCTCGCTGGTCTGGAACTCGGATCTGATCGAAACCTACGAGCTCAACAACCTGCTGCTCAACGCTGTGGCCACGATCAACTCGGCCGAACAGCGCAAGGAAAGCCGCGGTGCCCACGCGCACGAGGACTTCCCGGACCGCGACGACGTCAACTGGCAGAAGCACACGCTGGTCACCGTCGACGAAAAGGGCAAGTGCAGCTTCGACTACCGTCCGGTGCACATGTACACGCTCAGCGATGACGTGTCCGTGGTGCCGCCGAAGCCGCGCGTCTACTGATCCGGGGAACTACGAAAATGGCTGAATTTGCACTCCCGAAGAACTCCCGGCTGACCAAGGGCAAGCACTTCCCCGCCAAGAGCGGTGCGAAGAACACGAGGACCTTCAAGATCTACCGCTGGAGTCCGGATGACGACCAGAATCCGCGGACCGACACCTACGAGATCGATCTCGATGCGTGCGGCCCGATGGTTCTGGACGCGCTGATCAAGATCAAGAACGAGATTGATCCGACCCTGACCTTCCGCCGCTCCTGCCGCGAAGGGATCTGTGGTTCGTGCGCGATGAACATCGATGGCACCAACACGCTGGCCTGCACCCGCGCCATCGCCGATTGCGGCAAGGCCGAGGTACCGATCTACCCGCTGCCGCACATGGACGTGGTCAAGGATCTGGTTCCGGACCTGACCCACTTCTATGCGCAGTACGCCTCGATCAAGCCGTGGATCCGTACCCAGACCCCGGCGCCGCCGGACCGTGAGCGCCTGCAGTCGCCGGAGGACCGCAAGAAGCTCGACGGCCTGTACGAGTGCATCCTGTGCGCCTGCTGTTCGACCAGCTGCCCGAGCTACTGGTGGAACGGCGAGCGTTACCTGGGCCCGGCGATCCTGCTGCAGGCTTACCGCTGGATCATCGACTCGCGTGACGAGGACACCGGTGCGCGTCTGGACGACCTGGAAGATCCGTTCAAGCTGTACCGCTGCCACACGATCATGAACTGCGCACGGACCTGCCCGAAGGGCTTGAACCCGGCCTTGGCCATTGCCGAGATCAAGAAGCTGATGATGGCGCGCCGCGCCTGATCCAGCGGTTTTCCGCCAGGCAACCGTGCCTGGCGACTTTGGCGGCACCGGCCTTTGGGTCTGGTGCCGTCTTCGTTTCTGCCGTGGACTGGCCACGGCTTGCAGGACAGGTGGATGATGAGCCCGGAAGAAGAAATCGAGCTGAAGAAGCTGCGCTGGCGCTGCCGACGCGGCATGCGCGAGCTGGACCAGCTGTTCGGTCGCTATCTGGACCGCTGCTGGGTGCAGGCGCCGGCAGCAGAACGCGTGGTTTTCCTACAGCTGTTGGAGACCGAAGACGATAAGTTGTGGCGCTGGTCCATGGGCTACGAGGCTTGCCCCGATGCGCAACTGGCACAACTGCTCGACAAGATCCGCGCCTTGCCGGTGTGAGTGGCGGCCATCGCGCTGGCAGGCGCTGGTGATGATGGCGCTGGGCCTCGGCGCGGCCATCGCCTTGATGGACTGCGCGTTGCCGCGCCTGTATGCGGCGCCCGCGGCGTTGTGCGTATTGGCCGTCTGCGTGTGGCGCTGTCGTTGCGAGCTGCGGCGCCCGCCGCGTCATCTGCTGGTTCCTTGCGCGCCATCGCCGGTGCTGGTGGACGGCGCGCCGGTCACCGCCGTGGAGTTGCTCGAGCGCGGGCCGCTGACGCTGCTGCGCTTCAGGCAGGGCCGCCGCCGCGGCAGCTGTCTGTTCTGGCCCGACACGTTGGATTCCGGGCAGCGACGTGAACTCCGACTGGCCGTTCGTACCCATGCCGTTTCCCGCGACGCGCCGACGGTGGCACCATAGCGGCAGTTCACGGGCACACACGCATGTTCAAACCCTTACCTGTCGCAATCGGATTGCGTTACCTGCGTGCCAAGCGCCGCAACGGTTTCATTTCCTTCATCTCGATGGCATCGATCTTGGGTATCGCACTCGGGGTCATGGTGCTGATCACCACGTTGGCGGTGATGAGCGGTTTCCAGAAGGAGATCCGCGACCGCCTGCTGCAGATGTCCGCCCATGCCACCGTCAGTGCCGATGGCGAGGCGATGTCCAACTGGCAACATGCGGTGGATGTGGCGATGAAGGATCCACGCGTGGCCGGTGCCGCGCCGTATATCGAGATCCAGGCCATGCTGGCCGGCCCGCGCGTGCAGGGTGCCATCGTGCAGGGCATCGACCCGGCGCAGGAGCCGAAGGTGTCGGTGATCGGCGAGAAGATGGTCAAGGGATCGCTGGACAGCCTCAAGCCCGGAGAGTTCAACATCCTGCTCGGCAAGGAGCTGGCGATCTGGCTCGGCGTCGGCGTCGGTGACAGTGTGGTCGCCACCCTGGCCGAAGTGCAGGGCACGCCGATGGGGGCGATGCCGCGGGTCAAGCGCTTCACCGTCAGTGGCATCTTCGAGGCCGGTTCCAACGAGGTCGACCGTGGCGTGGCCTTCACCAACATGCAGGACATGGAACGGGTGCTGCGCATGGACGGGGCCACCGGCGTGCGCCTGAAGATGCACGACATGGACCAGGCCTACACGGTGGCGCGCGATCTGGCAGTCAATCTCAACGGCTATTACCGCGTGAGCGACTGGACCCAGGAAAACGCCAACCTCTACCACTCGTTGCGCATGGAGAAGACGGTGATGGGCATCCTGCTGTCGCTGATCATCGCGATGGGGGCGTTCAACCTGGTGTCCTCGCAGGTGATGCTGGTCACCGACAAGCAGGCCGACATCGCGATCCTGCGCACCCTGGGCCTGACTCCCGGCGGGGTGATGCAGGTGTTCATGGTGCAGGGCACCTTGATCGGCGTGTTCGGCACGCTGGCCGGCGTGATCGGTGGCATCACCCTGACGCTGAATCTGGAGCGCATCCTCGGCCTGATCGAGAGCGCTTTCAACATCAAGCTGCTGCCGGAGGACGTGTATTACATCACCGGCTTGCCGACGGATATGCAGACCGGCGATATCGTGGTGATCACCCTGGTGGCGCTGATGATGAGTTTCCTGGCAACGCTGTACCCGGCTTGGCGCGCGGCGCGCACCCAGCCGGCGGAGGCGCTGCGCTATGAATGAGAATGCACGCATGGAATCGGTGATCCGCGCCGAGGGACTGGGCAAGACCTACGCCGAAGGCAAGATGCACACGCCGGTGTTCGATGGCCTGGACCTGGATGTGGCCGCCGGCGAGACCGTGGCGATCGTCGGCGCTTCCGGTGCCGGCAAGAGCACGCTGCTGCACCTGCTGGGCGGTCTGGATATTCCCAGCGCCGGCGAGGTCTATGTCACCGGGCAGAAGATGTCGACGTTGTCCGATACCGAGCGCGGGCGCCTGCGCAACCGCTCGCTGGGCTTCGTCTACCAGTTCCACCATCTGCTGCCGGAGTTCACCGCGCTGGAGAACGTGATGATGCCGGTGATGCTGGGCGGCAGCGACGCGGCCGAGGCGGGCAAGCGTGCTACGGCCCTGTTGGAATCGGTCGGGCTTGGCCATCGCCTGGAGCACAAGCCGGGCGAGCTGTCTGGCGGTGAGCGCCAGCGTGCCGCGGTGGCGCGTGCACTGGTGAACCAGCCGGCCTGCGTGCTGGGAGACGAGCCGACCGGCAATCTGGATGACAAGACGGCCGCGACCGTTTTCGAGCTGATGTTGGAGTTGAACCGTGCCCAGCGCACCAGTCTGGTGCTGGTGACCCACGACCGGGGTCTGGCGCGCAAGTTGGACCGGGTGCTGGAGCTGCGCCAAGGACGCCTGCACGAGCTGGAACGCGGCCAGGTCTGATCCCGGGTCTTACGCGCCGGTATTGCTGCGGATTTAACTTTGCACGGCGGATGATCGCCATGCGGGTGCCATGCCCGTGGTCACCCTATGTCCAAGGAGTCATGTCATGAGAAAGCTGCTGGTTACCTTGATTGCTCTCGCCGCACTGGCTGGGTGTGCAACCACGGGCAAGTTGTCCAGCGATGAGCGGCTGGCGCTGTATCGCGCCCATGCCGGCGAACCGGTAAAGGATTTCCAGTATTTCGGCTCGCTCAACGGCTGGACCGAGCTGGGCGACAGCGCACTGGCGGTGTGGACCCGCCCCAGTGAGGCATATCTGCTGGAGCTGATGGGGCCATGTATCGATCTGGATTTTGCGCCGGCCATTTCAGTGACCAACCAGATGGGGCGGGTATCTGCCCGGTTCGACAGTGTGATCGTGCTTGGCGCTGGCTTGGGTGGGCCGGGCATTCCCTGCCGGATCCAGACCATCCGGCCAGTGGACGTGAAGGGCCTGCGGCAGACCGAGAAGGCGTTGCGCGAAGCCAGGTTGCAGGAGCGCGAAGCGGCCAAGCCGTAATCGCACGGCGGGCCGCAGGTGGCCTGCGCCTCGGGTTCAGCCCTGGGTGTCGGGCGTCACATAGCCGGCAGGCTTTTCCGCCCCGCCAGCGAACAGGTACTTCACCAGTTCTTCTTCCAGAAACGCGCGATGCTTCGGATCGCGCGGCGAGAGCCGGTTCTCGTTGATCAGCATGGTCTGGTGCGCCAGCCACGATGCCCAGGCCTGCTTGCCGATGCCAGTGAAGATGCGCTGCCCCAGCTCGCCGGGATAGGGCACGAAGTCCAGACCTTCGGTTTCGCGTTGTTCGTACTGGCAGAAGACGGAGCGGGACATGGCGTATTCCTGTTGGATCAGTGCGCCGGGTGGCGCTCTAGCAGTTTGCGGATCGGTGCGGGCAGCCCCAGCGAGGGCAGTTCACTGGCTGCCACCCAGCGCAGGCTGTCATTGTCGCCGACCCTTGCGTGGAGGGCGACCTTGCGCACGTGCAGCGGCTGCAGATGCAGGCGGTAGTGGCTGAAGGTATGCACGATCGGCGGCAATTCCTTGCTGTTGTCGTAGTCACCGGCAATGTTGTCGGCAAACCACTGCCGCATCTGGCTGTCGGTGTCGGCCTGGGGCAAGGTCCACAGCGAGGCCCAGATACCGGTCGGCGGGCGCTTGAGCAGCAGGATGCGACCCTGCGCGTCCTCCAGCAGCAACGCGGTGGCCTCGCGTTCGGGCAGGGTCTTGCTCGGTTTGGGCGTGGGCAGCGACTCGACCAGTCCTTGCGCATGGGCAATGCATGAAGTCTGCAGCGGGCACAGGATGCAGGCCGGCTTGGCGCGGGTGCACAGCGTGGCGCCGAAATCCATCTGTGCCTGGGTGTAGTCGGCCATGCGGCCGGCGGGCACTTGGGTGAGCTGTTCGGTGGCCAGCGCCCACAACTGCTTTTCGATGGCGGGAAGGCCCGGAAAACCGGCAATGCCGTGATAGCGGGTCAGCACCCGCTTCACGTTGCCATCGAGGATTGGCAACGGGTCGTTCCAGGCCTGGCTGAGGATCGCACCGGCGGTACTGCGGCCGATGCCGGGCAGGGCGAGCAGGGCCTCGAAATCGCGGGGCAGTTCACCGCCGTGCAGTTCAACGCATTGCTTTGCCGCGGCATGCAGGTTGCGGGCGCGGGCGTAGTAGCCCAGCCCGGCCCAGTGCGCCATCACCATGTCGTTGTCGGCGGCGGCCAGATCGGCCAGAGCCGGAAACGACTGCACAAAACGCAGGAAGTAGGGGATGACCGTGGCCACCTGCGTCTGCTGCAGCATGATCTCCGACAGCCATACCCGGTATGGCGAACGCGGGTGCTGCCACGGCAGGTCGTGGCGGCCGTGCTGGTCGAACCACGCCAGCAGCGGTCCGGCGAAGGTGTCGGCGCCGGTCTTCGCGGAGCGGGGCATCAGTTGCCGCTGCTGCCCAGTGCTTCGGGCAGCAGGGCGTCGACGAAGGCTTCCGGATCGAACACGCGCAGGTCTTCCGGGCGCTCGCCGATGCCGGCAAAACGGATCGGAATACCGAACTCGCGGGCCAGCGCGAATACCACGCCGCCCTTGGCGGTGCCGTCCAGCTTGGTCACCACCAGCCCGGTGACGCCGGCGGCGGCGTGGAACTGGCGCAGCTGTGACAGCGCGTTCTGGCCGGTGGTGCCATCGATGACCATCAGCACTTCGTGCGGAGCGGTGTCGTCGATCTTGCCGAGCACGCGGCGGATCTTGCTCAGTTCGTTCATCAGGCCGGTCTGGGTGTGCAGGCGGCCGGCGGTATCGGCGATCAGCACGCTGGTGCCACGCGCCTTGCCGGCCTGCAGGGCGTCGAACGCGACCGAGGCGGCATCGGCGTTCTGGCCCTGGGCGACCACGGCCACGCCGTTGCGCTCGCCCCAGATCTGCAGCTGGGCCACCGCGGCGGCGCGGAAGGTGTCGCCGGCGGCCAGCATCAGGCTGTGGCCCTGATCCTTGAAACGCTTGGCCAGCTTGCCGATGGTGGTGGTCTTGCCGACGCCGTTGACGCCGACGGTGAGGATCACAAACGGCTTGGCGTTGGCGTCGATGACCAGCGGCTTGGCCACTGGCTGCAGCAGTGCGATCAGGTCCGCGCGCAGTGCGGCCAGCAATGCATTGGCGTCGGCAAATTCGCGCGATTTCATGCGCTTGCGCAGGTCTTCGACCAGGGCGGTGGTGGCCGGCACGCCGACGTCGGCGGTGATCAGCGCGGTCTCGATCTCGTCGAGCAGGTCGTCGTCGAGTTTGGGATTGCGCGAGAACAGGCCGCCGAAGCTGCGGGCGAGCGTGCTGTTGCGCAGACGTTCGCGCCAGCCGAGCTTGCCGGAGGCGGCGGCCGGTGCGGCGCTGGCGGGAATAAGCGCATCGTCGGTCGCCGCGGTTTCGACTGCGGGCACTGCAACCGCTACCGGTGGCGCCTCTTCCTGCGCGGCGGGCACTGGTTCGATCACCGCGGCCGGCGTTTGCGGAGCGGCCGGTACGGCAGCTGTCGCTGCGCTGATGACGGATGCAGGCTGTGTTTCGGCCACCACACTGGCCGGAGCAGGCGTCTCGCTCACGGCCGTGGCAGGGGATTCAGCCGCCGGCGCCGGAAACGCTTCACTGGCATCGATATGCGGTGAGGCATCGGCGGGTGCTTTCGGGAACGCCGCGGCCAGCTCCTCCGCGCTCAGCGTGGACGGCTTGGCGGGCTGTTGGGCGTCGTCGTTCTTCTTGCGGCGGAAAAAGCTGAACATGAGGGAAAAAGGCCTGAAATCAGCGGCATATGCTACCACCGGGGCCCGCAGGGGGGCGGTGGCGGATAAACGCGGAGCCGGCACAGGGCCGGCTCCGGGCGGGGGCTGCGTGGGCGCAAGTTACGCCGACAGCTCCAGCAGCAGCTTGTTGAGGCGGCGCACGTAGCCGGCCGGGTCCTTCAGGCTGTCGCCGGCGGCCAGTGCGGCCTGGTCGAACAGCACGTGGGCCAGGTCGTTGAAACGGTCCATATCGGCTTCGGCGTCGAGCTTTTCGATCAGCGGATGGGCCGGGTTGAACTCGAACACCGGCTTGGACTCCGGTACCTTCTGGCCGCTGGCTTCCAGGATCTGGCGCATCTGCAGCCCCAGGTCCTGCTCACCGATGGCCAGGATCGCCGGCGAATCGGTCAGGCGGTGGGAGACGCGCACTTCGGCCACGTCCTCGCCCAGCGCGGTCTTCAGGCGCGTGACCAGAGCTTCCTTGGTCTTGGCGACTTCTTCCTGCGCCTTCTTGTCCTCTTCGGTTTCCAGCTTGCCCAGGTCCAGGTCGCCGCGGGCGATGTCGACAAAGGACTTTCCGTCGAACTCGTTGAGGTAGCCCATCAGCCACTCGTCGATGCGGTCGGTCATCAGCAGCACCTCGATTCCCTTCTTGCGGAACACCTCCAGGTGCGGGCTGTCCTTGACCTGCTGGTAGCTTTCGCCGGTCAGGTAATAGAGCTTGTCCTGGCCGTCGATCATGCGGGCGACATAGTCGGCCAGGGCCACACTCTGCTCGCCGCTGCCGTCATGGGTGGAGGCGAAGCGCAACAGGCCGGCGATCTTCTCGCGGTTGCCGTAATCCTCGGCCGGACCTTCCTTCAGCACCTGGCCGAAGTTCTTCCAGAAGCCGGCATAGTCCTCCGGCTTGTCCTTGGCCAGCTTCTCCAGCATGTCCAGCGAACGCTTGGTCAGCGCCGACTTCATCGAGTCGATCACCGGGCCGGACTGCAGGATTTCGCGGGACACGTTCAGCGGCAGGTCGTTGGAGTCGACCACGCCCTTGATGAAACGCAGGTACAGCGGCAGGAACTGCTCGGCCTGGTCCATGATGAAAACGCGCTGCACATAGAGCTTCAGGCCCTTGGGCGCGTCACGGTGGTACAGGTCGAACGGGGCGCGACCGGGGGTGTACAGCAGCGAGGTGTATTCCAGCTTGCCCTCGACCTTGTTGTGGCTCCAGGCCAGCGGGTTGGTCGGATCGTGGGCGATGTGCTTGTAGAACTCCTGGTATTCCGCGTCGCTGATCTCGGACTTGGCGCGGGTCCACAGCGCATTGGCGCGGTTGACGGTCTCCCATTCCGGCGTGGCCGGCTTGTCGGCTTCCTCGCCGTGGTGTTCTTTCTGCAGCTCGATCGGCAGGCCGATATGGTCGGAGTACTTCTTGATCAGGCTGCGCAGCTGCCAGCCGTCGGTGTAGCTGTCCTCGCCTTCCTTCAGGTGCAGCACGATGCGGGTGCCGCGCTCGGGCTTGTCGATGGTGGCGATCTCGAACTCGCCTTCGCCCCTGGAGGACCAGTGCACGCCCTCGCTGGCCGGCAGACCGGCGCGGCGGCTGTAAACGTCGACCTGGTCGGCGACGATGAAGGCCGAATAGAAGCCCACGCCGAACTGGCCGATCAGGTTGGAGTCCTTCTTCTGGTCGCCGGACAGGTTCTTCAGGAAATCGGCGGTGCCGGACTTGGCGATGGTGCCCAGGTGCGCGATGGCTTCCTCGCGGCTCAGGCCGATGCCGTTGTCGTCGATGGTCAGGGTGCGCGCGGCCGGGTCGGCCTCGATGCGGATGCGCAGTGGCGCGCCGCCTTCCAGCAGCTCGGGCCGGGTCAGCGCTTCGAAGCGCAGCTTGTCGGCGGCGTCGGCGGCATTGGACACCAGCTCGCGCAGGAAGATTTCCTTGTTCGAGTACAGCGAATGGATCATCAGGTGCAGCAGCTGCTTCACCTCGGTCTGGAAGCCCAGGGTTTCCTTTTGGGTTTCTGCGTTCATCGGTCGGTCGTGCTCCATGGCTGACATGCCGCGTGGGGATCGCGGCGGCTGACTCCACGGGTAAGGGTGATTGAACCGATTTCAAGGCTTGGGTGGCCCGGCAGGTGCTTGGTCTATCATTCCCATCCTGTTTTTCGCTCGAAGGTCCGTGCCGCCAATGTCCTTGATTTCTCGCCTGTTCCTTCCGGTGGTGGGCACATGAACGGCCGCGGCAAGGCGGCCGGTCCAGCTGGTGGCGGACAGGTGCGTATCGTCGGTGGGCGCTGGCGCAATACCCGGCTGCAGGTGCCGGACCTGCCGGGGCTGCGTCCGACCAGTGACCGCGTGCGCGAGACCCTGTTCAACTGGCTGATGCCCAAGCTGCCCGGTGCCCGCGTGCTGGACCTGTTCGCCGGCAGTGGCGCGCTGGGGCTGGAGGCGCTTTCGCGAGGCGCGGCCTCCGCCGTGCTGGTCGAGCGGGATCCGGTCCTGGTCACGGCGCTGCGCGCGGTGGTGACCCGGTTGGGGGCCGAGGGGCAGGTGCAGGTCGCCAGCGGCGATGCGCTGCGCTGGCTGGACACGGCCGCGCCGCAGCAGGCCGATATCGTGTTCGTCGATCCGCCGTTCGCCGATGGCCTGTGGGAGCAGGTGATCGAACGCCTGCCGCGACATATCGCGCCGGGTGCGTGGCTGTATGTGGAGGCGCCAGCGCAGCGGCGGCAGTCGTTGCCGCCGGAATGGAGCCTGCATCGCGAGGGCGGCACGCGCGAGGTCGGCTATGCCCTGTATCGGCATGCCACTGTTACACTTCGCAACGACTTGAACGCGGTAAACAACGCATGACTTCGGCCAATCGTCGTATTGCCGTCTATCCGGGGACATTTGATCCGATCACCAATGGTCATATCGACCTCGTGAACCGGGCTGCGCCGCTGTTCGAGAAGATCGTGGTCGGTGTGGCCTTCAGCCCGTCCAAAGGCCCGACCTTGCCGCTGGACCTGCGCGTGGAGCTGGCGCGTGAGGCGCTCAAGCGCCATGGGAATGTGGAAGTCGTGGGTTTCGATACGCTGCTGGCACATTTCGTACGTTCCGTGCATGGCGGCGTGCTGTTGCGCGGTCTGCGCGCGGTGTCCGACTTCGAATACGAATTCCAGATGGCGAGCATGAACCGCCATCTGATCCCGGAGGTCGAAACCCTGTTTCTGACCCCCTCTGAACAGCACAGCTTCATTTCCTCCTCGCTGGTGCGTGAAATCGCCCGGCTGGGCGGGGATGTGTCCGGTTTCGTGCCGGCAACCGTGCTGGAAGCGCTGCGCAAGGCCCGCGAAGCCCGCGCGGCCGCCGAATCCTCCAAACAGCTGTAACGAACACCTTTAAAGGGAGAACCACCATGAAGAAAACGATGCGCGTGATGTTGGCCGCTTCGCTGGTGCTGGCCTTCGCGGCCTGCAAGAAGGAAGAGGCCGCGCCGGTCGCCGACGCCCAGCAGGCGCTGGTCGCCCCGGCCAAGGACGACGATGCCGGCTGGAAGAAGTACCTGCAGGCCGTGGCCGTGCAGAACATGGGCAACATCACCGCCAGCCCGTTCCTGTACTACCTGCCGCCGGAGTCCGATCCGGAATTCGCCGCCAAGTACGGCCGCCAGGTGGAAAGCGCCACCACCGCCATGAGCCGCGGCATCCAGCCGGGCAACATGCTGGCCTTCGGTTCCTCGGCTTCGGCGAAGATGGCCGACCTGATCGATACCGCGTTCAAGGACGTGCAGGCCGATTCGATGAAGGGCGTGCGCGTGGTGTTCATCGGCGATGCCGCCGACAATGCCCGCGTGCAGACCATCGTGCAGCCGACCGGCGCCGATTACATCTTCGTTGAAGCCAAGTAATACCCGTGCAAGGCCGGGCACGCGCAATGCGTGCCCGGTTGCGGCCGGCAGCGATGTCACGCCGCAGGCAACCGGTCGCGGCTGGGCCCACCGGTTCAACGCTGGCAGGCGCGGGCATGGAGTAGTGCCATGTCGTTGAAAATCAATGAGCTCTGCGTCAATTGCGACGTCTGCGAGCCTGCCTGCCCGAACAAGGCGATTTCCATGGGCGAGACGATCTACGTGATCGATCCGGCCCGTTGCACCGAATGCGTCGGCCATTTCGATGAGCCGCAATGCGTGGTGGTCTGTCCGGTGGAATGCATCGACCCGGACCCGGATATCCCCGAAACCCAGGAGCAGTTGCTGGCCAAGCTGTTCGGCCTGCAGCGCGACCATCCCGAACTTTACGAACCGGAGGATCCGACGGCATGAAACCGTTTGCCCGTTCCCTGTTGTTGTGTGCATGGCTGTTGAGCCCGAGCGTGTGGGCCTCGGACACGGCACCGGCCCGTGCCACCCATCCTGACGGAGCGGTCATCGCCAGCGGCCACTCACTGGCCACCGATGCCGGCATGGAAATCCTGGCCAAGGGCGGCAACGCCTTTGATGCCGCAGTGGCGGTGTCCTCGACATTGGCCGTGGTCGAGCCGATCAGCTCGGGCCTGGGTGGCGGCGGATTCTTCCTGCTGCACGATGCCAGAACCGGCAAGGATGTGATGCTGGACGCGCGCGAGACCTCGCCCGAATCGGCCACGCCCGAGCAGTTCCTGGACAAGAACGGCGAGCTGGATCGCGACCGCTCGGTCAACGGTCCATGGTCGGCTGGAATCCCGGGCCTGCCGGCGCTGCTGGTGCAGGTGGCCCGCGAACACGGCCGGCTGCCGCTGACCGACTCGCTGGCGCCGGCAATCCGGGTCGCCCGTGACGGCTTCCCGGTGTATGCACGTATGGCCCGTGGCTACGAGTCGCGCCGCGAGGTGATGGAGCGTTATCCGGGGACCCGCGAGGTCTACCTGCGCAACGGCCGTCCGATCGCCGAAGGCGACATCTTCAAGCAGCCGGAGTTGGCGCGCACCCTGCAGCTGCTGGCGGAGAAGGGCTTTGACGGTTTCTACCGCGGCGAAACCGGCAGGAAGCTGCTGGCCGGGGTGAAGCAGGCCGGCGGCCGCTGGACCGCCGCGGAGCTGGCCGGCTACCGGGTCAAGACCCGCGAGCCGATCGTTTTCAACTACCGCGACTGGAAGATCACCACCGCCTCGCCGCCGTCCTCCGGTGGCATCGCGCTGGCATCGATGCTGCAGATCCTGGAAGGCTGGGACATCAACAAGATGGACGAGGCCCACCGCACCCATCTGGTGGTGGAGGCGATGCGCCGCGCCTATCGCGACCGCACGTTCTTCCTCGGCGATCCGGACTTTGTCGATATCCCGCAGAAGGTGTTGACCAGTCGCGACTATGCGCAGGGCCTGCGCGCGACGATTCATCCGGAGAAGGCAACGCCGAGTGACCTGCTGTCGGGCAATCCGACGCCGCTGGAAGACGACGAGACCACGCACTTCTCGATCATCGACGGCGAAGGCAACCGCGTCGGCGGCACCCAGACGGTGAACCTGTTGTACGGCTCGGGGCTGATCCCGGCCGGCACCGGCGTGTTGCTGAACAACGAGATGGACGACTTCGCGCTCAAGCCGGGCACCCCGAATGCGTTCGGCGTGATGGGCTACGAGGCCAACGCGCCCAAGACCGGCAAACGCATGTTGAGCTCGATGACGCCGACCTTCATGGAGAACGAGGACAAGGTCATCGTGATCGGCACGCCGGGCGGCAGCCGCATCATCACCATGGTATTGCTGGGCATCCTCGGCTATGACGCCGGACTGGATGCGCAGCAGGTGGCTGCGTTGCCGCGCTACCACCACCAGTGGCTGCCCGATGAGATCTCCGCCGAGTCCGGGGCGTTCTCGGCGGACGTGGCCAGGCAGTTGCAGGCGATGGGTCACAAGGTCGATCTGCCCGGGGACAGCGCCGCTGGTGGCCGCGGTTCCAGCCACGTGTGGGGCAACCTGCAGACGGTGGAATGGGACCGCCGCAGCAACACCCTCAGCGGCGGCACCGACCCGCGCAATCCGGTCGGCAGTGCCGAGGTCAAGCGCAACGCAACGGCCGACTGACACGCGCGCCGAACAACGCAAAAAGCCCCGCCGTCCGGCGGGGCTTTTCTGTTCCGGGGTGTCAATAATCCGGCGCTGTCGGCTTGCGAATATTTAACGCGGAGTCAGTAGAATTTTTCATATGAAACTATGGTCGATCCGCGGTAATTCGCAAAAACTCGATGGCGGTGCAATGTTCGGCAACGCCCCCAAGGCATTGTGGGAAAAGTGGGCACCGGCCGATGACCTCAACCGGATCGAACTGGCATGCCGGGCGTTGCTGGCCAGTCCGCTGGCCGGCAAGACGGTGCTGTTCGAAACCGGTATTGGCGCGTTCTTCGAGCCGAAACTGCGCGAACGCTACGGTGTGCAGGAGCCGCGACATATCCTGATCGATTCGCTGCGCGAAGCCGGCTTCGAGCACGAGGATATCGATGTGGTGGTGCTGAGCCATCTGCATTTCGACCACGCCGGTGGGCTGCTGGCGCCATGGTCGGAAGGCCGCGCACCGGAGCTGCTGTTTCCCAACGCCACCTTCGTGGTGGGCGCCGCGCACTGGGAGCGGGCGCTGCATCCGCATCCGCGTGACCGTGCCAGTTTCATCCCCGAACTGCCGAAGCTGCTGCAGGACAGCGGGCGGCTGGAAGTGGTGTCCGGCGAGTATTCGAAGGTGCTCGGGGAATCGGTGCGTTTCAGTTTCAGCGACGGCCACACGCCGGGGCTGATGCTGGCCGAGATCGTCGGCCCGGAGCGGGTCGATGGCCTGCCGCGCGGTGGCGTGGTGTTCTGTGCCGACCTGATTCCCGGCCGCTCGTGGGTGCATGTGCCGATCACGATGGGCTATGACCGCAATGCCGAGCTGCTGATCGACGAGAAGCGCGCGTTTCTGGAAGACAAGCTTGCGCGCAACGTGCATCTGTTCTTCACCCACGATCCGCAGTGCGCGATGGCGCAGGTGGTGCGTGATGAGAAGGGCCGTTTCGGCACCGCCCATGAAGTGGCCGAGCTGAAAGCCCGCGCGCTGGCCGCTGCCTGAAAACTGCCCGAAGGTCCCGGGCGATGGCGCCCGGGACCGTGGAACTCAGCCGACGCGGGTACCGAAGATGCGATCGCCGGCATCGCCCAGGCCCGGCAGGATGTAGGCCTTGTCGTTGAGGCGCTCGTCGATGGCGGCGGTGAAGATCTCCACGTCCGGGTGCGCGGCCTCCACGGCGTTGAGGCCTTCCGGTGCGGCGACCAGGAAGATGCCCTTGATGCGGCGGGCGCCGGCGCGCTTGAGCATGTCGATGGTGGCGATCAGGGTGCCGCCGGTGGCCAGCATCGGATCCAGGATCAGTGCGTCGCGCTCTTCCAGGCGACCGGTCAGGCGCTCGAAATAGGGCACCGGCTGCAGGGTCTCCTCATCGCGCTGCAGGCCGACCACGCTCACCCGTGCGGCCGGAATCAGCGACAGCACCCCGGTCAGCATGCCCAGGCCGGCGCGCAGGATCGGAACCACGGTGATCTTGGCCCCGGCGATGCGCTGCACCTGCACCGGACCGGCCCAGCCTTTCATCGTGTGGCTCTCGGTGTCCAGATCGGCGGTGGCCTCGTAGGCGAGCAGGGTACCCAGCTCGTTGACCACTTCGCGGAAATCCTTGGTGCTCATGTCCGGATCGCGGAGCAGGCCGATCTTGTGCTGGACCAGGGGGTGGCGGACTTCGACGATTTTCATGGCGGATATGACGGCAGGGGCGAGTGGCCAGTGTGCCGCAGGCCCTCTGTATCCGGCCAGTACGGCGTTGCAATACGACCGTCCCCGGGCTGTCATCGCCGCGCAATCCCACGGACATACCGTGCCCACCCATCCTTTACATCCTCTGGGGGCGGTAGTGCGCAAGCGCGTGTTGGTGATGGCGGTGACGACGGCGGTGGCCTGTATGGCCACCGCGCAGGCTGGGCAAAAGCCGGTTGCTCCGGATGGCGCGGTGGTTGCCGCCGTCACGGCGGCAGCGGTGGATCTGCAGCCGATCGAGGTGCGGGCTCAGCGCGAGGCGCAGACCCGGGCGGTCGAACTCAAGCGCGACGCCGATGCGATCCAGGATGCGGTGGCTTCCGATTCGATGGGCGACTACCCGGACATGAACGTCGCCGAGTCGCTGCAGCGGTTGCCCGGCGTCAGCGTCACCCGCGACCAGGGTGAAGGCCGCTTCGTGGTGATCCGTGGTCTGGATGCGGCGCTCAACAGTGTCAGCATCGACGGCATCGCGGTGGGCACGCCGGAAGATTCCTCGCGCGCCGCGCCGCTGGACGTGATTCCCACCGATTCGACCGAACGCCTGCGGGTGATCAAGTCGGCCACGCCGGACATGCCGGGCGATGCCATTGGCGGCAGTGTGGTGGTGGAGTCGGCCTCGGCCTTCGACCGCGACGGCCGTTCGCTCAAAGGCAAGCTCGAAGCCAGTCACCAGCAGCTTTCCGGCAAAACCAGCCCCAAGGCCGCGTTCAACTACAGCGAGGTGTTCAACGACACCTTCGGTATCGCGCTGGGTATCAACCACCACAAACGCAGCTTCGAGTCGGACAACACCGAGGTTGCCTACGGCAGCTTCGACGGGGGCGCCGACGATGACCTGGCCGCGCTGGAGATCCAGCGTCGCAAGTACAGCATCGAGCGCACCCGCAGCGGCGCCAACCTCAATCTGGACTGGCGACCGGACCAGGACAACCGCTACTACCTGCGCACGCTGTACAGCCGCTTCGATGATGCCGAAACCCGCCAGCGCACCGTGTTCGGTCTGGAGGACGGTGTCATCAGTGCGCTGGGCGGTGGCCGCTACCAGGTGGATGACCTGCCGGCCGACGCGATCAGCAAGCGCATGCGCTACCGCACCAAGGAGGAGGACACCTTTGCCGCCAGCCTCGGCGGCGAGAACCGGCTGGGCAACGCGGTACTTGATTACCGGCTGGGCCATACCAGGACCCGCGAGCGCGTGAACGATGAGATGGAAGCGCGCTTCGAGTACGACGGTGACGACCTGTCGGCCACGGTCGACCAGAACCGCGGCATTCCCGGGCTGGATCTGAGTGATGCCGGCTGGATGGACAGCGCCAACTACGCGTTCGACCGGGTGGTGATCGGGCCCAAGCAGGTGGATGACAGCGAACGCAGCGCACAGGTCAATGCCCGTTTCGATGCCGACAACGCCAGCTACAAGTTCGGCCTGCTCGGCCGCTGGCGCGAGCGTGCGGTGAATGTTGACGAGGCCGAAATGCGCCGCGGTCCGGCGGTGGATCTGGCCAGCTGGAACGGCACAGCGTTGGAGCACCGTGGCGGGCCGTTGGGGCAGGGCATGAGCTCGGCGGCGATGCGTCGCTGGTGGGCGAGCAGCGGCGGCCAGTACAGCGCGCGGCCGCAGGATGTCGCCGGCAACGTCATGGCCTCGCTGGAAGAGGATTACACCGCCAACGAGGACATCTTCGCCGCCTATGCGATGGGCACCTGGGATATCGGTGCACTGCGTGTGATCGGCGGCGTGCGCGTGGAGAACACCCGGTTCGATGCCAGCGGCAACCAGGTGGATATCGCCGCCGACGGCAGGACCGTCACCGTCACCCCGCGCACCGCCAGCAACAGCTACAGCAACGTGTTGCCGGGCTTGCATCTGCGTTACGACACAAGCAACAACTGGGTGCTGCGCGGCGCGCTCAACAAGAGCGTGGCACGGCCGTCCTTCGGCGACGTGTCACCGCGGCTGGCGATGAACCGGGATGACGGGGAAGTCCGGGTCGGCAATCCGCAGCTGGATCCCTACGAATCGATCAACCTGGATTTCTCGTTCGAACGCTACCTGGGCGAGACCGGGCTGGTCTCGCTGGGCCTGTTCCACAAGGATATCGACGGCTACATCGTGCAGACGGTCAGCGATGCCGATGCCGAGTATCCGGGTATGGAAGTCACCCGTTCGATCAATGGCGACAGGGCCAGGGTGTTCGGTGCCGAGTTCAATTGGCAGCAGCAACTGGCGTTCCTGCCGGGGGCCTGGGGCGGCCTGCTGGTCGGGGCCAGCGGCACCTGGCTGGACACCGGATTCGATCCCGGTATCGCCGGTCGTGAACGCGACGATTTCACCCTGCCGCGCGCGTCGCGCAATGTCTACAGCGCACATGTGGGCTACGAGTGGGGCGGCTTCAGCACGCGTCTGGCCGGTGTGTACCGCAGCCAGTATCTGGACAGCATCGGCGACAGCCGCGCCTACGACATCCATGTGGCACCGCACACACAGCTGGATTTCAGTCTGGACTACCGCTTCACCCGCAACGTGAGCCTGTATCTGGAGGCGTCCAATCTGCTCGACAAACCGCTGGAGCTTTACCAGGGCGTGCGTTCGCGAACGCTGCAGAACGAGGAATACGGCCGTACCTACGCGTTTGGCCTGAAGGTGGCACTGTGAGGGCCGCGCTGCTGTGTAGCGGCCTGGCCCTGGCCCTGGCGCTTGTCGCCTGCCAGCCGGCTGCCAGAAGCTCCCATCCGCTGACTGCGGCCGACATCGCCGAGGGCGCGCGACCGCCGGCCGCCAAACGGGTAGGGGAAGCCTTCCTCACGCCGATGACGCCGGCCGACAACATCGATTCGCCAGCCAGCTGGCGCAACGCCGATGGCCGGGTATGGCTCATCGCCACCGCCAAGGCCACCGACAAACTGGTGGTCTACGACGGGCAGACCGGCCGGCACCTGCGTGACGTGGGTAGCAGCGGCACCGCGCTTGGCCAATTCGACCGCCCCAACGGCATCGCCGTGCAGGGCGACCTGCTGTTCATCGTCGAGCGCGACAACCATCGCGTGCAAGTGCTGCAACTGCCTGACTTCACCCCGCTGGGCACATTCGCCGGCACCGACCTGCGCAAGCCTTACGGGCTGTGGGTGAATCCTCAGCAGGACGGCTACGACGTGTACGTCACCGATTCCTACGACGAGGGCGAGGACGCCGCCGGCAACGATATCCTGCCGCCGCTGGAGCGTTTGAACGAGCGGGTGCGTCGCTACCACGTCCGCGTCGATGGCGGTGCCGTGCAGGCCCATCTGGTCCGCAGCATCGGCGACACCACGGCCAAGGGGGCGCTGCGGGTGGTCGAGTCGATCTGGGGCGATCCGGTCAACAACCGCCTGCTGGTGGCCGAGGAGGACGAAAGCTACGCCAGCGAGGTCAAGGTCTACACGCTGGCCGGCGACTTCACCGGCAGGACCTTCGGCGAGGGTGTGTTCAAGTCCCAGGCCGAGGGCGTGATGCTGCGTACCTGCGGCGAGGGCGGCTGGTGGATCACCACCGAGCAGGGCAAGGAGCGCAGCGTGTTCCACCTGTTCGACCGCAAAACGCTGGCCCACGTCGGCGCGTTCCATGGTAATACGGTGGCCAATACCGACGGCATATGGAGCAGCCAGCAGGCATCGACACGCTTCCCGCAGGGCGCGTTGTATGCGGTACATGACGACCAGGGCGTGGTGGCGTTCGACTGGCGCGATATCGCCAGCGCCCTGTCGCTGCCGCAGGACTGCACCCTGTGAGCACCGGGGGCAGGAGGTCGTGGCTGCTGCTGGCCGCCATGATGGCGGCGGGCCGGGGGGGGGGGGGCCCCCCCCCCCCCCCGCCCCAAACCCCCCGAAACCCGGGGCCCCCCCCCAAAGCGCCCCCCCGGGTGGCCCCCCACCAACAGGGG
>NZ_JBRREN010000012.1:0-96291 GCF_056760315.1 Stenotrophomonas sp. STEN014 | reverse complement strand
CCCCCCCCCCCCCCCCCCCCCCCCCGCCCCGGCCCCCCCCCCCCCCCCGGGGCCCCCGCCGGCCCCGCCCCCCCCGCCCGCGCCCCCGCCCCCCCCCACCCCCCCACGCCCCCCCCCCCCCCGCCCCCCGCCTCGGGGGCGCCCCCCCACCGCTTCAAGAGGAACCCCATGAGTATCGCCCAGCTCCAGGATCGCGCCGAACAGCTGCTCACCGCAGCCGGCATTCTGCCCGTGGTCACCGTCCATACCCTGGACCAGGCACGGGCGGTCAGCGCCGCGCTGCTTGAAGGTGGCCTGCCGGCCATCGAACTGACGCTGCGCACACCGGTGGCGATGGAGGCGCTGGCCATGCTCAAGCGCGAGCTGCCCGACGTCGTGGTCGGCGCCGGTACCGTGCTGACGGTCGAACAGATGCAGCGCGCCATCGATGCCGGTGCCGATTTCCTGGTGACACCGGGCACCCCGGCGCACATGGCCGAGGCGCTGGCCGCCGCGCCGCTGCCGGTCGTGCCCGGCGCGGCCTCCCCGACCGAACTGCTGACGCTGGTCGCGCGCGGTTTCCGCATCTGCAAGCTGTTCCCGGCCACCGCCGTGGGCGGGCTGGCGATGATCAAGGGCGTGGCCGGGCCGATCCCGGAACTGAAGCTGTGCCCCACCGGCGGCATCACCGAAGCCACCGCCGGCGACTACCTGTCGCAGAAGAACGTGGTCTGCATCGGCGGATCGTGGATGGTCCAGGACAGCTGGATCCGCGCCGGCCAGTGGGATGAGGTCAAGCGCTCGGCCGCTGCCGCGGCGGAAATCGTCCGTACCGCGCGCGCTGCCCGCGCCGGCTGATTTTCTGAAAGTACCGCGGGAATCCCCCTCTCCTTTCCCGCCGGCTTAATGCGCCTCGCCTGCGAGGCGCAGTTTTTATTTGCGCAGATCGGTCCCGCCTACCTCAGCGGCGTGAGCGCTCATCGCGCCGCACCTGCGCCGGCATGTCGATCTCGACCTTGGCCGGCACGCCGCCGATCCGCAGCTCCCTGCCCGACCACGGTACCGGCTCGCCATTGATCGTGGCCGCCCCCGGCTCACCCTCGTAGGGCCACGGCAACACCAGCCCGCCGGGCGGAAGCTGCAGGCCGTCGGCCACCTGCAAGGTCAAGCGACGCTCGCTGCGGACCAGGCTGAATTTCAAGGGGCCATGCGCGGTATGCAGGCCCTCAATGGCAATGCCCTTGCCGGACAACCAGGCCACCGGCACCCCGGCGGCCAGCACGATCGACTCGTCCAATTCACGCTCGTAGGCGAACATGTCCAGCGCCGAACGCACGAAGTCCGACGCCACCCAGGCATGCGGCAGGTCGCCGACAAAGAACGGTTCGCGCGGGGTGCGTGACACCACTTCGGCCCACTGGTTCCAGCCGGCCGGCGCGCGATCCTTGAAGAAGTATTCGCTGGCCTGCTGGGCCCGCTCGCGCCAACCCAGGCGCACGAACGCCCCGACATTGCGCCATTCGTAGGGCGTGTAGTCCTTCCAGTCGCGCTTGCCGTCACGGCGGGCGAGGAATTGCTGCCAGTAGCGCTCGAAAGTGTTGTCCAGCGCCGGTTGCGGCAGCCGCCCCTGCTCGCCGCCCGGCGCCAGCGCGATCGTGGTCGAAGTCGGATCGAAGTCGCCCAGTTCCACCGAACCGGGCAGATAGTCGATGCGATGGGCCTTCATGGTTTCCAGCAGCGACTGCTGCAGGTCCTGCTGGAACTGGTCGCGCGACTCGGCCATCGCCAGCGCCTCGGTCTCCAGTCCCAGCGCCACCGCCATCGCCGCCGCGTCCTTGTAACCGCGCAGCGCCCAGAAACCGTCCCAGTACGAATGCACCGGCTTGGCCGAATAGCCTTCGTGGCTGATCGAGGCCGGCATCATGCCGTAGAAGCCCGGATGCCGCGCGCGGTTCTCCTCGGTCCGCTCGCCCAGGCGAAGGTCTTCCATATACCCCCAAGCAGCCAGCACATGCGGCCACATGCGCTCGAGGAAAGCGCGGTCGCCGGTATGCCGCCAGTACTCGGCGATGGTGTAGATCAGCTCGCCATGGCTGTCGTTCTCCGGCACCGGATCACTGCCGCGCGCATCCACACAACACGGCACCATGCCGTTGTCGAACTGGTAGGGCGCATACCAGTCCACATAGCTGCGTACCGCATCACTTCGGCCCATGCGCAACAGGCCTTCGGAAATCATCGCGCCATCGCGGATCCAGCTGCGCGCGTACGAGCGCGTGCCCGGCTGCAGGCTTGAACCGACGCGGGAGATCAGCATGTGCGCCAGCGCCGTGCGCAAGGTGTCGGCCAGCGGTTGGCCTGCGGCAGGCAGCTGCAGCCGCACCTGGTCCAGTTTCTGCCGCCACATCGTGGCGACCTGCTTTTGCGCCTTGTCCGCATCGAACGCCGCCGGCATCTGCCAGGCGCCCCGCTGCGGCAGCACCAGTGCCACTTCGCGGCTCTGCCCCGGCTCCAGCTTCCACGTGTAGAGCATCGCGCCGGACGCCAGGCCGGTGCCGTCACGCACCTCGCGGGTCGGCGGCAGACTCTTGCCGGCCAAGTGGGTGACCTCCAGCTTGCTGTCGAAGGCGCTGGCAAACTCGGCATCGGGCTTGAGCGTGGCAAATGCCTGCAGCGTGCCATTGACGCTGACCTTGCCATCCTGGATCGCCAATCGCTCGATCCGGCTGACGCCCCCCACGGTGTTGAGGAACTGGCCGGGTGGGTTGACCTGGAACGGACGCACGGCCAACGCCAAGGTGTAGTCGTGGGCGACCCTGTCCGGATTGTGCAGCCGGTAGCGGGCCACCAGCTGCGCCTGCTCGGGGCGGCCTTGCACGAACCCGGTGACCGTCAGACCAAGCTGGTCATGCTGCCACTGCACCGAGGGAATGGGCAGATAGCCATCCTGCAGTTGCTGACTGGCTTTCACGTCGGCCCAGCCCAGCACCTTGCCATCGAGCACCACGAACGGCTCGATGCTGAAGCCGGATTTGACCGCCTCCAGCGCGCCGTCCTCGCCCATCAGCGCCTGCTCGTGGCCCCCGTCCAGGCCCAGCAGGGTCCAGTATGGCTGCTCGCCACTGAAACCGCGCGGCAGCGCCCCTCGCGGCAGCTCCTGCGCCAGCGAGCGGATGAAATCGTTGGGCGTGGCCGCGAACGCCAGCGGCTTGAGGCTGATATCGCGGATGCCGTAGCGCCAACTGGGACCATCGACCAGGTCGAAACGCAGATAGCGCGCCTCCGTCTCCGGCAAGGCCAGCCAGTCGCGTCCGCCGCCTCCGGCCACCACTTCGCGGATCTTCTGCCAGTCGCGTCCATCGCGCGAGGCCTGCACCACGTAGCGCGATGCCTCCAGCCCGGGGACCCACTGGATCACCGCGCCGCCAAACTCGCGCACCTTGCCCAGATCCAGGCTGATGGTCTGCTGTTTCACGCCGCCACTGATCCACACCGTATCGGGCTTGCCATCGGCGATCCGCTGCTGCAGCGCGGTGGCGGTATCGGCGATCACGCTCGTGGTCAGCGCCGAGGTGTCTTCCTTGGGCAGCACCTGCATCGTCAGCCGGTCGAAACACACCGTACCCTTGCCACCGACCTTGCTGTAGAGGGTGAACTCCACCGCCGTGGTGCGCCGCAGGGTCTTGTCCTGGCCCGGGCCCCAGGCTTTTTCGATATGCCGTTTGCGATAGCTCACCTGGGTCCAGTCTTTCGGAAACACATAGCCGGGACGGTTGACCCACCACACGTTGTCGCCGCTGGCATCGATCAGCTTGAACTGCAGGTCGTTGGCCGGCGAATCGCCGCGCAGCATGAACGACATCTGGTAGTTCTCCGGCCAGGTCATTTCCAGTGGCCGGCGGATGCCCACATAGCCGGAGACATCGTGGAAGTCGTAGTCCAGGCACAGCGCGCGACCGCTGCCGGCCATCACCGGCCGCAACGCGCCACTGACCTGGTTGGAGGTGATCAACTGCCATGCATTGACGTCATCGAACTTGGCCAGCACCCGCGCACCACTTTGCGCCTGCGCCGCGATCGCCAGACCCAGCCCCCCCACCATTGCGATGATTGCCGACCACTTCACCCTTTGACACTCCCGAGCAACAGCCCTTGTATGTAATAACGCTGCAGCAGCAGGAACAGCAGCAGCACCGGCAGCACGGTCACCACCGCCCCTGCCATCATCATTTCCACGTCCATGATGTGCTCACGCGACAGCGACGCCAAGGCCACCGGCAGCGTGTAGTGTTCCTGGTCGGTCAATACGATCAACGGCCACATGAAATCGTTCCATGTGCCCATGAACGTGAATATCGCCAGCGTCACCAGTACCGGTTTGAGCATCGGCAGCACGATCTGGAAGAAGATCCGCGCCTCGCTGGCCCCATCGATCCGCGCCGCTTCCAGCAGCTCATCGGGAATCGAGCGTGCGTACTGGCGCACGAGGAAAATTCCGAACACGCTGGCCAGTGCCGGAATCACCACGCCGGCAAACGTATTGACCAGGCCCAGCTGCTTCATCAGCAGGAACAGCGGCAGCATCGCCACCTGCGCGGGGATCACCAAAGCGGCCAGCAGCAGCCGGAAGATCCGCTCCCGGCCGGCGAACCGCAGCTTGGCGAACGCATATCCGGCCAGCGTGTTGAACAGCAGCGAGCCCAACGTGATCGCAACCGATACCAGCAGACTGTTGAGGAAGTTGCCGCCCATGCCGGTACGCGCGAACAGCGTCCGGTAGTTGTCCAGCGTGGTCTGCACGGGCAGCAGCGGCGGCGGAAACTGCGAGGCCTGACCGCTGGGCATGAATGACACCGACAGCATCCACGCCAGCGGCGCCAGGCTCACCACCGCCAGCACCGCCAGTCCGCCATTGATCCACAGCACATGCCAACGCGACTGCCCAATCTCGCGTCCGCTCCCGGTGTGACTCATACCAGCTCCCGGCGCTTGCCAAAGCGCAGCATCAGGGTGGTCAGCGCCAGAATGATCAGGAACAGCAGGAACGCCACCGCCGAGGCGCGCCCCAGGTTCCACCATTTGAAGCCTTCCTCGAACATGAAATACAGCACGCTCACCGTGCTCTGCAGC
Organism: Stenotrophomonas sp. STEN014; assembly: GCF_056760315.1. NCBI lineage: Bacteria > Pseudomonadati > Pseudomonadota > Gammaproteobacteria > Lysobacterales > Lysobacteraceae > Stenotrophomonas > Stenotrophomonas sp. STEN014. The sequence continues at coordinate 91,182 of NZ_JBRREN010000012.1, read as the reverse complement.
GGATCACCGCGGGTCATCACGTACGGCTCGGCGAACAGCTGGAAGTAGCCGGACACGGTGATTACGCCCACCACCAGCAGCACCGGCCCCAGCATCGGCAGGGTGATATGCAGGAACTGCTGCCAGCGCGAGGCACCATCGATGCGCGCGGCCTCGTACAGGTCCTTGGGAATCGCCTGCAGGCCGGCCAGAAAGATCACCATGTTGTAGCCGAAGTTCTTCCACACCGCGAAACCGATGATGGTCGGCATGGCCCAGCGCGGGTCGCCCAGCCAGTCCACCGGATGGAGACCGATCTGCTCCAGCCCCCAGTTCACCAGCCCGTAGCGGGTATGGAACAGGTAGCGCCAGATCACCGCCACCGCCACCAGCGTGGTCACCACGGGTGCGAACAGCGCGGTGCGGAACAGCGCCTTGAACCGTGCGGCGGGCGCGTTGAGCAGCAGCGCCGCGCCCAGCGACAGTGCGATCGACAGCGGCACGCCCAGCAGCACGAAGTAGGCGGTATTGCCAAGCGACTTCCAGAAGATCGGCGTCCGCAGCAGGTCGATGTAGTTGTCCAGGCCGGCGAAACGCAGGTTGCGGGGATCGGCCAGCGCATACAGGTCGAAGTCGGTCAGGCTCAACGCCAGCGCCGACAGCACCGGCAGGCCGAAGAACACCCCGATGACGATCAGCGCCGGCGCGGCGAAGATCCAGCCCGCCAGTGAACGGCGCTTCATTGCCCCGCTCCGGCAGCCGCCTGGTCGGCATGCCGCTCCTGTATCCAGCGGCGCTTGGCCAGGATCTCATCGACTTGTTGGTCCAGCTGCTCCACCGCCCGGTCCTGCGGCAACCCGCCCCGCACCACCTGCTCGGTCACCACCCGCATCTGCTGGGCGATGCGCTCCCATTCCAATACCTTGGGCGTGGGTTTGACGCGTTCCAGCTGGTCGGCGAACGCGGCAGTCAGCGGGTCGTTGACCAGCTCCGGCGATTGCCACGCGCTGCGACGCGGCGGCAGGTCGCCGATGATCGTGTAGAAGCGCTGCTGGATCTCCGGCCGCGACAGGAACTCGATGAGCTTCCATGCCGCCTCCTTTTTCTGTGAGGAACGGAACACCACCAGGCTGGTGCCGCCAGCGATGCCGGCACCCGGGCCATGCGGTCCGGGCAATGGCGCGGTGCCCCATTCGCCCTCCAGCCCGGGAGGCTGGCGCTGGCGGAATTCACGGATGTTCCAGGGACCGGACAGATAGAACGCGGTGAAGCCGCGGAAGAACTCGTCCCAGACGTTGGAGATCTGCGTCTCGGACATCTTCGGCGCCCATCCCTGCGCGAACATGTTTTCGTAGAAGGCCAGCGTGCGCCGGAACCCGGGGCTGCGGAAATTGCCGCGGGTATCGCCCTCACGCAGCAGTGGATCGTGCTGCTGCAGGGCAAACGACAACTGGGGCTCGAACTCGTTCAACGGCATCAATACCGGATAGCCGCGATCGCCCATGCGCTTCTTCAGCGCGGCATTGACCTGCTCCCACTCGGCCCAGGTCCGCGGCGGATGGTCATAACCGGCTTGCCGCAGCAGATCCTTGCGGTAGAACAGCAGCCGCGTATCCACGTACCACGGGATACCGGCCAGTTGGCCGTCGATGACATTGGTGTCCCAGATACCGGCGAAGTAGTCCGCAGGCTCCACCACCGTTGACGCCTCCACGTAGGACTGCAGCGGGGTCAGCGCCTGCAGTGTGGCGAATTCGGCAATCCAGGTATTGCCCAGCTGGCAGACATCCGGCAGACCCTCGGCGGCATAGGCGGTGAGCAGCTTCTCGTGCGCCGCGGTCCACGGGATGTTCTGCACCTCGACCCGGAGGCCGGGATTTTCCGCCTCGAACTCGCGGACCAGCTCGCCGACCACTTCGGCCTCGCGCCCCATCGCCCAGAAGCGCAGCGTGGTGTCCTGCTCGGGCCGCGCGCAGCCGGCCATCACCAGCAACAGCATCACGGCGGCCAGCCAGCGGATCATCGCGCTGCTTAAGGCTGGTGCGGCTTGGACGCCGCCGGCTGATCGGCGGCGGCCTTCTGCGCTTCGGCGGCCGCCGCACGCGATTCGGCAATCCCGGAGGCGCGTGCCGAGGCGGCCTGTTCGTCCTTCTGCAGCGGCTGGCTATCGCCTTCCGGCGCCAGCCAGCCCCCACTGAAACCGGCACGTTCCAGTCCTTTGCGGATGTAGGGGTTCTTCTTCATCACGTTCCAGACGAACTCGTCACGGTAGTTGGCGATACCCGTCAGGATCGGTCCCTGGTCGATGGCGATGTAATCGCTGGCGACCCAGCCACGACCCGGAATCAGGCGCCCGGTTTTGAGCGGGATATCGTAGTTGAAGCTGGGGTTGAACGAATCCAGAAAGCCATAGCTGGAATACAGATAATCCCCATAACGCTGGTGCATCGCCACCGTTGCCGGAATCACCACCTCCGGCGCGAACGGCAGCGAGGAAATCGCCGCCGACGGCACGATGGTGCCATCGTCGAAATTCTCGCGCAGACCGGCGCCACGGGCCGAATAGTGGCGGAACTGGCGCTGCTCGCCGCGGTATTCCTGGGTGGTGTTCTGCGGGCCGTCGCCCGCGGTCAGCCCCCACACGTTCTCGCCGTAGTCCTTCCATTGCATCGGGTTGGCGATGGCGTACTCGCGCTGGGCCAGTGTCGCCCGGCGGCTGTTGAGGAAGTAGTCGATGCCGCGCTCGCGCATGTAGGCATCCTGGATGTCGCGGAAATCGATCCAGACGTGGCTGTACTGGTGCCCGAACAACGGGCCGAAGGACAGATACTCCTGGCCCTGGAACACGCCCCAGTCGTTGTCGTAGGTGCGCGCCCATACCGTCCAGGCATCCGGCCCGACCGGATGGGTCGGCGAACCCAGCGCCAGCACGTACAGCATCATCGCCTCGTTGTAGCCCATCCAGTCGTGCTCGATGAAGCCGCTCTCGGGAAACCAGCCCATCGACACCAGCGGCTTGTTGCGTTGCAGCCACTGCCAGTCGGTACGCCGGTAGATCGTGTCGGCGATCTGCCGGATCTCCTTCTCGCGTGCATCGTCGCCGTCGTAATAGGACTGCGCGAACAGCACGCCCATCAGCAGCAGCGCGGTGTCGACGCTGGAAAGCTCCACCCAGCTGTCGTAGCGGCGGCCTTCCTGCATGTCCAGGAAGTGGTAGTAGAAGCCCTTGTAGGCGCCTTTGCCGGTGCGCTGCGGGCCCGAAGGCAGATCACGGAAGAACTTCAACGTGAGCAAGGTGCGGTCGATCGCCTGGTTGCGGCTGATCCAGCCGTTCTCGATACCGATCGGATAGGCGGTCAGCGCGAAACCGACCGAGGCGATGGAGGCGAACGGCCGCGACGGGTAGCGGTCCGGTGTCAGCCCGTTCTGCTCGTTGGTGGTGTCCCAGAAATACTGGAACGTGCGCCGCTCGATATCGTCGAACAGCGGCGGCAGCTCGGGCTTCATCGGCCGCGGCGGCAGGTCGGCCTCGATCAGGATCACCTGCGGCAACACCTTGGGCATCGGCGGCTCCGGCGCTTTGCCACATCCAGCCAGCAGCACCAGTCCGAAACCGGCGACAACGCTACACAGCAACGAGACGAGGCGCGGCATGCTCAAGGCAACATCCAGATGAAGATGAGTCAGGCCGCCACGATCCCGCGACGGAACAGGTGACGCATGTGCGAAAGGTCCCGGCCGCCGTGACAGCGGCCGGGATCCGCACTTACCAGTCCAGTCCGAAAGACAGCTTGAAGGTGCGGGTACCGCCGACGATGCCGTCCTGATGGCGGCCAAAGTTCACATTGGGCTCGTTCGGACCGCCGTACCAGTCGTCATAGCCATCCCAGTTGGTCCAGTCGAACACATTGAGCAGGTCTGCCCTTACCCGCAGCTTCAGCGAAGTACCCGTATCCCATTCCTTGCTGGCGGCCAGATCGAAGCGCTTGTAGCCGATGCTGCCATTGGGCTGGTAGGGATCGATGAAGCAATCGTCCCAGCCTGGCAGGCAGTTGGTGGCATTGCGGTATTTGGTGGACTCCAGCGTCAGCTTGCCCGACAGGGTGACGCCCCAGCCCGCATCCCAGATGCCGGTGCTCACCAGCCGGTGCTCGGGCACGCCGCGCGCCGGCAACCAGCCGTAGTAACCGGTATTGGGGTACTCGAACATGTCGATCCAGCCATCGGCATTGGTGTTCTGGCGGCCACGGGTATAGGTGTAGGCCACCGTCGCGCCCCAGCGCGAGGCGGCATTGAACGGCTTGTCCAGCTTCAGCAGCACCGACTTGGTCTTGGTCTCGTACATGTTGTCCAGCAGGACGATGCGGCCAAACGGCGGATCGAAGCCCCACGGCGTGCCCCAGGTCCCGCCGGGTGGCAGGAACGAGCCGTCCGGCCGGCGATTGCCCAGGCGCGCGGTGATGCCATCGTGACTGCGGACGTAGGACAGCGTCACCTCGCTGTACCAGGTCTGCGCACCCAGCTCGAACGCATTGCGCATGCCCAGGCTGAACTGGTCCGAGTACGGCACCTTCAGGTCGTTGTTGTTCAACCACCACTCGCGTGGCAGGTCGACGGTTGCGGCCAGCTGGTCCAGCGCGCCGGGATTCAGGTAGCCCGGATCCCAGGCCACGCAGTCGTTGCCCGGGCGGCGGCAGAGGCCATCGGCATCGGTGAAATAGAAGTTGTAGCGGCCAAACGAGGTGCGGTTGGTCTCGATCTGCAGGTAGTCGAACAGGTTGCGGTCATAGGCACGGCCGGCACCGCCAAAGATCACGTGGCGCTGGTCGGCATTGAGGTCGTAGGAGAAGCCCAGACGGGGCTGCCAGGCGCCCTTGAACGCATCACGGTTCTTGCCGGTGGAGAGGTAGTCATCCGGGTTCCAGTCGGCATTCTGGAAATTGGGATAGTTGCGGATGTCGTTCGCCAGCGCCGCCGGCGTGACGAAATCCTCATAGTTCGGCGTGGTCTCATAGTCCCAGCGCACGCCGTAGTTCACGGTCAGGTGCTCGTTGACCTCCCAGTCGTCCTGGATATAGACGCCGAACTGCTTGTTGGCCGAGGTGGTGAAACCACCCGAGGTGCCGGGATCGCCGGTGGCGAATTCGACCCGGTACGGCTGCTGGAGGCCGGTCGCCAGGTCATAGTAGAACTGCGGATTGGAGTAGTTGCGCTCCACCGCGTTGACGTCGACCGCCTTGTACTTCACGCCCATCTTCACGGTGTGGTTCTGCCAGCCGGTGAAGGTGAAATCGTTCTGGATCGACCAGCCCTTCTGCCCCTTGTCCTGGTTGTTGGGGCTGGCGCCGGTGTTGATGATCGTGCCCAGGTTGAGCCGGTCAGTGGCAGTCGGCTGGGAGATGTTGAGGATGTAGCCGTTGCCGTCGAAGGTCGGCTGCGGTGCCCACGACAGGTCCTCGTAGGTCAGATGCGCATCGTTGAGCCAGGTGTCGGCACTGTATTGCCAGCGCAGGTCGTAGCGGTTGACCTCGTTGTGGTTGATCGTGGCCCGCTGCGCGGTGTTCTGGTCACCCACACCGATGCGCTCGTCTTCTTTGCGTACCTGCGCGGACAGTTCGACCAGGTTGCGGTCATCCGGCGTCCAGGTCAGCTTGCCGAAGTACATGTCCTGGGTGAACGGCGAGGCGGCCGGACCGATCTGGTCGCGGATATCGGCCGGGATATCGGCCAGGTCATAGCGCCCCTGCGCGCCCAGACTTACCGTCTTGGGCGTGCTGTACTCCTTGGCCTCATAGGCGACAAAGAAGTTCAGGCGATCCTGGACGATCGGGCCACCGAAGGAGACACCGTACTGCTCCTCCTTCGAGGGCACTTTCTTGCCGCCGGCTTTCTCTTCGGCCGGGGTCGCGGTGCGCCAGTCGGTGGAGGTGCGGTCCCAGAAGAAGCTGCCCTCGAACTCGTTGCTGCCCGAGCGCGTGGCCGCCACCACCGCGGCGCTGCTGATCTGGTCGAACTCGGCCTTGTAGTTGGAGGTGATGACCTTGTACTCGCCGATGGCCGACTGCGGGAACGGATTGCCGCGGGTCGAGTCCTGTCCACCCACGCCACCGGGCAGGGTGTAGCCCTTCTGGCCGACGCCATCGATATACACATTGATGCCGCTGCTGCCCTGCGCGCCGGAACGCAACTTGGTGTTGCCGGCCGCATCCTGGGTGAACTGCATGCCCGGCACGGTATCGGCAAAGGCCAGGAAGTTGCGGGTGCCCTGTGGCAGCGCTTCGATCTGCTTGCGGGTGATGTAAGTGGCCACTTCCGAGGTGCGGGTTTCAACCGGACTGGCCACCACCTGCACAGTATCCAGCGTGGTCGCCGTCCCGCCGGCGGCGGTTTCTGCGACGCCGCCCACGCCCAGATCCAGCGTGGCCGTCTGTCCCACCTGCACGGTGATGTTCTGGCTGCTGCGCTTGCCGCCGGCCTCGACATCCAGCCGGTAGGTGCCCGGCGGCAGGCCGGCCAGCGAATAGCCCCCACTGGCAGTGCTCTGCACAGTGCGGCTCAGGCCGGTCGCAAGGTTTGTGGCGGTGATCTGCGCCTGTGCGGCCGGGGCGGAGTCCGCCATCACCTGGCCGCGGATCGTGGCGCTGGTGCTTTGCGCGAAGGCCGGCGCGGCGCCCAGCAGCAGGCAGCTGACCAGGGCGCAGCTGAGCAATCCGCGTGGGGGATGCGAGGTGCGAGGGGGGTGGCTTGTCATGAGGGGGGTTTCTCCGTGGACGGCGGGCAGGCAGTGCTATCCGCGCGATTCGTTAATCGGATATCCCTGCGCCAGGCGCCGGGCTTGAAGGACTTCGTGCAGCGGTGGAATCACGCACGACCAGGCTTGGAACCAGCGTCACGCCGGGCGTTGTGTCCAACGCGCCATCGCTGTCGATCAATTGCAACAGGTGCAACATCGCCCGCTCGCCCAATTCAGCAATACTCACCTGCATCGTGGTCAATGAAGGGTGAACAAAACGCGCCAGCGGGATGTCGTCAAACCCGGCCAGCGCCACCTGATCCGGCACACGGATACCCGCCTGTGCAAGCGCATACAGGCACCCCAGCGCCATCATGTCGTTGGCGGCAAAGATCGCATCGGGCAGCCGCGCGCCACGCAACAGCTCCAGGCCCGCGCGATGTCCGGACGCTTCGTCAAAGTTGCCCGGCAACTCGATGGCCTCGGCGCCGGCACCGAACGCGGCCATCGCCTCGCGAAATCCGCGCAGACGCTCGCGCGCATCGTGGTTGTTCTGCGGCCCGGCAATGAACGCGATGCGGCGGTATCCGGCTCCCAGCAGGTAGCCGGTCATGGCCAGCGCCCCGGCGTGGTTGTCGATGGTGAAAGCGGGATATCCGCCTTCCGGCAGCGGGGTGTTGATCAGTACGGTCGGCAGCGCCGGCGGCAGGTTGTCGACCAGGAAATCCGAATCCACCGCGTACGGGGACAGCACCACAAGGCCATCGACCCGGCCACGCATGGCCTGCAATGCCGCCGCCTGCTGCTGTTGGTCGCCGTGGTAGCTGGACACCAGCAGATGGCGGTTGCGCGCACGCGCCGCACCGTCGATACCGCGCATCAGTTCGGAAAAGAACTCGCCGTGCAGGTCGGGCAACACCACGCCCAGGGTCTGGGTACTACGGCTGCTCAGACTGCGTGCCGCCGCATGGGGTGCGTAGCGCAGCCGTCGGGCGGCCTCCAGCACCCGCTGGCGGACCGGCGCGGCGACGTTGGCATGGCCATTGAGTGCCCGTGACACGGTGGCGACCGAGACATCCGCCTCGCGGGCAACATCCTTGATGGTGATTGCCGACTGCGCCACCGCCCCACCCTCCGTCGACCCGGGTTGGGCGGAATGTAAGCGTTTCCAGACCGGACTGTAAACCGTCCGTTATCGCCGCCGAAAATGAACAGGACAACGTATGACCGCCACAGGACAGCGACGCCCCACCCCCTGGTGCCGCCCTGATCGCGTCAGGGCGCCTCGTCGGGACTGTGCGCCTTGATCGACAGCGCATGGATGTCGGTCTCCATCATCCCACCCAGCGCGGCGTAGACCGCGCGGTGCCGTGCCAGCGGCGCCTTGCCCGCAAAGGCGGCACTGACGATATGCACATTGAAATGCCCGCGCCCGTCACGCGCACCGGCGTGCCCGGCATGGCGATGGCTGTCGTCCTCGACCTCCAGCAGTTGCGGGGCGAATGCCGCCTGCAGCGCCTCACGGATCCGTTCCACCCGGACCGCGTTCATGGCAGCACCTTCCTGAACGGACGCACTTCCACCCGCGCATAGACCCCGGCAGAGACATAGGGATCGGCATCGGCCCATTCCCGCGCGGCCTGCAGGTCGGTGAATTCGGCGATGACCACGCTGCCGCTGAAGCCAGCCGCCCCGGGGTCCTCAGCGTCAATGGCAGGACAGGGGCCGGCCAACAACAGCCTGCCCTGCGCCAACAGCGCCTGCAAACGCGCCAGATGGGCGGCGCGGGCGCCCATCCGGGCCTCCAGCACCTGCTCACCGTCATAGCCTTCAATCACGTACCACACGGGCTGCCTCGCTTTGTCCGCTGAATGGATTCCCGACCAGTCTAGCGTCACGGCGCTGGACATCGGCCGGTCCCGGCCATTACTCTTTGCACCATTGCACGCAGCCGGCCTGTCGCGGCTCGGTACGGCAGCAGGCCCCGCCCTCCTGTCGAACCGCCGATCCACAGCGCATCCCGGACCGCGTAGACGACCTCCTCGTGATGACGTTGCCGCAGACCTGCGGCGCGCCCAGTTGTTGATATGTGTACGCACGCCTGACTGGCGCGCATGGCTTGCAATATTGAGGGCGGCATCCTTTCCGGCAGGAACCGGGAATGTGTGCGGCCACTGCAACACCCGATGTCGACCTGATGACTGCCGAACTCGCGCACGACGCGAACCCGCCAACGCCGCCTCACTTTCCGCAGCAGCAGGAAATGCCGCTGGCGATGGTGCATGGGCAGCCGGTGCTGCAGATCCCGCAGGACCTGTATATCCCGCCGGACGCGCTGGAAGTCATCCTGGATGCGTTTGAAGGCCCGCTGGACCTGCTGCTGTACCTGATCCGCCGGCAGAACCTGGACATCCTGGATATCCCGGTCGCCGAGATCACCAAGCAGTACGTGGAATACATCAACGTGATGCAGGAGCTGCGCTTCGAGCTGGCGGCCGAGTATCTGGTGATGGCCGCGATCCTGGCCGAAGTGAAGTCGCGGATGCTGCTGCCGCGTCCGCCGGCCGAGGAAGGCGAGGAGGCCGATCCACGTGCCGAACTGGTACGCCGGCTGCAGGAGTACGAACGTTTCAAGCAGGCCGCCGAAGATATCGACGCCCTGCCCCGCCAGGACCGCGACACCGCCGTCGGCCATGCCTTCGTACCGGAGCGCGCCGCGGTGAAACTGCCGCCACCGGTGGAGCTGAAAGAAATGCTGATGGCGCTGCACGACGTACTCAAGCGCGCCGAGCTGTTCAGCGGTCATGCCATCAAGCGCGAGGCATTGAGCGTGCGGCAGCGCATGGGCGATGTGCTCAGCTACCTGGAAGACGGCAAGTTCTACCGTTTTGAGACCCTGTTCACCGCCGATGAAGGCAAGCTCGGCGTACTGGTCACCTTCCTGGCGTTGCTGGAACTGGCCAAGGAACAGCTGCTGGACATCGTGCAGGAAGCGCCACTGGCGCCGATCTACGTCAAATCCCTGGCCGCCGGCAACACCAACGCACCGCTGCAATTCTCCAGCGAGTTCGATGACGCCGACACCCCCGACCCCGCCTGAGCAACCGACCCGCCGCATGGATCAACCGCTGATCAACCGCATCGTCGAAGCCGCGTTGCTGGCCTCCCACCAGCCGGTGACGCTGTCGCAGCTGCAGAGCCTGTTCCCGGAAGACGAGCCGGCCCCGCCGGGCAGCGTGGAGCGAGCCCTGGAGCTGCTGGCCGAGGCCTGCAGCGGGCGCGGCGTGGAGCTGGTGGAGGTCGCCTCCGGCTTCCGCTACCAGATCACCGGCGAAGTCCACGGCTGGGTCTCGCGGCTGTGGACCGACCGCAAGACCCGCTACACCCGTGCCACTCTGGAAACGCTGGCACTGATCGCCTACCGCCAGCCGATCACCCGCGGCGAAATCGAGCAGGTGCGCGGCGTGGCGGTCAGCAGCAACATCATCCAGGCCCTGGAAGAGCGCGAGTGGATCCGCGTGATCGGCCATCGCGACGTGCCCGGCAAGCCGGCGCTGTTTGGCACCACCAAGGCCTTTCTGGACTATTTCGGACTCAAGCGCCTGGACGAACTGCCGCCGCTGTCCGAACTGCGCGAGCTGGGCGAGCTGGAGCCGCAACTGCCACTGGGCGAGGACGGCCAACCGGCCGCCCCGCTGACCGCAGGCGCGGCGGCCAACGATGACGCGGGCGCAGGCCAAGGCAGCAACACAGACACCGCCGTCGCCGCTGGATCTTCCGATTCGCCGGCGACCGCATCCGATACCGCCCTCACGGGCGAACCCGACGCCGCGCCGGGAGAGCGCGCGGCGGAAGTGGAAGACACCGAAAACAACGCCGTCGCGAAGACGACCGTGGCTGTTGACGAAGCCGATCCCGAACAACAGGCCGACGCGGAAAACGCCGGCCGGAGCCAAGTAGATGAGTGACACCCCCCGCAAACCGGCACTGAACAAGCTCTCGCTCAAGCGCGACGCCACTGCCGAGCAGCCCAAACTTGAAGAGCGCCTGCACAAGGTGCTGGCCCAGGCCGGCCTCGGCTCGCGCCGGGCACTGGAGCAGCGCATCGCCGACGGTCTGGTCAAGGTCAATGGCGAAACCGCGCAGACCGGCATGTCGATCAAGAGCGGCGACAAGATCGAGCTCGATGGCCGCGGCTTTGTCGCCAGCGCCCTGACCGATCCCTCGCGCGTGCTGATCTACAACAAGCCCGAAGGTGAAGTGACCACACGCGAGGACCCGGAAGGCCGTCCGACCGTTTTCGAAGCGCTGCCGCCGCTCAAGGGCGCCCGCTGGATCGCCATCGGCCGCCTGGACATCAACACCACCGGCCTGTTGCTGCTGACCACCGACGGTGAGCTGGCCAACGCGATGATGCACCCGTCCTTCGAGGTCGAGCGCGAGTACGTGGTGCGCGTGCGCGCCCCGGAAGGCGAAGAGAAGGTGCCGGACAACATCGTCGACCGCCTCGCCCGTGGCGTGGCCCTGGAAGACGGCCCGGCCAAGTTCGACGAGATCGAGCGCATCGGCGGCACCGACTCGCACGACTGGTTCCGCGTGGTGGTCAAGGAAGGCCGCAACCGCGAAGTGCGCCGCCTGTGGGAATCGCAGGGCTGCCAGGTCAGCCGCCTCAAGCGCACCCGCTACGGCAAGATCGAGCTGCCGCGCGAACTGCTGCGCGGCCAGTCGGTGGAACTGGCCACGGCCCAGGTCAACACACTGCGCAACCACCTGCAGCTGGAAGAAGGCACCCCGTCGGCCCTGACCCTGCAGCCGGTGATCGGGCAGCGCCGCGCGGCCAAGACCACCGTGCGCGTGTCGCGCGATGGCGGCCGGGGCAACGCCTACGTCAACGGCCACAACAGTGCCGATGAAGGCCGCGAACTGCGTCGCTTCGATAACGTGCGCGAAGAACGTGGCCGTGGTCGCGGCGGCAAGCCCGGCGGCGCCTACAAGGGCGGCCTGACCGTCAGCGGTGAAGCCGCGGCCAAGCAGTCGCAGCGTCCGTTCAAGGCCCGCCCCGACAAGGGCAACCGCGCACTGCCGGAAGGCAATCCGGCGGCGTTCCGCAGCTGGTACGTGCCGGACGGCGTCAGCACCGGCCCGAGCGGCCACCGCAATGCCGGTCCGGGCGGCAATCGCGGCCCCGGCCGCGGCCCGGCCGGTGAAGGCCAGGCCCGCCCGTATGGCAAGCCGCGCCCCGGCGCGAACGCCGGTGGCCCCGGCCGCGGCGGTCCGGGCCAGGGCCGACCGCAAGGCGGCGCAGGGGCCGGCCAGGGCCAGCCGCGCAAGGCGCATCCGTACGGTCATCCGGGCAATGCACCCAGCTTCCCGTCCGACCACGCCAATCCGGGGTTCAGTCCGTATGGCAGCGCGCGCCCGGCCGGCGGCCGTCCCAGCGGCAATGGTCGTCCCGGTGGCCCGGGCCGCGGCCCCGGTGGTCCGGGCGGTCGCCCTGCCGGTGGCCCGCGTCCGGGCGGCAACCGTCCCGGTGGCGCCGGTCGCCCGGGGGGCGGTGGACGTCCCGGCGGCGGTGGCAATCGCGGTCCGCGCGGCGCCTGATCGCTGATCGGCAAAAGAAAAACGCCCCGGTAACGGGGCGTTTTTTATGGCCATCGCCGCGCGGCGGGGCTTGCTCCTGATGAGGGAGCCAAAGCTCAGCGGCGCTCGATCACGAACTTGCCAAAACCGATCCCCAGACTCCAGCCCTGCCCGGTTCCGGCCAGCGCCAACGACACATCGCCCTTGGTCATCACCTGGGCATCGGTCGCCTTGGAGGCGCTGGCGTGCACCTCGGCAGCGGCGTAGGTACCGAGCAGATCATTCACCGAATAGGCACCGGTGAACTTGCCCCGGCCGTCGGTGATGGAGGTCTTCCCGACGGTCAGCCCGCCGCCCTTGGCGGTGATCTTGACCGGAAAGCTGGCGCCGTTGTCGCAGCGGATCGTGCCCGTGCCCTCGGCGGTCTTGTAGAACGCCGACCAGCCGGACAGGTTGTAGCGCAGCTCACAATCAATATTGCCGGCGGCCTGCGCGGCCGGTGCCATGGCGGTCAGCGCCAGCAGCGCCATCGTGCCCAGAATCGGTTTCATGCTGTTCGGCCCTCGTCATTGACTGCCCGCGAGCGTAGCAGCCCATCCATGCGATGCAGACCGCCCGCGCCTGCCGCGGCCGGTTTGCGTTCAGCGAGCCACCACCGGGCCGGCCAGGATGAAATCATCGGCATCGAGCATCGCCGGGAAGCGCTCGCGGTGCGCAGCCAGGGCCGCGGCCGAGATGGCGGTGGTGACCACCTGTTCGCGTTCGCGGATTTCCAGTTGCGGCTGGCCCAGGAAGTCGATCACCGCGCTGTCGCCGGAATAATGCAGACCGTTGCCATCCACCCCCACGCGATTGACGATGGCCACGTAGCACAGGTTCTCGATCGCCCGCGCCCGCGCCAGCGTCTGCCATGCATAGGCGCGCGCCGACGGCCAGTTGGCGACGAAAATCTGCAGGTCGAAGTCCATCTGTCCGGGCCGTTCCACATCAAACCGGTTGCGGCAGAACACTGGAAAGCGCAGGTCGTAGCAGATCTGCGGATTGATCCGCCAACCCTTCAGCTCGACACACAACCGCGCATTGCCGGCCGCATAGCGTTTGTGCTCGCCGCCGTAGCGGAACAGATGGCGCTTGTCGTACCAGTGCAGCCCGCCCTCGGGCGTGGCCCACAACAGCCGGTTGTAGACGCCCTCGCCCACCCGCAGCTGCACGCTGCCGGTGACCACCGCGCGCAGCGCGCGCGCCTGCGCACGGATCCAGGCCACGGTCGGGCCGACCATGTCCTCGGCCTGGTCGATGGCGTCATTGGAAAAACCGCTGGTGAAGGTCTCCGGCAGGATCACCAGGTCCGTGTTGCCGGCCAGCGGCGCCAGCAGCGCGGCATAGTGCTCGCGGTTGGCAGCCGGGTCGTGCCAGCGGGTGTCGCCCTGTACCAGCGAGATGCGCAGATCCTGCATGCCCGATACCTCCGGCGTCACAGCTGCTGCAGCCGTGCGATGGCGGCATCCAGCGTCGCATCGTTCTTGGCAAAGCACAGCCGCACCAGACGCTGGCCAGCCGGCGGGGTTTCATAGAACGGCGACAGCGGAATGGCGGTGACGCCCTTCTCGATGGTCAGCCATTTCACGAATTCATGGTCCGGCAGATCGCTGACCGCCGAGTAGTCCACCAGCTGGAAGTAGCCGCCCGGCACCGGCAGCGGCGTCAGCCGCGTGGTCAGCAGCTGCTCGCGGAAGCGGTCGCGCTTGACTTGGTAGAACGCACCCAGTTCCAGATGGTGTTCGGGCTCATCGCGGATCATCGCGGCAAAGCCATATTGCGCCGGGCTGTAGGTGGTGAAGGTGTTGTACTGGTGGACCTTGCGGAACTCGGCGCTCAGCGCCGGCGGCGCGATGGCGTAGCCGATCTTCCAGCCGGTGCAGTGGTAGGTCTTGCCGAAGCTGGAGATCACAAACGCGCGCTCGCGCAGCTCCGGGTAACGCAGCGCCGATTCATGGCGGGCGCCGTCATAGATGATGTGTTCGTAGACCTCGTCGGAGATCAGGTAGATGGCGGTGCCACGCAGCACATCGATCAGCGCCTGCATGTCGGCCGCCGACAGCATCGCCCCGGACGGGTTGTGCGGGGTGTTGACCATCAGCATGCGGGTTTTGGGCGTGATCGCCGCGCGCACCCTGTCCCAGTCCACCGCGAAGGTCTGCGGGTCCAGCGCGACATGCACCGCGCGCGCGCCGGCCAGATCGATCGCCGGCTCGTAGCAGTCATAGGCCGGATCGAGCACGATCACCTCGTCGCCGGCACGCACCACCGCGTGGATGGCGTTGAAGATCGCCTCGGTGCCGCCGGAGGTCACGGTGATCTCGCTGTCAGGATCGACCTGCGCGCCATAGCAGTCCAGCGCCTTCTGCGCGATGGCCTGGCGCAGCGGCGCCACACCGGTCATCGGCGCGTACTGGTTCAAGCCCTCGCGCATCGCTTTGGCGGTTTCGTCGATCAGCCGCTGCGGCGCCGGGAAATCGGGAAACCCCTGGCCCAGATTGACCGCGCCATGTTCGGCAGCGAGCTGGGACATCACGGTGAAAATGGTGGTGCCCACCTTGGGCAGCTTGGTCTGCGGTTGCATCGGTACGTACGCGCCGGGGGAGAAAGCAGCGAGTGTAAGCAAAAGCGGCGACAAGGGCCCGCGGGCAGAGCGCCGGGCAGCGCACTGATCGGCCGCACACCCGCGGCTATAATGGCGGCGCCCCGATGCGCCAGCGATATCTGCGCTCCCACCCAAGGACGGAAGCGCCCGACCCGATGACCCAGACTTCGAACATCCCGCCGCTGTTGTCCGCGCGCGGCCTGCGTTTCAGCCGTGACGACGACCCGGTGTTCGGCCCCCTCGATCTGCATGTCGATGCCGGTGAGGCGCTGCTGGTCCAGGGCGGCAACGGCGCGGGCAAGACCACTTTGCTGCGCGTGCTGGCCGGCTTGCTGCGGGCCGATGAAGGCCAGATCGAAATCGACGGGCGCCCGGCCGCCGCTGCCGACCGTTCGCGCTATATCGCCTATCTGAGCCATCTCACCGCCCTCAAGCAGGATCTGGGCACGCTGGAGAACCTGCACCTGCTGTGTGGCCTGCACGGCCGGCGGGCACGGCAGATGCCGGGCAACGCGCTGGCCATTGCCGGCCTGGCCGGCTATGAGGACACGCTGGTAAGGCAGTTGTCGGCCGGGCAGAAAAAGCGCCTGTCCATGGCCCGCGTGTGGCTCTCGCCCGCTCCGGTATGGCTGCTGGACGAGCCCTACGCCAACCTCGATCTGGAAGGTATCAACCTGGTGAACCGGATGATTTCCGCCCACCTGCGCAGCGGCGGCGCGGCGCTGGTCACCACCCACGGCGCCTATGCGGCGCCCCCGGTACGCAACCGCACGCTGACACTGGCAAACCCGTCACAGGAGCAGGCCGCATGAGCCTGGCCGGTCCGCAACCCACCCTGCTCGGTGCGGCCAGGGCGCTGCTGGCGCGCGACCTGAAACTGCTGTGGCGACGGCGGGGCGATGCGGCCCAGCCGGTGCTGTTCGCGGTGCTGGTGGTCGCCCTGTTCGCGCTGGCGCTCGGTGGCGAGCCCCGGCTGCTGCAAAGCGTCGCTTCGGCGGTGCTGTGGCTGTCGGGGCTGCTGGCGGGGCTGCTGTCGCTGGACACCCTGTTCCGCAGCGATGCCGAAGACGGTTCGCTCGAACAATGGCTGCTCTCGCCGGTACCGCTGGCCTGGCTGGTGGCGGTGCGGGTGTTCTCGCACTGGCTGACCACCGCCTTCCCGCTGGTGCTGGTGAGCCCGCTGCTGGCCGAACTGATGCAGCTGCCGCGCGACCAGCTGCCAGTACTGGTGGCCTCGCTGGCCCTGGGGACGCCACTGCTGAGCCTGCTAGGCGCGGTGGTGGCGGCCCTGACGGTGGGCATGCGCCGCGCCGGCATCCTGCTTGCCCTGCTGGTGTTGCCGCTGTACGTGCCGGTCCTGGTGTTCGGTGCCGGGGCCGTAGCCGCCTCGGCGCAGGGTCTGGATGCGACCGGCGCCCTGCTCATGCTGGCCGCCGGCCTTGTGGCCAGTGCCGTGCTCGCCCCGCTGACGGCGGCCGCGGCCATCCGCATCGCCAACTCCTGAGCCGGTGACGCGCTACTCTTGGCGTCTGCTTCCTGCCTGCGGTCGCCCGATGTCCAGCCCCGACTCCCCCGGCTCTCCCGACAGCGTGAAGTCCCCGTTTCGACCGCGGCCTGTCGTCGGCATGCAACGCCGCGGCGAGCAGCGGATGGGAAAGTTCCTCGAAGCGGCCACCGAGGTCCTCAACGAAAAGGGCTACCAGGGCGCGCGGCTGTCGGACATCGTCAAGCGCGCCGGCGGCTCCATGGCCACCCTTTACCGGGCCTTCGGCGACAAGGAAGGGCTGGCGCACGCGTTGATGGAGCAGAGTATCCACGACTTCGGGCAAAGCGTGGAGGAGCTGCTGCAATCCACGCTGCCGCCGGAACAGGCCCTGGAAAACGCGGCCTGCCGGATGGTCGAGGAAATCCTCAGCCCGGTCCGTATCGCCTGCCATCGCATCGTCGTTTCCGAGGGCCCGGCCCATCCCGAACTGCGGGACTGGTTCCTGGCCCATGGGGTGGAACCGATGGAGAGACTGCTCAGCCAGTATTTCGCCCGCGAGGCGCTGGCCGGCCGGCTGCACATTGACGACAACGCGGCCGCGGCCAAGGACTTCTACACGCTGATCCTTGGCGGCCTGATCCTGCGCTCGATCAATGGCCGCATCGACGCCAGCGACATCCCGCAGGCGCAGCAGCATGCGCGCGCATCCGTATACCGGTTTTTGCAGGGCACGCTGCCCCGAAACCGTGCCAGCCCCTGACCCGCGCCGCTATCACGCACGAAGGCGCTTTGTCATTGATTGCTGGCCACACCAATCGCGCCGTCTTGAGCTAATCTTGCGGCAGCAAAGGCGCCTGCGCTTGGCGGGGCTTGGCGGCGGGGCCCCGTGATGGCACTGCCTTCGTCTTCCTCAGCGAGCGAGCGGATGTTCAAAGGTTTGATCGGTTGGTTCCACAAGCTGGGTTCTCCCGCCTACTTCGATGCCTTTGCCGCACGCTGGTCACCCTGGTGCTATCTCGCCGCCCTGCCGCTGTTCGCCTTCGGCCTGTGGCAGGCGCTGGCGGTGGTGCCGGCCGACTACCAGCAGGGTGACAGCTTCCGCATTCTCTATATCCACGTGCCTGCAGCCTGGATGAGCCTGTTCGTGTTCGCGCTGATGGCGTTCTACGCCGCCATCGCCCTGGTCTGGCGGATCAAGTTGTGCGAGATCCTGGCCATGGCCTGCGCGCCGATCGGCGCCGCCTTCACCGTGATCACCCTGCTCACGGGCAGCATCTGGGGCAAGCCGATGTGGGGCACCTGGTGGGACTGGGACCCGCGCCTGACCACCGAGCTGATCCTGCTGTTCCTGTATCTGGGCGTGATCGGCCTGTACGGCGCCATCGACGACCGCCGCGCCGCCGCCCGCGCCGCCGGCCTGCTGGCCATCGTCGGCGTGGTGCTGCTGCCGGTGATCCGCTATTCGGTGGTGTGGTGGAATTCGCTGCACCAGGGCCAGACCATCCGTGTGTTCGGCGAATCGAGCATGGACAGCAGCATGACCCTGCCGCTGTGGCTGATGGTGCTGGCCACCAAGTTCTGGTTCGCCGGCTCGCTGCTGGCGCGCGCCCGCGCCGACAACCTGCGCCGCGAGACCGGCAAGGGCTGGGTGCGCGAACGTCTGGAAAAAGCACAATGAGCTACTTCAAGTATGTGGCGCTGGCCTATGGCATTTTCTTCGCGGTACTGGCGTGGGACTTCATCATCCCCCGGCTGCAGTTGCGCCAGCAGCTGCGTGAGGCCCGCAGCCGGCTGGCCCGTGCCAGCCGCAGCGCCCCCCCGCAAGCCGACCAGGGGGAGTTGAGCCGATGAGTCCTGTCCAGCGCCGACGCCTGCTGCTGGTGGGTGCGATCCTCGCCGCCGCCGGCATCGCCGCGGCCCTGGTGGCCACCGCGCTCCAGCGCAACATCGCCTACCTGTACACCCCGGCTGAAGTGATGGCCGGCAAGGTCGCGCCCGACGCGCGCTTCCGCCTCGGCGGCATGGTCGCCAAGGGCTCGTTCAAGCGCGAAGCCGGCGCCCTGCTGGCCCGTTTCGAGGTGACCGACGGCGATGCGCAGCTGCCCGTCACCTATGACCGCATCCTGCCGGACTTGTTCCGCGAGGGCCAGGCGGTGGTCGCCACCGGCCGCATGGTCGATGGCGTGTTCGTCGCCGAGGACGTGCTGGCCAAACATGACGAGACCTACATGCCCAAGGAACTGGCCGACAAGATGGGCATGGCGCACACCAAGCACCAGGTGCCCGCCGATGCACCCGCCACCACGGAAACGCCCTGAGTGCTGCCTGAAATCGGACAGGTCCTGCTGATCCTCGCGTTGCTGGCAGCCGTTCTGCAGAGCGTGCTTCCGATGATTGGCGCACACCGCCGCAACGACGCGCTGATCGCCACCGCCCGCCCGGCCGCGCTGCTGCAACTGGCCACCGTGGCCGGTGCCTTCGGGGTGCTGACCATCGCCTTCGTCCAGCAGGATTTTTCGCTGCGTTACGTCGCCGAGAACTCCAACTCGCTGCTGCCGATGATCTACCGCTATTCGGCGGTGTGGGGCGCGCACGAGGGCTCGCTGCTGCTGTGGGCGCTGGTGCTGGCGCTGTGGACCGCCGCGGTGGCGATCTGCTCGCGCCAGCTGCCGGCCGAGGTGGTGGCGCGCGTGCTGGCGGTGATGGGGCTGATCAGCGTCGGCTTTCTCGCCTTCCTGCTGTTCACCTCCAATCCCTTCGTGCGCCTGCTGCCGGCCGCCGCCGAAGGCCACGACCTTAACCCGCTGCTGCAGGACCCGGGCCTGATCATCCACCCGCCGATGCTGTACTTCGGCTACGTGGGCTTCGCGGTGCCGTTCGCCTTCGCCATCGCCGCCCTGCTCGATGGCCACATCGACGTGCGCTGGCTGCGCTGGACCCGGCCGTGGACCAACGTGGCCTGGGGCTTTCTGACCCTGGGCATCGCGCTGGGCAGCTGGTGGGCGTACTACGAGCTGGGCTGGGGCGGCTGGTGGTTCTGGGACCCGGTGGAGAACGCCAGTTTCATGCCCTGGCTGATCGGCGCGGCGCTGCTGCATTCACAGGCGGCGACCGAAAAGCGCGGCGTGTTCGTCGGCTGGACCCTGCTGCTGGCCATCGCCGCCTTCGCGCTGTCGCTGCTGGGCACCTTCCTGGTCCGTTCCGGTGTGCTGACCAGCGTGCATTCGTTCGCCGCCGATCCTTCGCGCGGCCTGTTCATCCTGGTGTTCCTGGCGCTGGTGATCGGCGGCTCGCTGCTGCTGTACGCACTGCGTGCCCCCGGACTGGAAGGAAACAGCGACAGTTCCCGCCGCGCCTTCAGCCTCAATTCGCGCGAAAGCCTGCTGCTGGCCAACAACCTGCTGCTCAGCTGCGCCTGCGCAATGGTGCTGTTGGGCACGCTGTATCCGCTGATCGCCGACGCGCTGGACTTGGGCAAGGTGTCGGTCGGCCCGCCCTACTTCGGCACCTTGTTCGTACTGCTGATGACCCCGCTGGTGCTGCTGCTGCCATTCGGCCCGCTGACCCGCTGGCAGCGCGAACAGGGCTTGCGCCCGCTGGCCCTGCTCGCGCCGTGGGCCGGACTGACCCTGCTGCTGGGCACCGTGACCTGGTTCATGGCGCCGCAGGGCAAGCTCAAAGCCGCCGCGGGTATCGCCGCCGCCGCGTGGGTTGGCGTGGGCACGCTCTATTACCTGTGGCAACGCCTGCGCAACAGTGGCCGGCTCAACGCCGAAGCCGTGGGCATGCTGCTGGCGCATTTGGGTATCGCCGTGTTTCTGGTCGGCGCGCTGCTGGTGGAAGCGCTGCACGTCCAGCATGAAGTGGCGCTGGCACCGGGCAGGTCGGTGGATGCTGGCGGCTACCAGCTCACGCTGGAGGGCGTCGATGCCGTCGATGGTCCCAACTATCACTCCGACCGCGGCCACGTGCAGGTTTCCCGCAACGGTGACGCGGTCGCCCTGCTGCACCCGGAAAAACGCATGTATGCCAGTGGCGGCCAGGCCATGACCGAAGCCGGCATCCACCCGGCGCTCGGCGGTGATATCTATGTCGCCCTGGGCGAATCGCTGGGCGATGGTGCCTGGGCGGTGCGCGTGCAGATCAAACCCTTTGTCCGCTGGATCTGGCTGGGAGCGGCGCTGATGGCGCTGGGTGGCTTCATCACCGCCGTCGACCGCCGCTTCCGCCGCATTCCGCAGAGGAAAGCCTGATGTCCAACCCGTCCCCGCAACCGCTCGTCCGCCCGCAGCGCCTGCCGCCGGTGGCGATCGTCCTCGGCGTGCTGTTTTTCATCGGTCTGATGGGGCTGATGCTCTATGGCGTCAGCCGCTCGGGAAATCCGGACCGCGACAGCCTGCCCTCGGCGTTGCAGGACAAGCCGGCGCCGGAGTTCTCGCTGCCGGTGCTGCACGACCCCAGCGTCCTGATCGGCAGCCAGGATCTGCGCGGTGCGCCCTACCTGCTCAATGTCTGGGGCAGCTGGTGCCCGGCCTGCCGCGACGAGCATCCGGTGCTGACCCGTTTTGCCGAAACCAAGCGCCTGCGCATGGTCGGTTACAACTGGAAGGACGAGCCCGCCGACGCGCTGCGCTGGCTGGAGCAACTGGGCAATCCGTACATGGTGGTGCTCGCCGACCAGGACGGCCGCACCGCGCTGGACTGGGGCATCGCCGCCGCGCCGGAAACCTTCCTGGTTGATGGCAGCGGCATCGTCCGCTGGAAATACAGCGGCGCGATCACCCAGCACGTGCTCGACACGCAGCTGATCCCGGCGCTGGAGAAAGTGGAAGCCGCCGCCGGCGATCCCGGTACGCTGCCGGCCACGAGCAGCGCGCGATGAGGCGTTGGGCACTGCTGCTGGTTCTGCTGCTCGGCACTGCCGGCGCGATCCAGGCCCAGCCGATGGGCGACCCCACGCCGCTGCAGTTCCGCGACCCGGCCGAGGAGGCGCGTTTCCACGCCCTGACCGCCGAGCTGCGCTGCGTGCAGTGCCAGAACCAGTCGCTGGCCGACTCCAACGCGCAGATCGCCCATGACCTGCGCCGCGAAGTGCTCACGTTGATGCACGAAGGCCGCAGCGACGCCCAGATCGAGCAGTTCCTGGTCGAGCGCTACGGCCAGTTCGTGCTGTACCGGCCACAGGTGGATACCGGCACCGCAGTGCTGTGGTTCGGTCCGGGGCTGTTGCTGCTGATCGGCGCGGGAATGCTGGTCATCCATGTACGGCGCCGCGCCCGGGCCTTGCCGCCCAGGGTGCTGGACGAATCCAGTCAGGAAGAACGCGAATGGTGAGCGGCCTGTTCCTCGCGCTGACCGGACTGCTGGCAGCCGTCGCTGGCGGCTGGATGCTGTGGCCGCTGTTGCGCGCCGGCAAGCGCGGCATCTGGGGCACGCTGGTGGCGGCGATGGTGGTGGCCACGATCGGCCTGTACCAGTGGCTGGGAACCCCGGCCGCACTGCAACCGCAGACCCGCGCCGCGGCGGCGCCGCAAACCCTGGAAGAGGGCATCACCCAGTTGCAGGCCGCGCTGGAGAAAAACCCCGAGCGCGCCGATGGCTGGACGCTGCTGGCCCGCTCCCAGCTCGAACTCGGTCGCATCGCCGAGGCGGCGGCCGCCTATGAGCGCGCGGTCAAGCTGATGCCCGACGAACCCGCCCTGCTCGTCGAAGCCGCACAGATCCGGGCGCAGGCCGAGCCGTCCTTCCTGTTCGACGAGATCGGCCTGCGCTGGCTGCAACATGCACGCACCCTGGCACCGGACAACGAACGCGCGATCTGGCTGATCGGCATCGTCCAGCGCCAGCGCGGCCAGGCCGAACAGGCCGCCCGTACCTGGGAATCGCTGCTGCCGCGCCTGCAGCCGGCCGCTGCCGCCGCCTTGCAGGAGCAGATTGCCGCCGCCCGCACGGCGGCCGGCTCAGCTTCCGGAGGCCCGGCAGGAGCCGCGCCGGCCGCCAGCGGCGCGGGCCTGCAGGTGCGGGTGACCCTGACACCGGCGCTGGCCACGCGCGCGACCTCCCGCAACGACACGCTGTTCGTCATCGCCCGCGTGCCCGGTGGCCCACCGATGCCGGTGGCGGTGGAGCGCCACCCGGCCCCGCAACAACCGCTGACCGTGGTCCTGGACGACACCGACAGCCCGATGCCGACTGCAAAGCTGTCGTCGCTGACGGAAGTGGAGGTATTCGCGCGGCTGTCACAAAGCGGCACCGCAATCCGCCAAAACGGCGATATCGAATCGGCACCGGTGATCGTCACGTTGCCGGCCGACGCCCCGGTGGACCTGCTGCTCGACCTCCCCTCCCACGGAGCGGGCATAGGCAGATAACCCGGGGTCATGTCGCGCATCCAAGACACGGACGCCAAGCCCGGTAAAATCAGCCGATGACCGAATTCATTCCGCCCGGCAGCCGCTTCCATCCGCTGCCCTCGCCCTTTCCGATGAAGCGCGGTGGCCAGCTGCACGGCGCCCGGATCGCCTTTGAAACCTGGGGCACGCTGGCCGCCGATGCCGGCAACGCCGTACTGATCGTCACCGGCCTGTCTCCCGATGCCCACGCCGCCAGCAACCCGGGCAATCCCGCCACCGGCTGGTGGGAGCCGATGCTAGGCCCGGGCAAGCCGATCGACACCGACCGCTGGTACGTGATCTGCGTCAACTCGCTGGGCAGCTGCAAGGGCTCCACCGGCCCGGCCTCGCTCAATCCCGCCACCGGCCAGCGCTATGGTTTGTCCTTTCCCGAGCTGTCGATCGAAGACATCGCCAATGCCGCGGCGGAGGTGGTCAAATCCCTCGGCATCACCCGGCTGGCCTGCCTGATCGGCAACTCCATGGGGGGCATGACCGCGCTGGCCCTGCTGCTGCTGCACCCGGGCATCGCCCGTTCGCACATCAACATTTCCGGCAGCGCGCAGGCCCTGCCGTTCTCCATCGCGATCCGCTCGCTGCAGCGCGAAGCCATCCGCCTGGATCCGGCCTGGAATGGCGGCGATTACGATGAGGCGCACTACCCGGAGTCGGGTATGCGCATGGCCCGCAAGCTGGGCGTGATCACCTACCGCTCTGCGCTGGAGTGGGACGGCCGCTTTGGTCGGGTAAGGCTGGACTCGGAGGATCCGGGCCACAACGACGATGACCCGTTCGGGCTGGAGTTCCAGGTGGAAAGCTACCTGGAGGGGCACGCGCGCCGCTTCGTCCGCCATTTCGACCCGAACTGCTACCTCTATCTGGGCCGGTCGATGGACTGGTTCGACCTGGCCGAGTACGCCGACGGCGACGTGCTGGCCGGGCTGGCGAAGATCCAGGTGCCGTGCGCCCTGGCCATCGGCGCCAACACCGACATCCTGTTCCCGGTGCAACAGCAGCAGCAGATCGCCGACGGCCTGCGGGCCGGTGGGGCACAGGCACAGTTCATCGGGATGGAATCGCCGCAGGGCCACGATGCGTTCCTGGTCGACTACGACCGCTTCGGCCCGGCCGTACGCGGTTTCCTGGATACGCTGCCGGCCGCCTGACCGACAGCACTGAGCCGGCGATTCCTACACACGCGTCGGCCTGGCGCCGATAGCCACCGCCTTGATCACGCTCCACTGTGGCAGTCCTCGCCCTTCCCCCGGGACCGCCATGGCTCGACTGCTCCTTCTGCTGTTATGCGCCTGTCTGCTGCCTGCTGACGCCCGCGCCGGCACTGCCCCGCCCTTGATGCTGGCCGGGCAGTGGCGCGACGGCACCGATCCGGCGCCATACTGGATCAGTGAAAAGCTCGACGGCGTGCGCGCCCGCTGGGATGGCAAGGCCTTGTGGACGCGTGCCGGCAACCGCATCAGCGCTCCGCCCGGATTCACCCGCGGCTGGCCGCAACAGCCACTGGATGGCGAACTGTGGATCGCCCGCGGCCGTTTCGACGAGGTCAGCGCCATCATCCGCACCACCCCGGCCCGTCCACAGGAGTGGCGTGCGATCCGCTTCATGGCCTTCGACCTGCCCGCGCACCCGGGTACGTTCTCGCAACGGCTGGCGGCGCTGCAGGTGCTGGTTCGGGCCACAGACAGACCCGGCCTCGCATTGATCCCGCAGCAGAGGATGGCCAACACCGCCCACCTGCAGCGCCTGCTGCAATCGGTGGTTGCCGCCGACGGCGAGGGTCTGATGCTCCACCACCAGAACAACCGCTACCTGCCCGGCCGCAGCGAAGGCCTGCTCAAGCTCAAGCCATGGCAGGACGCCGAAGCCTGGGTGGTCGGGCATGTGCCCGGCAAGGGCAAGTACAGCGGCATGCTCGGCGCATTGCTGGTACAGCGCAGCGACGGCGCCCGCTTCCGCATCGGCAGCGGGCTGAAGGATGCGCAGCGCGCCAATCCGCCCGGCATCGGCACCCTGGTGACCTACCGTTACAACGGCTACACCGCCACCGGCCTGCCGCGCTTCGCGCGCTTCCTGCGGGTGCGCGACGAGGCACCACCGCCCGAGCCGGGGCGTTGAGCGCTTCACAACACCTCGCCGCTGCGATCCAATACCGGCACTGCTACTCGTGCGATACAACGGATGCGCTATCAAGGACGGCTGCAGGACTGGAATGACGACAAGGGCTTTGGTTTCGTCAGCCCCAACGGGGGCGGCGAACGCGCCTTCGTCCATATCAAGGCCTTCGAACGCGGCACACCGCGC
Source organism: Stenotrophomonas sp. STEN014 (assembly GCF_056760315.1). Taxonomy (NCBI): domain Bacteria; kingdom Pseudomonadati; phylum Pseudomonadota; class Gammaproteobacteria; order Lysobacterales; family Lysobacteraceae; genus Stenotrophomonas; species Stenotrophomonas sp. STEN014. The sequence goes on along the minus strand of NZ_JBRREN010000012.1, from coordinate 66,049 downwards.
CCGCTGGAAGGCCAGCTGATCAGTTACCAGCCCAAGCGCGACGAGCGTGGGCGTCTGGCGGCCACCGCCATCCGCTTCGCCGCTACCGGTAGACCCCCTGCAGCGCCGAAGCAGTCAGCCCGGCGCCTGCCCCGCACCGCCCTGGGCTTGATTGCCCTGTCGATACCGGTGCTGGGCGGGGTAACCCGACTGCTTCCCGGTTGGATCGCCGGGACCATCGTGGGCCTGAGCCTGCTGGCGCTGGCGTTCTATGCCTACGACAAAAGTGCCGCGCAACGCGGCGACCAGCGCACCCCGGAAAGCACCTTGCACCTGATCGCCCTGTTCGGCGGCTGGCCCGGCGCGCTGCTGGCGCAGGGACTGTTCCGCCACAAATCCAGCAAGCGCAGTTTCCAGCAGGTGTTCTGGGTAACGGTGGGGCTCCATCTGACCGCGCTGGCTGCAGTATTCAGCGGCTGGCTGCCCAGCCTCGTTTGAGCCACGGCGCAGCGCCCTGCTATCGTTCACCGGCCTCACCCAGGCAACACCCGGTTCTACATCCCCTCTTCCGTGGAGACAGAGGTATATGCAGGACGCAACGAACGTACTCAAGCATCGGACCGACACCATCGTGCTGCTGGGCATGGTGCTGGCATTGACCCTCCACTGGTCACTGCTGCCACTGGCGCTCATCGCCTTCGGCATCATGGACCTGCGCCGCAACGAAACGCTGGCTGCCATTTCCATTGGCTGCGGCGCGCTGCTGCTTTTGGGTGGCATCGGCTACGCACTGGGCAAACAGGCCGCATTGCGCGACAACCTGCTCTGCCAGCAAACCCCACCGCAATGCCCGAGGGCCCAAGCCCTCACGGTTTTCGAATCGGCTTTCCGCAGCGCCCCGCCGTACTCAGCGCGCGGGGACTTCGGCGTTGGTCAGCGGCTGCAGTTGTCCGTGCTGAAGACGGTATTCCCGGTGCACCACGCCATGGGGCAACGGATCATGGGTGATCATCAGCAAGCTGCGTGAGCCCAGCGCGGCGGCCAGATCAAGCAACAACGCGTGCGCGGTGTCCACGTCCAATCCTTCGGTGGGCTCATCGAGCACCATCAGCGGCGTATCGCGCAGCAGCGCGCGTGCCAGCGCCAGACGGCGCGCCTGACCGGCCGACATGGTCGCACCGTTTTCGCCGACCCACGCCGACAGCCCCCCCTGCTGCTGCGCCCAGGCGCTCAGCCGTACCTGTTCCAGCACCGACCACATTGCCGCGTCATCGGCCTGTGGATCGCCCAATCGCAGGTTCTCGCTGATGGAGCCGGCAAATACCGGCGCGCCCTGCGGCAACCAGGCCACCTTTCGATGCCACGCCTCCTGGGCGACATCGCGCAGATCCACGCCGCCGTAGCGCACGGCCCCTTGGCGAGGGTCCCACAGGCGCAGCAGCAACGCCGACAACGTGGTCTTGCCACACCCACTGTCGCCGCGTATGGCCACACGCTCACCCGGCCGCAGTCGCAACTCCACCCCGTCGAGCAACTGCCGGGACTCCCCGGGCCAATGGAAAACCACCTGTTCGAAGGACACCTCGGCCGGCGTGTCCGGCAAGGCCCGCGGCTGGGCGGGATCTTCCACCGCCGGGGCCTGGTCCACGATCTGACGCAAGCGCTGGCCGGCCACGCGTGCCGACTGCAGCGACTGCCAGGCCAGACCGCTGCCCGCGGCCACTTCCAGCAAGGCCACGGTGAGGAACACCAGCGCCGCAGCCAGCGGCCCGCTCACCTGACCGCCCTGGAATGCGTGCAGCGCCAGCCACAGCATCGCCAGCAGCCCCACTCCGGCGCAGGCCGAATGCAGCACATTGCCAGCGATCAAGCGACGACGACGACGCCGGTCGCGAGCGGCAACCTGCAGTGCGGCGGCATCCACACGTGCGATCCAATCCCCCTGCGCCTGCAGCGCGGTCAGATCCGCCACACCTTCCAGCCCTTCGTACGCCAGCGTGCGCAACGACGCCCGCGTCTGCGCGCGTTCCATTTCGCCATGCTCACCGTGGCGCACGGCCAGCACCGGGACACCGATCCCGATCGCCCCCGCGATGGCGAACAGCAACAGCGCCGCCGGCCAGTAGATCAGCGCTGCCGCGACGACGCTGGCCAGCACGATGCCGAGCAGCGCCAGCAGCGGTCCAGCAGCCCGCACCATCACTCCATCCACTTCGCTGATGTCTGAAACCAGCCGGGCCAGCAGTTCGCCGGTACGGCTGCCGCCCAGCCGCGCCGGCGCCAGCGGCAAGGCGCGACGGAAGAACCACACACGCAGGTCGCGGGCGATGCGCAGCGTCACATCGTGGCCGACCAGTTTTTCGAAATAGCGCGACACGATCCGCGCCATCGTCAGCCCGCGGATCCCCGCCGAGGGCGAGAAAAAGTTGAAGGTGGCGCCCATCCCCGCCGCACCGGCCAGCGCCGCACCGGTGAGGAACCCACCGGACAACCCGAGCAGGCCGACGCCGGCCAGCATCGTGGTCAGCAGCAGCACTACCGCCAGCAGCAAACGCCAGCGATGCCGGGCGAACACCTCACGCATGCTGTCGTTCATGCCTGCACCTGCGCGGGTACGGCACGATCGAGGTGCAAACGCACCACCGCATCGGCCCAGCGCATCGCCGCCGCGCTGTGGGTCGCCATCACCACGGTGCGTCCACGGGCATGGATGGCCAACGCCTGCAACAGGGCGGCTTCGGTTTCAGGATCAAGAAATGCGGTGGGCTCATCAAGCAGCAGCAGATCCGGATCGCGCAACAACAGGCGCGCCAGACCGATGCGTCGGGCCTCCCCCCCGGACAGGCCGAAGCCGCGCTCACCGATCACCGTGTCCAGCCCGTGTGGCAGCTCCCGGGCAAAACGCATGACCTGCGCCGCTTCGGCCGCCGCCTGCAGACGGGCATCGCTGGCGGTCGGGTCGGCCAGCCGCAGGTTGTCTCCAATAGAGCCATGGAACAGGTACGGACGCTGCCCCGCATAGCCCACCCGCATCTGGCCGCGGCGCAGGATGCGCCCTTCGCGCGGTGGCAGCCAGCCCGCCAGCGCTTCGAGCAAGGTGCTTTTGCCGCAGCCGGAGGGGCCCACCAGAGCCAGATGCTGGCCCTGGTCGATGCTCAGCGAGAACCCGGACATCACGTCGTGGCGCGCACCTTGCGGTCGCAGCGTCAGGTTCTGCAGCGTCAGCAACGGGGCGTGCAACTGGACCGGCTCGGGCGGAAGCGCAGGTTCCGAGGGCACCGGGGCAACCGGCAAGTCGTCCTGCAACAGCCGCTCCACCTCGGCCGCGGCCGCCAGCGCGTTGGCACGGTCGTGGTAATGGGCGGCCAGGCGCCGCAAGGGGGCGTAGAACTCCGGGGCCAGCAGCAGGCAGAACATGCCGGTTCCCAGCGTCGGCACCGTGGCGTGCAACGACATCAGGCCCAGATAACTGAGCCCCAGATACAGCGCCACCATCGCCACACTGACGGAGGCGAAAAATTCCAGCACGGTGGAAGACAGAAACGCGATCCGCAGCACTTTCATGGTGCGCTCGCGCACGCCCTCGGCCGCCGCGGCGATGCCGCCGAGCTCGGCGTCGCCACGCCCATACAGGCGCAGCAGGCCCAGCCCCTTGATGCGGTCGGCGAAGTGGCCACTCATCCGCGCCAGTTCTCCCAGTTGCGCGCGACCGGCCGCCTCGGCGCCCCAGCCCACCAGCATCATGAAAAACGGAACCAGCGGCGCGGTACACACCAGGATCACCGCCACCACCCAGTCCACCCAGCCCACGGCCAGCACGATCAGCAGCGGCACCACCACCACTTCCGTACGGACCGGTTGGAAACCGGCGTAGTAGCCTTCGATGGCATCGCCGTGACTGAGCAACAGCTCACTCAGCTCACCGGTGCGCTGCCGGCGCAACCACAAGGGACCCCGTTCCATCAGGCGCCGGTACACTTTTTCCCGAAGCGCCAGCCTGGCCGCGTCCGCCACATCGCCGGCCGCGCTCTGGGCCAGCCCCCCGAGCAGACTGCGGAACAGCAGGACCAGCGCCAGCAGGCCGAACACCGCGGCAGTCTGCGCCAGCGGACGATGCTCCACCACGATGCTCTGGATCAGCCAGGCGATGGCCGCCGCCTGTCCGATCAGCAGGGCACCGGAGGCACAGATCGCGAACGCGGCCAGCCGCTGCCGCGAAAGGGCGCCCTGGGCCAGTCCGGCCAGCCACTGCTGTTGCTGACGACGCTGCTGACGCTGCGCCTCAGCAGGATGTGTACTCTCATTCAAGACCGGCAACCTGCCTGAAAAAAACCTGTCCGATTGTAGACACGCCTTGCACCCACTGCCGGAGGCCTACCTTCGCCGCTGCATCACCGCGCCACATTGATTCAGATCAAGGCAGGCGACAGTATGAACAGGGAGTATCACACATCGTAGAACCCCCCTCCTGACATAACATGATGCCCATATCCCACGAGGTAGAACGGCCATGATCGACTCGACCGTCGTAGAGCTGTCGCGGCTGCAATTTGCGCTGACCGCGATGTACCACTTCCTGTTCGTCCCACTCACGCTGGGTCTTTCCTTCATGATCGCGATCATGGAAAGCGTGTACGTCATGACCGGCAAGGAGGTCTGGCGGCGCATGACCCTGTTCTGGGGCGTGCTGTTCGGCATCAACTTCGCCATGGGTGTCGGTACCGGCATCGTGATGGAGTTCCAGTTCGGCATGAACTGGTCCTATTACAGCCACTACGTGGGTGACATCTTCGGTGCGCCGCTGGCGATCGAAGGATTGATGGCCTTCTTCCTCGAAGCCACCTTCATCGGCCTGTTCTTCTTCGGCTGGAACCGGCTGACCAAGGTGCAGCACCTGGCGGTGACTTGGCTGATGGCGCTGGGCACCAACCTGTCGGCACTGTGGATCCTGATCGCCAACGGCTGGATGCAGTACCCGGTGGGCGCGGTGTTCAACCCGGAAACGATGCGCATGGAGGTGGTGGATTTTGCCGCCGTGCTGCTCAACCCGGTGGCGCAGGCCAAGTTCGTGCACACCGTGTCGGCCGGTTACGTCACCGGCGCGATGTTCGTGATGTCGATCTCGGCATTCTTCATGCTGCGCGGCAAGCACCGTGACCTGGCCCGCCGCTCGTTTGCCGTCGCTGCCGCCTTCGGCCTGCTGGCCTCGATCTCGGTCGCCGTGCTGGGTGACGAATCCGGTTACGCCACCGCGGAAAACCAGAAGATGAAGCTGGCCGCCATTGAAGGCATGTGGCACACCTATCCTGCACCGGCGCCGTTCACCGCATTCGGCATTCCGAACCAGCAGGAGCAGCGCAACGACTTCGAGGTCAAGATTCCCTATGTGATGGGCCTGATCGCAACGCGTTCGCTGGATCAGGAAATCCCGGGCATCCTGGACCTGGTCAAGCAGGCCGAGGAGCGGGTCAAAGGCGGGCAGATCGCCTATGCCGCGCTCAATCGCATCCGCGCCGACAAGAACGATGTTGAAGCACGCGAAGTGTTCGACCGTCACTGGCAGGATCTGGGTCACGGCTTGCTGCTCAAACGCTATCGCGACGATATCGCCAACGCCACGCCGGAGGAGATCTCGCAGGCGGCACTGGACACCGTGCCCACCGTCGCGCCGCTGTTCTGGACCTTCCGCATCATGGTTGGCCTGGGCGTGTACATGATCGGCTTCTTCGCCCTGGCGTTCTATTTCTCGTGCCGCAACAACTTCGAAGACAAGCGCACCTTCCTCAAGGTCGCCCTGCTGTCGTTGCCAGCCCCGTGGATCGCCATTGAATGTGGCTGGTTCATCGCCGAGTACGGCCGTCAGCCGTGGGCGGTGGATGGCGTACTGCCGACGTTCTATGCGGCCTCCGGACTGGCGGTCTACGAGATCCTGGCCACGCTGATCGGCTTCACCGCGCTGTACACGGTGCTGCTGGTCATCGAAGTCAAGCTGATGCTCAAGGCCATCCGCAAGGGTCCGGACGACATCCTGCCGTCGCTGCAGGAACCGGCCGCCGTCCCCCATCACGCCCGCGCCTCCGGCAACGGCCAGGCATAAGGCAGGAGAACACTCATGGAATTCATTCTTCTGGACTACACGACACTGCGCGTGATCTGGTGGCTGCTGCTGGGCGTGCTGCTGATCGGCTTCGCGGTGATGGACGGCTTCGATCTTGGCGTTGGCACCTTGCTGCCGTTCGTGGCCAAGACCGATGAGGAGCGCCGCCTGGTGATCAATACCATCGGACCGGTATGGGAAGGCAACCAGGTATGGCTGGTGCTCGGTGGCGGTGCGATCTTCGCCGCCTGGCCGCCACTGTATGCGGTCAGTTTCTCCGGGTTCTATCTGGCGATGTTCCTGATCCTGTTCGCCCTGATCTTGCGTCCGGTCGGCTTCAAGTACCGCGGCAAGATGCCCAGCCAGCGCTGGCGCGACAACTGGGACAGGGCGCTGTTTGTCGGTGGCTTCATCCCGGCACTGATCATGGGCGTGGCAGTCGGCAATGTGTTGCTGGGCGTGCCGTTCCATTTCGACGACACCCAGCGCGTGTTCTACACGGGCAACCTGCTGGGCCTGCTGACCCCGTTCGCACTGCTGGCCGGCCTGGTCAGTGTGGCGATGCTGGTTTCGCACGGTGCGGCCATGCTGGTACTCAAGACCAGCGGCCCGGTCGCGGATCGCTCGGCCCGCATCGGCAGCATCGCCGCCATCGCCTCGTTCGTGCTGTTCGCCCTGGCCGGTGCCTGGGTCGCATTCGGCCTGCCGGGCTACCAGGTCACCTCGCAGATGGTCAGCGATGGCGCCAGCAATCCGCTGCTGAAGACGGCCGAGTTCTCCGCGGCCGGCGGCTGGCTGCACAACTACCGCACCATGCCGGCCACCATCCTGGCTCCGGTCGTGGGCCTGCTGGGTGCACTGGCCAGCGCGGTACTGCTGCGCAAGCATCGCGGCGGCCTGGCATTCATCGCCTCGGGCGCCTCCATCGCCGGCATCATCTTCACCGTCGGCTTTGCGATCTTCCCGTTCCTGCTGCCCTCCTCCACCCAGCCCGGCTCCAGCCTGACGGTGTGGGATGCCTCCTCCAGCCACCTGACGCTGTGGATCATGCTGCTGGCCACGGTGATCTTCCTGCCCATCATCATCGGCTACACCACCTGGGTGTACCGCGTGCTCAAGGGCAAGACGACGCTGGAAGAGATGGGTGAAAACCCGAACGCCTACTGATCCGCAACGACAACAATCAAGGAGTCAACTCATGTGGTATTTCGCCTGGATTCTCGGTGCGGGCCTGGCATCGACCGTCGCCATCCTCAATGGCATGTGGTTTGAAGCCCGCGAAGATCGCCGCAAGGCAGAGAACCGTTAAAAAATAGCGTTTTGCTATTGCCATAAGCCCGGACTGAGCGTATCTTTCCGGGCTCCTTCACGGGGTGTAGCTCAGTCTGGTAGAGCGCTACGTTCGGGACGTAGAGGTCGCAGGTTCGAATCCTGTCTCCCCGACCAGAAGGTCGCAAGAAGGCTTGGAAAACGGCAACGTTTACCAGGCTTTTTTGTCACCGGGATTGTCCTGTCCCGGCAGTCACGCGCCACGTCATGCAGATGCGTGAACTGAACAAAAAAACTTGCAAGACATGAGGGTCACCGCTATCATGAGCGGCTCCTTCGGGGTGTAGCTCAGTCTGGTAGAGCGCTACGTTCGGGACGTAGAGGTCGCAGGTTCGAATCCTGTCTCCCCGACCAATTCGACAAAAGCCGGCCCTAGGCCGGCTTTTGTTTTTGGCGGTTTCCGAAGCAATACACCGCTTCCCGCCCGCGCTGGAGTCAGCCCGTGTCCGCATCCAACCTTCCACAAACGTCCACATCCCTGTTCAAGGGGCGACTGCTGGCCTTCGCCGCCATCGTGCTGGTCGCCGCGAACCTGCGCAGCGCGGTCACCTCGCTGACCCCGCTGCTGGACCGCCTGGGCCACGTTTTTGATTTCGGCAGCACCATGACCGGCGTGCTGGGCATGATGCCGACCGCGGCCTTCGCCGTATTCGGTCTGGCCACACCGCGTATCACCCGCACCATCGGCCTGGAGCGCACCGCGATACTGGCCATGGTGTTGGCCACCGCCGGCCTGCTGGTACGCGCCTTCGCCGACAACGTCGGCGTGCTGATGCTCGGCTCGGCCATCGCGCTGGCCGGCATGGGCATGGGCAATGTCGTGGTACCGCCCCTGGTCAAGCGCTACTTCGCCGATCGGGTCGGCACACTGAGCACGATCTACATCACCGTCCTGCAGGCCGGCACGATGGTGCCGGCGCTGCTGGCCGTACCGGTCGCCAACCAGTTCGACTGGCGCATCTCGCTGGGCATGTGGTCGCTGCTGTCCGCGGCCGCGGTACTGCCCTGGCTTCTGCTGGCGCGCACCGCACCACATATCGAGACCACTACCAGCGGTCCCGCACACGCCACCGGCGAGGTCTGGAAAACCTCACTTGGCTGGGGCATGGCGCTGATGTTCGGCATGACCTCGCTGGGCACCTATTCGTTGTTCACCTGGCTGCCGAAGGTGATGGTCGAAGCCGGTGCCAGCGAATCGCTCGGCGGCGTGATGGTCGCGGTCTACTCGGCAATCGGCCTTGCCCCATCGCTGCTGGTCCCGGCCCTGGCGGTGCGCATGCGCAACCCCTTCCCGATCGCGGTGATGGTGTTCGTGCTGAACATGATCGCCTTCGCCGGCCTGCTGCTGGCGCCGATGCGCGCCCCCTGGCTATGGGCGATCATCGCCGGACTCGGGCCGTCCACCTTCCCGCTGGGGCTGACCCTGATCAACCTGCGCACCCGCACCCAGGCCGGCTCGGCGGCACTGTCCGGCTTCATGCAAGGCGTGGGTTACAGCCTGGCCAGCCTTGGGCCGCTGCTGTTCGGCTGGCTGCACGGCATCAGTGACGGCTGGGCGTGGTCATTCGCCTTCCTGGCACTGTGTTCGACCGTGCTACTGGTCGCCGCATGGTTCGCCTGCAAGCCGCAGCAGCTGGAAGACCACTGGTAAATCCGGCGCCGGCTGTGCCGCACCGGAACTGCCGGCAGAGCTCCCGGACGGGTCTCAGACCAGCGGGTGTCGCACCTGGCCTTCGCCGCGCACCACAAATCGCTCCACCGTCAGCGCCTCCAGGCCCATCGGGCCATAGGAATGCAGGCGCGTGGTGGAAATGCCGATTTCCGCTCCCAGCCCCAGTTCCCCGCCGTCGGAAAAGCGCGACGAGGCATTGACCATCACCACCGCCGAGCGCAGGGCATGCATGAACGCCTCGCCATGGGCAGGGTCCGCGGTAGCGATGACTTCGGTGTGATCGGAGGTATAGCGCTGGATATGCGCAATCGCCGCCGCCATATCGGGCACGACGCGAATGGCCAGAACCAGATCCAGGTACTCGGCGGCGTAGTCCTCCTCCGTGGCCGGCAACACCTCCGGCAACAGCGCCTGCGTGGCCATATCGCCGCGCAACTCGACGCCGCGTGCACGCAATGCGGCCGCGGCCAACGGCAGGAAGCGCGGTGCGATATCCGCATGCACCAGCAAGGTCTCCAGCGAGTTGCAGGCGGCCGGACGCGACACCTTGCCGTCGATCAGCAGATCCAGCGCCAGCTGCAGGTCGGCACTGTCATCGACAAACAGGTGGCATACGCCCTTGTAGTGCTTGATCACCGGCACGCGCGCGTGTTCGGCGACAAAGCGGATCAGCCCCTCGCCGCCACGCGGAATCGCCAGATCGATGATGTCGTTGAGCTGCAACAGCTCCAACATGGTTTCGCGGCGCAGATCCTCGACCAGGGTCAGCGCCGCCTCGGCAACACCGGCTTCACGCAACGCACGCCGGAGGCTGGCGGCGATCGCGGTATTGGAGTGGATCGCCTCCGAACCGCCGCGCAGGATCACGCCATTGCCGGCCTTGATGCATAGCGCCGCGGCATCGGCGGTCACATTCGGGCGCGCTTCGTAGATCATCGCGATCACTCCCAGCGGCACCCGCACCTTCTGCACGCGGATGCCATTGGGGCGTACGTAGTCCCGCGTGACCTCGCCGACTGGATCCGGCAATGCGGCCACTTCGCGCAGCGCATCGGCGACCCCTGCCAGACGCGCAGGAGTGAGTGCCAGCCGGTCCAGCATCGCGCTGCCCACGCCCTTGGCGCGCGCGGCGGCCAGGTCTTTCCCGTTCGCAGCAAGAATCACCGCCGCATCGGCCTCCAGCGCATCGGCCATGGCCAGCAGCAGCGCGCTGCGCGCCTGCGTGGACAGCTGCCCCAGGTGTTGGGCGGCGGCGCGACATTGCAGCGCCAGGGTGCGGATATCACTCATGGTCATTCCCGAAGCGGTTTCGAAGCCGGAGGATCACAGCAACACCATGTCGTCACGGTGGATCACGTTGTCGCCGTAGTTGTAGCCGAGGATGCTTTCAATCTCGCGCGTATGGTGATGGCTGATACGGCGGATGTCGGTCGCCGAATACTGGCTGACCCCACGCGCGATGCAATGCCCACCCTCGTTATCTTGCAGTCGCACTTCGACCATATCGCCGCGGCGGAACTCGCCCTCGGCCCCACTCACACCGCCAGGCAGCAGCGAGGCCCCCTTCTCGCGCAGCGCGCGCGCGGCGCCAGCATCGACCAGGATCGCGCCCGGCTCGACCGGCGCATGCCGCAGCCAGTACTTGCGCGCGGCGATCCGCGATTGACCGGCATGCAGGCGCGTACCACGCAGGCGGCCCTGGGCCAGTCCACGCACCACATCGCCATCGCGGCCATTGAACAGGAAGGTGTCGATACCGGCAGCGCCGGCCTTGGCCGCGGCCTGCAGTTTGGTGTGCATACCACCAGTGCCGACCGCGCTGCCGCTGCCACCGGCCATGGCCAGGATCCCCGGCGTCAGCTCATGCACCTCGTTGATCGGTTCCGCCCGCGGATCGCTGCGCGGATCGGCGCTGTACAGGCCATCAATATCGGTGGCGATGAACAGCGCATCGGCGTCCACCAGCGCGGCAACGATCGCGGCCAGGTTGTCGTTGTCACCGAGTTTGAGCTCATCCACCGACACGGTGTCATTTTCGTTGACCACCGGCAGCGCGCCCAACGCCAACAGCTCGTTCAGCGTGGCACGTGCGTTGAGGTAGCGGCGACGGTTGCGCAGGTCATCGTGGGTGAGCAACACCTGCGCCACCGGCCGCTCGAAGAAACGCTGCCACAGCGCGATCAGCTGCGCCTGCCCCAGCGCCGCCAGCGCCTGGCGGGCGGCCATCGCCGCACCGGCTTCGGCCGCCTTGGGCAGGATCGCGCGGCCGGCGGCCACCGCACCGGAGGACACGATCACCACCTCACGCCCGGCCAGCACATTGGCAGACACGAACTGCGCCAGACCAAGCGCGAAACGCGGCGTCAGACCGCCCCCGTCCGCGGCCAGCAGGCTGCTGCCGATCTTGAGCACCGCACGCCGCCACGGCGGCAGCGGCTGTTCGAGAAACGCCGGTGGCAAGGTCAGGCTCATGGGATCAGCGTGTGTTCCATTCGTGGACGGTCAGTTGGGAACTGCCGTGCAGCGCCAGTGGATCGCTGGCAGCGAGGGCGGTGGCCTGCTGCAGATCGGCCACGTTCTGCAGCACGTAGGCACCGCCGCTGCCGTCACTGAAGCCGCCGGTGAGATGCAGCTGGCCGCGTGCCTTCAAATCGTCCAGGAATGCCTTGTGCGGCCCGATCACCGCGTTGTCGAACGACGGCCTGCGCATCGCCATCACCAGATACAGCTTCATCCCGATCTCCTTTGCCGCCTATGACAGCACGCCACCGGTGCCGTCGTCGCGTTTGCTTTCTTTTAGAACCAATACGGGCGCCTGTTCGGCGCCCGTATCGTGTCGACTCAGCCTCGCAGCGCCTGCCAGCGTGCACCCAGTTCGTCCAAGCGCAGATCCGCCGCGGCACCGGGTGACACACGGGCGGCCAGACTTCCTTCCGGAGTGCGCCCCTGCCCCGCCGTGTCGGCCGCCTCGGCGGCGGCCTTGTAGGCGTCGCGGAACGGCACACCGGCCACCGCGGCTTCCACCGCCACATCGGTGGCATACATGCCCGAATCGATGGCGGCGCGGATGTTGTCATCGCGCCAATCCAGATTGGACAGCAGCGCCGGCAGCAGCTCCAATGCCGCCAGTCCACGACCGAAGCCGTGCACGATGGCACCCTTGGAGTTCTGCAGGTCGCGCTGGTAACCGGACGGCAGCGACAGCAGCTGCTCGATCTCGGTACGCGCGGCGGCGACGCTGGCATGGGTGGCCCGCATCAGCTCGATCACGTCGGGATTGCGTTTGTTCGGCATGATCGAGCTGCCGGTGGTGTACTGCGCCGGCAGCGCGACAAAAGCGAACTCACCGGTGGTGAACAGCGACAGATCCCAGGCGATGCGGCGCAGATCCAGGGTGGCGCCCCCCAGCGCTTCCAGCGCGGCCAGTTCGAACTTGCCACGCGACAGCTGCGCGTAGATCGGACTGATCTGCATCCGCGAGAATTCCAGCGCGGCGGTGGTGTGTTCGCGGTCCAGTGGCAGGTTGACGCCGTAGCCGGCGGCCGTGCCCAGCGGGTTGGTATCGATCAACGCGCGGGTGTCGCGGGCGCGGATGGCGTTGTCGATGAAGGCCTCGCCCCAGCCGGCCCACCACATGCCCGCCGAGGACACGACGGCGCGCTGGATATGGGTATAGCCCGGCAACGGCTGCCGCTGTTCGGCGGCGGCGCGGTCCAGGGCCACCTTGGCGACCTCGACGCTGATCTGCGCCACGCGTTCGAGCTTCTCCTTCAGCCACAGACGCGTGGCCACCAGGATCTGGTCGTTGCGGCTGCGGCCGGTGTGGATCTTGCGGCCGGCATCACCCAGACGCTCGGTCAGGCGTGCCTCGATGGCCGAGTGGCAATCCTCGTACTGCTCGTCCAGCACGAAGGCGCCGCTGCGGAAATCCTCAGCCAGCACCACCAGTTCGCGCTTGAGCGCCGCCAGTTCATCGGCACTGAGAATACCGATGTGCTGCAGCCCTTCAGCATGGGCGGTGCTGGCCTGGATGTCGTGCAGGAAGAACTCGCGATCGAGGATCACGTCGTCGCCGGCGAGGAAGGTCTGGATCTTGGCGTCAACCGCGACACCGGGTTTCTGCCAGAGCAGGTTGGTCATGGGGATATCCCGTCAGTTGTGCGAGAGGTTCAGTGCGGAATGGCGGTCAGCTCATCCAGCCCCAAAGCCCGGTTGAGGTTCTGCAAGGCCTGGGTGGCCGCGCCCTTGAGCAGGTTGTCGATGGTCGCCACCACCACCACCCGCTTGTTGCCCGGCGCCAGGGTGAAGCCACCGATCTGCACGCCGTGCGTGCCGGCAATGCGGCTGACCCACGGCGCCTCATCGACCACCTCCACCAGCGGCTCGTTGGCATAGCGCTGCTGATACAGCGCGACGATCTCTTCGCGGCTGCGCGGCTGCTGCAGCCACAGATTCACGGTCATGGTGATGCCGCGGAAGTGCTGGGCCACATGCGGCATGAATTCCACCGGCACACCGAGCTGGGTCGACACCTCGCGCTCGTGCACGTGGTTGGTCAACGCATACGGCATCAGGTTGTCGCGCAGCAGTTCGGGATTGTTCTTGTCCGAGGGCGTGGTACCGGCACCGGACCAGCCGGACACGCCGAAGCAGGTCGGCGGGCCGGCCAGCTGTGACAGCAGCGGCGTGATCGCCAGCTGCATAGCGGTGGCGTAGCAGCCCGGATTGCTGATGCGCTTGTGCCCGGCATAGCGCCCACGGGTCAGCTCCGGCAGGCCGTAGTACCAGCTGTTGTCGAAGCGGTAATCGGCGGAAAGATCGACGATCACCGTGTCTGGCCGGGCCGCGTCCAGCGCGGTCACAAACGGCTCGGCTTTGCCGTTGGGCAGCGCCAGCACCACCGCGTCCACGCCCTTGGCGGCCACCGCATCGGCATCCAGGTTTTCGTAGCGCAGCTCGCCACAACAGGCGGCGTTATGGTCGGCCACGCGCTGGCCAGCCAGCTCGCGCGAAGACACGAACGCCAGCTCGATCCGCGGATGCGCGGCCACCAGCTTGATCAGCTCGGTGCCGGTGTAGCCGCGGGCGCCAACGATGCCCAGGGAGAATTTCTTGTCAGTCATGAGTGCGAATCCAGAAGGAACTGCAGGTGGGCTTTCACCGCCGGCCATTCCGAGTCGATGATGGAAAACACCACGGTGTCGCGGCGCGACCCGTCAGCGTGACGCTTGTGGTTGCGCAGCACACCATCTTGCTTGGCACCGAGCCGGGCAATTGCATTGCGCGAGGCCTGGTTGAACCAGCTGGTCTCGAAGCCGACGCTGATACAGCCCAGGGTTTCGAAGGCGTGCCGCAGCAACAGCAGCTTGGCCTCGGTATTCAGCCCGGTGCGCTGGACGCTGGGGTGATACCAGGTGTAGCCGATATTCAGCCGAGGCACATCCGCGTCCAGCGCGTATAAGCGCGTGCTGCCCACAATCTCACCGCGGGCGTTGCCGACCGCAAAGGCCAGCGCCCTGCCCTGCACCTGCGCCTCGAGTGCCGCAGTGACATAACGTGCGGCATCCTCCGGCGCGGGCACATTGGTGTACCAGCAGCGCGACAGCTCGCCCTCACCCAGCGCCCGCTGCAACGCCGGCACGTGCGCCATCTGCAACGGCTCCAGCGTTACGTGCCGGCCCCGCAGGGTCGGCACGGTGCTCCACGCAGTGGCTGAGTGCGACAGCATCACTCAGCCTTGGAGGCTCGGTTTGCGTTCGGCGCAGTGCTTCACATAGCCCTTGATGCTGTCGAAATCGTCGGCGCCAAACCAGAACACCTTCCAGTGATCGAGCTTGTAGCAGCCATCGGATTCGGAATAGTAGAAATGGTTGACCGGGTTGCCGTTACGCGAGCGCCAGAACAGCTGCGGGGTTTCCTCCAGCATCACGTTCCAGACCGCACGCCCGAGCCCCTCACCCTGTGCGTCGTCCAGCACGGCGAACTTGTCCAGGTACACGCCCTCGGCCTCATCAGTGAGGATCACCGCGGTGCGGTAGTGCTCGCTGACATAGGCGCGCAGCAGCCTGGTCTTCTCGAAGTAGTCCGGCACCAGCGTACGGCCGAAGCTGGATTCGATCAGCGTCTTCAGCCGCGCGGTATCGAGCTGATCCCACGATGTCGCCTTGAGCACCTTCTCGCCGCGACGCACCAGCGTGCCCGAGCCCTTGTGGGTGAACAGCTCCTTGGCCAGATCGGCCGGACGCGTGATCGACACCGAGGACTCCTCCGGCAAGCGGTCCAGCAGGTCCTTGATCTGCTCGATCTTGACCCGCATGCCACCGTGGATCCACGGCTGCGCCATCAGTTGGTCGTACTCGGTGGACAGGTTGATCGAATCGATCACCCTACCTTCGGCATCGAGCAGGCCACCGGTACCGGTCAGGAAGATGATCTTGTACGGCTGCAGCTCCTGCACCAGTTCATTGGCGGCAAAATCCGCGTTGATGTTGAGGATCTGCCCGCTCGGGGTTTCGCCCAGCGAGGTGATCACCGGGATCGAACCGGCCTTCAGGCTCGCCTCGATCGGCGCCAGGTTCACCGCCTTGACCTCGCCGACCAGACCGTAGGTATCGCGGTCGAGGTATTCGGCCTCGAACACACCACCGGTGATCGAGGTCGCACGTGCACCATTCTGCTGCAGGGCTTCCACCAGCTTCAGGTTGGAGCTCTGGAACACCTTGCGCACGATCGCCAGCGCTTCGGGCGAGGTCACCCGCAAGCCGTCAATGGTGTGCTTCTCGATTCCGGCCGCCGACAACTCGGCATCCAGCTGCGGGCCGGCGCCGTGCAGCACGATCGGGGTCAGGCCGACCTCCTGCAGGAAGGATAGCGACGAGGTCAGCGCTTCCAGATCGTCGCGTAATACCGCGCCACCGACCTTGACCACGGCAAAGCGCTTGGCATCGAGCTGCGAGAACCGTTTCAGGTACTGGCTGATCTCCTTGGCGCTGGCCATGCTCGAGAGCAGGCGCACGATGGTCTGGCGGGTTTGGCGGTGGGGTTGCATGGCAGGGGACATGTCTTGCTTCATCGGGGCGACCGCGGTCGCAGGGGAGAATCCGGCGCGCCGCGCCGGGTCACGTGCTTCAGGCGCCGCGCTGCAGGATCCGCAGCACCGACTCCGCATAACGCTGCAGTTGCTCCAGCGTGACGAATTCATCGGCGGTATGGGCCTGGGCGATATCGCCCGGGCCATACACCATCGTGGTGTAGCCACCGGCCGAGAACAGCGAGGCCTCGGTCCAGAAATCCACCGCATTGCCGATCGGCAGGCCCAGCTCGTCGGCGACGTCGCGGGCGGCCAGGCGGCGTTCCTCGGCACGGGCGATATCACCGGACGGCAGGCTCGGGCCGCGGAACGTTTCCTCGAAGTGCGCCGCCGACGGCTCGGCAAAGCCGGCAAAGGTGGCCAGCAATCCGTCGATGTCCATCGACGGCAACGGACGGAAGCCGAAACGTAGCTCGGCCTCGGGCGCGATCATGTTGGCCTTGATCCCTCCTTCGACGCGGCCGATGTTGAAGCGCAGGCCGGTCAGGCCACCGAAGCGTGCATGCGCCAGCGACTCGACATGTTCCAGCGCTTTTCCGCCCCAGCGCATGGCCTGGTGCAGCGCGCTGGCCGACGGATCCTGCTTGCCCGAAGCATGGCCCGCACGACCGGCAAATTTCATGAGCACGGAGCTGATCCCCCGATGGGCCAGCACCGCTTCGCTCATGGTCGGCTCGGCGACGATCACCGCTTCATAGGGGATGCCACGGGCCAGGAAGGCGGCGATACAACGCGGATCATTGGCTTCCTCGTCGCTGGAGAACAGGAACGCCGCATCGCCATCGGTCAGGTTGGCGGCGGTCACCAGCGCGGCGGCGGCGCCCTTGATGTCGCATACCCCCAGGCCGACCACGCGGTCGTCCAGGCGCCGCATCACATGCGGATCGGCCGACCAGTGCGGTGAATCCGGCACCGTGTCCAGATGCACATTGAACAGGTACTTGGGCGTGCCACGCACCGCGTAGAAACTGACCGCACCGGCACCGTGGTCGATCACCTCGACATTGAAGCCCGGCAGGTTGGCGCGCAGGTAATCGAAGATGCCACCGGTGGTGATGGCACGCGGCGGATTGCGGGTGTCAAACGACACCAGCGCCTGCAGGTGGTCCAGCGTCGTGTCAAGCAACTGCGTCATGGGCATTCAAACCGGAAGAAAGCAGTGGAAGCCCCGCGCAAGTGCGCCGGGCGGAAAAAACACCCGGCACCCCCCACCCGCGCCCCGCGCGGCTAAGCGATTGACCAGCGCGTACAACCAGGAGCTCATGCCAAACAGCTTGATGAAGCCTTCGGCTTCTTCCACGCCCCAATCGGCCGACTGCGCGTAGGTCGCGCCCTTGGCGTTGAGCAGGTGCTCGGACTTCACCGCCACCGCATCGACGCGGCCGCCGCGGGTTTCCAGCACCACCTCGCCATTGACCTTGGCCTGCGAGGACTTCAGGAACGCCTCGATGTCGGTCTTGAGCGGGTCGTGGTAGAAGCCTTCATACACCAGCTCCACCCACTTGCGCGCCACGTCCGGCTTGAAACGGTTCTGCTGCTTGGTCAGCACGGCGTCTTCCAGCGCGCGGTGCGCGGCCAGCAGCGAGACCAGGCCCGGCGCTTCGAACACGATGCGGCCCTTCAGGCCGATCACGGTGTCGCCGGTGTACACGCCACGGCCCACGCCGTACGGGGCGAACATCTTGTTGAGGCGGGCCAGGATCTGCTCACCCGGCAGTGCCTTGCCGTCCAGCGCGACGGCCTCGCCCTCGACGAACTTCAGGGTCACGGTCAGCGGTTCGATCGGCCAGGCGCTGCGCGGCGCGCACCAGCCGCGGGCGCCTTCGCCCGGCGCTTCCCAACGGTCGATCTCGCCGCCGGACATGGTCAGGCCCAGCAGGTTCTCGTTGATGGTGTAGGCCTGCTGTTTGGCACGCACGCCGAAGCCACGCTCTTCCAGGTACTTCTGCTCGTAGGCACGGGTCTGGGTATGTTCTTTCTGGATTTCGCGGATGGGCGCGACGATCACGTAATCACCCAGCGCCTTCACTGCCAGATCGAAGCGGACCTGGTCGTTGCCCATGCCGGTGCAGCCGTGGGCGATGATGTTGGTGCCCAGCTCGGCGGCGCGCTTGAGCGCGGCGTCCACGATCAGGTAACGGTCCGACACCAGCAGCGGGTACTGGCCCTGGTAGCCCTCGCCGGCCCACACGAACGGCTTGACGAAGCCCTCCCAGATTGCCGGGCCACCGTCGACGGTGACATGGCTGCTGACGCCCAGCTCGGCGGCACGCTTCTCGATGAAGTCGCGCTCTTCGTCGTCCACGCCGCCGGTGTCGGCGAACACGGTGTGCACGTTGTAGCCACGCTCCTGCAGATACGGCACGCAGAAGCTGGTGTCGAGGCCGCCGGAGAAGGCGAGGACGATGTCTTTCTTGGAGGTCATGTCAGTTGCTCGTGAAGCGGACCGGCGGCCCGCCATGGGGGAGGAAAGCGGAAAGGTTGCAGGAGGTCCGGATTCAGCGCACCAGCGCCGACATGATGGCCTTCTGCACGTGCAGGCGGTTTTCGGCTTCGTTGATGGCGATGCACTGCGGCGAGTCCATCACACCGTCGGTGGCCTTGACGTTGCGGCGCAGCGGCAGGCAGTGGCTGAACACGCCATTGTTGGTCAGCGCCATCTTGGCCTCATCGACGATGAAGTGCTTGTACTGGTCGCGGATCGGCTGCTCCGGGGCCCAGTTGCCGAAGAACGGCAGGGCGCCCCAGCTCTTGGCATAGACCACATCGGCGCCGGCATAGGCGCTGGCGATGTCGTGGCTGACCTGCAGCGAACCACCGCTCTCGGCCACGTTCTGCTCGGCCCAGCCCATGTAGCGCTCATCCAGGATGTAGTCCGGGGTCGGGCACAGCAGGGTCACGTCCATGCCCATGCGCGTGGCAATGGTCAGCGCCGAATTGGCCACCGCGGTGTTGAGCGGCTTGGGATGGTAGGTCCAGGTCAGCACATACTTCTTGCCGCGCAGGTCGGTGGTGCCGAAATGTTCCTGCAGCGCCAGGATGTGGGCCAGTTCCTGGCACGGATGGGTGATGGTCTCCATGTTGATGACCGGCACCGGCGAATACCTGGCAAAGCTCTTGAGCACCTGGTCCTCGCGGTCCTTGCTCCAGTCCACGAATTTCGGGAACGCGCGCACGCCGATCAGGTCCACATAACGGCCCAGCACCTTGGCCACTTCGGCGATGTGCTCTTCGGTATCCCCGTCCATGACGGTACCGAGGTTGAACTCGATCGGCCAAGCGTCCTTGCCCGGCTGCAGCACCACCGCATGCCCACCCAGCTGGAACGCGCCCAGCTCGAAGCTGGTACGGGTGCGCATGGACGGATTGAAGAACACCAGGGCGATCGATTTGCCCTTCAGGTCATCACCCAGCTTGTGTTGTTTGAACAACGCCGCCTGGGTGAGCAGTGCGTCCAGTTCGGCGCGGCTCCAGTCCTGGGTGTTCAAGAAGTGCTTCAGAGACATCGATCTTTCCTTCGCTGCGGGGAAATCCGTCGTTACCGGCGGAAGGTGCGCGGACGCGCAATTCATTACGCTTGAAACTTTTCATGGATCGGAAACGAAAAAACCCAGCCTGGGCTGGGTTTTCCGAACAGACAGCACGAAGCTCCGGTTACCCAGCGAAATTGTGGGGTTCCGGTCGGCGGGCACGCGACGTCATACCGGAGGCCATCCGGGCGGCGCTGATACCAAGCTGGGCGTCGTTCGATTTCATCGGCGCGCATGGTCGCACGCACGCCGGGGGGGCGCAAGTGTCGCAACGCAACATCAGGGATTGCCTGCAGCCTGTTCAACCATCGAGCCGATATCCGGGGTGATGGAGACCCGCAGTTTCAAGCGGTTTCCCGGATCCTCCGGCAGGCGCGAGCGGAATTTGACGCCCTTGTAGACATAGTCCACGTCATAGGCGATGGGCCGGCGGAATTCACGGCCCACCTCGACGATCTTGCACTCCGGGGTCAGCATCGCGGCATGCCGGCTGGTGTCATGGATGCGCGGCGCCTCGGCGGTGTCTTCCGCGCTTTCTTCACGATTGACGAAAATACCCCGTACCGAGTCCCAGAAACGGCGAAAACCGCCCTTGTTCTCCTCCCCCTTCACCTGCACCGGTGCAAGCGTGCGCGTGGCGACAGGTTCGCAATGCTCTTCGGTGCGGGTTGCGCGCAGGGTCTGGAACACCGGTTCGACGTTGAGCACCTGGGCGTAGTCGTAGCGCACATTCTCAACCACCACGACGCGGTTGCGACCATCGGCCTCGGAAGCTTCCTGCGCCCGTGCCGAGGCGACAAAAAAAGCCAGCAGGCAGAGGGCGGACAAAAACGGCGCGGGATTCATCAACACTCGCAGCGGGAAGAGTCGGGTCACGATCGATAGTGTAGGCAGCCAAGCCGACGCTGGCCTGAACATAACCCGTCCACGACCCGATTGCCCAGCCCGGACGTGCCCCACCGTGCCGGGACCGCTAGAATTGCGCGGTTCGTTTCTCCCCCGGATACCCATGACCCTGCGCCTGCACAACAACCTGACGCGGCAGCTGGAGCCCTTCGCTCCGCTCGACCCCACCGCCCCGACCCTGTATGTGTGTGGCCCCACGGTCTACAACTACGTGCACATCGGCAACGCCCGCGGCCCGGTGGTCTTTGGCGTACTGGCCGACCTGCTGCGCCGCCGCTACGGGCATCTGCGTTACGCGCGCAACATCACCGACGTGGACGACAAGATCAATGCCGCCGCCAAGGAACAGGGTGTGCCGATCTCGGCCATCACCGACCGTTTCGCGGCCGCCTACCGCGAGGACATGGCCGCGCTGGGCGTGGTGCCGCCGGATATCGAGCCCGAGGCCACTGCGCACATCCCGCACATCATCACGATGATCGAAGGCCTGATCGGCAGCGGCCACGCCTACGCCGCCGAGGGTCACGTGCTGTTCTCGGTGGGCAGTTTCAAGGACTACGGCAAGCTCTCGCGCCGCGATCCTGACGAAATGCTGGCCGGCGCCCGCGTCGATGTGGCGCCCTACAAGCGCGATCCGGGGGACTTCGTGCTGTGGAAACCGTCCACCGACGACCTGCCCGGCTGGGAATCGCCGTGGGGCCGTGGCCGCCCGGGCTGGCACATCGAGTGTTCGGCGATGGCCGCCGCCCATCTGGGCCCGACCATCGATATCCACGCCGGCGGCGTGGATCTGCAGTTTCCGCACCACGAAAACGAGATCGCGCAAAGCGAATGCGCGCATGGCGGAAAGACCTTCGCCCGCTTCTGGCTGCACAACGGCATGCTCAACTTCGGCGGCGCCAAGATGAGCAAGTCGCTGGGCAACATTGAACGCGTGCACGATCTGGTGCAGCAGCATCCGCCGGAAGCGCTGCGCTATGCGCTACTGTCGGCCCACTACCGGCAGCCGCTGGACTGGTCGGACGCACTGATCGAGCAGTCGGTACGGACGTTGGACCGTCTGTACGGCACGCTGCGCGATCTGGCCGATGTGGACGCCATGGCCACCATCCCATCCAGCGTCGAAGCCGCGCTGGACGATGACCTCAACACGCCGCTGGCCTTGGCCGAAGTGGCCCGCATCGCCAGCGACGCGCGCAGGGCCGAATCCGCCGGGGAAAAGGCTCGCCTGAAGGCCGAGCTGCTCGGCGCCGGTCTGGCGCTGGGTCTGCTGCAGCAGGCACCGGCCGACTGGTTCAGCCGCGGCACCGATGCCGGCGATGATGCCCGCATCCAGGCCCTGATCGATGAACGCATCGCCGCCAAGCAGGCTCGCGACTTCGCCCGCGCCGATGCCATCCGCGACCAGCTGGCCGCCGAGAACATCGTGCTGGAAGACACCCCGCAGGGCGTGCGCTGGAAGCGCGGCTGAGTCGCCGCCCCCTGCCCTGACCGACAACCGGATACTGAAGTGATTGATACCCCGTTTCCGCTCGAACCCACCGCCGCCGATGCCCAGGCCACGATCGCCGAAGAGTTCTCCTTCTTCGGGGACTGGTCCGAACGCTACCAGTACCTGATCGATCTGGGCCGCAAGCTGCCCACCTTCCCGGAGGAATGGAAGAGTGAGGAGCATCGCCTGCACGGCTGCCAGTCAATGGTGTGGATCGTTCCGGAAGGCAACGCCGAGAAGCTGGTCTTCCATGCGGTCAGTGATTCGGCCATCGTCTCGGGCCTGATCTACCTGGCACTGCGCGTCTACTCCGGCCGCTCGGCCGCGGAAATCCTGGCCACCGCCCCGGACTACGTCGCCGCTATCGGCCTGGCCAAACACCTGTCACCCACCCGCAGCAACGGCCTGGCCGCCATGCTGGCCTTCATCCGGGATACCGCCCAAGCGCAGCAGCAGTGAGCGCTGTAACGGACAGCAGCCCTGGCGCGATCCTGCGCCAGCCCGGCTTCGCCCAGCTGCTGGCCTACCGCATCACGGCGATGCTGTCCTACCAGATCGTCGCGATCACGGTCGGCTGGCACATCTACGAGATCACCCGCAATCCATTTTCACTGGGGCTGATCGGTCTGGCCGAAGTGCTGCCCTACTTCTGCGTGGCGCCGTTTGCCGGCCACCTGGTCGACCATCTGCCGCGGCGCAAGCTGGGCATGGCCGCCAGCCTCGGCCTGATCGCCACCGCTGCGGTGCTGGTGATGGTGACCAACGGCTGGCTTCCGTTCAAAGGCACCTGGCCGATCTACCTGGCCATCGCCCTGACCGGCATGGTGCGCGCCTTCCTCTCGCCGGTCTACAACGCCCTGTTCGCCCGGGTGCTCGCGCGTGGGCAGTTCGCACGCGGCGCCGGCTTCGGCAGCGTGGTGTTCCAGGCCGGCATGGTGCTTGGCCCCGCACTGGGCGGCATTCTGGTGGCCTGGGGCGGCAAGAGCCTGTCCTACGGCGTGGCCGTGGTGATGGCGACACTGGCGCTGCTCGCACTGGCATCGCTGCGCGTCAGCGAACCGGCGCCGCCGCAGTCGCGCGCACCGATCTTCGCCAGCATCGCCGAGGGCGCGCGCTTCGTGCTGGGCAACCAGATCATGCTCGGCGCGATGGCGCTGGACATGTTCTCGGTACTGCTCGGCGGTGTCGTCGCGATGCTGCCGGCCTTCATCCGGGAAATCCTGCATCACGGTCCGGAAGGCCTGGGCATCCTGCGCGCGGCGCCGGCGCTGGGCTCGATCTGCGTCGGACTATGGCTTGCCCGCCGCCCGTTGCAACGCCATGCCGGACGGGTCCTGCTGTTGGCCGTGGCCGGCTTTGGCCTGTGCGTGATCGGCTTCGGGCTGTCACAACACTTCTGGCTGTCCGCGGCCATCCTGCTGTTCTACGGTGCCTTCGACGGCGTCTCGGTGGTGGTGCGTTCGACCATCCTGCAGCTGGCCACTCCCGACGAGATGCGCGGTCGCGTCTCCTCGATCAACGGCCTGTTCATCAGCTCATCCAATGAACTGGGCGCGTTCTATGCCGGCAGCATGGCGCGCCTGCTCGGGCTGGTGCCTGCCGCGGTGATCGGCGGCTGCGCGGTACTGGGCGTGGCCGGCATCACCGCATGGAAAGCGCCGCAATTGCGGCGCCTGGACCTGCGTGACCTGCAATAAGCCTCAGGCCTGCGCCCGGGCCCATTCGGCATAGAGCCCCTCCTCCCCCGCCAGCGGCAACGATTGCAGCCCCGAGTCCACTGCGGCCGGGCCCGCCGCCAGACGCGCGTAGACCGCAGCGGTCGACAATCCGAACGGCTGCGCGTCCTCGTTGGAGTAGGCGAACCATGCCCGCTCGATGCCGCACAGGTACATCGCCGCCAGACACATCGGGCACGGATGGCCGCTGGCGTAGATCACACACCCCTCCAGCCGCGGGCTTTGCAGGCGCGTACTGGCGTGGCGGATCGCCCGCATCTCGGCGTGATCGGTGGGATCGTGACTGGCGTGGATGCTGTTGGCCGCCTCGGCCAGCACCTGCCCGTCCTTGACCAGTACCGCGCCAAACGGGCGCCCGCCCGCGGCGATGTTGTCGCGGGCCAGCGCCACTGCGCGACGCATGAAAACTTCGGCATCAGACATTGCGTCTCTCCTCAACAAGGAAACCCCGCCGTGGCGGGGTTCCAGATGGCATCAGCGGTGCGGCGGGACTTATTCGCCCTGCTGCTTCTGCAGATGCTCCCAGCGCTCCTGCGCATCGATCGTGCGCTCGGCGGTGAGACGGGCTTCCAGGCGGTCCAGGCCGATTTCCTCGCCCGTATCCACGCAGTAGCCGTAATCACCGGCTTCCAGACGCTTGAGCGTGCTGTCGATCTTGCCGATCAGTTTGCGGTAGCGGTCACGGGTACGCAGCTCGAGCGAGTTCTCGGTCTCGCGCGTGGCACGCTCGGCCTCGTCACCGATATCACGCACTTCTTCGCGCAGGTTCTCGATGGTCTGCTTCGATTCCTCGACCAGATCAGCGCGCCAGTCCTGCAGACGCTGGCGGAAGTATTCCTGCTGCAGCGCGCTCATGTATTCCTCATCCGCCGACGGCTTGTAGCCCTCCGGCAGGATCGGACGACCGGTGGCGTCATCGACTTTGTATTCCACCACCTTGTATTTGCTGCGCGGAGCCGGAGCGGCCGAGCGTGCGGTGACGGCCACGGCGACCTTGCCGACCGGACGGACGGCAACAGGCGCAGCGGACTTGACGGGGGCCTTGACGGAATTTTTTACGTGGGATTTCGGTGCAGACACGGGATTCTTGGATTGCGGGGTCTTGGTCGCAGGCGATGGCTTGGCGGCAACCGGTTGGATAACCGGAGCTGCGGCCGTCTTGGCGACGTTGACCGGGACAGACTTGGCCGTCACCGGCTTGGGAGCCGGCTTCGGTACGGACTTGGCCGCGGGCTTGGCGACGGGGGTTTTGACTGCCTTGGCCACGGCGGGCTTGGCAGGCACTTTCTTGGCAACAGGAGCTGGAGCGGGCTTGCTGGCGACCTTTTTGACCGGCGCGGCGACCGGCTTGGCCACCTTCTTGACGGCCTTCTTGGCTGCCGGTGCCGCCTTCTTGGCTACCACCTTCTTGACCGGAGCCGCCTTGGCTACGGTCTTCTTGGCGGGAGCCTTCTTGACCGGCGCCTTCTTGGCTACCACCTTCTTTGCTACCACTTTTTTGGCGGACGCCTTCTTGGCTGCCGGCTTGGCGGCCTTGGTGACCGGCTTCTTCGCAACTGGCTTGGACACCGCCTTCGTTACTGCAGGCTTGGCGGTTTTCTTGGCGGCCTTGACGGCCTTCTTTGCAGTTTTTTTAGCAGCCACGAAACGCTCTTCCTTGTTTCCCCCGGGGCCCGGGAAAGCGGGCCTTTATAGCCTACCCGACCAGCAGCGGCAACCGCGCCAGCCCGTTCAATCTGAACGGATGCTCGACACGTGCAGAATCGGTTCGATGGTGTCACCGGACCGTTCGCGCAGTTCGGAACCTGACCAAGCGCATCAGCGCGCCCGGCGGGCCGCTGAAGCAGCAACGCCGCATCGGCAACCCTCGCGCATCCTGCGACAAATCCTGCGGCAATGCCAACTGGCATATCATTAACGGGTGATCGGCCGCCTTCTCATTGCCGTACTGCGCTTGTACAAGCGCCTCATCAGCCCCCTGCTCGGGCCGCGCTGCCGTTTTGTCCCCAGTTGCTCCGAATACGGGATGGAAGCCATCTCCGTCCATGGCCCGTTGCGTGGCTGCTGGTTGACGCTGCGGCGGCTGGGGCGTTGCCACCCGTTCCATCCGGGCGGCCTCGACCCCGTCCCCAAGCGCGCCGACGCCCCCTCTTGCCGCTGCACAGGAAAACACTGACATGCCCTCCACGCTCATCCGCAATGCCCGCATGGTCAACGAAGGCCGCACCTTCGACGGCGACCTGCGCATCGAGAACGACCGCATCGCGCAGATCGGGAGCGGCCTGACCCCGCGTGACGGCGAGCAGGTGGTGGATGCGGCCGGGCGCTGGCTGCTGCCGGGCATGATCGATGACCAGGTGCACTTCCGCGAACCGGGCCTGACCCACAAGGGCGACATCGCCAGCGAATCGGCCGCGGCCGTGGCCGGCGGCCTGACCAGCTTCATGGACATGCCCAACACCAACCCGCCGACCCTGGATTCGACCATCCTCGAAGCCAAGTACGAACTGGCCAAAGGCCGGGCCTGGGCCAATTACGGTTTCTATCACGGCGCCAGCAACGACAACCTCGATGCGATCCGCGCCCTGGACCCGAAGAAGGCACCAGGCGTGAAGGTGTTCATGGGAGCCTCCACCGGCAACATGCTGGTCGACAACCCGGAAACCCTGGAAGCGATCTTCCGCGAATGCCCGACCCCGATCATCACGCATTGCGAAGACACGCCGATGATCGACGCCAACCTGAAGGCCTTCCAGGAAAAGTACGGCGACGCGCTGACCCCGGAGATGCACCCGGATATCCGCTCGCGTGAGGCCTGCATCAAGTCGACCCGACTGGCCATGTCGCTGGCGCGCAAGCACGGCACCCGCCTGCACGTGCTGCATATCTCCACCGCCGATGAGCTGGCGCTGTTCGAGAAGGGTCCGCTGATCCGTGCCGATGGCAGCCGCAAGCAGATCACCGCCGAGACCTGCGTGCACTTCCTGCACTTCGCCCGCCCCGATTACGCGACCAAGGGCAACCTGATCAAGTGCAACCCGGCGATCAAGGACGTGTCCGACCGCGAGGCGATCACCGCTGCGCTGGCCGACGACGTGCTGGACGTGCTGGCCACCGACCACGCCCCGCATACCTGGGAAGAGAAGCAGAAGCCCTACGCACAGGCACCGTCCGGCCTGCCGCTGGTGCAGTACGCGCTGGTCGCGGCGCTGGAACGCGTGCACGAAGGTAAGCTGAGCCGCGAACAGGTGGTGCAGAAGTTCGCCCACGCCCCGGCCCAACTGTTCGATGTCGAAGAACGCGGCTTCCTGCGCGAGGGTTATTTCGCCGACCTGGTGCTAGTCGAGGACGTGCCGTTCACGGTCAAGCGCGAGGACGTGCTGTCCAAGTGCGGCTGGTCGCCGTTTGAAGGCACCACCTTCCGCTCGCGCATCGCCTCCACCTGGGTCAACGGCCAGCGGGTGTGGGATGGCAGCAAGCTGGTCGGTGCACCGGCCGGCCAGCGCATGACCTACGATCGTTGATGCGCAAGGTATTTCTGTTCGGGGCGCTGCTGCTGGCCACGCCCCTGTTCACCGCACCGGCGGCACAGGCACAGGATGACATCGGCAACCTGCTCGACAGCCGCGCGGTGTTCCCGGCCAGCGTTTCGCAGGGCGCGATGGTCATCGGCAAGGTGCCGGCCGGCAGCACGGTCCGCTACGCGGGCCGCGAGCTGCGGGTCAGCAGCTATGGCAGCGTGGTGCTCGGTGTCGGACGCGATGAAAAGGGCCCGTTGCAGGTACAGGTGCAGCGCCCGGAGGGCGGCAGCGAGACCATTTCAATCGTGGTGACTGCGCGTGACTGGCCGACCGAGCACGTCAATGGCGTACCGCCGAAGACGGTGAATCCGCCGCCGGCCATCGCCGAACGCATTGCCCGCGAGCAGGCGCTGGTGACCGAATCACGCAAGCGTGATGACAACCGCACCGACTTCACCCAGACCTTCCTCTGGCCGGTACAGGGGCGCATCAGCGGCCGCTTCGGCAACGCCCGCGTTTACAACGGGCAACCCGGCGCCGGCCATTCGGGCATGGATATCGCCGCCGCCACCGGTACCCCGGTGAAGGCCCCGGCGGCCGGCATCGTCACCTTCGCCAACCCGGACCTGTACCTGACCGGCGGCACCCTGGTGCTGGATCATGGCTTCGGCATCAGCTCCAACTTCCTGCACCTGTCGCGGATCGACGTGAAGGTGGGCGACCGCATCGCGCAGGGGCAGACCGTTGCCGCCGTCGGTGCCACCGGACGAGCGACCGGACCACACCTGCATTGGGGGATGAACTGGTTCGACACCCGCATCGATCCACTGCTTGTGCTGGAACGCGGCAAGTAACCGCCGAGCATTCACCACACGGGCATGCGGCAGCGCGCCCGCGCACTCACGCCACTGAACGCCCGCGGATGCGGGGCGGCGCGTTCGTGGTGATTTGACACACAACGCTCAACCGCGCGCAGCCCACCAGCTGCGCCACAGCAGTCCCGCCGGGCTGGGCTGATACTCGCCACCGCGCAGGCGGGCCTGCAGGCGGCCACGCGCCAGGGCCGCGTAGATGCGGCGCGGCCGCGGACCGGGCACACGGGCCGGCCAGCCGGCCTGCAGCACCTTCTCCCACGCCGTTTCGCCACTGAACTCCTGCGGCGCGGCGGCCACACCCAACTCCTGCACACGTTGCGCCAGGGTCTGCGTCAGCACCGCGTCGGCGGCAGCCGGCAGCGACGCCGTGTTGAACACGGCCGCTTCCACCGCGGCAACGGCCGCAGCATAGGCCGACAGACTGCTGCGCGCCTGCGCCGCGTCAGCCGGACGTGCCCGGGCAGCGATCAGGCCAGGCAAGGCGTCGGCCAACTGCGCCCAGGGCGCACGCACCGGTTCCAGCACCCGCCCCAGCGGATGACGCGAACGCTGCGTGTTCCAGCTGCGCAGCTCCTCGCCCCACCAGGCCAGCTTGGCATCGACCGGCGTGGTATCACCGGTTGTATTGAGCATGTCATCGAACTCCTGCAGCAGCGCGAACCACGCCACCGCACGGGCACGATCGGCCTCATCGACGAAACGCTCCACGAAGGTCCATTCCGGCCACCGCGCACGCCATTTGTCCAGGAAGCTGTCCAGCGCACTACTCACGTCATACCTCGAATAATTGGATCAGACCGAAGCCCGATAAACGGTCGGCCACGCCGCCGGCTGGCACAGTTCATGTGGCAGCGTGCAGATGCGGTTGGCCTCCCAGGTGGCCGGGTCATCGTCGTCCAGCCGGTACCCCCACAACGCCGCCACCGAGGGCATCCCGGCTGCACGGGCGGCGACGATATCGCGCTCGTCATCGCCCACGTAGACACAGCTCGTCACGGCCATACCGATGCGTTGCGCCGCCACCTGCAATGGCAGCGGGTGCGGCTTGCGTTCGGCCAGCGTGTCACCGCCGATCAGTACTGCGCAACGTTGCTCCCAGCCCAGCTGCGGCACGATCAGCCGCGCCAGATACTCCGGCTTGTTGGTGACAATGCCCCAGCGGGCACCGGCCTGTTCCAACGCCTCGAGCATCGGCTCGATACCGTCGAACAGGCGCGCGTGCTGGCCGATCAGCGACTCGTAGATGTCTAGGAATTCCGGGATCAGCGCATGCCGCTCGCTCTCTGCCATCTGCGGGAAGGCCACTTCCAGCATCGCCCGCGAGCCTTTGGACACTACCGGCCGCAGCTGCTCCGCAGCCACCGGCGGCATCTGTCGCGCCTCGCGCATACGGTTGGCGGTGGCGACGAAATCCGGTGCACTGTCCAGCAAGGTGCCGTCCAGATCGAACAGCACCGCCGCCGGAAACGCCGCCGAAGTCATGCCTGTTCCGGCTTGACCGCGTAGGCCAGGTAATTGATGTCGGTGCGGCTGCTCAGGCGGGCGCGGTTGCGCCACGGCTCGTAGGCCATGCCGGACACGTCCTGCAGCGACAGGTCGGCCTCGCGCAGCCATGCGCCCAGCTCGGCCGGCTTGATGAATTCCTGGTAGTGGTGCGTGCCCTTGGGCAGCAATCGGGCGATGTACTCGGCGCCGACAATGGCCACCGCAAAGGCCGCCGCTGTGCGGTTGATGGTGGACAGGAACAGCTTGCCGCCCGGACGCAGCAGGCGCTGGCAGGCGGCGATGATCGCGCCCGGGTCCGGCACGTGCTCGAGCATTTCCATGCAGGTGACCACGTCGAACGCACCGGGCTGCTCGGCGGCCAGATCCTCGGCGGCCTGCACCCGGTAATCGACCTGCACGCCCGACTCCAGACCATGCAGGCGCGCGACCTTGACCAGTTCCGGCGCCAGATCGATCGCGGTGACGTTCGCGCCTTCTTTGGCCAGCGCCTCGCTGAGCAGGCCGCCGCCGCAGCCGATGTCCAGCACCTTGGCGCCGCGCAGCATGACGCGATCGGAAACGTATTTCAGCCGCACCGGGTTGAGCGCATGCAGCGGCTTCTGCGGGCCATCCGCGTCCCACCAGCGGTTGGCCAGCGCGGCGAACTTGTCCAGTTCGGCCTGATCGAAATTGGTGGAGCTGGAAGCTGCGCTCATATCGGTTTCCTCTTGCGGCCGCGCGTGGCGGCCGGTTGCGCGGTCAGGCGCGGATGGTACGGATGCGGTCGCGCCACTGGCGCGCATTGGCGGTGATCGCGGCAATGTCCATATCGACCAGCTGTCGCTGGACCAGCTTGGGCCTGCCTGCAATCCAGACATCGCTGACCTGGTGGCGACCGGCGGCATACACCAGCTGCGACAGCACGTGATGCAGGGGTTGGGTCTCCAGCGCCGACAGGTCCACGCAGGCCAGATCGGCCTGTTTGCCGACCTCGATCGAGCCGATGCGGTCGTCAAAGCCCAGCGCGCGCGCGCCGCCCAGCGTGGCCGCACGCAACGTGGTCGCCGCATCCAGCGCGGTGGCATCGTTGGCCACGGCCTTGGCCAGGATCGCCGCGGTGCGGTTCTCGCTGAACATGTCCAGGTCGTTGTTGCTGGCGCAGCCGTCGGTACCGATGGCCAGGTTCACGCCGGCCTTTGCCAGCGCGCAGGCCGGGCAGAAGCCCGAGGCCAGCTTCAGATTCGATTCCGGACAATGCACCACGCTGACACCGCGTTCGGCGCACAGGTGGATCTCGGCCTCGGTCAGCTGGGTCATATGCACCGCGATCAGGCGCTCGTTGACCAGCCCCAGCCGGTCCAGCCGCGCCAGCGGGCGCTGGCCGTGAAGCTTGATCGAGTCGCTGACTTCCTGCGCGGTTTCATGCGTATGCAGATGCACCCGCATATCGAGCTGGTCGGACAGCATCCGTACCCGCTCGAAGTTGGCATCGTTCACCGTATAGGGCGCGTGTGGCGCAAACGCGGTGCCGATCAGCGCATCGTCGCGCCAGGCATCGTGCAGCTCGGCGGCACGGGCGAAGTATTCGTCATCGCTCCTGGCCCAGGCGCTGGGGAAATCGATGATCACCGAGCCTACCAGCGCGCGGAAGCCATGCTGCCGGTACACCGCAGCCTGCACGTCGGCGAAGAAGTAGTTCTCGTTGGCGCAGGTGGTGCCACCGCGCAGCATCTCGGCAATGGCCAGACGGGTGCCATCGGCGACGAACTCCGGTCCGATCACCGCCGCTTCCACCGGCCAGATGTGCTCGCGCAGCCACGTCATCAACGGCAGGTCGTCGGCCACACCACGCAGCAGCGTCATCGGGTTGTGCGTGTGCGCATTGACCAGGCCCGGGATCAGCGCCGCTTCCGGGCGCGACACCACTTCTTTGGCCCTGAATCGCTGGCGCGCCTCGGCGCGCGGCAACACCGCCACAATCGCGCCATCGGCCACCGCCACGGCGTGGTCTTCCAGCACCACCGCATGCGGTTCGATCGGCACCACGTAACCGGCTTCGATCAGAAGATCACATGGCTGGGGTTGCACTTCACTCACGGTCATCACCACCTACAGGACAGGTTCCGGCGGACGCCGGATGCGAACAGGCGCCGCATCCCCCACACCTGCAGCGCGGAGCTGTGGGTGAAGGGTGGCGGCGCCTGCATCGTGTTGCTTACTTGACGCGCGCGGAGTATTCGCCCGAACGCGTATCAACCTTGATGATTTCATCCTGGTTGACGAACAGCGGCACGCGGACCACCGCCCCGGTCTCCAGCGTGGCCGGCTTGCCGCCGCCACCGGAGGTGTCACCCCGCACGCCCGGATCGGTCTCGGTGATCTTCAGTTCGACGAAGTTCGGCGGCTGCACGAAGATCGGCTGGCCGTTGAACAGCGTGACCACGCAGTCCTCCTCACCCTTGAGCCACTTCTCGGCGCCGCCCATGCCGGCCTTGTCGGCCTGCACCTGTTCGAAGGATTCCGGATCCATGAAGTGCCAGTACTCGCCATCGGCGTACAGGAAGCGCATGTCGGTATCGACCACATCCGCGGCTTCCAGATCGTCGGTCGCCTTCATGGTGATTTCCTGCACGCGGCCGGACCGGATCAGACGGTACTTGACGCGCGTGAACGCCTGGCCCTTGCCCGGCTTGACGTATTCGGTATCGGTGATGACCGCTGGTTCGTTATTGACCAGGATCTTCATCCCGTTCTTGACGTCATTCATGCCGTAAGTGGCCATACTGAAACTCCTGGAAAAGACGAAACCGCCGCGGGGAGCGGCCGGCCGGATTAGAATGGAACGCCCGCCGTCAGGTGGGGCATCTATTTTCTGACCGCCAATGATAACCGCAGCCCCCGCCCTCACTCCAGAAAAAGCCGTCATCTCCTTGCCCGCGCTCCGCTGGCAGGAGCACTGGCGGCAGGCCATCCGCGACCCGGCCCAGCTGCTGGCGGCGCTGGCGCTGGATCCCCGGGACCTGGGAGTTTCGGCCGAGGCACTGGCGCAGTTCCCGCTGCGGGTACCGCGCAGCTTTGTGGCGCGGATGCGGCGCGCGGACCCGTCCGATCCGCTGTTGCGGCAGGTGCTGCCGATTGACGCGGAAATGCAGGTCGTCCCCGGATTCAGTTTCGATGCGGTCGGCGATGGGGCCGCCAAGAAGGCCACCGGCGTGATCCAGAAGTACCGTGGCCGCGCCCTGCTGGTCGCCACCGGCAGCTGCGCCATCCATTGCCGCTACTGCTTCCGCCGCCATTTCGACTATGCCGGGGAGAACGCCGCCCGCAACGGCTGGGAAGACGCGGTAGCCGCGATCGCCGCCGATCCCTCGATCGACGAGATCATCCTCTCCGGCGGCGATCCGCTGTCGCTGACCACCGCCAAACTGGCCGAACTGACCACCGCCCTGGCAGGCATCGCGCACATCAGGCGGCTGCGCATCCACAGCCGCCTGCCGGTGGTGATGCCCGAGCGGGTGGATGAGGAGCTGGTGCAGTGGCTGGACCAGCTCCCGTGGCCGGTGGCGTTCGTGATCCACGCCAACCATGCGCAGGAATTCGACACGGCGGTGGATGCCGCGCTCGCCCGCCTGCGCGGCACCGGCGCCCAGCTGCTGAACCAGGCCGTGCTGCTGCGCGGGGTCAATGACGACCTGGATGCCCTGGCCGCATTGAGCGAACGCAGCTTTGCCGCCGGGGTATTGCCGTATTACCTGCATCAACTGGACCGGGTGCAGGGTGTGGCCCATTTCGAAGTCAGCGACGAGCGCGCCACCGCCCTGCATGCCGGGCTGATGGCCCGGCTGTCAGGCTACCTGGTGCCGAAACTGGTGCGCGAACTTCCCGGCGATACCAGCAAACGCCCACTCTGATTCAGCAGGACTCGATGACGGTCGCGTCGATCAGGCGCACCAGATCGTCCGTCTCCAGCGGGCGGCTCAGCCAGTAGCCCTGGGCCAGATCGCAGCCACGCTGCTCCAGCAGATCGAACTGGCCCTGCTGCTCGATACCCTCGGCCACCACGGTGATGCCCAGCGCGTGGGCCATGGCGATGATCGCCGTGGTCAGCGCCAGGTCATCCGGATCGCGCTGCAGGTCGGCGACAAAACTGCGGTCGATCTTGACCCCGTCCACCGGCACCTGGCGCAGATGGCTCAAGCCGGAGAAGCCGGTGCCGAAATCATCCAGCCACACCTTCACGCCGGTGCGATGCAGCTTTTCCAGCAAAGAGGCGGCCAGCATCTCATCGCCGATCACCGCCGTTTCGGTCAGCTCCAGATGCAAGCGCGAAGCGGCCAAGCCGGAACTGCGCAGACACCGCCCCACCTCGCCGATCAGATCGCCATTGCGCAACTGTCGCGGTGAAATGTTGACGGAGACAAACAGCTCCTCGCCGGACGCATTGCGCGGCCACTGCCGTGCCTGGTGGCAGGCCGCGTCCAGCACCTTGGGCCCGAGCTGCTGGATCAGCCCGCTTTGCTCGGCCACATCGATGAAGACCGTCGGTGGAATGGCCCCCAGCACCGGATGCTGCCAGCGCAGCAGCACTTCAGCGCCCACCAGCATGCGGTCGCGGGTACGGAATATCGGCTGATAGACCAGTCGCAGCTCGCCCCGATCCCATGCTCCACGCAACTCCTGCTCCAGATGCAGGCGCCGCTCCACGGCGTGATCCATCGCCCGGTTGTAGTAGCGGAAACAGTTCTTGCCGGCCATCTTGGCCTGGTACATGGCGATGTCGCCGTTCTTGAGCAGCGCACTGGCATCACCGGCATCCTCCGGGAACAAGGTGATGCCAATGGAGCTGCCCAGGAAAATCTCGCGCCCCTGCACATTCAGCGCCTGTCCCAGATCACACACCAGGCGCTCGGCCAGCCGCGTGGCGGTACTGCCCGCCGTGCCACGGCCATCGCCGATCAGGATCACGAACTCATCGCCACCAAAGCGCGCCAGCAGCGCCTCATCGTCGCCCTCCTGCTCCAGCGCGCCGGCGATGCGCTGGGCGAACTGCAACAGCGCCTCATCGCCCGCCTCGTGCCCCAGGGTGTCATTGACCCGCTTGAACTCATCGATATCGACAAACAGCAGGGCCAGTGCACCACCGGAGGTGCGCGCACCCAGCAGCCGGTGATCGAGCGCCTCGCGGAACGCCAGCCGGTTGGTCAGCCCGGTGAGCGCATCGGTGTAGGCCATCTGCCGCACTTCCCGGTCATGCTTGGCAATGCTCTGGCTCATGCGGCCGAACGTGCGGATCAGCTCTCCCACCTCGCCGCCGAGCCGGGTGCTCTGCGCCTGCACCTGGTAATCGCCGGCCTCGATCTGTCGCGCCGCACTGCCCAGCCAGCGGATCGGGCGCACCAGCGTGCGCTGCACGTACAAGCCCATCACGCAGGCAAAACCGATCAGCGCCGCCATCAGCAACAGCCCCCACCCCAGCTGACGGCGCCCGCTCTCACGCATGCGCAGTTCAAGCATCTGCAGGGCCTCGGCCTCTTGCGTCTGCATCTGCGACAGGCCCATCCCCAGCCGCAACCCGCCAATCGGCTGCCCGCCAATGCGGATTGGCAGATCCACCTCCAGTACCGACGGCGATTCCTGCACCCGCAACGCCGTGGCAGCGATCGCGCCCTGTGCCAGCGGGTCCTGCATCTGCCGCCCGTAGCTGGCCACATCCATCGAACCGTCGTGGATCAAACGCCCTTCCGGATCATGCACCAGCACATAGCTGACCGCCTTCTGGCTGACGGTGTTGCGTACCACCGCGCCGATCGCATCCAGATCCGAGTAGTACAGCGGATTCACCAGCGCCTCCGCCAACGACTCGGCCAGCGCCACGCCCTGCTTGCGAACGCCCTGCTGCAGAACCTGTGCCACCACTTCGCCGCTGATCCGCAACACCTCGCGCTGCGTCGCCGCCTGCCGCGCCAGTATCAACGCCACAATCGCAGCGACCACCAGCAAGGCTCCGGCCATCGCGAGCAGGAAGCGCGCCTGCAATCCGAAGCGGATCTGTTTCATTCCACCTCCATCCGCACGCGCACCAGACCGGCACGCAGGTGGGCCAGTGCACGCTGATTGGCAGGGTCCACGGCGTGGAAGCCGGTCGTGCCGAAAAACTTGTGCAGCGCCACCTTGGCCTGCGGATCCCGGCTGGCCTCCAGCAGCACCTCTTGCAACCGCCGGCGCACCACCGGGTCCAGATCCGGCCGCACCATTTCCAGCGCACGCGGCAGCGGTTCGCTGCGATGGATCACCCGCAGGTCCGTACGGAAAGCTGGCGGCACGCTGCGCGCGTCCTCCCAGTCCAGGTTGCTGATCACGCCGGCATCGACCAGACGCTTGTGCACATAGGTGGAGATGTTCAATTCCGAGCGGGCAAAGACATAGCCCACCGAATCGGCGGCGGGCACATCCTTGGGGCTGAGCAGTATTTCCGGCTGCACGCCGTGATCGAGCAAGGTCATCGCCGGCACCAGGTAGGCGCTGGTGGAAAGCACGCTCTGCATCGCCAGCGTGCGACCGCGCAGATCCTCCAGCCGGGTGACCGGGCTGTCACGGCGGACGAAGAACACACTCCGATAGCTGCTGACGCCGTTGCGCTCGGTCAGCAGCAGCGGCCGCGCGCCGGCACGCTGCTCCAGTGCCATGCCGGTACCCGAGGTCTCGGTAACCCAGTCCACCCGGCCACGACGCAGGTAGCTGGCCATCTGCTGGGCATCCTTGGCCATCAGTATCCGGCCCTCACGGATCCCCACATCACGCATGCGCGGGACGACGTAGTCCAGCAGAGGCTTCAGCTGGTCATAGTGGGCCTTCGGATCATCGCTGATCCGCCCCAGTACCAGCACCGAACGCTCCATCGCCGCTGCCGCGATTGGCTGCAGTGCAGCCAATGCCAGCGCGGCTCCCCACAGCCATCGCAGCACACCCAAAACGGCCACTCCCCTGTTGACCGTCCAAGCGTACCGGAAATCACGAAGCGTGATTCACCTCTCAGTCATGTCGCTGTGCGGCCAGCCGCGCCATGCGCTGCGCATCGGACAGGATGCCGCGCAGCAGCCGCACTTCCTGCTCGCTCAACTCGGCCTTCATGAACAGGCGCCGCAACTTGCGCATCGCCGATTCCGGCGCACGGCCCTTGTGGAAATCGATCTGGTCCAGGGTATCGCCCAGCTGCCCGAACAGGCCTTCGATCTGCGAATGGCTGGCCGGCGTATCGTCCTGACCGGGGGGCTGATCGGCCGCTGCCAGCGGCGCGCCACGAGGGCTTTCCAGCGCCGCCATACGCACCTCGTAGGCCAGCACCTGCACTGCAGCCGCCAGATTCAGCGAGCTGAACCCGGGATCCGACGGAATATGCACGGCGGCGTGGCACAGCTGCAGCTCGTCATTGGTCAGCCCCGTGCGCTCGCGACCGAACACGAACGCCACCTCCGCCGGTTCCCCCGCCTTGGCGACGGCCCGCTGCCCGGCGACTTTCGGCAGCAGCTCTTCCAGCTGCACCCGGCGCGCGCGCGCGGTGCAGCCCAGCACCAGGCGGCAATCGGCCACGGCCTCGGCCAGGGTGCCAAATACAGGGGCATCCCCCAGGACATCCTCGGCCCCGGCCGAACGGCGGAAGGCGACGTCATCCAGCGGGTTTTCCGGGGCCACCAGCACCAGCCTCGACAGCCCCATGGTCTTCATGGCACGGGCCGCCGCACCGATATTGCCCGGATGCTGGGTACCGACAAGAACAAAACGAATATGAGCGGAAGCAGACATGGCGGTAAAAAAATCAGGAGCTGGACAGCGGTAGATGGTAAACTGCGCGACGGCCTTTGCGCCGACCTGCTCTTTTCCCCCACCAATCCGATCTCTGCCTTCACGGGAGCCTTTCGCCATGCAGAAACCCGCCGTAACCGTCATGGTCAAGGCCGCACGCCTCGCCGGCAACGTCCTGCTCCGCAACATCAACAAGCTTGAAGCCCTGAACGTGGTACAGAAGGGTCGGATGGATTACGCCAGCGAAGTCGATGGCGATGCGGAAAAGGTCATCGTCAAGGAACTCAAGCGCGCCTACCCCGAATACGGCATTTTCGGCGAGGAAGGCGGCATCCAGGGCGTCAACCGCTTCATGTGGGTGATCGACCCGCTCGACGGCACCAGCAATTACCTGCGCGGCTTCCCGCACTACTGCGTCTCCATCGCCCTGGTCGAAAACGGCGAGCCGATCGACGCGGTGATTTTCGACCCGCTGCGCAACGAACTGTTCACTGCCAGCCGCGGCAATGGCGCCGTACTCAACGACCGCCGTATCCGCGTGGCCGAGCGCAAGGATCTGGAAGGCACGATGATCCACACCGGTTTCGCGCCGCGTGAGCGCGCCCGCGCCAGCACCCAGCTCAAGACCGTCGACACCCTGCTGGTGCAGGCCGAAGACGTACGCCGCACCGGTTCGGCCGCATTGGACCTGGCCTATGTGGCCTGTGGCCGTGCCGATGCCTATTTCGAGGCCGGGGTGAAAGCCTGGGACATCGCCGCCGGCGTCCTGCTGGTCCGCGAAGCCGGTGGCAAGGTCTGCAACTACCGCGGCGCGACGCTGGCCCGCATGGATTCACGCGGCCCGGAAACCCAACAGGTGGTAGCAGGCAACATCAAGGTGTGCGAGGCGCTGCAGAAGGTGATCGTCAACACCGGCTACGCCGCTGAATTCGATCCGAAGTTCTGATCGAGACCGCTTGCGCGTTGATGAAACGGCACCCGCAAGGGTGCCGTTTTTGCTTGGGGTGTACGCATCCCTCCGGCGGGCGCAGCCAACCACACCGCGCTCCCGAAGCCGGCGCCGCGTGTCGCGACAATCCCATTGCCACTGCGGCGCCAATACGAAAAAACGCCCGGCATTGCCGGGCGTTCTCGCCAGAGGGTGCCAGAAGCCGGTCAGGCCACCGTCGAGGCCCGCAGTGCGGCGATGCGCTCATCCAGCGGCGGATGGCTCAGGAACAGCTTCTTGGCG
Source organism: Stenotrophomonas sp. STEN014 (assembly GCF_056760315.1). NCBI lineage: Bacteria > Pseudomonadati > Pseudomonadota > Gammaproteobacteria > Lysobacterales > Lysobacteraceae > Stenotrophomonas > Stenotrophomonas sp. STEN014. The sequence goes on along the minus strand of NZ_JBRREN010000012.1, from coordinate 27,303 downwards.
GTGGAGCCGGCGATGCCGAACGCGGCGATCTGCGTGGGCAGCGTGCTCTGGCCGTGATTGAGCTTGAGCCGCTCCAGCGCGGCGATCATCTTCTGCCGGCCGGCCAGCGAGGCCCCGCCCTGGTCGGCGCGGAATTCGCGATGACGCGAGAACCACATCGCAATCACCGTCGCCCCCAGGCCGAACACCATCTCCAGCACGAACACGATGATGTAGTAGGCAAAGCCACGGCCACCGCCTTCGCGATTGCCCGACAGCGCGCTGTCGATGACGCCGCCGACCACGCGGGCCAGCACGATCACAAAGGTGTTCAGCACGCCCTGCAGCAGCGCCATGGTGATCATGTCGCCGTTGGCGACGTGGGCGATTTCGTGGCCCAGCACGGCCTCGGCCTCGTCCTCGCTCATGTTGTGCAGCAGGCCGGTGGAGACCGCCACCAGTGCGTTGTTGCGGTTGGCACCGGTGGCGAACGCGTTGATTTCCGGCGCGTCGTACACCGCCACCTCCGGCATGCCGATGCCGGCCGCCTTGGCCTGGCGGGCCACCGTATCCAGCAGCCAGCGCTCGGTCGGGTTGCGCGGCTCGGTGATCACCACCGCGCCGGTGCCGCGTTTGGCCATGAACTTGGACAGCAGCAGCGAGATGATCGAGCCGCCGAAGCCGAAGATGGCCGCCATCACCAGCAAGCCACTCATCCGCGAGGGATTCACGCCCGAAACGGACATGACGACACTGGCCAGGACCAGCACGGCCAGGTTAGTCAGAAGAAACAGCCCAATACGGGTAAACATGGGAAACATATCCGTGAGGATGGGAATGGCGTTAAATCTGCGGCGCGTACTGCTTGAATTCAAGCACCAATGTGACGGACGATTCAGTTTCGATGTCCTCCTCTGTTTACCGCGGCCGCTTCGCGCCCTCACCGACCGGCCCGCTCCACCTGGGATCCCTGCTGGCCGCCTTTGGCAGCTGGCTGCTGGCCCGCCATGCGGCAGGCCAATGGCTGGTGCGGATCGAGGACGTGGACCCGCCCCGCGAGGTTGCCGGTGCGGCCGACCTGCAACTGGCCACCCTCACGGCTTTCGGCCTGGTGCCCGACGCGCCGGTGCAGTACCAGAGCAGGCGGCACCCCCTCTATCGCGCGGCGACCAACACCCTGCTCGCACAACGCAAGGCCTTCTACTGCCACTGCAGCCGGGCCGATCTGGGCGTGCAACATGGCATCCACCGCCATTGTGTGGCCAGCCAGATGCGCCCCCATCCGGCCATCCGTCTGCGCGTGCCGGACGGCAGCCGCATCGCCTTCGAAGATGCCCTGCAAGGCCGGATTGAACAGCAGGTGGATAGGGAGGTCGGTGACTTCGTCCTGCTGCGTGCCGATGGCTGCTGGGCGTACCAACTGGCGGTGGTGGTGGACGACGCCGACCAGGGCATCACCCACGTGGTGCGTGGCGCCGACCTGATCGACTCCACGCCGCGGCAGATCCTGCTGCAACGGGCGCTGGGCCTGCCGACACCCGCCTACCTGCACCTGCCGCTGGTAATGGGCACCGACGGCCACAAGCTGTCAAAGTCCCTGGCCGCGCTGCCGGTGAACGCCAATCAGCCGTTGCCGGTATTGCGCTGGCTGTGGGCGGCACTGGGCCAGCAGCCGGCCAGGATCGAGGCGGCGGTCACGCTGCCGGAACTGCTGCAACAGGCCGTTGCGGGGTTTGAACCGGCACAGCTGCGCAAGAACGGCTTGATCGCCGTCGATTCGCACCCGGCGTGAGCGCGGTTTCATTAGAATCACCCGCTCCCCTGCGAATCCGCCCTGGAGCACACCCCATGACATCCCGCGTTGCACTGGTCACCGGTGGTACCGGCGGCATCGGTTCCGCCATCTGCCAGCGTCTTGCCGACCAGGGACACCGGGTCGCCAGCAATTTCCGCAATGCCGAAAAGGCGCAGCAGTGGCAGCAGAAGATGCAGGCCAAGGGATATGACATCGCGCTGTTCGAAGGCGACGTGGCCGACCCCGCCAGCGGTCGCAGGCTGATCGATTCGGTGGAGGCGGCGCTGGGTCCGGTGGAGATCCTGATCAACAACGCCGGCATCACCCGCGACACCACCTTCCATCGCATGAGTGCCGAGCAGTGGCACGACGTGATCAACACCAACCTCAACTCGGTGTTCAACGTCACCCGCCCGGTGATTGAAGGCATGCGCAAACGCGGCTGGGGCCGGGTGATCCAGATCAGCTCGATCAACGGCCTGAAGGGCCAGTACGGCCAGGCCAACTACGCCGCAGCCAAGGCCGGCATGCACGGCTTCACCATTTCCCTGGCACGCGAGAACGCCGGTTTCGGCATCACCGTCAACACCATTTCCCCCGGCTATGTGGCCACCGACATGGTGATGGCGGTGCCCGAGGAGGTCCGCGCCAAAATCATCGCCGACATCCCCACCGGGCGCCTGGGCAAGCCGGAGGAGATCGCCTACGCGGTGGCGTTTCTGGTGGCCGAAGAGGCAGCCTGGATCACCGGCTCGAACCTGGATATCAACGGCGGCCACCACATGGGCTGGTAAGCCTCCACCCCGTGCTGCACGATGACCGCATTCCTTGCTGCGCAACAAATAACAATTCGCCGGCCTTTGCAACCCGTACGTTTGGCGGTTGCAAGCCCTGCTGCACTGCGCCATGCTGCGCCCATACCGTGACGAGTGACTGCTTAATGGCTGCGACCCGCATCATCAAGAAGTATCCCAACCGTCGGCTCTACGACACCGAGATTTCCAGCTACATCACCATCGAAGATGTGCGGCAGCTGATCCTGGATGGCGAGACCTTTGAAGTCCGTGACGCCAAGAGCGGTGAAGACCTGACCCGCTCGGTCCTGTTGCAGATCATTGCCGACAAGGAGCAGGACGGCGAGCCGATGCTGTCCACGCAGCTGTTGAGCCAGTTGATCCGTTTTTACGGCGATTCGCTGCAGGGCTTCATGGGCAACTATCTGGAGCGCAGCATGCAGGTGTTCCTGGACCAGCAGCAGCAGTTCCGCCAGCAGATGGGCAACCTGCTCGGGCAGACGCCGTGGGCGATGATGAACCAGCTCACCGAGCGCAACCTGGAGCTGTGGCAGGAATTCCAGCGCAACATGGGAGGCGGTTTCGGTCGCCCTCCGGCCACCTCCAACAAGCCGGCCGATCCACCGCCAAGCGCCACGGGCAAGAAATCGCGCAGCAGCCGCTGACCCGCATCAAAAAGGCCGACGCAAGCGTCGGCCTTTTTGTATCTGATCTGCAGATGATTCAGCGCTTGGCCGGCTTGCACGCCGAACAGATCCGCTCGACCTTGTAGCCGCGTGCGCGCAGCTTCTCGACCACGCCATCACTGCCGAGCAGGTGCAACGCGCCCACCACCACCAGTGTGTTGCCCTGCCCTTGCTGCAACCAGGGCTGCAGCAAGGGCAGCCAGGCATCGTTGCGCTCCACATTGATCCGCCGGTACAGCTCCGGATACTGCCGCTTCATCTGCGCGGCCATGTCGCGCCACAACACCCCGTCATCGCCGCGACGCCAGGCATCATGCAGTCGCCGGCTTTGCGCATCCCCCTCATCGGCCTGCTCCAGCGCTTCGCGCAGCAACTGGCGCTGCTCCTCGACGCTCATGCCGTCGAGCATGCTGATCTGCGCGGCGGCGCTCTCCAGTCCATCGGCCGGCTTGCCGGCCTTCGCGGCGCGCTCCATCAGATGCCGGTCCAGGCCTGATTGCGGATCCAGCCCCTGCCGGGCCATCTGCGCGATGCTAATGGTCAGGCCCACAAACCACGGCTTGAGGCCTGCCAGCCGCTCGACGGGCATGTTGTTATCGGCCGCCCAGGCCTGCAGCTGCTGCCAGGTGGCGTCATCAAGATCATCCTTGAGCTGGCGCCCGTCACGTCGCAGCGCCGCCTGCAGCATCTGCGTTGCCAGCTGCGGCGAGCCCATCTCCTCGGGCGAGAGCTCGAACAGCAGCCGTCGGGAAGCGGAAAACGCCGCGTCCACGTCCGCCGACACGGGATAGTCGGAGGGTTTGAGCATGTGGAAGGAACCCAGCAGGTACACCGCGCTGCCTTGCGCGCCACTGACCTTCCACAGCAACGGCACCGGTGGTGCCTGCGCCGCCTTCGCAACCGGCTCGGCCTGCCGGGCGATTGCAGCCAATGGCGCAACCAGCAGCATCGTGGTTGCCAGCAGCAGCCCCGCGCGCGTCATCCATTTCATCCTGCCGTCTCCTGGTTGGGTTTCACATAGGCTTTCTCGCCCGCCTCGACCAGCAAGTCCATGCGATTCTCCGGCGGCGGCAATGGACAGGTCGCAAACAGCGTGAACGCACACGGCGGGTTGTAGGCGCGATTGAAGTCGATCACCACCTGGCTGTTCGCATCCGGCACCTCCAGGTCGATGTAACGGCCGGCGGCATAACTGCCACGGCCACTGGTGCGGTCGGCGAAGATGATCTGCAGCGGTCGTCCGGGCTCGCCGATTGCTTCCAGCCGCCAGGTGCGGCCATCCCGTTCGAACTCGACCGCGCCGGCGTTGGCCTGCTCGGTCGTCGTTCCAGTGATATCCACGATCAGCAGGCTCTTGTTGGCCTCGTGCGGCACGAAGCGGGCGGTGATACGCCAGCCCGGATCCTGCGCCCAATAGTCCAGATGGCCAAAGCCCGCACGCGCCGGCGCATCGGCATGTTTGACCCGCAGCGCATAGCGGCTGCCACGATGGATCAGGCTCAACGTGCCTTTGCCGTCATCGAACTGAATCAACGTCGGCTCGGCGGCGTCATCGCTGTGGAAGCGGATGCGGCCTTTCACCGGCGCCCCGTCCACCTGCAGGCTTACGCCCGGCTCAGGAGTGAACCACAGCGCCTCGCCTTCGCGGGACACCATGCCCATGCGCGGCGGCCCCACCGCCAGGCGGATGCCGCTGGTGCTGCCACTGCCGATGTAATGTGCCTTGAGCTCCAGCCAATGCAGGCCGACCAGGCTGGTCCAGCCATCGACCGCCAGCAGCTCGGTAAGGCGCTGCTCCCGCCACAACTGGTTGTCACGCACGAACCCGGCATCGGGCTTCGGCGCGGTGTGCCCGCGGTCCTCGTCCTTCCCGCCGCAACCGGCCAACAGCATCGCGGCGATCAGTGCAGCGCCCCCCCAATGTTTCATCTTCAACGCCCCCGCAGGAACCAGCGATCAATTTCAGCCAGAGAAAAGCGCGCCCAGGTTGGGCGGCCGTGATTGCATTGCCCGGAGCGCTCGGTGATTTCCATATCGCGCAACAGCGCGTTCATTTCCGGCAAGCTCAGCCGCCGGTTGGCGCGTACCGCGCCATGGCAGGCCATGGTCGATAGCAGCTCGTCGCGGGCACTGGCGATACGCCGGCTCTGGCCGTGCTCGCGCAGATCGGTGAGCACGTCGCGCAACAGTCCTTCCGGCTCGGCATTGGCCAGCAACGCCGGAATGCTGCGCACATGCAGCGAACCCGGCCCGGAGCGGGTGATCTCGAAGCCGAGTTCGGCCAGCGTGGCCGCTTCGCGCTCGGCGGTATCGGCATCGCGCTCGCCCACCGCCAGGGTGATCGGCACCAGCAACGGCTGCGCGTGCAGGCCGATACCGTCATGGGCGGCTTTCAGGCGTTCGTAGCCGATACGTTCGTGCGCGGCATGCATGTCCACCACGATCAGCCCTTCAGCGTTCTCGGCCAGGATGTAGATGCCGTGCAGCTGGGCGATGGCATAGCCCAACGGCGGCACGCCACTGTCGCCGGCGGTCGGCGGCAAAGCCGGACCAGCCTCGCCGACGGCCGGCACAATGCCGGCTGCAGGCGAGGAGTAGAGCGCCGCATAGGCCGAAGGCGCCTCGGCCACCTGCAGGCCAAGCGGCGATTGACGTGCCTGCCAGTTGCCACTGCTTCCCGCACCCGCGCTGCCCGGTGGACGGCCCAGCACGTAGCCGCCGCCATAACCTGCCGGCGCGGCCCCCTGCCCGACCGCATCGGCCGGATGCGACGGCGCGATCGCACCGGGTTCCATGCCCGCGCGGGTTTCAGCCAGCGCCTCCTTGAGCGTGCGATAGACGAAATCGTGGATCAGCCGCGCATCGCGGAAGCGCACTTCGTGCTTGGCCGGGTGCACATTGACATCCACCCGCGCCGGGTCCAGTTCCAGAAACAGCACATACGCCGGCTGCCGGCCGTGATAGAGCACGTCGCCATAGGCCATCTTCACCCCATGGCTGACACTGCGGTCGCGCACCGGGCGACCGTTGACGTACAGGTACTGCTGGTCGGCACTGGCGCGCGAATACTGCGGCTGCGCGATCCAGCCGTGCAGGCGCAGGCCGGCGGCGCTGTGGTCCACCCGCAACGCCTGCCGGGCGAAATCCTCGCCCAGTGTCTCGGCGAGGCGGACATCCGAATACAGGTCGCCGGGCTTGTAGCGGCGCGAGGCCTTGCCGTTGTGCGAGACCCGCAGCTCGACATCCGGCCGCGCCAATGCCAGCGAACGCAGCCACTCCTCGATATGACCCAGCTCGGTGCGCTCGGCACGCAGGAACTTGCGCCGTGCCGGCACGTTGTAGAACAGCTCGCGCACCTCCACGGTGGTGCCCGGCGCATGCGCACGCGGCATCACTTCACCCAGCTTGCCGCCTTCGATCTGCAAGGCGGCGCCATGCTCATCAGCGGCGCGCCGCGAGGCCATGGTGAAACGGCTGACCGAGGCGATCGATGGCAGCGCCTCCCCGCGGAAACCCAGTGTCGCCACCGACTCGAGATCATCCAGGCTCGCGATCTTGCTGGTGGCATGGCGCGACACCGCCAGCGGCAACTGCTCGGCGGCAATGCCACCGCCGTTGTCACGGATGCGGATCAGGCGCACCCCGCCTTCTTCCAGATCGATATCGACGCGGGTGGCGCCGGCATCGAGCGCGTTTTCGACCAGTTCCTTGACCACCGATGCGGGCCGCTCGACCACTTCGCCGGCGGCGATCTGGTTGATCAGTATCTCCGGCAGCGGACGGATCGAGTTCATGCCGCACCGCCGGTAGCGCACGCCACGGTCAAGGTCGATGAGGGAAGTCGGGAGGAAATCAGGCTGACATCATGCATGCGCAGATGATAGCCGAGCCCGGCCAGCACGCCGCGCCGCAAGCAGGCTTTGCAGCCCTGTCGGCAGCGCCGTTAAACGGCAAACGGCCGCCCAAGGGCAGCCGTTTGAACAGACACCGGCGAAGGCTTACTTGCTGCCGCCGGCCACGGTGCCGGCGGAGGCATCCATTTCCGCCTGGGCGCGGGCGGCGAACAGCGTACCCGGCGGCGGTTGGCGACTGAAGAAAGTGTGTACTCCATCCAGCACCGCGCTGGCGATACTGCGCTGGTAGGCCGGATCGATCAGCCGGCGCTCCTCATCCGGATTGGAGATGAAGGCCGTTTCCACCAGCATCGCCGGCATATCCGAGGTCCGCAGCACGGCGAAGTTGGCCCGCTCGATGTTCGGCTTGTGGTTCTTGCCGATGCGTTTGAGGCCACTGAGCACGTGATTGCCCGCGTCCTCGGAGGCCTTCATGTTGCCGCTCTGGGCCAGATCCAGCAGCACGTTGGCCAGGGTGCCTTCGGTGCGGTTGAGGCTGACGCCACCGATCAGATCGGCCGCGTTTTCCTTGTCCGCCAGCCACCGGGCGCGCTGCGAGGACGCGCCCTTGGTGGAGAGCACATACACCGAGGACCCGGTGGCCGAGCGGTTTTCAGCCGCATCGGCGTGGATCGAGATGAAGATGTCGGCCTTGGCCGCGCGGGCCCGCTGGGCGCGGTGCGGCAACGGGATGAATACGTCGGTATCGCGGGTCAGGAACGCGCGCAGTCCAGGCGTGGCATTGACCTGCCGCGCCAGTTCACGCGCCACGGCCAGGGTCACGTCCTTCTCGCGCTTGCCGGTCGGGCCGATCGCACCGGGATCCTGACCACCATGTCCAGGGTCGATCGCCACCACCAGGGTGCGCATACCCGGCTGCATGCGGATACGCGAGGCATCGCTGGGCATCACGGGGCGCGGCGCCGTTGCGGTAGCCACCTCCGGTGCGGCCGCAGCAGCGGCTTGCGCGGCGGCCGGGACGGGGCCCGGCTTGCCGGTGGCAATGGTGGTGGGGACGGCTGCGCCCTGACCATTGAGAATCGCCGCCGGCGATGAGGGTTGGCTCTGCGGCGCGCTGACGGCGACAGGTGCCGGGCTTGCGTTGACAACCACGGCCGGCGCAGGCGGGGTGGCCTGCTGGCGCACCGTGGCGGTCAGTGCGGCGGTAGCCCGGGCCGCCTCGGCACGGGCATCCACACTGTTTTGTACTGGCGTGCTGGCGGGTGCCGCGGGCGCAACTGGCGCAGAAGTCGCGGCCACAGCGCGCGCCGGCGCTTCGCCCGGCCATTCGATCAACAACGTGGACTCCGCGCCCTGCCCCTGCATCCGGGGCTTGAACGGCGCGACCGACTCGGCCAGATCGAACACCACCCGGAACGTGCCCGGAGTCGGAGTGCCGGTACGCACCGCGGTGACCACGCCGGTCGCAGCGGGCAGCTTGAGGTCACGTACAGCGCTGGAATCCGGAAAATCGACGACCAGGCGGTTCGGTGCGGACAGGCTCAGGGTCTTGTAGCTGCCACCACCGGCCAGCTGGATTTCAGCCCGGGTGCCGGTACTACCACTGTGCAGCCCTACTCCACGGACCTCGCCCGCCCACGCAGGTACCGCAGCCAGGCAGAGCCCGGCGACAGCAAGCGACAGTGCGAACAGCGGGTTTCCCGTAGTCATGCCCGGATTCAATCACCGCATTCCGGCAATTGCAATACTTTTCCTTTAATAATCCGCCACCTGCCGCACCTTTCTGTTGTCAGAGGGCAGGAAGCGACTGCAAGTCGGCCATTTCACTCAACCGCTGCAGCCACGATTCACCGGTCGGGCTGTGTGCCCGCAACCGGGCGTGGCGACCGTGGCCGGCGATTTCCAGCCCGATCACCAGATCCACCGGCGGCAGGCCGCCGGCCCCGCGCTCGGGCCATTCGACCAGCCACAGATCGGCGCTGCCTTCGTCCAGCCCGAGAAAATCCAGCTCGCCCGCATTGCCGATCCGGTACAGGTCCAGATGCCACGCCTCACCAACGGTAAGCGGATAGCGCTCGATCAGGGTGTAGGTGGGGCTGCGGATCGCGCCCTGCACCCCCAGGGCACGCAACAGCGCGCGCGCCAGGGTGGATTTGCCCGCGCCCAGGTCGCCTTGCAGATGGACCACCGCCTGTGCCGGCCGGGTCTGCGCCAACGCCTGCCCGAGCCGGTCGGTGCTTTCGCTGTCAGGAAGAATCAGTTCGATCATGGTCGCCATTATGGATTGGCCAGCGCCCGCAGGTGCGGCAGCAGATCACGCGGTAGCAGCCCGCGCTCCCCGTCCAGTGCGGCCACATCCCCGGCCAGTGCATGCAGCAGGGCACCGGTGCTGGCGGCATCGAACAGCGCCAGACCCTGCGCGCACAACGCGGCAATGACGCCGGTCAAAAGATCCCCCATGCCCCCCACCGCCATGCCCGGGTTGCCGGCGGCGATCACTCGCGGCAATTGTCCGGGGCTCGCCACCACAGTACCGGCGCCCTTGAGTACCACGACCGCCGAGTAGCGCCCGGCCAGCGCCTGCGCCGCGGCGAAACGATCATGCTGCACGCTGGCGGTATCGGTTCCCAGCAAACGCGCAGCCTCGCCCGGATGCGGGGTCAGGATGGCCTGCGGCAGCGGACGTGGCTCGAGTGCGAGCAGATTCAAGGCATCGGCATCGACCACCAGCCGCTTGCCGCTGGCCAGCACCGCCGCGTACAGCGCCTGCGCCCACGTGTCCTGGCCCAGCCCGGGCCCCAATGCCACCACACTCGCACGCGCCAGCAGAGCATCCAGCCCGGCGATATTTTCTATGCCATGTGCCATCGCCTCCGGGCACCGTGCCAGCAGCGGCGCCACATGCACGCCACGGGTCGCCACGCTGGTCAGGCCCGCACCACTGCGCAAGGCCGCCTCGGCCGCCAGCATCACCGCGCCACCTGCACCGTGGTTGCCGCCCACGCACAGCACATGCCCGGACTCGCCCTTGTGGGTATTGAGCCGCCGCCGCGGCAGGTACTGCGACAGCGCCGGTTTCGACCAGCGCTGCACGCTGGCAGCGATACCGTCCAGCGCCGGCGGCGGCAAGTCCAGATCCGCCAGCAGCCGTTGGCCCGCAAACTCCAGGGCCGTTCCGGTGTACAAACCGCGGTGCGCGACGATGAACTGCAGCACCCGGCCGGCGCGGACCGCTTCACCCGGAACCTTGCCACTGTCGGCATCCACACCACTGGGCACATCCAGCGCCAGTACCGGCACGCCGGCGGCGTTGATCGCCGCGATCAGCGCCGCATCCGCCGCCTCCGGCGCACGGCTGAAGCCGATCCCGTACAGCGCATCGACAATCAACTCGGCCTGCCGCAGGCAATCGGGCGATACCTCGACGTGACCGCCGATAGCCAGATAATCGGTACAGGCACGCTGGGCCAGCGCGCTACGTGGAGCGGCACCGCGCGGATGCAACACGCTGACTTCGCGCCCGGACTGGCGCGCCAGACGCGCCAGCACGTATCCATCGCCACCGTTGTTGCCCGGGCCGCACACCACCACGAGCCGCCGCGCCTGCGGCCAATGCTGCAACACACACTGCCAGGCCGCCTGTCCGGCACGCTGCATCAACACATAGCCATCGCCGCCCAGCAGCGCGGTGGCCTGGACATCAATGCGCCGGGCGGCGACGGTATCGAACAATTCGACAGGCTCGTCCATGCCCCGGATTCTATACTTGCCACATGTCTGAAGCCGCTTTCACCGTCAATCCGGCGCAGCTGTCGCTGCGCATCCGCCAGCTCGCCCGCGAGGCGGGTTTCCAGCGCTGTGGCATCAGCGGCATCGCGCTGGGCGAGGATGAGGCGCACCTGGCCGACTGGCTGGGCCAGGGGCTGTACGGAACGATGGAATGGATGGCCCGCCATGGCACGATGCGCGCCCGGCCACAGGAGCTGCTGCCCGGTACGGTGCGGGTGATCTCGGTGGGGCTGGATTACGGCCACAAGGACGATACCGCAGCCTGGGCCACGCTCGATGATGCCGAACGCGCCTATGTCGCCCGCTATGCGCTGGGCCGCGACTACCACAAGCTGATGCGCAACCGCCTGCAGAAGCTGGCCGAACGCATCGCCGGCGAGATCGGCCCGTTCGGCTACCGGGTGTTCGTCGATTCGGCGCCGGTGCTGGAACGCGCTCTGGCGCGCAATGCCGGGCTGGGCTGGATCGGCAAACACACCTGCCTGATCGACCGCAACGGCGGCTCGTGGTTCTTCCTCGGCGAGATCTACGTGGACCTGCCGTTGCCGGTGGATGCGCCGGCCAGCGCGCATTGCGGCACCTGCACGCGCTGCATCGACGTCTGCCCGACCGCCGCCATCATCGCCCCGCACCGGTTGGACGCGCGCCGCTGCATCTCCTACCTGACCATCGAACACGAAGGCGCCATTCCGCTGGAAATGCGTCCACTGATGGGCAACCGCATCTACGGCTGCGATGACTGCCAGCTGGTCTGCCCGTGGAACAAGTTCGCCCGTCGCACCGACGAGCCGGATTTCCGCGCCCGCAACAACCTCGACACCGCCACCTTGCCGGAGCTGTTTGCCTGGGAGGAAGACGAATTCCTGCGCCGCACCGAAGGCAGCCCGATCCGTCGCAGCGGCCATGAGCGCTGGCTGCGCAATATCGCCGTGGCGTTGGGCAATGCCGCGCCCTCACCCGCCGCGAAGCAGGCATTGGAGCAACGTCGCGAGCACGCCTCCGCCCTGGTCCGCGAGCACGTGCAGTGGGCACTGCAGCATCACATCGAAAGCGCCGGCATGGGACCGCCGTGAGTCGCAAGCAGCTTCCATGCGACCATGACCGCCCGCTTCAACGCTCCAACACCTGATCCATGGAACGCAGTGCCGACATCCTGACCCCCAACCAGCTCAACACGCTGGCGCGCGACCTGCTGGAAAGCGCGTTTCCGCTGGTATGGGTGGAAGGCGAGCTGGGCAATGTCAGCCGGCCAGCCTCCGGACACCTGTATTTCACCCTGAAGGACGCCCGCGCGCAGGTGCGTGCGGCGATGTTCAAGCCCAAGAGCCAGTGGCTGAAATTTGTGCCACGCGAAGGCCTGCGCGTGCTGGTGCGCGGCCGGCTCACTCTGTATGAAGCACGCGGCGACTACCAGCTGATCCTGGATCACATGGAAGAAGCCGGCGAAGGCGCGTTGCGTCGCGCCTATGACGAGCTGAAAGCGCGGCTGGAAGCCGAAGGTCTGTTTGATCCGGCACGCAAGCGCCCGCTGCCGGCCCATGTGCGACGCCTGGCGGTGATCACCTCGCCCAGTGGCGCGGCGGTGCGCGACGTGCTGAGCGTGCTGGCCCGACGCTTTCCGCTGCTGGAGGTGGAACTGCTGCCCTCGCTGGTGCAGGGCGACACCGCCGCCGCGCAGATCACCTCGCTGCTGCGCAAGGCCGATGCCAGCGGCCGCTACGACGTGATCCTGCTGACCCGCGGCGGCGGCTCACTGGAAGATCTGTGGGCATTCAGCGACGAACAGCTGGCACGCGCCATTGCCGCCAGCAACACGCCGGTGGTCTCGGCGGTGGGCCATGAAACGGATTTCAGCCTGACGGATTTCGCCGCCGACCTGCGGGCCCCCACCCCTTCAGTGGCCGCCGAGCTGCTGGTGCCGGACCAGCGTGATCTCACCGTGCGCCTGCGCCGGCTGGCGCAGCGTCTGACCCAGCTGCAGACGCATGCGCTGGGCCAGGCGATGCAGCGCGCCGACCGTGCCGCGCTGCGGCTGCAGACGCACAGCCCGCAGGCCCGACTGGACCTGCTGCGCCACCGGCAGGAGGCTGCGTTCGCCCGCCTGGATGCGGGCTGGCGACAGCAGCAGGAGCGCCGCCAGGCCCGCCTTGCCAACAGCGCCGCGATCCTGCGCGCCACCCAGCCGCAACGCCGGCTGGCCGCGCTCACGGAAAGACTGGCTGCACTGGCGCCACGCGCGCAGGCGGCAATGGCGCGCCAGCTGCAGCGTGATGCGCTGCGTCTGCGCGGCATCGCCCGCTCACTGGAGGCGGTCAGCCCACTGGCTACCGTGGCCCGCGGCTATTCAATCCTCACCCGTAGCGACGATGGCGCACTGGTGCGCAGTGTCGATCAGCTCCAGCCCGGGGACCGTGTGCACGCCCGCCTGGCCGACGGCCACGTGACCTTGCGCGTGGAACCCGGCAACAGCAACCACTGAGCCCGCCGCGCGGTGCCGAAACACGGAACGCCGGCATTGCAGCCCGGCGTTCTGCATTCCGCGGCGGCGAACCGGGCTTACTGCCGCACCGCGCGCTCTTCGCTGCAGAACTGCTGGCGATAGGCCATCGCCTTGGGCATCAGCGCGCCCAGGTTCTGGATACGGGTGCCGGGATTGGGGTGGGTGGAGGAGAATTCCGGCGGTGCCTGCCCGCCACTGGCTTGGCCCATGCGCTCCCACAACGGCACCGCCTCTTGGGGGTTGAAGCAGGCCGCCGCCGCCAGCATCAGCCCGACCTCATCGGCCTGGGTTTCATGCGAACGCGCGTACGGCAGCAGATAGCCGTAGCCCATCGCCGACATCATCATCTGCTGCTGTTGCGCATCCATGCCACTGGCCGCACCGGCCATCTGGCCGATCTGGGTCAACTTCTGCTGGGCCATCCGCTGGGCACCGTGGCGCAGCAGTGCATGCGCGATCTCGTGGCCCATCACCACCGCCAGCGCGTCGCTGTTCTGCGCCACCGGAATCAGCCCCGTATATACGGCCATCTTGCCACCCGGCAGGCAGAACGCATTGGCCTGGTCGGACTGCAGCACGTTCACTTCCCAGTCGAAATCACGGGCGAAGTGCTGCGGCTGCAGGCCGTGCTCCTGCGCCAGCGCGGTTTCCACCACATCCACCTTGGCGATCAGGCGCCGGGCGATTTCCCGCACCTGCTGCGAAATCTGTGCGTTCGGATCGACCGGCCGCTCCTGCGACAAAATCTCCTGGTAGGCCTGCAGGCCCAGCGCCTTCTCCTGGCTGGCATCGAGCGAGCTGTCGATCAGCACCTTCTCGCCGGTATACGGGTCCACCGCGCGGTTGCCCAGGTAATAGCAGCCGCCGTAGATGGCAAAACCCAGCAGCACCACCCAGCGGATATTGCCGAACAGGCCGCCGCCCCGACGCTGCCTGCTGTTGCCCCGACTGCCGAAAGGATCCTGTCGCATGCGGAATTTCCAATGAGAAGCGGTTCGCCGGCGCCGATGGTACCGCGCCGCCCCGCACCGGCAACGTCAAATGCCACGCACCAGGCGGAATCCGATCCGTGCCGACGTCACATCCGAATCCTGCGACTGCCGCCACGCCGCGCGCGTCTGTTCCGGCGCATTGGCCCAGTTGCCGCCGCGGATCACCCGCTGCCGGCAGCCCGGGTTGTACCAGGCCGCACCGTCGGCGGGCGCGCGCCGGTAACTCGCGTGCCAGCAATCGGCCACCCATTCGCTGAGGTTGCCGGCCATGTCGTGCAGGCCCCAGCCATTGGGCTGGAAGCTGGCCACCGGCGCCGTGCCCCAGAAGCCGTCGCCGTAGCCGACGAAGGCATTTTTCCAGTGGCGTCCGCTGGGCGAGACATCCTCGCTGCCGGTGAAGTTGCCCGACAGCGGCGGCGGCACCCCGGCATTTCCCCACGGATAGCGCCCGCTGGTGCCGGCACGCAGCGCATATTCGAACTCCGCCTCGCTGGGCAGCCGGTAATAGCGCCCGGTCTGCTCGGACAGCCACGCCGCATAGGCCTCGGCGTCACGCACGCTGACATGCATCACCGGACTGTTGGGTTTGGCCACCGCGCCGTTGTAGTCCGAGCGCCAGTCCACACCGCTGCGGCGGACAAAGTTGCCGCTGCGCTCGTCATAGACCACCGAATGACCACGCCGGGTGGCGCGCGGCCGTGACTTGGCGGCGACCACGAACCGGCCGAATTCGGCCACGGTGACCTCGGTGATCGACAGGGCGAAGCCGCGGTCGAAGCGCACGTAATGCTGCGGACGTTCGGCATCGCTGGCGCCCGGTTCGGCATCGCCCGCGCCCATCTGGAAGCCGCCGTGGGGCACCACGATCATCTGCGGCCCGCGACCACCGCTGCGCAGCGCGTCGGAGAACACCTGGCCCGGCCGGAAGCTGCCGTAATGGGTTACCAGATCGATCCGCTGCCGCAGCAGCGCCACCGCCGGATCTCCCGGCGCGGCGATGCGCAATGCCCGCTCGAGCTTCTCCCGCGCCGCCTTCAGTCCCTGCGGCGAGGAAAGATCACGCAGCCCGCCGTCACGCAGCGCCACCAGCTGCGCGGTTCGCATCGCTTCGATGCGCGCCCGGGCGTCGCCCAGTGTCGGCCCGCCACGGACCTTGGCGGCCCTGTCCAGCCACGCGGCCGCGCCCTCGAAATCGGCCATGGTGGCGGCCAGCTCCGCCCGCCGGATCAGGCCACTTTGCACCGCGGCAATGCCCTGCAGCGCGCGAGTGTCATCCGGCACCAGTGCCAGCGCAGCGCGGAAGGATTCCAGCGCACCGCCACCGGCCTCCCCCAGCTGGTTCCGGCGCAGGGCCGCTTCGCCGGCGCGGTTGAGTGCCAGCACCCGCCGCGCCTGCTGGATCTGCGCTTGCAGCGCAAGCTCGGCCTTGCCTTCCGGCGCCAGTGCAATCGCCACGCTCACCCGCTCGGCCGCCTCTGCCAGGGCCTGACGCTGGTCATTGGGGCGTGCCATCAGTTCGATCGCCTGCGCCCGGAGCAACTGCCGCGCCCTGTCCAGTCCGCGCCGCGCCCTGACATCCCTGGGCTTGACCGCCAGCACGGCCAGATACAGCGGCACTGCCGCCTCCGCACTGTCGTACAGGCGCCCCTGCGCCAGCGCCGCATCGGCCTGGCGACGGGCCTTGTCCACCATTTCCGGCGCCAATTCCGGCACCGACGGCATCCATACCGGAAGCGGGGTAGCCTCCACCGCCGCGCGCTCGGGCTCGGTACGTGCCGGTGATCCGGTCCCAGCCCCCAGCTCCGGGGCTGGGGGCACATTGCCGTCGCGCTCCTGGTCCGGTGCCGCCGTGCCGGGCACTTCCGGCGAGCAGGCGCCGCAGGCCAGGGCCACAAGCAGCGCCACGCGGATCAGCTGGCCGGTTGTACGCAAACTTCCTCCCTTTCCTGCTCCCGGATCACGGGGCGGTTCGACGTTAGGCTATTCTCGCCTGCCTGAGCAAACCCTGCAGTTGACGGACACCACGTGGCTTATTGGATCAAACACCCGACGGAACTTGAAGAACGTTACCGCCAGCGTCCCAGCCGGATCGGGCTGGATACCGAGTTCATCCGCGAGCGCACCTACTGGCCGCAACTGGCGCTGGTGCAGATGGCCGTGGGTGAGGAAATCCTGCTGATCGATCCGCTGATCCCCGGTATGACCGAGGCCCTGCGCCCGTGGCTGACCGACACTTCGATCCTCAAGATCATGCACAGCGCCAGCGAAGACCTGGTCGCCTTCAAGTGCGCCTGTGATGCGATGCCGCGGCCACTGTTCGACACCCAGATCGGCGCGGCACTGGCCGGCATCGGCGGCGGCATGGGCTACCAGAAGCTGGTGGCCGAGATCACCGGCGTCACCCTGCCCAAGGGCGAAACCCGTTCGGACTGGATGCGCCGCCCGCTCTCTCCGGCACAGCTGGAATACGCCGCGGACGATGTGGAATACCTGTTCGCGCTGCACGACGCCATCGACGCCAAGTTGCAGGCGCTGGACCGGCGCAGCTGGCTGGAGGATGACGGTGAGCGGATGATCGCCAACGTCGAGGCCGATGACAGCGAACAATGGCCGCACCTGTCGATGCGCGCGGCGCAGTTCCTCGAACCTGTCGCCCAGCTGCGCCTGTTGCGGCTGCTGCGCTGGCGTGACCAGCAGGCCCGGCAAAGCGACAAGCCGCGCAGCTGGATTCTCGACAATGAAATCGCCACCACGCTGGCGCGCACACCGCCGGCCGATTACGAGGCGATGCTGCGGCTGTTCGACCGTTTTCCCAAAGCACCGCGCAAACTGGCCCAGGCTGTCTGGCAGGCCCTGAACACGCCACTGGACGACGAGGCCCTGGCACCGCAGCCGCTGGCACCAAGCGAGAGCAACAAGGCCGCACTGAAGCGGCTGCAGGAGGCCGTCGCCAGCCACGCGGCCGCACTGGGCCTGCCTGATGGCCTGCTGGCCTCCCGCAAGCACCTGGAGGCCCTGCTGGAAAGCGGCCAGTGGCCGGCGGCGCTCGATGGCTGGCGCAAGACACAGCTGGAGCCGGTCTTGCGCCCGCTGTTGCCGGCGCGTTGATCGCCTCTACCGGCGCGGGCTCTCGCGCAGCCCGCGTCATGCGCCACGATCGGACTGCGCCCACCTCTACGCAGTCCCCCAGGCTTCACCGGCTTACTCGCAACACCCCTCATCGGAACCGGATGACTCACGGAGACCCGGCTGTATGACGTTCCAGATCCTGATGGTCATCGGCATCACGGTGGTTGCCGTCTATCTGTTCGCCACCGAAAAGCTGCGCATGGACATGGTGGCTGTCCTGGTGCTGGCCACACTGGCCCTGCTCGATCTGGTCAGCCCGCAGCAGGCGCTCAGTGGCTTCAGCAACCCGGCAACCATCACCGTCGCTGCCATGTTCGTCCTGGCCGCAGGCCTGCAGAACAGCGGCGCGCTCTCCGGCATCGGCTGGCTGTTCAGTCGGACCCGGTCTCCCTTTCTGTTCCTGCTGCTGTTGTTCGCGGTGCTGGCGCTGATCGCGCCGTTCGTGAACAACACCGCCGTCGTGGCGGTATTCATGCCGCTGGTGATCACCGCCACCGCCCGGATCGGCATGCCGGCTTCCAAAGCGCTGATTCCGCTGTCCTTTGTCTCGCAGATGGCCGGCGTGTGCACGCTGGTGGGCACCTCGACCAACCTGCTGGTCAACGGCATCGCCAAGGATCTGGGGCACCCCGGCTTCAGCATGTTCGAATTCACGCCGCTGGGCCTGATCTGCCTGGCCGCCGGCTGCACCTACCTGCTCATCTTCGGCCGCTGGCTGCTGCCCGACACCCGCACCTCCGAGTTCGTGGAGCACTACGAGCTGGGCAAGTTCCTCACCGAACTGCGGGTGATGCCCGGCTCGCGCCTGATCGGAAAATCCATCGAAGAGATGAAGCTGGGCGAAGCCAACGGCGTTTTCGTACTGGAACTGCTGCGCGGCAAGAACAAAGTGTGGTCACCGCGGACCCAGACGCTGCAGGAAGACGACATCCTGCTCGCCCGTGGCGACTGGCCCAGACTGGTCGAATTCACCCGCAAAGCCGGATTGGAGATCAATTCGCAATTCAAGTTCAAAGCCCGCCTGCTCGATGATGTGGAGCAGGTGGTTACCGAAGTGATGATCGCGCCCAACTCGCGCGCGGCCGGCCGCACCCTGGAAGCGCTGGACCGCAGCTGGAACCACAACGCGGTAGTGCTGGCCATCCAGCGTCGTGGCGGAGTGCTGCGCGAGAAACTCAAGGATGTGCGGCTGGATGTTGGCGACATCCTGCTGCTGATCACCGCCAGCGCGGAGGTCGGTGCGCTGCGCCGCGATCCGGACGTGGTGGTGCTGTCCGAACGTGAAGCGGTCAAGCCAAAAGGCTGGCGCGGCCCGTTCGCGCTGGTGACGATGGCGCTGGTGATCGGCATCTCGGCCATGGGCTGGATGCCGATCGCGATCACCTCGCTGGTCGGCGCGGTGGCGATGACCCTGGCAGGCTGCCTGCATGCCGACGAGGTCTACGAGGCTGTGGACTGGCGCATCGTGGTGCTGATGGCAGGCCTGCTGCCGCTGGGCGTGGCGATGAGCCAGAGCGGAGCGGCCGCTTTCATCGTCGAGCACACCATCGGACTGGTACGCGACCTCGGCCCGCATGTGGTGCTGGCGGTGATGTACCTGGTCGCCCTGCTGCTGGCCGAGCTGATGAGCAACTCCGCGGCGGCCGTGCTGCTGACCCCGATCGGCATCTCCACCGCGCAGATGCTGGGCGTGGATGCCACGCCCTTCCTGATCGCGGTGACCTTTTCGGCATCGACCAGCTTCCTCACCCCGGTCGGCTACCAGACCAACACCATGGTCTACACCGCCGGCGGCTACCGCTTCACCGACTTTCTCAAAGTGGGCCTGCCGCTGAATCTGATCTTCTGGATTCTGGGCGTGATCTTCATCCCGCGCTTCTGGCCCTTCTGAGCCATCCCCGGTCGCCAGCTGTCCGCCGCTGGCTGCACTGCCCCACTGCGACACAAGCACCTGCGCGCATCCCCTGATTGCGCAGGCACAAGCGTGGGGCAGGTGTACCACGCCAGCGACATCATCGACATGGAAAAACAAAAAAGCCCGCATTTCTGCAGGCTTTAATGGAATGGTGGCCGAGGACGGAATCGAACCGCCGACACGGGGATTTTCAATCCCTTTTTTCACCATCCGAACCCATCCAGCGGCATCCACGAAAACGACATAACTGCATGATATAGATTGATTTATCCATCTTTAGCCGTCCAAGGCATTCCGACGCACGCCAGCCACGAACGGCAAACGAACGGCAAACAGCTGTGCTATCGTCCGCCCCGGCAAACGAACGGGGACAGACTTTTGGCAGCACTCACGCACAACGCGCTCACCGGCCTCAAGGCTGGCAAATGGGCATCCGATATGGGCGCCCGTGGTGCAGGCACGCTAGTGGCCTATCGCAGCGGCAGCGGTCGGGATGGCCGCGTCCTGTTCTACTTCCGCTATACGAAGCCAGACGGCGACCGCGACTCGTATCCGATGGGCGAATGGGAGGGCACTGGCGGTCCTCTCACCCTCAAAGCTGCCCGTGCCCGCGCCGGGGAACTCTCCGCACGCTATACGGCAGGAGCTCGGGACCTCCGCGCTGCTCTGGAAGCCGAGGAACGCGAGGAACGGCGGCAGCGCGAAGCAGCCGCGAGGGCCGCAGAATCCGAACTGGAGCGCCAGCAGGCCACCTTAGGCGCACTGATGGATGCTTACGTGGGCTGGATGGAAGCCAAGGGTAAAACCAGCGCGGGCTCCGTGCAGGCTGCGATTAAACGGCACATCAAAGAGCCTTGGCCGAGGCTGTGGGAAACCCCAGCCGACGACCTAACCACAGACGATCTACTGGACGTACTGATCCGCCTGACCGACGACGACAAGCTCAGGGAAGCCGCCAAGCTGCGGTCATATCTGCAAGCCGCCTATAACGCTGGCATGAAGGCCCGCACCGCCGCGAGTGCCACGCCTGCCCTTCGGTCCCTCCGCATCCGAACCAATCCCGCACGCGACCTCAGCACCATCGAAGGTGCATCGAATGTGCGCGACCGCGCCCTAAGCGTGTCCGAGCTGCGAGCCTACTGGCGCCGCATCGCCGGGCTCCCAGACCATGACGCTGCTTGCCTGCGCTTCCATCTATTGACAGGCGGCCAGCGCATTGAGCAGCTAGCCCGCGCCACGACGAAGGACTACGACGCCGACCTAGCTACCGTCACCATCTGGGATGACAAGGGCAGGCGCACCACCCCGCGTATGCACATCGTCCCGCTGCTGCCCGAAGCGATCACCGCAATGCACGCAATGACACCCGAGCGCGTCGGTGAGTTCCTGTTCACGGTCACGGCAGGCAAGCACGGGATGGCCTCTTCCACCGCCTATAACCGCTGCCGTGCAGTCATGGAGGCCATGCTGGAAGCTGGCGAGTTACCGGGTGGCGAGTTCTCAATCAGCGACCTACGACGCACCGTCGAAACACAGCTGGCAGCACTGGGCAACCACTCTGACGTTCGTGCACAGCTGCAATCCCACGGCCTAAGCGGTGTCCAGACCCGCCACTACGACCGCCACGACTATCTGGGAGAGAAGCGGGAAGCCTTGGAAGCCCTGTTCCGCCTGATAACCGAGACCGGAGCCCAGGTGGTCAACTTCCGCCGCAAGGCATCCACCACCTAACACCCATAATCACTTTCCCGAATCCCGTATGCGCTCCGCCCGTGGCAGGCGTGTGAGCCGCAGCGGGTTAGGTGGAGGCCGAGAACGCCGCATGACTGTTCCCATGTGTGCCGCTCCGGCCTCCGCCGAAACCTATGCCGCCGCCAGCGACAGACGCCGATGGCACCACCGACCAACAAGGCCCACTGATAGGCCACCCGCTACCACCGTGCCACCCCACTGCCGCGTGCCCCTGTTTGCTAATTGCGGGCACGTAGAAATGGCATGCAGTGCACGGAGGGGCACCCACCACCTCCCCTTTCTCCCTATCTGTCTTTTTCGACCGTGACCGCAGCGGGCATCACCCAATGCGCCCCCCCCCCACAGCAACACTTCAACCACAAGAGAGTCGCACCATGATCCGTTCCTTCCTTCGCTGGGCCTGCTACTTCCGTGCCGTCCGCATTCCGTTCACTCAGTGGACCGCATGGCTTGAACCGTCCCAGCGCGACCAATGCCCCAAAGGAACTCGCATCGATATCGACGACCGGGATGGTCTGATTAGCCTGTGATCCCGCTGGGAAGTGCGGATGGAGAACCTTGGACCAAGCTGGGCTGAAAGGCACGCCGCATGGCAGGCACAGCAACAGACCGCAGGGGCTATCGACGGATGATTCGCAGCAACAGCCGGATAGGCCGCTGCCTGCAAGAAATCGGCATCCGAGCCATGCAAGGGGTGTTCTTCGCCTTCATCGCAGGGGGTATCCTGCTTGTGCCTGCGCTGATCGGCCACGCCATCCTGTGAGAACCTAAGGGCACCGCATGACTGCCCAGGAGAAGCCGATGAAGCTCCGCAAGCTCGCCGCCGAGATACGCAAGCTCAACCGCGAAAGCGACAAGTTGATGCTCGGGACACTGTGGTATCCGATGGTGGTCGCCACCGCCTTTGTGGCCGCGATCATTACGCTGACCAAACTGTTCCTCTAGCCGCGCCGCACCCCGCAAGATCACCCGACGCCGCCCTCAGAGGCGGCTTTTTGCTGTCCCAAGCAGCACCCCATGACCACTTCCCTGACCATCGCCAATATCTCCATCCGCCAGGACGAACACGGGCGGTTCTGCCTGAATGATCTGCATAGGGCGTCGGGCGGTGAGGAGCGGCACAAGCCCGTCCAGTGGCTCCGCTAGGTCTCAACCGACGAGTTGGTGGTTGCACTTTCTAAAGATGGGAAATCACACCTTTGCCCCGTGAACGCCGTAAAGGGCCGCTACGGCGGCACCTACGTTGTGAAATTGATGGTCTACGCCTACGCCGCATGGGTCAGTGCTGACTTCCACATCGCCGTGATCGAAGCCTACGACGCACTGGTGGTCAACGGCGGGGCACGGGCTGCGGCACCGACTACCGACACGCCGGGTAGCTCGCTCAAACGTCCGGCGGTGGCCTTGAAATGGTCGGTATAGCGCGTGATGGTTCTGGGGCCGGGACGGGGCATTGGGATACTCCTGATCGTTAGGTCAGGGTGTCCACTAAAGCGAAGGAGCTACCGCGTCGGCCTGAATGAATTGTTAGGCACGCCGCAGCGTACGCCGGAACCACTCATACATGACCTCCATGGCCAGCTTCGCATCCGCTTCCAGAATTGTATTGGGGTGCGCTTTGGTAGCCAGGAATCGCGTGCCGAATGCCTCGGGGTGATCAGGCGCCTTGCGGTGAGTGAACGGGTTGCGGAGTAGGCGAAGCCTTTCAGTGCGATCCAACAGGTCGCTAGGCAGAGACAGGTGTTGCCGGCCAGCCTTAATCATGAGCTCGAATCTACCGCGCTCTTGTACAGGCACGGCGTCTTCAAGTTCTTCGCTGAGGGTCTGCTCTACGAAGCACGTGGCGAGGAGCAATGCGCCGACGAAGTGACCGGAAATGAAACAGAGCCGAGCCTCTTCCAGCATGTGGAGCACGGCCAGCCCACCCTTCACGGCGCCCGGATGAAAGTAGTGCTGAGCCAGCCACTCGATGCGCTCCACTCGAGCGACCCGCGACGATTCGTCGGCCCGCGCAAGAGCGGCAGTGAGGTTTTCACGAGTGGCTGGAATGGGCATCGGGGTGCCTAACACCTAAGTTAAGCCGCGCCGCAGCGGGGCGTGAAGCACATGGCAAGCTCCTCCTGCCATGTGGTTTGCGCCCCGATGCGGTGTCGGCTTGAACGCATTGTTAGGGCGTACGTACTAACCCGTACTCACCTGCGGGCCAAGTAGGTAAGCCCGGCGAGGGTCATGGTGCCGATCACAGCCATTGCCCCGACAACGGCCCCCTTAGCGAATCCAGATTCATGGCCACGACTGTAACCCTTCTCTTCACCTGCGGAAAAAGCCTTGAACTCCACCGTTCGATCTCCGGAGGCGATGAAGTCTTCCGCTGCCTTAGAAATCTCCGGCTCTTTCATCATCCGCTCAAGCAGAGCTTTCGCTGCATCCGGATTGAGTCTACTCAAATCCGCAAACTCGTTTAGCCTCTTTGGATCGCTGAGAATGTCCTTGGCATTCATAGAAATGTCGCTCACTTCAACCCCCTTTTTGTTGATTGCGAAGAACTGTAGTACGGCCTAACGCCTGAGTTAAGCCGCGCCGCGATGCGGCGTCGGCTTGAATGAATGGTTAGGCCCCGACAAGGCCTTTTGGAAGGCCCGATGCGCCGCCTAGCTTGGTGATCTGCCAGCGAGTTTGGTCTTTCCACTCATAGTCAATATTGAAATTGAATTCGGAATCGACGCTCAACAGTAGAACACAGAACATCTCTCCGTCTTTGGCCAGTGCATCTCTCAACTCAAGGCCAAGTGATCTGACCTGAGTAAATAGTCCCTTGAACTCAAACACATCGAAAATTGAGATGCCGGAAGCGGCGACATAGGAACCATTTACCCGACTCTGATCTCCTGACGCCTCAAAGCGAATGTACGCCCGTTGCCATTCTGGAACGTGCTCTTGGAGCGACGAAATTAGTGCTTTAGCTAACTCAGTTGCCAAGCTTGCCGATGGCTCACTCATTTGACTGCCCATAGTCCCCCCACGGGGCCTAACGCTTATTGGACCGCCTACTTGCGGTGTTGCCCGGAGTCTGGCTGCTTTCCGCAGGGACGGCAACCCTATGAACCATAGCGAAGAATCAAGCACTTGCCGCCACCGAAAGCTCCACGAGAACACCCCGGAGAAGACTGCACATGCCGCATAGCAGCGGTGCTAACGATTACGCCGGCTTGATCGCGGTCTAACACACCTTTCCGGCAGCACCCCGCTCGGCACCATCGACGCCTAAGCCCCACCGACAGCGCACAAGCACCACACCCCAAGGGCACCCGATGCCCTCGCCTGATTGCACCGACGGCGACAGGGGAAACGGCATGTAGGCATCGCTCCAACGGCCACGCATTCGCTACCGAGTCGATTATGTGTGGCTATAGACCAAACCACCGCGCCAGCCCTTGTAGTGCATCCCCAGCGTGAGGCCAGCGCCGTCCTACGACTCTGCTCCTGCGGACTGACCATCACCACCGAAGCGGACAGGACTGTCCTGTGGTCTCCCATCCGCGATGACGTCCCTCACAGGTGCTTGGCACTGATCGCACACAGGGCGTACTCCACACCTTCCCGCCACCGTCGTACCACCCTGCTCCTGCGCTGCGCTGATTCGCCATTGCGTGACAGCGTAAGGCGGCATCCGCAGCCACACTGACCACCCCGAGGACTGCAACCGCTCTTTCCCTGATCATTGACCACTGCGACACATCACCACCGCTGCCGACACCCACCGACACCCGGCGAAGGGCTGATTGAGCATGCGGGGACGGCGGAATCAGGCATTCAAAGTCAGCCCGAGCACCCCCGGCGGAATAAAAGCCGGCCTATGGACGAAAACAAACGTTCTCCCCATCTGATCACTGACCACGGCGACAGGTCATCACTGCCCGCGACCACCTCCTGACCCGCACTCACTCGTGGCCGCCAAAAAATAGTTGACAACCATGAATTGCAATGGCACGCGCGTCTTTAAGAGCTCTTAAAGAGATACTTAAAGAGAAACCTTTTAAGAGCTGAGTTAGGAGTAACCGTAGGGGGTTTCTCTTAGAGTTCTCTTAGAGGACAGGCCCAGCCATTCAAGATCCCCCCCCCACCCCGATGGTCTGCCCTCGCAGGTGCTTGGCACTGATCGCCCACAAGGCGCCTTCCACGCCTCCTCGCCACCGTCATACCCCATTGCCCCTGCGCTGCGCTGATTCGCCATTGCGTGACAGCGCAAGAGGGCATCCACAGCCGCACTGCCCACCGCGACGACGGCACCCCCTCTATCCCTGATCGTCAGCCACGGCGACAGGTCATCACCGCCACCACGGCGGACCACTCAAGCCCACTTCAAGACCACGCCGGCCACCACCGGGGTGTGCTTTGCCGTGAGCGTCTTTCAGGAACAGACCATGCCCAGGAATCTCCCCATCACCGGCAACCGCGCCGAATGCCCGACCTGCCGCGAGTGCTTCAACTCGGACAGCGCCTTTGATCGCCACCGCGCCGGCACCTACGACGATCCAAAGAACCCCCGACGGTGCCTGACAGTGCCCCAGATGATCGCCAAGGGCTTCACCACGAACCCAAAGGGGTACTGGATTCGGTCTCAGCGCCGTGCTGGCACCTTGCGCCGAAAGCCCGCCACGGAGACGGCACCAGCTACCAGCGTAGCCACTGATCCCTGCGAGGCGCTGTAAGTGCACCGGGTGACGGCGGAAAGAGCACCCGCAAGTGTCAGGAAGTGACACGCCAGCCTGACGGACAGAGCCGCACCAGCGAGTAGGAAAAATCCCACAACAGAAATTTCCGCGACGGCATCTAACTTCTGATCGTTCGCGGACTTCCCCCCGGTGCCGCGCCCCGTTCCCACAGCGGGCAGGCAACCCCCGTCCACCACGGCAACACACATTCCGTCCCGCCGCAGCCACAGCGAGCGGGTATCAACACCAATCCCCACTCAAACGCACCCACCCACCGCCGCAGCCACGCGAGCGGTGCCGAAGGTGTGCCCGAAAGGAACAGAAGATGATCGACCAGAACACCGCCGACACCACCACCGCCATCAACCTCTCCAACATGCCGCGCTTGCTGCGACTCACGGAGGTCACGCACATCACGGGCCTCAGCCGCAGCACCATCTACGCAATGATGGAAGCCGGCAAGTTCCCACGACAGCGCAAGATCACGCCCACCATCGCGGTGTGGTCTGAGGTGGAAGTGATCGCGTGGGTGCATGCCGTGCTGGCGATGCCCACTGATGCGAAGCCAATAGCGGCCTGATGCGCATGGAAACGGCAAACGGCAAACGAACGGCAAACAGATCGAGGCGGAGACAAAAGAAAAGGGCCTGCATTTCTGCAAGCCCTTGAATTCTTTGGTGGCCGAGGACGGAATCGAACCGCCGACACGGGGATTTTCAATCCCCTGCTCTACCAACTGAGCTACTCGGCCACTTTTTTCTCGTTGGCGTTGTCGCCGGCGAGGACGTGCATATTACGGATGCATTTCGATTTGGGCAAGCGAATTTCACAAAAATTTTCACATCCGCGCGAATCCATTCCAAACGACCGATTCGGCAAAGGCATCCACGCCATCCAGAGGCCCACACACCGCGTGCGCAGACACGCAAACGCAAAGCGCCGCATCTTCTGATGCGGCGCTTTGCGGGTGTTTGGTGGAGCGGAGGAGGATCGAACTCCCGACCTTCGCATTGCGAACGCGACGCTCTCCCAGCTGAGCTACCGCCCCAAACGGTGAGGGCGATTCTACGCCCGGTTTTTTTATTCGCCAAGAGGCACATCCCGCAGGGCGTGCCGGCGTCCCCTCAACGACCGCAAGAAAGTGGCCACGCGATCCCCCGGAGCAACCGGTATCCGCGGCCGCAGGGTGCTTCGCCATCGCGGCACGCGTTGCGGCGCTCCATTGCCTGTACGAGGATCACGATCCAATTCCGATTCCCTTCCAGATGCCCAGGGGTGGCAACAGGCCGGTCCGACGTCCCCCCGCTTTCAGTAGCGGTCGGCTTTGGAGTCCGCGGTTAGGGTATCCGAGGCGGCCAAGGTTTTGGCATAGGCTTCCGGTGTGAGCCCGCCGAGTGCCTTCT
>NZ_JBRREN010000011.1:0-121239 GCF_056760315.1 Stenotrophomonas sp. STEN014 | reverse complement strand
CGCCCCCCCCCCCGCGGCGGCACAGGTCCCAGGGGCCCGGGCGCCACACCCCTCACCCCGTGGCCCGGCGGGCGGCCACGGGGCTGCCCCAACCCCCCTTTGCCGGCCCCGGCCCGTGGGGGGCGCCCACCACAGCGGTGATGTTCACCAGCTTGCCGAACCAGCCGCGGTGATGATGTCCGATGACCGGTTGCAGCATGTCGCTGATCAGTCCCCGTCCATTGCGGTTGTACTGGAACCAGGCCATCGCCAGCCCGATCAGCGCATAGATTGCCCAGGGGTGCAGGCCCCAGTGGAAGAACGCATAGCGCATCGAAGCGCGCGCCGCGTCCATGCTTTGCGCTGGCAGGCCCTCGGGCGGAGTAACGAAGTGCGAGATCGGCTCGGCGGCACCCCAGAACACCAGGCCGATTCCCATGCCGGCGGCAAACAGCATCGACAGCCAGCTGGCGCGGGAGAAATCCGGTTCGGCATCCTCGCCGCCGATGCGCAGGTTGCCCAGCCGGCCGAAGGCCAGATACAGCAGGAACAGCAGCGTCAGAAAAACGATCAGCAGATACAGCCAGCCGGCGCCGCGTACCACCTCGGTCAGCGCGGTCTGCACCACCTCGTTGAACGGACCGGGTGCGATACCGGCGATGAGCACTAGCAGGGCAACCAGTGCGATGGAGACACGAAACACCATAAAGGAGCTTCTCCAGTCAAAGGGATTGAAGGGAGCTGGGCCGGGATCTGCGCAGCAGGGGGTTCTCCGCGGGCAGGCGCGGCAAGGCGCTGCAGGCGAGCCCGGAGTAGGGCCACTGGAATTGGCGCGACGATCATCATGCTACTGAACGGAATGTCACCATTTTGTTAGCGGTCGATGACGGGGCGTGGTGCGGCGGTGACCGGCTGACACGGCACCGTCCTGCGTTGCGTTGCGCGGCTATGCCGATGGGGCGATGAGTCCGCTGCGAGGACATTGCATTGGGTGACGCATCCCAGTCAGGTCACCCTCACCCGGGGCAGCGGGATCGTGTGATCGGGCAAGCCGTGGACGGGGTGGGGGCGCCACACACCGGCAGGGCGGAGACCCTCAAGTCCCCGTGCGTGGGCCCGGTTATCCCTTTCCAGCCCCTGCCACTGCCCGGAGGTCCGGGCACAGCCATCCGGCGGCTGTTTGACTGCCGCCACCGGTTGGACGTGCTAGCGTTCTTCCGTCCACCACTGGGAAGTCGTCATGGAACTTCGCACCGTTTTCCGGCTTGTCGGGCTGTCCTTGGTACTGATGCTCGCCGCCTGCGCCAGCACCCCGCGTGTGGCCAGCCAGGCGGATCCCAGCGCGGACTTCTCGCGCTACCGCAGTTTCGCGTTCTACACACCGCTGGCGCTGGAGCAGCACGGTTACACCACCATCACCAGCAACCGCATCCGTGCAGCGGTCCGCACCCAGATGGAGGCACGTGGTTATGTGTTCGATGAGCGCAATCCGGATTTGTGGGTGAACCTCAACGCGTACCTGCAGGACAAGACGCGTGTCACCACGATGCCGGAAGTGGACTACGACTATTACTACAGCTATCGCGCCCGCGGCTATGTGGCTGTGCCTTACTGGCGTGACCGTACCGATGTGTACCAGTACACCGAGGGCACACTCAATGTGGATGTGATCGATGCCCGTCTGAAGCGGCTGGTCTGGGAAGGCATCGCGGTTGGCACCGTCGGCCGTTCCGATGCGCAGCGTCGCGGCGAGCGGATCGACGCGGCCGTGGCGGCGATATTTGCCGAGTACCCCTATCGTGCGGCCGCCGCCACCCCCTAGAGTCCCGTCGCATGGCGAGGATGTCAGGTGCTTTCGCGCGCGCCCAGCTGAGATGGATCGTACTGGCACGCAAGCACCCGTCTGCCTGGTTGCTGGGCGTGCAGCTGCTGGGCGTGCTGCTGTATCCGGTGATGGAAAACATGCCGGCAGGACGTGCGGTGTTCGGCGCCTTCGGCATGGCGGTGCTGGGCTTGTCGGTGTGGGTGGTGCGTCGCAGTCCACTCACCATCTGGATTGCACTGGTGCTGGCGATACCGGCGGTGATTTTCTCGGTCGCCGGCGCCTTGCTAGATCGCTATTCGGTGACGATGGTGGCGCAGGTATTCGAATGTCTGCTGTACTTCTATACGACATGGAGCCTGATCGCCTACATGTTGCAGGATCACAAGGTCACCCGCGATGAGCTGTTCGCCGCCGGCGCGACCTTCACCCTGCTGGCCTGGGCATTCGCTTTCGCGTTTTCGGTCTGCCAACACTGGATCCCGGGCAGCTTTGTCGCCACCAGCGAGGGCGATTTCCGGACGTGGACGGAGCTGCTTTATCTCAGCTTCAGCTTGCTCTCGGGAGTGGGCCTGAGTGATGTCGTACCGGTGCTGCCGCAGGCCCGCGCGCTGGTGATGCTGGAGCAGTTTTCAGGCGTGATGTATGTGGCTCTGGTTGTTTCCCGACTGGTCGGACTGACGATCCACAAAGCCGGAAAAAAATGAACGCCAGATAAAAATTTCGCGCCCGGAGGCGCGAATTTTGCAGCAGATTATGTGTATTCGTCGGCGAGAGAGAGCCTGATGTCGTCCCGCGTGGATACGCGAGGAACCTCGATAGGCTAATATTTGCTCGATCTAATTCATTTGCGCTTTGCGTTGACGCCGTTTGCGGACTTTGGCGGTTCACTGGTAGCCCTGCTTCCAGGGGGCGGACACAGGATTGTGTCCTCCGGCAATTCCTTCCCTGAGTGGCATGGATATACCCAACAACGAAAAACCGGTGTCCGATCGCTTGCTGATCGGTGAATGTGTCGTGGTGCTGTCCTCGCGTGAGGTGCATGTGCCCGGCGCACGGCGGTTGCGCCGATTGACGCCCAAAAGTATCGGAGTGCTGCTGGTGCTGGTCCGCAAGGCCGGCCAGGTCGTCACGCGTGATGAGCTGTTCGCCGAGGTGTGGCCGGACACCATGCCGACCAACGATGTGCTCACCCAGGCGGTCACGCATTTGCGCAAGGCCTTCACTTCGGGCGAGAGCGGAATTGATGGCGCGGCATATATCGAAACCATCGCCAAGACCGGTTACCGCTTGCTGGCACCGGTGTCGTGGGAGGGCCAGGGTTCTATTCCTGCGGGACGGTCGCCGTTAAGCGAAACGGCGCTGGTTCACGGCGCGCAAGCTGGCGCAACGCATGCGGCCGATGTGCCCAGACGCTCGATACGCCGGCGGCTGCGACGCCAGGTGTTGATCGCTGTCGGCCTGGCGCTGCTGGCCAGTACGGTGGTGATGTTCTGGTTGTTGTGGACCGCGCCGGCGGTTGCCGATCCGGATGTGGTCAACACCCGTGGTACCCGTGTGGTGGGTAGCCCGGAGCGCCCCTACCGGCTCATCACCTCTACCGCAGCCTTCGAGACCAGTCCGGCCCTGTCGCCCGACGGTTCGCTGGTGGTGTTCGCCAAGGAGGAGGAGGGGCTTTCCAGTCTGTGGATACAGAGCACGGGCAATACCGCCGCCGCGCCGCTTGTCGCGCCGCCTGCAAAGGCTTCGGACCGCTTTCCGGCATGGTCGCCGGATGGGCGCGAGATCGCATTCGCGCGGTTCCATCCGGGGGACATGTGCGAGGTGTTGCTGGTGTCGGCGACAGGGGGCAGTGCGCGGCGGGTGGCGCGTTGTGATGGCACCGAGATGCTCAGCTTCGACTGGTCGCCGGACGGGCGCAGCCTGCTCTTCGGCTCGATGACAGGCAGCCAAGCCAGCCGGGGTATCCGGGTACTGGATCTGGTATCCGGCCGTTGGCCGTCGTTGCGCTATGAAACGGGCAATGACGATTTCGACTACGCGCCGCGTTACTCGCCCGATGGCAAGCGGATCGGTTTCGTGCGCAATCCGCAGGTGGGGGATCTGTGGGTGATGGATGCCGATGGTCGCAACGCCAGGCGTGTGACCGAGGATGCGGCGGAAATACGCGGCTGGAGCTGGCTCGGCGCGACCGAGTTGGTGTTCGGCCGACGTGTGGACAGCGAGTCCCGTCTGTATCGCCTGGATGTGACAACCGGCATGCTGCGTGATCTGGGCGTGGATGACGCCGACAGCCCGTCGGTGTCGCGGCAGGGACGCAGCCTGGCGTTCAAGCGGGACCACCCCAGGTACGCGCTGTTCCGGTTTCCATTGGGAGAGCAAGGCGGCAAGCCGCAGCGGTTGTTCGCATCCTCGGGGCGGGACGGTCAGCCGATGGTTTCACCAGACGGCAAACGCCTTGCATTCACCTCCAACCGCTCGGGCACGTTCGCGCTTTGGTGGGGAAGGCTGGATGATCCCGATTCGTTGCAGGTGATCGAAGGTTTCCGTCCGGAAGCGCGGCAGCCGATGGACTGGTCCGCCGATGGCCACAGCCTGCTGGTTGCCGGGCGTGACGGCGAGGGCATGCCCGGCATCTATGAGGTGACGCCCGAAGAGGGGCACTGGAAGAAATTGCCGGTGCCGGTGCATGAGCCGTTGCAGGCGATCTATGGATCACAACCGGGCAGCGTGCTGGTGCTCGAGCGCGACAACGATGACCGGATGCGGTTGACCCTGTTCGACCGCCGGCAGCAGCCATGGCGGCGCCTTGCCTCGATGGAGGGGGTGTCCCAGGTACGGCTGGACAGGGCAGGAGATCGTGTTCTGTTCACGCGGCTGGCGCACGCCGGCTTGTGGCAGGTGGGCCCGACGTTGGCCCAGAGCAGTATCAGGCTGCTCAGCACGGAGGCGCCTACGCGCTGGCGTTATCGCACGTGGGCGGTGACGGGCACCGGCCACGTGCACTATCTGCATATCGCTCCGGACTGTGCCAGTCAGCTCACCGCCATTGAGCAGCCGGATCGCAGCCTGTGTCTGGACGCGCGACGCTACGGATCGCGCAACGGTTTGAGCATGGCACCCGATGGCAGCGCCGTTTATGTCGCTTTGGCCATCGCCGATGGCACCGATATCGGTCTGATGCCGGTAGCGGAGCGTGTGCCGTGGCCTTCGCTTGGTGCAGCCAAGTGGTTGCCCTGGTTGAAAAAACCGCTTTCGTGATTCTTTCGCAAGTGGCGTCCGGAAATTTTCGGAGCAAACTCGCCGGAACTTCCTGACCCGGGGCGCCAGAGTTGGCAAAACCATCGGCCATTGACGGCAAATGATGGTGTGTCACATGCGGCAGGTATCCTGGGTCGATCGCGGCCAGTCGGTGTCATTCGAGAAGCAGGTTGAAGAGGGCGTGCGACCCAATTGCGTGGGAGTTGCCCGGCTGGGCAGTCTGCAGACCTCCGGAACGGTGTTCACGGTGTGGTTGCAGTTGCGTGGCAGCGCCTGGGTGGAGTCCAAGGAAGGCAAGTTCCGCTTGCGCCAGCGTGAGTGGATCGCGTTCGAGAAGGAGTCGCGGCCGCTGATCCAGGCCGGGCGCGATGGGATGTGTATCGGTGTGAGCCTCGACAGTGACGCGCTGCGCATGCTCGGAACGCTGGCCGACAGCAGCGTCTATACCGGCCGTGGCCGCATGACCCAGGCCGAGGCCCGGCTGGCACTGCGCCTATGGCGCGAAGCGCAAGGGCCGGGTACCAGCATCCATCACCTGCGGCCGTTGCTGCTGCATATCGCCTCGCTGCAGCGGGAGATGTCCGGTGGCGTGCAGCGGTGCCCGGGACGGTCACGGATGCGCAAGCGGCAGGTGTTCGGGCGGATGCAGCGGGCGCGCATGTACCTGGAAGGCAACAGCCACCGGGTGGTGCGTATCGGTGAACTGGCCGAGCTGACCAACTTCTCCAGCTGGTACCTGTCCAAGACGTTCCAGAGCCTGTATGAGGAAAGTCCGCAGTCGTTGTCTGCACGCCTGCGTCTTGAACGTGCGGCCATGTTGCTGCGCGATACCGACATGATGATCGGTGAAGTGGCCGCTGCCAGTGGCTTTGACAATTGCTGCAGCTTTGCGCGGGCATTCCGCTCCAAGTACGGCACCTCGGCCACCCGCTACCGCGAGGCGATGGAAATGTTGCCGCCAGAATCGGCAAAGTTTCCGATTGGGTTGCGCAAATAAAACGATGCGACTCGAACGTAACGTTCAGGGGTGTTTAACGCACCACTAACGTAATCGGAGAGATTGATGAATTTTCGTACTCCCGCTGTGCGGTTGGGCTTGCTCCCGGCCGGCATTGCCATTGCGCTGACCCCGGCTTTTGCCTCGGCGCAGGACGCCGCTGCTGGCGCCACCACGCTGGACCGCCTGGAAGTCACCGGCTCGCGCATCCGCGGTGCCAACATGGAGACCCAGCAGCCGATCCTGACGCTGAGCCGTGAAAACCTGGAAAAGCAGGGCTTCACTTCGGTTGCCGACGTGCTGCAGAACATGACCTCGGCCGGCTCCCCGGCCATCTCGCGTTCGGAATCGCTGGCTTCGGGCGAGAATGTGGGTGGCTACTACATCGACATCCGCAACCTGGGCGCCAACCGCACCCTGGTACTGATGAACGGCAAGCGCCTGGGCGCCACCTCTGGTGGCTACCAGGATCTGAGCCAGATCCCGATGTCGGCCATCGAGCGCATTGAAGTCCTGAAGGACGGTGCCTCGGCCATCTACGGTTCGGACGCCATCGCCGGCGTGGTCAACGTGATCACCCGCAAGAACTTCGACGGCGCCGAAGCAAACGTCCATATC
The DNA here is from genome assembly GCF_056760315.1 of Stenotrophomonas sp. STEN014. Lineage (NCBI taxonomy): Bacteria > Pseudomonadati > Pseudomonadota > Gammaproteobacteria > Lysobacterales > Lysobacteraceae > Stenotrophomonas > Stenotrophomonas sp. STEN014. Next base: position 114,562 of record NZ_JBRREN010000011.1, on the reverse strand, counting down.
GGCCAGTACGGCGAAGGCGACGGTGACCTGGAGCAGTACTCCTTCACCATGGGTGCCACCGGCGAGCGTGGCAGCCTGACCCTGTCGGCCGAGTACAGCAAGCAGGATCCGGTGATGGCCGGTGACCGCTGGTACTCGCGTGACGGCGGCAAGGGTCCGAATTCGACTCCGGCTGACTGGAGTGCTGTGACCAACAAGGGCAGCTGGTTCGGCCCGTGCGGCCCGGGCGGCGCCGATGCATGGTGCACCCTGAACGAAGGCGGCAATCCGAACAACGTTGCGGATTACCACCCGATCACCCAAGGTGAGTACACCAACGCCAATACCGAGATGAGCCTGCAGACCGGTATCGAGCGCAAGTCGGTCTATGTCAACGGCACCTACGACTTCACCGACAACATCTCGTTCAACGCGGACATCCTGTACAACGAGCGTAATACCGACCAGCAGATCGCCGGTTACCCGTACCAGTCGGCGCAGGCTGCTATCAACACCCCGATGTCCGCCGACTCGGTGTTCAACCCGACTGGTGAGCAGATTCAGTTCCGTCGCCGTCTTTCGGAAGTGCCGCGTACCACCGACAGCCAGCTCAAGACCCTGCGCTTCGCGCCGTCGGTCAGCGGCTTCTTCGATTTCGCCGGCAAGTCGTTCGACTGGAATGTCGGTGCGCTGTTCAACCGCAACGAGTCGGTCAAGAGCAACCACGGTGACATGAGCCTGATCGCTGCACGTCAGGCGCTGGGTCCGTCGTTCATCGACGCCAATGGCGTTGCCCGTTGCGGCACCGCCGCCAAGCCGATCGACGGCTGCCTGGCCTGGAATCCGCTGCTGCCGATCGGCGTGGCTGGCCCGGGTTCGCTGGCGGACAAGGATCTGCAGGAATTCCTGTTCCCGACCTTCACCACCACCGGTGTCTCCAAGACCACCGCGTTCACCGCTGACCTGGCTGGTTCGATCATGACCCTGCCGGCCGGTGACCTGGGCTTCGCCGTCGGTATCGAGCACCGCGAAGAAGACGCACGCTACGTGCCGGATGCGTTCATGCAGTCGGGCCAGTACACCGGTCTGGCGCAGAGCACCACCAACGGCAAGTACGACCTGGACGAGGTCTACCTCGAGCTGAACATCCCGGTGCTGGCCGACATGGCTTTCGCCAAGGAACTGACCATCAACGTTGCCGGCCGTTACTCGGACTACAGCAACTTCGGCGACACCGTGAACGGCAAGTTCGGTGTCACCTGGCGTCCGCTGGATGAACTGCTGGTCCGTGGCACCTACGCCGAGGGCTTCCGCGCTCCGTCGATCGACAACATGTACGGTGGCATCAGTGCCAGCTTCGAGCGTTACACCGATCCGTGCTCGGTCGGCGTGGCCGGCAGTGTTGCCGGCAATGCCGCCTGCACCGCGGCTGGCGTGGCTCCGGACTACGTGCAGTTGGGCCAGGGCTCGGAGCCCTGCACCACCTGGCCGTGCGCTACCCCGGACCAGTTCATTTCCGGTTCCAACCCGAACCTGAAGCCGGAAACCTCCACCAGCAAGACCGTGGGTCTGGTGTGGAGCCCGCGCTGGGTGCAGGGTCTGGACATCTCGCTTGACTGGTACAACTACCAGATCAAGGACATGATCATCTCCGACAGCGTCACCCGCATCCTGCGCGATTGCTATGTGCTGGGTGACAGCAGCCGTTGTGCCGGTATCGTGCGCGCCGCCGATGGTCACATCACCGAGATGTTCTACGGACTGGCCAACCTGGGTCAGATGGAAACCGAAGGCTACGACCTGGGTGTGAAGTACCGTCTGCCGGAACTGGCTATCGGCCAGATCTCGCTGGATTGGCAGACCACCTACACCGCCAAGTACGACGAAGTCGGCCAGAACAAGGCCGGTGACAAGATCATCATCGGCAACGTCGGTTCGCCGGGTATCTTCCGCGTGCGTTCGAACGTGGGCGTGAACTGGGAGTACGGCGATTTCGGTGTGAACTACACCGCGCGCTACTTCTCGGGCATGAAGGAAACCTGCATCACCACCGCCGAGGGCTGGTGTGACCTGCCGAACCGTTATGAAAACGGTGAGAAGGCTCCGCTGCGTACCACCGGTTCGAACACCTTCCACGACCTGCAGGTCAGCTACAAGGCGCCGTGGAATGCCACCGTTGCCATCGGTGCGAACAACCTGTTCAACCACCGTGGCGCGCTGCAGTACTCGGCGCCGAACAGCGCCTTCGCGTACTACGGCGGCTTCGACATCGGTCGCTTCCTGTACCTGAAGTACACCCAGAAGTTCTGATCCATCGGATTTCTGTGACGCAAGACCAAGGGGTGGGCCGCAAGGCCCACCCCTTTTCTATGGACCTGTCCCGGATGCAACAGCGCCTGCGTGCCGCCTCCCGTCCGGACTTGAACGGCTATCCCGGTGGCTGGAGGGGCCGCAGGCAGATACCAAAAAGGCCGCCCAGGGGCGGCCGTTTCGCTGTGCTGCCCGGCGGGGGGTCAGGCCTCGACGCTGAGTCCGGCCAGATCGGCCGCCAGCTCGCGCCAGCCTTCAAGCTTGGAAATCACCCCGGTACGGGTCAGGTACTGCTCGTCGACCGCCGTGCCGCCGGCCAGTGCGGTGGCCACATGCACCGCGCCGCTCACCCAGAAACTGCGCACGGTCGACCGCTGGGGTTGAAGGTGGAAGGCGACGGCTTCGATGATCGGCATCGGCAGGCCCCACAGCCCAAGCAGATAGGCGCCGGCTTCGGCATGGCCCGGGCGGTCGTCACCGTCGGCCAGAGCCTCGCTGCGCTCGTTGCGTACACCGGGCAGCAGCAGGCCGATGTCGGCCAGCAGTGCGGCGGTGGCGCCCAGCTCGGCACTGGAGGCGGGCAGCATCTTTGCGGCCAGCCGTGAGGCCAGCAGCGCGCGGGACTGCAGGGCGTTGCGTTCGGCGGCTGAAATGGCGGCCAGCGAGAAAACCTCACTGGCCAGCACCAGGTCGCGCAGCGTCGACAGCCCCAGCCGGGTCACCGCGCCACGCAGGTCGGAGATGGCGCGGCCATTGTTGAAGAAGGCCGAATTGGACAGCTGCAGCACCTTGGCGGCGATGGCCGGATCGGCCGCCACCAGCTTGGCGATCTCGCTGGCATCACTGTCTTCGTTCTCTTCCAGCGCCTGCATCAGGCTCAGGTACAGATGGGGCGGGGAGGGCAGCTTCTCGATGCGGCCGATGGAAGTGCGCAGACGCGGGCTGTCGAGCAGTTCGCGCAGCTCTTCCAGGCTGGTGAGGGCCTCCAGCAGCACTTCCGGCGCCAACGGCAATGGCAGAAAGCGATGGGCCACGCCGATGATGCGGGCCGAGGGGGAGCGCTGGCTGCTGTCGGTATCGATCAGCGCGATGCGGATGGTTTCCGGGCGCAGCGTGCGGATCTGGCCCAGCAAGGTGGCCGGGGTGAGATCGGCCAGCACCGGGGCTACGATGACGGCATCCACGGCCGAGGTCGCCACTGCGGCGATGGCGGCATTGCCATCCGGGGCGGTCTGCAGCTGCCAATCCTCTCCAAGATCGCTGACGTACTCGAAAAGTTCGTTCGACAGACTGGCTTCATCGCCGACAAGCAGGATACGCAAGACACTTTCCCCAGAAAAATACAGTTACTTGGCCACAACGGAAACAGGCCGGGAAAACCGGCCTGTCAATGTAGCCGAACCCCGTAACAGGGTCATGCGCTACAGATATGAAACGTGATCACTGTCGCTGCAGGCGGCAGGATCAGCCTTGCTGTTCCTGCTGGGCCAGGAAGGTCTGGTGGGCTTCCACCAGGATCTTCTTGGCTTCGGCGGCGTCGCCCCAGCCTTCGATCTTGACCCACTTGCCCTTCTCCAGATCCTTGTAGTGCTCGAAGAAGTGACCGATGCGCTCCAGCCAGTGGCTGGAGACCTGTTGGATGTCTTCCACATGGGCATAGCCGTTGAAGATCTTGGCCACCGGCACGGCCAGGATTTTCTCATCGCTGCCGGCTTCATCACTCATTTTCAGCACGCCCACCGGACGGCAGCGCACGACCGAGCCCGGTACCAGCGGCAGCGGCAGCACCACCAGCACGTCGGCCGGGTCGCCGTCGCCACACAGGGTCTGCGGCACGAAACCGTAGTTGCAGGGGTAGCGCATCGGCGTGGAGAGGATGCGGTCAACGAAGATCGCGCCGCTTTCCTTGTCCATTTCGTACTTTACCGGCTCCGAATCCTTCGGAATCTCGACGATGACGTTGATTTCTTCCGGCGGGTTCTTGCCCGGCGAGACAAGTTTCAGGCTCATTGCGCTGACTCCGAATCGTGATGTTTGGGGAAAACGCCCATTCTACGCTGGCGCCTATTGCACTGCATCACGCCCGCCCCTGGAAACAGGACACCCCGCCGGAGCGGGGTGTCCTGTCCTTCATAAACAATGGCTTGCGGAGTCTCTACAGCAACGGCACCAGCAGCAGCGCGACGATGTTGATGATCTTGATCAAGGGGTTGATCGCCGGGCCGGCGGTGTCCTTGTACGGGTCGCCCACCGTATCGCCGGTCACCGCCGCCTTGTGGGCGTCGCTGCCCTTGCCGCCGAAGTGGCCGTCCTCGATGTACTTCTTGGCGTTGTCCCAGGCACCGCCACCGGTGGTCATCGAGATCGCCACGAACAGGCCGGTGACGATGGTGCCGATCAGCAGGCCGCCCAGGGCTTTCGGTCCCAGGAGCAGGCCGACCACCACCGGCACCGCCACCGGCAGCAGCGAGGGCACGATCATTTCCCGGATCGCCGAGCGGGTCAGCATGTCCACTGCACGGGAGTAGTCCGGTTTGCCAGTGCCCTGCATGATGCCGGGGATGTCGCGGAACTGGCGACGCACTTCCTCCACCACCGCGCCGGCGGCGCGGCCCACCGCTTCCATCGCCATCGCCCCGAACAGGTACGGGATCAGGCCGCCGATCAGCAGGCCGATGATCACGGTGTGGTCGGACAGGTCGAAGGCGAAGACCGCGCCCGGGTTGGCCAGCTGCAGGTTGTGCGTGTAATCGGCAAACAGCACCAGCGCGGCCAGCGCCGCCGAGCCGATCGCATAGCCCTTGGTCACCGCCTTGGTGGTGTTGCCGACCGCATCGAGCGGATCGGTGATCTCGCGGATTTCGGGCGGCAGTTCGGCCATCTCGGCGATACCGCCGGCGTTGTCGGTGATCGGGCCGTAAGCGTCCAGCGCCACGATCATGCCGGCCATCGACAGCATCGCGGTGGCGGCGATGGCGATGCCGTACAGGCCGCCATGCAGGTGGGAAAACCAGATTGCGGCGCACACGGCCACCACCGGCAGCGCGGTGGACTTCATCGACACCCCGAGCCCGGCGATGATGTTGGTGCCATGGCCGGTGGTCGAGGCCTGCGCCACGTGCTGCACCGGCTTGTACTGGGTGCCGGTGTAGTACTCGGTGATCCACACGATCAGACCGGTGAGCACCAGTCCGATCAACGCGCAGATGTACAGATTCATCGCGCCATAGGGTGAATCGGCCATCAGCTGGGTGGTGACCGGCCAGAACGCGATCGCGGCCAGCACCGCCGAGACGATCACGCCCTTGTACAGCGCGCCCATGATCGAGCCGCCCGGCTTCACCTTGACGAAGAAGGCGCCGATGATCGAGGCGATGATCGACACCCCGCCCAGCACCAGCGGAAACAGCACCGCGTTGCGGCCGACCTCGGCCATCATCATGCCGCCCAGCAGCATGGTGGCGATCACCGTCACCGCATAGGTCTCGAACAGATCGGCGGCCATGCCGGCGCAATCGCCGACGTTGTCCCCCACATTGTCGGCGATCACCGCCGGGTTGCGCGGGTCGTCCTCGGGAATGCCGGCCTCGACCTTGCCGACCAGGTCCGCGCCCACATCCGCCCCCTTGGTGAAGATGCCGCCGCCCAGCCGCGCGAAGATCGAGATCAGCGAGCTGCCGAAGGCCAGCCCGACCAGCGCGTGCAGGTTGTCGGCCTGACTCAGGCCCAGCTTCTGCAACACCAGGTAGTAGCCGGCCACGCCCAGCAGGCCCAGCCCGACCACCAGCATGCCGGTGATCGCGCCACCGCGGAACGCCACATCCATCGCCGCGCGCAGGCCGTTGCGGGCGGCCTCGGCGGTGCGCACGTTGGCCCGCACCGACACGTTCATGCCGATGTAGCCGGCCGCACCGGACAGCACCGCGCCGATCGCAAAACCAATCGCGGTGTACCAGCTGAGGAACAAACCGACCAGCACGAACAGCACCACGCCGGCGATGGCGATGGTCAGGTACTGTCGGTTGAGATAGGCCCGCGCGCCTTCCTGGATGGCGGCGGCGATTTCCTGCATGCGGGCGTTGCCGGCAGGTTGGCGTAGGACCCATTGGGCCGAAATGATGCCGTAGACGATGGCGACCGCGGCGCAGACCAGCGAAAGCACAAGACCGTACTGTTCGAGCATGACCCCTCCAACAACGTTGATGGATGCCATCCAGCAGTGGATGAAGCGGGGACACGCCGGGCAGAACGAAGCACTGGAACAGACCCGGGGCCGCAGGCGGCTGTGGTACGTGTCGCGGTGTTCAAACAATCCTGGAGCGGTCCGAGTATGACTGGCAGCTGTCTGCACCGCCAGCCGGCCCCGTCCTTGCCCTGGGGTTCAGCACCACGCTGGCAGCGTCGGCCCCTTTCCGATACGGAACCGACAATGATGAAAGCCGCCGCTGTCCTGATCCTGTTCACCGCGCTGCCGTTGCCGGTGCTTGCCGCCAGCGCCAAACCGGAGATCGAACGCCCCGCGGGCAGTGCGCAAGCCGATGGTGCGGTGCACACCGTGCGGCAGATTCCCGAGGCCTGCACCCGTATCGAAGGGCGTTTTACCGGAGACGCGGCCAGTCCCTATGACATGCAGCTGGTACGCACCAGTGCGCAATGCCAGCCGCGTGCGGTGTTTCTGGATTTCGCCAGGGTCACGCCCAGCGATGCGGCCGGCTGGAAGCTCAATGAAGTCGTGCGTATTCCATCGGCCGCCTGCCGCTCACGACAGGCGCAGGTGGAGGTGTGGCGCAAGCCGGCTGGACAGCAGGTCGCGCTGGATGGTCAGGGCCAGAACCGGGTCTATCTGGGCGATGCCAAGACGCAGGCTGCCGCCGGCAAGCTGGCAGCGCTGCCGGCGTACTCGGCCCGGTTGTCGGTGGAAGGCGCCGCCTGCACCCGTTGAACGCGTGAAAGGTGTCCGCCCGTTTCAACGGGCCGGACACTCGGGCCTCAGCGCTGGTCCACGGTGACCAGCATGGGTGAGGCGAAGATGGCCGCCGGCGAAATCACCGGTTCGTCCCGTGGGATGTTCGCGCCATAGCGCTCGCGCAGTTTGGCCCGCACGGCCGGTGCCTGCAGGTCGAAGCTGTCCAGCCGCGCCAGCGGTGCCAGGCGGATGCCGGTGGCATCGCGGTACAGCTTCCACACCAGTTCGGAGCAGTAGATGCGCTGGTCGGACCACTCGAAGGTCAGGTCGTAGGGTTTGCCGAGGTAGGGCGTGGCCGCGCGCTGCAGGCGTGCCTTGGCGTTGGCATCCAGCGGCGTTGCGGGCCGTTTGATCACATAGCGGCCTTGCCTGCCACGGTCGAGCCAGGCCTGCAGTGGCGTGTAGCGCACCGGTTGCACGGCTTCCAGCACGTGGGGGACACCGCCGCGCAGCAGCACGATGCCCATGTGGCTGTAGGGCGAATGCGTGGCGGCCTGCACCGCCACGCTCTGGCTGGAGGTCGAGGTGTGGAACACGATGTCGCCGTCCTGTGGCGTGTAAGCCGATGCCGGTAGCGTCCAGCACACCAGCAGCATCAGCAACGCCCAAAGGCCAACGCGCGGATACATCGTGCTCAGCCTTCCCACGCCGGCAGCTTCTTGGTCACCGCCACATTCTTCAGCGTCACGTACTTGGGCAGGCCATCGCGCCCATATGGCAGTGGCGCCTCGCCGCGGATCAGCGGCTGCAGGTAGCGGCGTGCCTTCTCGGTGATGCCGAAACCGTCCTTGCGGATGAAGCCGGCCGGCATCTTCTTTTCGTGATTGGCGATCTTCGACAACGGCGCTGCTTCGATCTTCCAGCGGTAAGGCGCATCCGAGCTGCGCACGATCACCGGCATCACCGCGCTGTGTCCCTTCAGTGCGAACTGCACGGCCGCCTTGCCCACGGCCTGCGCCTGTTCCCAGTCGGTCTTGGACGCGATATGGCGGGCCGAGCGCTGCAGGTAGTCGGGCAGGGTCCAGTGCACCTTGTAGCCGAGTTCGGCCTTGACCTTGCCGGCCAGGTACGAGGCGACGCCGCCGAGCTGGGTGTGGCCGAACGAATCGGTGGCGCCCCCGGCATCGGCGACGAACTGGCCGTCGGCGGTCTGGATGCCCTCGCTGGCCACCACCACGCAGAAACCGACCTTGGCCACCACCTGCTTCACCTTGGCCAGGAATTTTGCTTCGTCATAGGCACGCTCCGGCAGCAGGATGATCTGCGGTGCGTCGTCGGGGTTTTCGCCAGCCAGACCGGCGGCTGCGGCCAGCCAACCGGCATGGCGGCCCATCGCCTCGTAGATGAACACGCGGGTGGAGGTTTCGGCCATTGCGGCCACATCCAGCGCGGCCTCACGCACCGAGATGGCGGTGTACTTGGCGGCCGAGCCGAAGCCGGGGCAGGTGTCGGTCACCGCCAGGTCGTTGTCGATGGTCTTGGGCACGCCCACGCAGGTCAGCGGGTAGCCGTACTCCTTGGCCAGCTGCGAGACCTTCAGCGCGGTGTCGGCCGAATCGTTGCCGCCGTTGTAGAGGAACCAGCGCACGTCATGGGCCTTGAACACCTCCAGCAGGCGCTCGTATTTGGCCCGGTCCGCATCCAGCGATTTGAGCTTGTAGCGGCACGAGCCGAAGGCGCCGCCCGGCGTGTGGGCGAGCGCGGCAATACTGGCGGCCGACTCCTTCGAGGTGTCGATCAGTTCCTCGCGCAGCGCACCCAGGATGCCGTTCCGCGCGGCCAATACCTTGATTTTCTTAGACCTTGCTTCAGTGATGACGGCCGAGGCGGTAGCGTTGATGACGGCGGTCACGCCACCGGACTGGGCGTACAGCAGGGTGCCTTGGGACATGGGTAAAACTCTCCGGGCGGGGGACATTCCGGGACATTGGCCGGATGCGGTAAGCTGCGCATATTGCGGTGCAGCGTGAATCGGCCCCTGAGTCTAACGCCGCTGTCCGTCCCTGAAAGACATCATCCTCAAACATATGGGAGTCAGGAATGCGATTGGTTCTGTTGGGACCGCCCGGTTCGGGCAAGGGCACGCAGGCGACGAGCCTGAAGGAACAACTGCAGGTTCCGCACATCTCCACCGGTGATCTGCTGCGCGCCGAAGTGGCCGCCGGCACCGAGCTGGGCAAGCAGGCCAAGGCGGTGATGGACGCCGGCAACCTGGTGTCCGACGACATCCTGCTGGGCATGCTCGAATCGCGCCTGTCGCAGGCCGACACCGCCAAGGGTTTCATCCTCGACGGTTACCCGCGCAACGTGGCCCAGGCCAACGCGCTGGGCGAACTGCTGGCCAAGCTGGGCCAGCCGCTGGATGCGATCGTGCAGCTGGATGTGCCGACCGAGCTGCTGGTCGAGCGCATCGCCGGCCGCGCCCAGGAGCAGGGCCGCGCCGATGACAACCCGGAATCGGTGCGCCAGCGTCTGCAGGTCTACAACGATTCGACCGCACCGGTGATCGATTTCTACGCCGCCAAGGGCACCCTGGCCCGCGTCGATGGCGTCGGTGCGCTGGACGAAGTGCTGGCCCGCATCCTGGCCGCGATCAAGCGCTGATCCGCTGGCGGCTGTGGCGGGCAACGGCCACGACCGCCCAGACGCAAACGCCCGGATCCAGTGATGGATCCGGGCGTTTGCATTTGTAGAGGCCAGCAGATGGGCTTGCTCAGAGCCCCGCAGCATGAGCTCCCTGGGGATGGCCTCTTGGGGAGTAGGACCTGAGGGATACTGCGGCTGGCGTGGCGCATTCTGGGTCCGATTGGCTGAACGCGGTATCAGGTAATCCCCTACATACGGGTAGGTATTCCGGAAGGGCGGTACCCGGGCGTGAACGCATCGGCGACAATCGCCGGCATGAGCAAGATCCATATCCTCGGCATTGCCGGTACTTTCATGGGCGGTGTGGCCGCCTTGGCCCGCGAGCTCGGTCACCAGGTCGAAGGCAGCGACCAGGCGGTGTATCCGCCGATGTCCACCCAGCTGGAAACACTGGGGATCACGCTGTCGCAAGGCTATCTGCCCAGCAATATCAGCGCTGATTGCGATGAGGTGGTGGTCGGCAACGCGCTCTCGCGCGGCAATCCGGCGGTGGAAGCGGTGCTCGATGACGGCCGTCGCTACACCTCCGGCGCGCAGTGGCTGTCCGAGCAGGTGCTGCCCGGGCGCGACACCCTGGCCGTGGCCGGGACCCACGGCAAGACCACCACCACCACGATCCTGGCCTACCTGCTGCAGGCTGCCGGCCGCGAGCCCGGGTTCCTGATCGGCGGCGTGGCCGAGGACTTCGGCGTCTCGGCGCGGATCGGGCAGGGCCGCGAATTCGTGGTCGAGGCCGATGAGTACGACACCGCGTTCTTCGACAAGCGCAGCAAGTTCGTCCATTACCGGCCACTGGTGGCGATCCTCAACAATCTGGAATACGACCACGCCGACATCTTCCCGGATGTGGAAGCGATCGAGCGCCAGTTCCACCATCTGGTGCGCACGGTGCCGGCGCGCGGCCGGCTGATCGTCAATGGCGAGGATGCGCACCTGGCGCGGGTGCTGGCGATGGGTTGCTGGACGCCGGTGGAACGCTTCGGCTTCGCGCCGTCGCTGGAATGGAGTGCGCGGCTGATCCACGACGATGGCAGTGCGTTCGCAGTACTGCACCGCGGGGTCGAGATCACGACCGTGCAGTGGCCGTTGCTCGGCCGGCACAACGTGCTCAACGGCCTGGCCGCGCTGGCCGCCGCGCAGGCGGTGGGCGTGGATGTGGCGGCCGTGGCGCCGGCCCTGGCCCGCTTCCATAGCGTCAAGCGACGGATGGAGGTCATCGGCACCGCCAATGACATCACCGTCTACGACGATTTCGCCCATCACCCCACCGCCATCCACACCACGCTGCAAGGCCTGCGGGCCAAGGTGGGTGAAGCGCGCATCGTCGTGGCGATGGAGCCGCGCAGCAATTCGATGCGGCTCGGTGCCCATGCCCAGGCGCTGGCGCCGTCGCTGGAGCTGGCCGATGCGGTGGTGTTCCTGGCGCGTCCGGAACTGCCGTGGGATGCGGCAAAAGTGATCGATGACGTGCGCGGCGATGCCCAGGCCGTGGCCGATACCGATACGCTGCTGCAGCGTCTGGATGAGCTCGCGCGCGCCGGTGACCATGTGGTGTTCATGTCCAACGGCGGCTTTGATGGCGCGCCGCGCCGCTTCCTGAAACAGCTGCCGGGCGGCTGAGAATGCTGCCCGGACGATGGTCAGGCCAACGCCAGGGCGTACTATTCCGGTGCAATACGACTTTTCCCGCTGATCGATGATGTCACCGCAGACGCTCCCCCTGTTTCCCCTGCACGCGGTGCTGCTGCCCGGCGCCGCGCTGGGCCTGCGCGTGTTCGAGGCACGCTATCTGGATCTGGTGCGCGAATGCGGCCGCAGCGGCGGCAGCTTCGGTATCTGTCTGATTCTGCAGGGCAAGGAAGTCGGTGCGCCGGCCGTGCCTGCGGCATGGGGGGTGGAAGCGCTGATCGAGGATTTCGACGTCGGTGCTGATGGCGTGCTGGTGTTGCGCCTGCGCGGCGGCCGCCGTTTCCATGCGACCGGCACGCGGGTGCGCGACAACGGCCTGGTCGTGGCCCAAGTGCAGTGGTGCGAGCGCGACAGTGACGATGAACTGCGGCCCGAGCACGGGCTGCTGGGCACCTTGCTGGAACATATACTCGAACAGGCCGGCGGGCAGTTCGCCGGGATCGGTCCGGCGCAGCTGGACCAGGCCGCCTGGGTCGGCTGGCGGCTGGCCGAACTGTTGCCGCTGGCCGAGGAGCAGCGGCTGCAGCTGCTGCAGGAGCACGATCCGCACCAGCGCCTGGACCGCCTACTGGAATGGATACCGGGATTCGACGTGCCGATCGAGGAGCCGTTGTAACCGCAATCCAGGCCGTCGCCGGGAAAGCGCCGCCACCCCCCGCGTTGGGTGAGGCGACACCATCGCGCGTGACGAGGCCTACGGCGCCGGTTCGCTGCGGATCATCAGCAACGGCAGGTCGCTGTCGTCCTGGGTCTGCTGCCGGCTTTCCAGTCCGTCCAGCGACTGCTTGAGCGCGTCCAGCGCCGGGTCCACCCCGCGCAGCGGCCGCCACATCCCGAACAGCTTCAGGTGGCGCTGGAAACGCAGGGTCTGTGCGCTGCCCAGCCACACCGGCGTGCTGCCGGGCTGCAGCCGCACATGGGACGGCCACAGCCGCAACGCGTAGATCTCGTCCGGCCGCGTGCCCGGGCGCAGCATCAGCAGCGCCTCGACATTGGTGTCCAGCGTCGCCGGCAGCACCGGCACCTCGTGCGGGCTGGCCTTCTGGTCCAGCATCAGCAGCGCCTGTTGCCAGCCGGCCTGCGGCTGCAGGGTCCAGCCGTTACGCTCGAGCTGCCGCTGCAGCGGCGCCAGCGGACCGGCGACCTGCACATCCAGCGGCCAGCGCTGGTCGTCATCGAACTCGTTGCGACGGGCGGGCAGTTCGCGCCAGCCGTCCTGCCACCAGTGGCCGGCGGCGATCAGCCGGGGCGCCTCGGCGACCGGCTCGAACTTGGCCAGCTTGGCCGGCACATTGCGCGGCGCGTACCACAGCCCGGCCAGGATGAACGTGCCATAGAACAGCCAGCCCACCGGTTTGACCCAGAACGAGCGGTTGAACCGGCGCCGGTAGGCCACGCCCAGCACCAGCAGCCAGAACATGCCGAACAGCATTCCGCCGATCACGTCACTGAGCCAGTGCGCGCCGAGGTAGATGCGCGCAAAGCCGATCACGGTGACGACGATGCCCGAGACCAGATAGGGCCACACGCGCGCGCGCCCCGGCAGTTCGCGGCCGATCAGCACCGCGAAGAAGCCGAAGGTGATGGTCGCCATCGTCACCGCCACCGACGGGAAACCGAAGCCGCTGCTGGCTGCCGGCGGACGCACCACATCGACGGTGGCGCCCAGCAGCTTGGTCAGCGCCAGGCCGAAGGCCAGTGCCGCCAGCCAGTGGGCGGCGGCCATCCAGCGCCGGCGCCAGGCCAGATAGCCCATGCCCACGGCGATGGCCGGCAGCAGCACCTGCCAGTCGCCGAGCGAGGCCAGCGCGGCCATCGGGTAATCGGCCAGCGGGTTGCGCAGCGCCAGCATCAGCCGGTGTACGGCCAGGTCCAGCGCCAGCGGTTCGCCGTGGCCGACCACCACCATCAGCAGTACGAACCAGCCCCAGCCCAGCAGCAGCAGCATCAGCGCCAGCATCGCCAGCGGCACCGATTCGCGCCGGTGCGGGTCGAACAGATCGGTCAGCGAGCGTCCCAGCAGCTGCGGGTGGCGCTGCGACCAGTGCAGCAGCCGTGCCAGCCAGCCGTCCATGCGGGTGGCCGACCAGCGGTAGCTGTACAGCACGATCGCCCACACCAGCCCGAGCATCGCCCCGAGCAGGGCCAGCACCACGAACAGGCGCCCGGCCACGGCGGCCACCGCGTCGTAGGCCTGGCCCAGCGCCCAGCCAGGCAGCAGGAACAGGATCGCCCAGGACACGCAGGCGATACCGCTGGCCTTGAGGTAGCGGCTAAACGGCATGCTGGCCATGCCGGCGATTGCCGGTACGAACGGCCGGATGGCGCCGACGTAGCGGGCGATCAGAAGGCTCTTGAAGGCGTTGCGCCGGAACAGCACTTCGCCGCGGTCCAGCAGCTGTGGATAACGGCTGAACGGCCAAACCCCGCGCAGGCGGTCGCCCCAGCGGCGGCCGACCCAGTAGCTGATGCCGTCGCCGGCAAAGGCACCCAGCGTCGCGCAGGTCACAGCGTACGGACCGGACAGCTCGCCCATGCCGATCAGCACGCCCACGGCGATCATCAGCGGAAGCGCCGGCACGATCGCACCGAGGATGATCACCGCGTCGCAGAAGGCAATGGCAAATATCGCAGCGCCGGCCAGCACCGGGTGGGCGGCGATCCACGCGAGCGTGGCGTCGATCCAGGAAGAATTCATCGGCCGATTATAGGGGGCGGACCCCGTCAGACCGGCGTTCTGGCGCGGGGTTCCCGCCGTGCGCCTGCCTGTGGTTCACCTGTCCGGGCCCGCAACGGACGCCGCCGACTAGAATGTCGCGATGGCAGAACTTCCCGACGCGCGCGTGCAGGCGCTCAAATCAGACAGCTTCGGCAGGATTCTGCTGGTGGAAGGTCCCGAGGGCCGTTTCGTGCGCCGGGACCTGGGCGCCACGCCGCTGTGGCTGCGGTTGCCGGCCTGGTGGCTGGCCCGGCGCGAGGCCCGTGCGCTGGCCGCGCTTGACGGCATGGAGGCCACGCCGCGGTTGCTGGGCTGGAACGGCCACTGGCTGGATCGCAGCTATATGGAGGGCGCGGCGATGTACCAGCGCCCACCGCACGGTGATCTGGCCTACTTCCGTGCCGCCCGCCGGCTGCTGCAGCGGGTGCACCGTCATGGCATCGCCCACAACGATTTGGCCAAGGAGGCCAACTGGCTGGTGCGGGAGGATGGCTCGCCGGCGCTGATCGACTTCCAGCTGGCGGTGCGCGGCAACCCGCGCTCGCGCTGGATGCGGTTGCTGGCGCGCGAAGACCTGCGCCACCTGCTCAAGCACAAGCGGATGTACTGCCGACACGCGCTGACCCCGGTGGAACGGCGCCTGCTCAAGCGCCGCTCGTGGATCCGCGAGCTGTGGTTTGTCACCGGCAAGCCGGTCTACCGTTTCATCACCCGCCGCATCCTGCACTGGGAAGACAACGAAGGACAGGGCCCCAAGCCCTGAGTTTGCGGCGGCATCAGTGCGTGGGCGTATGGAATGGCCGGTGCGGGGCATAATCGCGGTTCCCGTCAGCGTGTTTCCGGAGTCCGCATGTCATCGTTGCAAGGCAAAACCCTGTTCATCACCGGCGCCTCGCGCGGCATCGGCCTGGCCATCGCGCTGCGCGCCGCGCGCGATGGCGCCAATGTGGCCATCGCGGCCAAGTCGGCGGTGCCCAATCCCAAGCTGCCGGGCACGATCCACAGTGCCGCCGAGGCGGTCAACGCCGCTGGCGGCCAGGGGCTGGCGCTGAAGTGCGACATCCGCGAGGAAGACCAGGTACGGGCGGCGGTGGCGGCCACGATGGACACCTTTGGCGGGATCGACATCCTTGTCAACAACGCCTCGGCGATCTGGTTGCGCGGCACCCTGGACACGCCGATGAAGCGCTTCGACCTGATGCAGCAGGTCAACGCGCGGGGCAGCTTCCTGTGCGCGCAGGCCTGCCTGCCGCACCTGCTGGCCGCGCCCAACCCGCACATCCTGACGCTGGCGCCGCCGCCGAGCCTGGACCCGAAGTGGTGGGCCCCGCATACCGGTTACACCCTGGCCAAGATGGGCATGAGCTTTGTCACCCTGGGGCTGGCGGCCGAGTTCGGCCCGCAGGGCGTGGCGGTCAATGCGCTGTGGCCGCGCACGGTGATCGCCACCGATGCGATCAACATGATTCCCGGCGTGGATGTGGCCGGCTGCCGCACGCCGCAGATCATGGCCGACGCCGCGCACGCGGTGCTGACCCGGCCGGCGGCCGGTTTCAGCGGCCAGTTCCTGATCGATGACGAGGTGCTGGCGCAGGCCGGCATCAGTGACCTTTCCGGCTATGCGGTGGACCCGTCGCAGCCGCTGCTGCCCGACCTGTTCCTGGACTGAGTCACCCGGCAGGTCGCCCTCGTCGCTCCCAACGTCGGGCGGCGAGGTGGGATGTGCTTTCCCCCCCCCCCGGAACCTCACCGGGCAACGTGCCGGCGTTGTCGATCGGATCGCGGCGCTGCGATCTCACGTCACTGGTTGAATGGCTCCGGCAGGACGCTGCCGCAACGGCGGCAGTGGCGGGCATCGGCTTCGTGCCCCTCCAGCCCGCAGTGCGGGCAGCCGCGGGCGTCGCGGCGCGCGGCCGCGTCGGCCTCGCGCATGGTGCTGGCCAGCTCGGCGGTATAGATGCCGGTGGGCACGGCGATGATGCTGTAGCCGATCAGGATCAGCACCGACGTGACGAAGCGGCCCAGCACGGTCTGCGGCACGATGTCGCCGAAGCCGACGGTCGTCATCGTCACCACCGCCCAGTACATGCTGCTGGGGATGCTGGTGAAGCCGTGGTTGGGTCCTTCGATCACGTACATCAGCGCGCCGGCGATGATGGTGATGGTGACCACGGTGAACAGGAACAGCAGTACCTTGCGCCGGCTGCGCCACAGCGACAGCATCAGGATGCCGCTCTCCTCGACGTAGCGGGTCAGCTTGAGGATGCGGAACACGCGCAGGATCCGCAGCGCCCGCACCACCAGCAGGCTCTGCGCGCCGGGAATGAACAGCGACAGGTAGGTGGGCAGGATCGCGGCCAGGTCGATGATGCCCCAGATGCTGACCGCGTAGCGCAGTGGCCGCCGCACCACCGCCAGCCGCAGGAGATACTCGGCGGTGAACAACAGGGTGAAGCCCCACTCGACCACATACAGCCAGCTGGCATGGGCGGCGTGGAAGCGTTGCACGCTGTCGAACATCACCACCAGCACGCTGGCGATGATGGCGTAGACCAGCAGCAGGTCGAAGTTGCGCGAGGGGCGGGTGTCGTGCCGGTAGATGATGTCGAACCAGTGGCGACGCCAGCCCGATTCGGTGGCGGGATTGAGCTGGGGAGCGGAGAACGGGCGCATGCCCTGCATTGTGCCGCAGCTGTTGGAATGGGGGAGAATGGGCGACCAATCCGCCGCCGATACCCCGATACCGTCATGACCGCTGCCAATGCCGATGCGCTGTTGTCCCTGTCCAACTACTACCTGCCGGTCTACAAGCCGCGCCAGCTGGTGCTGGAGCGAGGCCAGGGGGCGCGTCTGTGGGACACGCAGGGCCGTGAGTTCATCGATCTGGCCGCCGGCATCGCCGTGTGCAGCCTGGGCCACAACAACACCGAGCTGAAGGCCGCGCTGTTCGCGCAGGCCGACAAGCTGTGGCACACCAGCAACATGTTCTACAGCGAGCCGCCGCTGCACCTGGCGCAGGAGCTGGTGGAGGCCTCGCGCTTCGCCAAGCGGGTGTTCCTGTGCAATTCCGGCGCCGAGGCCAACGAAGTGGCGATCAAGCTGGTGCGCAAGTGGGCCAGCGCCCAGGGCCGCGACGCAGCCAAACGCTACATCGTCACCTTCCGCGGCAGCTTCCACGGCCGCACCCTGGCCACGGTCACCGCCACCGCCCAGCCCAAGTACCAGGAAGGCTACGAGCCACTGCCCGGTGGCTTCCGTTATGTGGACTTCAACGACGTCGCCCAGCTGGAGGAGGCGATGGCCGCTGGCGACGTGGCCGCGGTGATGTTCGAGCCGGTGCAGGGCGAGGGCGGGGTGATGCCGGCCAGCGCCGAGTTCATGCGCCGCGCCCGCGAACTGTGCGACCAGCACGACGCACTGCTGGTGCTGGACGAGATCCAGGTCGGCATGGGCCGCAGCGGCGAGCTGTTCGCACACTGGCATTGGGGGGTGACCCCGGACATCGTCACCCTGGCCAAGGCCTTGGGTTGCGGTTTCCCGATCGGCGCGATGCTGGCCGGGCCGAAGGTGGCCGACATCATGGGTGTGGGCGCGCACGGCAGCACCTTCGGCGGCAACCCGCTGGCCGCCGCCGTCGCCCGCGTGGCGCTGCGCAAGCTGGCATCGGACGAGATCAAGGCCAACGTGCTGCGCCAGTCGGCTGCGTTGAAGGCCGGACTGGAAGCCATCGGCGAGGAGTTCGGCGTGTTCGAGCAGGTGCGCGGCATGGGCCTGATGCTGGGCGCGGTGCTCAAGCCGGACTACGTGGCCGACATCGGCGCGCTGCTGGACCTGGCCGCCGAGAAGCAGGTGCTGATCCTGCAGGCCGGCACCAGCGTGCTGCGCTTCGTACCGGCGTTGAACATCACCGACGAGGAAGTGGCTGAAGGCCTCAAGCGCGTACGCGAGGCGATTGCGGCCTACATGGCCGCGCGCTGATCGCGGTCATTGCCGTCCAAGGAAAAGGCCGCCGCTGTATGCAGGCGGCCTTTTCTGTGTGTGCCCGGTACTACGGCACCCCGCGCAGTAACCGGGGGCGGTGAGCAGCGCCTGCCACCGGTTTGGTGGCGCGGGTGCGAGGTATTTCCAGCCATCAGTCGGGATGAGTGATGCCATGCCTACCTATCGAAGATAGGGCGCTGGGAGGAACGCAGGACCGTGCGCGACACCCATCTCGTAGGCTTGGCCGAGACACTCGCCGCCTCGCCGCCTCACCGCCTCACCGCCTCACCGCCGTAGCTGGGCAGGGTGGAAACCTCGGGCAGGGTGCCGCTGTCGTGGCAACAGGGAATGCCTCCGTCGGTACTGGCGTGGCTTTGATAAATACGATTAGAATCCGTGCGGGGTCACATTTCCAATGACTACCGGTTGCGCCGTTATGGCGTTATCTGCTTGCCATTGGCGTGTTGCTTGGGGTTTCTCGCGCCATTCACTGGCATGGCAGGCAGTTGCGTCAGGCGCTCCTGCGCGCCTGAAGAACTGGCTGGCTGTTCGTCTGGCTCTGCCGGTCCAGCCATGCGCCCGTAACAGGGCACCGGTCTATCAGGTGCTGCCCGCGTGGACCCACCTCGCCTGCATCTCCGCGTGCTGTGCAACTGCGCTGTTGCAGGTTGTTTCTCCGCCTTGGGGTCGCCTTTTGACCGGGTGGTGATCCGTTTTCTTCTATTCCTGTTGTCGTGTTCTGGAGATGCATGCATGCAGTTCGTCCGCAGGTTCCTGATCCTCGCGTTTGCCCTGTTCCCGCTGCTGGTGGTGGCCTCGGCGCAGGCGGCGATCACCGCGCGCGTTACCTACCAGAGCCATGCGGCTTACCTGGCCAACGGCAACCCGGCGCCAGGCGAGATCATGTTCATGCGCTCGGACATCCCCAATGCGGGTAACGACAACGGAGGGGTGGCCAATGGCAACACCGCGCGACTGGTACTCAGTGGCAATGTGACCAATGCTGTGGTCAACCTCGGTTCGACGCCAGGCCACTTTACCGCCAACTTCAATCATGCGGGTTCGAGTTCTGCATCTGGTTGTGCCATCACGCCGATCAATTTTTTCACTTCGCAATATCTGGCCGATGGCCAGACCATCGACGTCACCATCACCTGCACGATGCCCGACAACACGCCGCCGACGCTGGCCAGCGCGGCGACCTCGACCAATGGCAGCCAGGTCATCCTTAACTGGTCAGAGGCTATTGATTATTACGGCAACGGCGAGGACTTCCGCGTTTACCAGAGTGGCACCCTGCGCACGATCACTGCCGCCAGCTATGCCGGTTCGCAGTTGTCGCTGACGGTGAGCCCGGCGATCAATGCCGGCACCACGGTGACCCTGGACTATGTCGATGACGGCAACCTGTACGACTATGCGGGCAATCCGCCGGCCAACTTCAGCGGGCGGTCTGTGACCAACAACGTGACCGGTGGCCTGCCGCCGAATGTCACCGACGCCAGGATCAGCATTGCCGGTGCCACCGGCAACGGCGGTGTCTTTCGGCGCGGGGATAGCGTCACGGCCAGCTGGAACAACACCGCCAGCGGCGACAACAACAGCGGCGTTACCGCGGTGAGCGTGGATTTCAGCCAGTTCGGTGGCGATGCGGCAGTGGCGGCAGAAAACAATGCCGGCACCTGGACCGCCACCTCGGCGGTCGCCGCCGGCATCACCGCCAGCAACCGCAATGTCAGCATCACCGCTACCAACAGCATTGGCAGTACCACCCGGGCCGACACCAGCAACGCCACGGTGGACAGTGCTGTGCCCACCGTCGTCAGCATCGCGCCGGCGAGCGGGGCCTCGGCCAGCAATACCACAGTGAATTTCACGGCCAGCTTCAGCGAGACGGTGGCCGGTGTTTCCACCGACGATTTCACCCTGGTCGCGACCGGCAGCGCAGCGGGTAGCATCGCCAGTGTTTCCGGCAGCGGCAGCAGCTACACCGTCACCGTCAATGGCATCACCGGCAGCGGTACGCTCAAGCTCAACCTCAACGGGTCCACCAATATCAGCGATACCGCTGGCAACAGCGGCCTGGCCGCTTTCACCGCCGGCACCCCACATACCGTAGCCATTGCAACGGCGCCAGGCGCTCCGACCATCGGCACGGCCACGGCCGGTGATGCGCAGGCCTCGGTGAGCTTCAGCGCTCCGGCCAGCAATGGCGGCTCGGCGATCACTGGTTATACGGTCACCTCCAATCCGGGGGGCATCACCGCTGGCGGCAACGGTTTCACCACCTCGCCCATCACCCTGAGCGGCCTGAGCAATGGCACCGCTTATACCTTCACGGTGACCGCGACCAACGCCGTTGGTACCAGCACGCCGTCGGCTGCGAGCAACAGCGTGACGCCGAAAGCCAACCAGACCATCACCTTCACCAACCCCGGCGCGCAGAACTTCGGCACCACCCCGACCCTGACGGCCAGCGCCTCCTCCAGCCTGCCGGTGAGCTTCAGCTCGGCCACCACCGGGGTATGCACCATCACCAGCGGCGGCAGCCTGACCTTCATCACCGCCGGCACCTGCACCATCAACGCCGACCAGGCCGGCAATGCCGCGACCAATGCCGCCACGACCATCAGCCAATCGTTCGTGGTCAATCCGGTTGTGCCGGGGGCACCCGTGATCGGCACCGCTACAGCGGGCAATACCCAGGCCAGCGTGGGTTTCAGCGCGCCGGTCAATACCGGTGGCAGCAGCATCACCGGTTATACCGTTACCGCCAATCCCGGCGGTGCCACTGCCAGTGGTGCCGCTTCGCCGCTGGTGGTCAGCGGGCTGAGCAACGGTCAGGCCTACACCTTCACGGTGACTGCCAGCAATGTGGCCGGTACCGGTCCGGCCTCGGCCGCTTCCAGCGCGGTGACGCCGGCCGCGGCGCAGACCATCACCTTCACCAACCCCGGTGCGCAGAACTTCGGCACCACGCCGACGTTGAGCGCCAGCGCCTCCTCCAGCCTGCCGGTGAGCTTCAGCTCGGCCACCCCCGCGGTGTGCACCATCACCAGTGGCGGCCTGCTCGGCTTCGCCAGTACCGGCAGCTGCACCATCCATGCCGACCAGCCGGGCAATGCCAGCTATCTGCCGGCCGTCCGGGTCAGCCGGACCTTCAGCATCAACGGGGTGGTTCCCGGCGCGCCGACCATCGGTACGGCCACGGTCGCCGGTGCCAGCGAGGTGAGCGTGGGTTTCAGCGCTCCGCTGTTTGATGGTGGCGCGGCCATCAGTGGTTACACCGTCATTTCCAGCCCGGGTGGCCTCACCGCCACCGGCGCTGGCTCGCCGATCACCGTGACCGGGCTGACCCCGGGGACGAGCTATACCTTTGTGGTCACCGCCACCAATGCCAACGGCACCGGTGCGGCCTCGGCCCCGTCCAATGCGGTCACGCCGGTGCCGCCACTGGCGGTGGCGCCGGTGAGCGCCACCGTGGCCTATGGGACGGCCAGCCCGATCAGCCTGGCCATCACTGGCGTGGCCTCCTCGGTGGCGGTGGCCACGGCGCCGGCCCATGGCAGTGCGGTGGCCAGCGGCACCACCATCACCTACACCCCGGCGCCCGGCTATGCCGGCAGCGACAGCTTCAGCTACACCGCCAGTGATGCCTACACCACCACCGCCGCGGCGACGGTGAGCATCATCGTCAGTGCACCGACCGTGGTGATCGATACCGCCAGCCTGGCCGTGGCCACGGCAGACAGTGCGTATACGCAGACCCTGAGCAGCAGTGGCGGTGCCTCGCCTTACCGCTATGCGCTCAGCAGCGGCGTCCTGCCGGCGGGCCTGAGCCTGTCGGCCAGCGGCACGCTGTCGGGTACGCCGACGGCCACCGGCACCTTCGCCTTCGATGTCACCAGCACCGACAGCAGCACCGGTACCGGGCCGTTCTCGGCGACCCGCAGCTACAGCCTGCAGGTGGATGCGCCGCTGCTGGCGGTGGCGCCGGTGAGCGCCACCATCGGTTACGGTGCAGGCCCCAGCCCGGTCAGCCTGGCCATCACCGGCACCGCGTCCTCGGTGACGGTGGTCTCGGCACCGGCCCATGGCAGTGCGGTGGCCAGCGGCACCACCATCACCTACACCCCGGCGCCCGGCTATGCCGGCCCGGACAGCTTCAGCTACACCGCCAGTGATGCCTACACCACCACCGCCGCGGCGACGGTGAGCATCACCGTCAGTGCGCCGTCGCTGTCGTTGACCACGTCCACCTTGCCGGCCGCAACCGGCAGTGCGGCCTATGCGCAGACGCTGGCGGCCAGTGGTGGCAGTGCGCCGTACCGCTATGCCGTCAGCAGTGGTGCCTTGCCGCCGGGGCTGGTACTGGCCAGTGATGGCTCGCTCGGCGGTACGCCGACCCAGGCCGGCAGTTTTGCCTTTGCGATCAGCGTCACCGACAGCAGTACCGGAACCGGGCCGTTCACTGCCACCCAGGGTTACGTGCTGGTGGTGGGTGCCCCGGTGCTGAGCGTGGATCCTTTGCCCGTTGCCACCGGCGGGCAGGCGTATCGGGTGCAGCTCAATGCGCAGGGCGGCGCCGCCCCCTACGCCTTCAGCGTTGGCGCCGGCACGCTGCCACCGGGTCTGCTGCTGTCGGCCAGCGGCGAAGTCAGCGGCATTCCGACCGCCGCCGGCAGCTACGGGTTCTCGCTGCAGGTCGCCGATGCCAATGGCTTCACCACGACCCAGGCGTTCACCCAGGTGGTCGATGCCGGCAGCCAGCTGATCCAGGCGTTCGTGGCCACCCCGGAGGCACCGGTGTTCGCACCGGGCGGCACCTTCGCCCTCAGCGCCAGCGGTGGTGCCTCGGGCAATCCGGTGGTGTTTGCCAGCCTCACCCCGACGGTCTGCCAGGTGCAGGGCAGCACGGTGACGATGCTCACGGCCGGGCAATGCAGCCTGAGCGCCGACCAGGCCGGCAATGCCACTTACCAGGCCGCTGCCCAGGTGCGGCTGGATGTCGCCATCGCGCTGGCAACCCCGGAACTGGGCTGGATCGATGACATCAGCAAGGTCTACGGCGAGGATGCCTTCGAGCTGCCCGAGCCGCAGAGCAGCAGCCCGGGGATTTTCAGCTTCAGCAGTTCCGATCCGGCGGTGGCCACGGTCAGTGGCCGCACCGTCACCCTGGTCGGCGAAGGTGTCAGCGTGCTGACGGCGACCCAGGCGGCGACGGCCAATTACACCGCTGCCTCGATCCAGGTGCGGCTGCTGGTCAGTGCCCGCCCGAACCCGGCCGCTGATCCGCGCGTGGCCAGTGGCCTGCAGGCGCAGGTCGACGCCAGCGTGCAGTTTGCCCAGATCCAGTCGGGCAACATCCGTGATCGCCTGCGTCAGGTGCGTGGCGGTTCTGTCAGCAACGACTTCCGCTTTGCGCTCACCCAGGCCGGTGGCCAGGGCGTGCCCGGACTGACCCTGCCCAAGGCAGCGGCCGATTCGGTGATGCCGCGTCTGCCCGAGGGCTGGGGTATGTGGGTGGCCGGCAGCGCCAGCTTCGGCAAGAGCGGACGCACAGGCCTGGCTGGCGGCGCAGACTTCACCAGCCGTGGCCTCACCGTGGGCATTGACCATGCCGTGGACGAGCAGGTGCTGCTGGGCATGGCCGGCAGCTGGGCGCGCCAGGACACCGACCTGGACAGCAGCTCCTCGCGGTTGGATGCCGACCAGCGCTCGCTGGCGGTGTATGGCCTGTGGCGTGTCGGCGGCAACCTGTTCGTTGACGGCATGCTGGCCAATGGCTGGCTGGACTTTGACAGCGTGCGCTGGAACGACCTGGCCCAGGGCAGTGCACAGGGCCAGCGCAGTGGCGAGCAGTGGTTCGGTTCGTTGACCTTCGGCCATGAACGCCACAACCCGGCTGGCATGGCACTGACCAGCTACGGCCGTTACGACTGGCACCGCGCCACCCTGGATGGCTACAGCGAAAGCGGGCTGGGGGCATTCGACCTGGCCTACGGCCGCCAGCGCGTGGTCAACAACGCACTGGCGCTGGGCGTGCAGGGCAGCTTCGTGTTCACCCGTGACTGGGGCAGCCTGCGTCCGCACTGGACCGTGGAATACCGCAGCGCGCTGGACAACCGCGGCCAGGCCACGATTAATTACGTGATGCGGCCGGCGGCCAGCGACTACGTGCTGGACCTGCGCAGCTACAACGACGACCTGCTCTCGCTGGGGGCCGGCATGGACCTGCAGCTGGACAGCGGCTGGATGTTCTCGCTGCTGCTGGGGCATGAGCAGGGGCGCAATGCGATGCGCAGCAACAGCATCGGCTTGCAGGTGCGCTACGGGCAGCAGGGGGCTAACGCGCTGATGTACAGCGATGCGCCTGGCGTGCAACCGGTCGGCGGTTCTGCGCGTTCCTGTGTCGGTTCTTCCATGCGCTGTAACGCCCCACCGGGTGCTCAGCCCAAGTGATCGACAACAACGCCGGCGAAAGCCGGCGTTGTTGTTTCATCGCAGCCCACAATGCAGTGCCAGGGCGTTGATTTGCCTACAGCAGCTGGTAGCGCTTCAGCAGCTTGCGCAGCGACTGGGTGTGGTGGGCGGTATCGGCCAGCAGGCCGGCGGCGCGTGCACCTTGCACGTTGCGGAACAGATGATCGACGAACAGGGTGCAAGCCGGGGCACAGCGCAGGGTCGTACAGGCGGCGATATAGGCGGCTGGATCGGGTTTGCGCACGCCCAGTGCCGCGCTGCACAGCACGGCGTTGCCGGGCAGCAGCTGTTCGATCACCGGTCGGGTGAGCGGGCCGTTGTTGGTGAGGACGGCCACCTGCACGCCGGGCCGCAGCTGCCTGAGCAGCGCCACGCTGTCACGTCGCACGCGGGTGGCGGCATGTCGGGCCGCGTGCCAGTGCTGCGCCCGCAAGCGGCTGTCCAGGCGCTGGTTGAGGGCGGCAAGTAGTTGCAGGCCATCAAGTTCGCCGCGCGCATGCGCCAGCTCCAGCCCTTCCTCGCGCAGTGCCATATCCACCTGTACGGAGGAACACTGCGCGGCCTCGGCCAGCTGGTGCAGATGGATGCGGTGGTCGTAGTCGGCCAGCAGGCCATCGAAGTCGAGCAGCAGGGCGTGCAGGTCAGGCATCGGGCGGCAGGTTCAAGGCGTGACCGGCAGTATCGTGCCTGCGGCGAAACAGCGCAGCCCTGCGACATTGCGTCGCGGGGCGGAGCGGGGCGTTGTTCCTAGAATAGGGCGGTTGCATTGTTTTCCCTGGAAGTCTGGAGTCCTGTTCGATGCGCATTCCTGTGTTGCTGTTGGCCCTTGCCGGCCTGTTGCCCGCCGCTCCGGTGCTGGCCCGCACCTGCGCGGTCACCATCGAAAGCAATGACCGCATGCAGTTTTCGTTGCCGCAGATCACGGTGGCGGCCGACTGCACGCAGGTCGACCTCACGCTCAAGCACACCGGCAAGATGGCCGCCAACGTGATGGGCCACAACTGGGTGCTCACGCGCACGGCCGATTTCCAGCCGGTCGCCACCCTGGGAATGCGCTCGACGCTGGCCGACAGCTACCTGCCCAAGGGCGATGTGCGGGTGATCGCGTTCACCCCGGTGATCGGTGGCGGCCAGACCACCCGGGTGCGCTTTGCCACCAACAAGCTGACCCGTGGCGGCGACTACACCTTTTTCTGTTCCTTCCCCGGCCACTGGGGAATGATGAAGGGCAAGCTGGTGTTCGGCTGATGGATGCGTTTTGAGGTCCCGGGTGCGCTGCGCTTGCCCGGGCTACGGATCCTGCTACAAAAAGGCTGGCGCAATGCCGGCCTTTTCATTTCACCGTGTGTGCTGAGTCAGCCTGCGGTGACGACCTTGAACGCCTCGCGGGCGGCAGCGATTGTGGCCTCGATCACCGCATCGTCGTGAGCGCTGGACAGGAAGCCGGCCTCGTACGCCGACGGGGCCAGGAACACGCCGCGCTCGAGCATCGCGTGGAAGAACACGTTGAAAGCCTTGATGTCACAGGCGGTGGCCTGCGCGTAGGTCTCCACTTTCTGGTCGGTGAAGAACAGGCCGAACATCGCACCGACGCGATTGGTGGTGACGGCGACACCTGCCTCGCGCGCGGCCGCTTCCAGGCCATCGCAGAGCTTGTCGGTGGCGGCGGTCAGGCGCTCGTGGAAACCCGGCTGCTGGATCAGCTGCAGCATTGCCAGACCGGCGGCCATCGCCACCGGGTTGCCGCTGAGCGTGCCGGCCTGGTAGATCGGGCCGGCCGGGGCGATCTGGTTCATCAGCTCGGCGCGGCCGCCGTAGGCGCCCACCGGCATGCCGCCACCGATGATCTTTCCGAAGGTGGTCAGGTCCGGGGTGATGCCGTAATGCGCCTGCGCACCGCCCAGGGCGACGCGGAAGCCGGTCATCACCTCGTCGAAGATCAGCAGCGCGCCGTACTGCGTGCACAGCGCCCGCAGGTGCTGCAGGTAGCCTTCGCGCGGCGGGATGCAGTTGGCGTTGCCGACCACCGGCTCGATGATCAGCCCGGCAATCTCGCTGCCCTGCTGCTCGAACAGCGCCGTGGCGGCATCGAAGTCGTTGTAGGGCAGGGTCAGGGTCAGTTCGCTCAAGCCGGCCGGCACGCCCGGCGAGGTCGGCACGCCCAGGGTCAGCATGCCGCTGCCGGCCTTGACCAGGAACGAGTCGCCGTGGCCGTGGTAGCAGCCTTCGAACTTGACGATCTTGTTACGGCCGGTGGCGCCGCGCGCCAGACGGATCGCCGATAGCGTGGCCTCGGTGCCGGAGTTGACCATGCGCACCATCTCGCAGGACGGCACCAGCGCGGTGATGGTTTCGGCCATGGTCACCTCGGCCGCGCACGGGGCACCGAACGACAGGCCGTTGCCGATCGCCTGCTGCACCGCTTCACGCACCGCCGGATGGTTGTGGCCGACGATCATCGGGCCCCAGGAGCCGACGTAGTCGATGTAGCGGTTGTTGTCGACGTCGTACAGGTACGGGCCATCGGCGCGCTGCACGAAGAACGGCTCGCCACCGACCGACTTGAACGCGCGCACCGGCGAGTTGACGCCGCCGGGCAGCAGCGTCTGCGCGCGCGCGAACAGGGCGTGGGATTGGGCGTGGTTCATCTGGGAACTCCTGGGAACGGTAAAAGCGGTTGCCATCAGGCAAAGCAGCGGCGGTAGGCCTGCAGTGCGTCCAGCGGATCGGGTTCGGCGAACACGCCGCTGATGACCGCGATCAGGTCGGCGCCGGCGTCCACCACGGGCGGTGCATTGTCCGGCGTCAAACCGCCAATGGCCACCCGCGGTACGCCCAGTGCGGCGCTTTGTCGCAGCAGTTCCGGCGTTGCCCGGCGCGGGGTCAGCTTGCTGCGGCTGGGAAAAAACGCGCCGAAGGCGACGTAGCTGGCACCGGCCGCCACCGCGCGCTCGGCCCGTGCCAGTTCGTCATAGCAGGAGGCGCCGATGATCGCCTGCGGGCCAAGCATCGTCCGGGCGGCGGCGATGTCACCGTCGTCCTCGCCCAGATGCACGCCGGCGGCGCCTACCCGGGCGGCCAATGCGGCATCGTCGTTGATGATCAGCGGTACGCCGGCGGCCGCGCACAGCGCCTGCAGCGCAGTGGCCTGGGCCAGGCGGGAAGGGGCATCGACGGCCTTGTTGCGGTACTGCAGCCAGGTGATGCCGGCCAGCAGCGGGCGGACCCGCTCCAGCAGACGCGTGCTGTCGGTTTCGTCGGGGGTGATCAGGTAGACGCCACGGGCGTCGGCAAGCTGGGTCATGGATGGCTACCGGTACGGCGAAGGGAATGTGACAATCAACGCCGTTTCTCTCTGCGGCGATTATCCCCGATGTCTGATGCCACGGCCTCCACCCTGCGCGACTGGATGTGTATCGTCTGCGGTTTCATCTACCGCGAGGCGGACGGCTTGCCGGAAGAGGGCATCGCGCCGGGCACGCGCTGGGACGAGGTGCCCGATACCTGGACCTGTCCGGATTGTGGCGTGACCAAGGACGACTTCGAGATGGTCGAGCTGGACTGAACGGCCGGCACGTGCGGTAGGCGGCAGTATGCGCCAGGCCTGATCGCCACCCCCTTGCCTGGCGTGGCGCTTCTGCCGCTGCATCTTGCCGCCGGCGTGGTTTCAGTGCAGCCGCGGACGTTCGCCGCCGATATCGATCAGGCGTTCGCGGATCGCGGCCGCATCGCCGGCCTCGGGTTCCATCTTCAGATAGCGCGCCAGATCGGTGCGGGCGCCGGCCAGGTGTTCCAGCTGCAGGTAGGCGAGGCCGCGGTCGCGGACCGCATCGGCCTGTTGCGGCGCCAGTTTCAGGATGCGGTCGGCACTGCGCGCGGCGCGGTCCCACTCTTGGCGCTCCACATACACGCCATGCAGGTTGCGCAGCATCCGCATCAATATGGCGCGGTGCGGTGCCGGGTCCAGAATCTGCGCCAGCACCTGATCGTCCGGGACTTCCCCGCCCAGGTTGGCGCGGGCGCGCTCACGCAGCTCCTCCACGCTCAATGGCCGGCCGCCATTGAAGGGATCCATGATCAGCACACCTTCTTCCACCGGCAGCCGCACCAGGAAGTGCCCGGGGAAGGAAATGCCTTGCAGGGGCAGGCCCAGCCGCCGCGAGACGTCGATCTGCACCAGCGCCAGCGAGATCGGATTGCCCAGCCGGCGCGCGACCACCTCGTTGAGATAGCTATTGCGCGGGTCGTAGTACTCGTCGTGGTTGCCGCTGTAGCCCAGCTCGTTGAACAGGTGGTGGTTGATCGCCGCCACTTTCAGCGGCCACTCGCTGATTGCGCCCACTTCCGTCTGCAGATGGTCTGCATGGGCCTGCAACATGCGGTCGTACCGGGCGGCATCGAGCTGCGGATATTCGTCGAGCGCGATCAGCAGCGCGGTCGGCAGCAGGGGCAGTAGCTCATCGCCCAGATTGGCAAGCTCGTCCCACTGCGGCAGGGTGATACAGGGTTCAGACATGGCTGCAAGACTGGCGACAAAGCGCCGCCGGTTCAAGCGTGGGACCGTCTTCCATGCAGCGGTGGTTCAATCGGGCTGGACGATGCCGGGACCGAAGGTCAGCTCGGCACCGTCTTCCAGTTTCAGCCTGGCCGCCTGCCCGGCGTTGAGTTCGAGCACGTAGCGGGCCGGCTTGAAGCTTGGATACGGCGGGCAGGCGTTGCCGGCCGAGCACGGCGGCACATCGCGCTGCTGGCTGACCAGCCGGCGCGCGCTGTCGAAGTACAGGATGTCCAGCGCCAGCTTGGTGTTCTTCATCCAGTACGCCTGTGGTTCCTCGCGGTCATGGATGAACAGCATGCCGTGATCGGCATCCATCTGGTCACGGAACATCAGCCCGCGTGCGCGGCTTTCATCGTCCTGGGCCACTTCCACCTGGTAGCGGGCCCCGGCCAGCTCCACCCAGTGCGTGCCTCCGGCGCTGGCGCAACCGGCAAGAGCGAGCAGGGAGTTGGCGAGCAATAGACGTAGCAGGGACATGGGCAGGGACCGGGAAGGGGATGAGGAGGCGGCGGGACGGCACGCGGCTGCATGCCGTCAGAGGCAGTGAGCTGGTTTACAGCACCTGGGGCGGTTCGCCGCCGATGATCACCACATCGGCCGGACGCCGTGCGAACAGGCCGACGGTGACCACGCCGGGAATCTGGTTGAGCTGCTGTTCCAGTTTCACCGGATCGGTGATGGACAGGTTGTGCACGTCCAGGATCAGGTTGCCATTGTCGGTGACCACGCCATCGCGCCACACCGGCTGGCCGCCGGTCAGCGCCAGGATCTCGCGGGCGACCAGGCTGCGCGCCATCGGAATGACTTCCACCGGCAGCGGGAACTTGCCCAGCACCTTGACCTGCTTGCTCGGGTCGATGATGCAGACGAACTGCTTGCTGGCCTCGGCGATGATCTTCTCGCGGGTCAGCGCGGCGCCACCGCCCTTGATCAGGTTCTTGTTACCGTCGCACTCGTCGGCGCCGTCCACGTACAGCGACAGGCCGCCGGTGTGGTTCAGGTCCAGCACCTCGATGCCGTGGCCCTTGAGCAGCGCGGTGCTCTGCTCGGAGCTGGAGACCGCACCTTCGATCTGGTCCTTGATACGGGCCAGCGCCTCGATGAAATAGGCGACGGTGGAGCCGGTGCCGACTCCGACGATCATTCCCTTTTCGACGTATTCAATGGCTTTTTCGGCGGCCAGGCGCTTGGCTTCGGACATGGTGGGCTCGGTGGATGGGGAAGGGGAGTGTAGGAGCGATGGCAGTCGCGACCGGCGCTTTGCCGGGAAAGTCCCATCGCGACTGACGTCGCTCCTACGGGCAATGGGATGTCAGGCGGGCTTCTTTTCCAGCGACAGCAGCAGCTTCCACTGTGCGGCTGTGACCGGGAACACCGACAGGCGATTGCCCTTGGCGGTCAGCGGAAAACCTTCGCCCAGTTCCTCGGCATGCAGCTTGATCTCGTCCAGCGCGATCACCTGCATCAGTTTGCGCTCGAACGCGACATCGACCAGCATCCAGCGCGGTTGCTCGCGCGTGCTCTTGGGGTCGTAGTAGTCGGATGTCGGATCGAACTGGGTGTCATCGGGGTAGGCCTCGCTGGCCACCGTGGCGATGCCGACGATGCCCGGTACCTTGGTGTTGGAGTGGTAGAACAGGATGCCGTCGCCGACCTTCATGCCATCGCGCATGAAGTTGCGCGCCTGGTAGTTGCGCACGCCATTCCACGGCTCGGTGCCCACGCGCTGCAGGTCGTCGATGGAAAAGGCGTCCGGTTCGGACTTCATCAGCCAGTAGCGCTTGCGGGCGGTCATGCGTTCAACGGTTCCGGGTAGAGAGTGGCCTGCTCGGTACAGATGGCATCCACCGCCACATCCCAGTCCTCGACCGGCAATGACGGCACCTGCTGGGCGGAAAACCCCACACCCACCAGCCACGGCGGCGCGGCCTGGCGCTGCCGGAATGCGAAGCTGCGATCATACCAGCCGCCCCCCATGCCCAGCCGCCGGCCCGTGTCGTCGAAGCCGACCAGCGGCGCCACCACCAGCGCCATCTCTTCCGGCCGCAGCGCCTGCGCCGGGTCTACATCCGGCTCGGGAATGCCGTAGCGGTTGCTGACCAGCGGCTGCCCCGGCCGCCACGGCGCGAAGCGCAGCAGCTTGCCATGCAGCACCGGCAGGCAATAGGTCTGTTGGGCTGGCAGCTGCATCTGCCAGCGGTGCAGCGCGATCTCGCCATCCATTGCCCAGTAGCCGGCCACCGGGCCGCTGACATCGGCGAATGGAAGGGACAGCAGGCGCGCGGCCAGACGTTCGGCGGCGGCGATGCGCATGGCGGCTGGAATATCGCGGCGATGCTGGCGCAGTTGCTGGCGCAGCTCCTGGCGAAGCTCTGTCATGACAGGCGGGGACCGTTGCGGAGTGGAAATGTGTTGCGGGCAGCACAACGAAAAGCGGGAACGGCACCCGAAGATGCCGCTCCCGCGGAATATTGCATTCTCCGCCATGACGATGCGTGCGAAACGACCTTGAACCCGGGGTTCAAGTGGGAACGCTGGGGAACCATCGGGCTTCCCGCTACAAGGCGGACTTGCACACCCGGCGCCGTCGCGCCCCCGTGGTCGTAATTAAGGGACAAGGCGAATGTTTGCACACGCCGTCGTTCACGGCAGAGAACGCAGGGCCAGTATAGCGAGGTTGCGGGCGCAAATGCAGCCTTTTCCAGCCGCCGCGGATTCAGCTGCCTGAGCCGCTCAGCTGGATCAACGCGCGTTGTCGATGGCGGTGTCCAGACGACGGTTCAGATCATTCAACGTGCTCTGGAAACGCTGCTGCTGTTTGGCCAGTTCGTCGCGCATCAGCTGCATTTCATGCGCCAGATTCAATGCGGCCAGCACGGCCACGCGATCCACCGCGGCCATGCGGTTGCTGCCGCGGATCTCGCGCATCCGCGCATCGAGCATATGCGCGGCGGCGGTGAGACTATCGCGCTCGCCCGGTTCCACGCCGACGGTGTAGTCGCGATCGAGAATACGGACACTGACCGGTTCGTTCTGGCTCACGTGTGCTGCTCCAGCGACTTGAGGCGGGTGATCATCGCTTCCACGCGCGAGCGCGCCTGTTCGTTCTTGGCCAACAGCTGCGAGCGTTCGGTCATCAGCTGTTCCTGCTGCTGGCGCAGGCTGCGATTCTCATCGGCCAGCCGCTGGTTGCGCTCGAACAGCAGTTCGATGCGGACGGCAAGGGCCTGCAACTGGGCAGCGGGGTCGAAGGAATCCATGGCGTGCACGATAGGCATGCCGGTGAGGGGCGGTCAAGGTGGTGATGGGGTGCGGTTGGTACACTGTGCGGCCGCTGTCGTTGTTTGCCGCGACGTGGCCCCATCCGTTTTTCAGACCTGTGACATGACCGAACTTCCTGCCGTCAACGACATCCTCAAAGCCAGCCAGAGTCTGGGTCTGGGCGCCTCTCCTGCCGAACTGCACGGAGGGCTGTGCGGCTGGCTGGCCGCCGGCGGGGCCGATTTGCCGGCGTGGCCAGGTCAGGTGCTGGCCGATGCCAGCTTGCCGGTGCCCGAGCCGGGCAGCGTGCTCGATCAGCTGCGGTTGGCGACGGTGGCGCAGCTGGAAGACCGGGATTTCGCCTTCGAACTGGTGCTGGCCGATACCGCTGCGCCGCTGCAGGCGCGTACCGATGCGCTGTTCGAGTGGTGCCGCGCCTTCCTGGGCGGTTTCGGTCTGGCCTCGGGCAAGCGCCCGGCGCTGAGCGAGGAGGGGGAAGAGGCGCTGCAGGATCTGGCCAAACTGGCCCAGGCGTCCAGTGACGAATTCGATGCCGGTGAGGAAGACGAGGACGCGCTGGCGGAAATCGAGGAGTTCGTGCGCGTGGCCGCGCTGCTGCTGCATGGCGACTGTGTGATGGGGTCGCGTCACCGCCAGCGTCTGAACTGAGCCGCGGCATGAAGCGACTTTCCGGGATCACCCCCGCCGAGTACGCCAGCCGCCGTCGCCAGTTGATGGAGGCGGCCGGCGATGACGCCATTCTGGTATTGCCGGCCGCACCGGAACGGGTGCGCAGCCACGACACGTTCCATCCGTACCGTCAGGATTCGGATTTCTGGTACCTGTGCGGTTTCCAGGAGCCGGAGTCGGTGCTGGTGCTGATTCCGGGCAGGCGCCACGGCGAGACGATCCTGTTCTGCCGCGAGCGCGACCCGGACCGCGAGGCCTGGGATGGTCCGCGCGAGGGCCAGGAGGGCGCAGTGGCGCGCTACGGCATGGATGACGCGTATCCGATCGATGACCTGGATGAGATCCTGCCTGGCCTGCTGGAGGGCCGTTCGCGGGTGTACTACCACTTCGGCCGTGATGCGGACTTCGATCTGAAGCTGATCGGCTGGGTCAACCGGGTGCGCTCGCAGGTCCGGCACGGTGCGCAGCCGCCGCACGAGTTCCTGGAGCTGGGTCACCTGCTGCACGAGCAGCGGCTGTACAAGTCGGCCGATGAAATCGCGTTGATGCAGATGGCGGCGGACATCAGCGTGCGTGGCCATCGCGCGGCCATGCGGGCGGCGCGCGCGGGTATCCACGAGTACGAGCTGCAGGCCGAGCTGGAGCGCGAGTTCCGCGCGCATGGCGCCTGTCCGGCCTACAGCAGCATCGTCGGCGCCGGCGGCAACGCCTGTGTGCTGCATTACCGTGACAACAGCAGCGGCAGTCGTGACGGCGACCTGGTGCTGATCGATGCCGGCGCCGAATACCACGGCTATGCCAGCGACATCACCCGCACTTTCCCGGTCAATGGCCGCTTCAGCCCCGAGCAGCGCGCGCTGCATGATCTGGTACTGGCGGCGCAGACCGCCGCGCTGGAGCAGGCGCAGCCGGGTATCGCCTACGAGGAGGGGCACCTGGCCGCGGTTGAGGTATTGACCGAGGGCCTGCTGCGGCTGGGGCTGCTGAAAGGGGATCTGGAAGAGAACCTCATCGAACGCCACTACCAGCGCTTCTACCGGCACAAGACCGGGCACTGGCTGGGGCTGGATGTGCACGACGTGGGCGATTACCGGGTGGCTGGCGAGTCGCGCCTGCTGGAGCCGGGCATGGTGTTCACCATCGAGCCCGGGCTCTACATTGCCAGCGACGATCGCAGCGTGGAGGCGCGCTGGCGCGGAATCGGTATCCGCATCGAGGACGATGTGCTGATCACCGGTGAAGGCCATCGTGTGCTCACCGGCGCGCTGGAGCGCAGTGCCGAGGATATCGAGGCGTTCATGGCGGCGCGCTGAGTCCGAGTGCCGGAAAATGGAAAAGGGCGCCGATCGGCGCCCTTTTCTGTTGCATGGCCCGGGCCGGTCAGTCCGTGGCTGCGGCGGCAAATGCCGGACGGGTGAGGTTGTCGGCCTGGCCTTCGGTACACAGCACTTCGTCTTCGATACGGACGCCGCCGTAGGGGCGGAAGAAATCCACGCGCTCCCAGTTGATGCTGGCGGCGTTGCCGGCTTTCTTCACTTCGTCCAGCAGCATGTCGATGAAGTACAGGCCCGGCTCGATGGTCACCACCATGCCCGGTTCCAGCACGCGGGTCAGACGCAGGTAGGGATGTCCTGCCGGGCGTTCGATCCGGCCGCCATGCTCGCCGGCGGCGAAGCCGGCCACATCGTGCACCTGCGCACCGATCAGGTGGCCGATGCCGTGCGGGAAGAATGCCGCGCTCACCCCGGTGGCCAGCGCAGCCTCCGGCGATACGGTGATGACACCGAAGTCCTTGAGGATGCCCATCAGCGACAGGTGGGCATCGATATGCAGCTGCTTGTAGTCGAAGCCGGCGCGGACCGCTTCGCACATCTTGATCTGCGCCGCGTCCACCGCATCGACCAGCGCCTGGAATTCACCGTGGCCGGCGGCCGCGTAGGTACGGGTGATATCACTGGCATAGCCGCAGGCCGAAGCGCCGGCGTCGATCAGGAAGCTGCGCAGCGGCTGCGGTGCGCTGCGGCCCAGGTCGGTGTAGTGCAGCACCGCGGCATGTTCGTTGAGCGCGATGATGTTGCCGTAGGGCAGGTCGTTGGCGTCCTGGCCGACCGCTTGGCAGTAGGCCATGTGGATCTCGAACTCGCTGGCGCCGGCCCGGAACGCGGCCTCGGCGGCACGATGGCCACGCACGCCCAGCACCTGCGCCTGGCGCATCAGTGCGATTTCATAGGGGGTCTTGTAGCCGCGGTGCCAGTCCAGATGGTTGATCACCGCTTCCGGATTGTTCGGTACGAAGTTGCCCAGCGCGCTCTGCGGCTCACCGACAATCGCGCAGCGCGCCGGGTCCCCGGGCAGCAAGGCCAGCGCCTGGTCCGGCTTGCGGATGATGTGAATATCGAAATGCTCCACCCACCAGCCACTGGGTGCGGCCGGGACCGCGTGCCAATAGTCGAACGGCTGATAGAACACCAGCGTCGGGCGTTTTCCGGGGGTGTGGATCAGCCAGCTGTTGGGTAGCCGGGTCAGCGGCAGCCAGGCCTTGAACTGCGGGTTGACCGCGTACGGGTAATCGCGGTCGTCGAAGGCCTGGTAGTGCAGGGTACCGCTGGGAATGACCAGGTGATCGAAACCGCCGCGTGCCAGCGCCGCATCGGCGCGGCGGGAGAGCTCGCCCAGATGGTGGGAATACAGGACGCCTGGATCTTGCTGTTTCATCGCGGTGGCTCGCTCGACGGTGCGGAATACAGGCCTACGATTCTGCCGCAATCACGCGCGAGCTGCTGTGCCGTTTTCGGCAG
Organism: Stenotrophomonas sp. STEN014; assembly: GCF_056760315.1. Lineage (NCBI taxonomy): Bacteria > Pseudomonadati > Pseudomonadota > Gammaproteobacteria > Lysobacterales > Lysobacteraceae > Stenotrophomonas > Stenotrophomonas sp. STEN014. The sequence continues at coordinate 78,482 of NZ_JBRREN010000011.1, read as the reverse complement.
TCAGTCCGCAGGAAGATTGCCCTCGATCCACCGCGCTAGCTGTTCGCGATGTGGCCTGTCCAGGGTCAGGAAACGGAAGCCGGCCCAGCAGTGGTCCGGGGTGTGGGCCGGGGTACGCCACAGCAGATGCACGCCGACGTCGATGTCGATCTCGCCGCCCCGGCCGTCGGGAATGGGGAACTGCAGCTGGTACAGGGCATCTTCCTGCAGGGGTTCGGAGGCGATGACCAGCATGCCGGTTTCGGACACGTTGCTCAGGCGGCCGATCACGCTGTCGATCATCCGGTCCCGGACCGGGATCAGTGCTGGAATCTGCAGGCGCGGCGCCCGCCGGGTGTTGGTGATCATGCGGACTCCGCAGCGGAACTGCCGCCGGCAAGTGAGCGCAACGTGCGCAGGGTTGCCTGCCAGGCGCGGTCGATCAGGCGGCCGCGGTCTTCGGTGACCACCTGCACCTGGCCCTTGGCCATCAGCCGGGCGAGGGCGTCGAGCGAATGCTCGGCCACCTTCTGCCCGCGCTGGTTGACGAACAGTGCGTTGTCGGTGATCAGGCTGTACCAGGACAGGCGCTGGCGCTGCGAATCGCCCTGCTGGTTGACGGTGAATTCGAACCACGTGCCGAACGGCATCGTGCGCAACTGCCGGTAATGCGTTTCCTCTTCCGGGCTGCGGTTGGCTACCGGCTTGCGGCGCAGCTCTTCCTCTTCGTCGCGCTCGCTGCCCTCACCCAGACGGGCGCGGGCTTTGAGTTTGGCGCTGAGCTCGGTCTTGGAGGTGGTGTCGTCTTCCCCGCCCGGGGTGGACAGGCGCCGGGCGATCGCGCCGGCCTCGTCGCGGTGGTAGCCGACCTGCAGCAGTGATTCTTCGATCTGGTTGCCCAGCCCCACGTCCGGCTCGCCGCCAGCGGGACTGGCGGTGACTTCGCTGATGCGGGCGGTGGCGACCTGGCGCTGTTGCCATTCCTCGGAGTTGTCGCCCTGGCGCAGCAGGGTCAGGGTCAATACGTCGGCCCAGGCCTGGCGCAGCAGGGTCTGCACGAATTTGGGCGCCGCGCCGTTGCGACATTGCTGGTCGATGGTACGCGTGGCCAGCTGCTTGGCAGCCTCCAGCCGCTCCTTGCCGCGTGCCGCTTCCACATGCCGGCGCTCGGTGACTTCAGCCTTGCGGGCGGCCGTTCGCAGGTGGTTCTGGATCTGCTGGTTGGCCTCGGTGAAGACCGCTTCGTTGCCGTCGTAGTCGGTGACGACCTTGTTGACCGCTTCGCCGAGCTTCTGCAGTAGCACCGGGTCGCCGTCGTCGTCGCCGAGCCAGGTCGCGCCGGATTCGGCCACCGCGTTGAGCAGCTCGCGCGCCGGGTGCTGGTCACGGACGAAGAACGCCTCGTCGTGGATCGCCGCCCGCGCCACCGGTACCTGCAGCTGGGTCAGCAGGTCCGCGGCCGCGCCTTCGGTGCGGACTTCGCGCTGGATCTGCGTGTACAGCATCCCCAGCAGGTCGAGGGTGTCGGCATCCTGTGGGGCGAGTGAGGCCCCAGGTCCGTGATCGGCCTTGATTTGACCGAGCAGCGCATTGCGGATGTCGCCAATGCTGCGCCGCGTACCCGGCGAGGCGGCCTGCGCCTGCAGGCGGCCGAGCACCTCCATCACGGCCTGGCTGGGAACCGGTCGGGGGGCGTCGCCTGCCGGCGGCGCTGCAGTGGTGTGCGGGTCGTCGGTGGTGGCTGTGGCGGCACTGGCTGCCACGTTGCCACGTGGCTGGGGATGGCGGGCGGCGTCCAGCAGGCTGTGCAGGGCGGACATGCCGGGGGCGGAGATACCGCTTTCGCTGCCGGCGGGCATGGCGCCGGGGACAGTGCCAGTGCTGCCCGCGCCTGCCGAGAGGGAGGGGGCGGAGGGGGCTGCTGATCCTGCACCGGCAACGGCGGCAGGGAATCCAGCCGTGGCGCCGTCATCAGGCAGAACCGCCCATGACGCCGCGGGCGCCTGTCCCTGCCAGCCGGTCAGGGGCCGGTTGGCCGCCGTGCGCTCGCCATTTGCGGCGTTGGTGTTGGCGGTCGAAGGCCCGTTCTGGCCGCCGCCGCGCGGGGCGGAAGGGCGCACCAGGTAGGGGCGGTAGACCAGCCCGGGCAGCACGCCTTCGCGGGCCAGCAGGATGTTGGCGCGGTCGATCAACTCGCTGTGGCGTTCCATCGCCTGGCGCTCGAACACCTGATACAGCAACAGCTGCGTTTCCAGGCTCAGCTGCAGCTGCTCGCCGCAGTCGCGCAACGCGCGGCACAGCGCATAGGGGCCGATCGGCAGCCGTTCGATCTCGATGGCCGGTTGCGCGGCGAGCACGCCAAAACGCTGTCCCAGCAGTTGCAACGGACTGGGCGAGCGGTTGCTTTCGCGCCGTGCCATTTCATGCAGCACGATGTCGCGGTCGATGTCGGTGTCTTCGACCAGCGTCATGGTCTTGAGCGAGGCGTCCCTTGTCCGCGCGGCCGCGGTATGGCGGGCATCCTTGAACTGGACCAGTTGCTGCTCCAGCGCGTCGAAAAAGCGTGCCGGGAACTGGTCGCTGCACTCGCGCAGCTGGCGCATCTGCGCGTAGATGTCCGATTGGAGCTGGCTGCTGCGGGCTTTTTCCGCATGCTGGAACAGCTCGCGGTCCAGTCCGAGCATGGTCAGCTTCAGTGGCTGCTCCAGCACTTCCACGGCCAGCGCGTGGATCTGCTCCAGCAACATCCGCACACGGGGTGGCAGCGCGGCGCCAGCGATTCGAGCCGGCGCATGGCTGGCGGTGGTTGATGCGTTCCCTGACATCCGATGTACGTTCCGCGCCCCTTGTATGGGACGTTTTCTACCATTTTGGTGACGGAGTAGCCACTTCCGTCGCGTGCGCTCAGCGCAGGAACAGCTCCACCACGTCATTGGTGAAGCGCCGGCCCAGCTCGGTGGGCGTGGCTCTGGCACCGTCACAGATCAGCCAGCCGCGCGCCTGTGCGGTATCCAGTGCCGGTCGCAGCACGCTGCGCTCCAGTCCGGTGCGGGCCTCGAAATCGGCCAGCGGGAAGCCTTCGTGCAGGCGCAGCAGATTGAGCATGTACTCGAACGGCAGGCGTTCTGCGCCGACCACGTCATCGCCGCCGATGGCGGCGGGCGTGCCTGCGGTGTCCATGAAGGTCTGCGGGTGCTTGTGCTTCCAGCGGCGCAGCACCTGCTGCTCGGCGCCGGAGCTGATCTTGCCGTGGGCGCCGGCACCGATCCCCAGGTAGTCGCCGAAGCGCCAGTAGTTGAGGTTGTGCTGGCATTGCCAGCCCTCGCGGGCATAGGCGCTGACCTCGTACTGGCCATAGCCGTGCTCGGCGAGCAGGGCCTGGCAATGCTCCTGGATGTCCCAGGCGCTGTCCTCGTCGGGAATGCCCTGCGGCGGCTTGGCGAAGAACACCGTGTTCGGCTCCAGCGTCAGCTGGTAGTGCGAGATATGCGTGGGATCGAGTGCGAAGGCCCGCTCAAGATCATGCTCTGCCTGGGCAAGCGTCTGCTGCGGCAGCGCGTACATCAGATCGATATTGAAGTTGTTGTAGCCGGCGTCCTGCGCCAGCTTGACCGCGCGTTCGGCCTCGCGGCTGTCGTGGATACGGCCCAGGCGCTGCAATGCTTCATCGTTGAAGGTCTGGATGCCGAAGCTGATGCGGTTCACGCCCGCCGCCCGGTAGCGGTCGAAGCGGCCGTGTTCGGCGGTGCCCGGGTTGGTCTCCAGCGTCACTTCCAGATTCGGCGCAAAGCGCAGGCGCGCGCTGGCTGCCTGCAGGAAGCGGTCGATCGCCTCGGGCGGGAACAGGCTGGGAGTGCCGCCGCCGAAGAACACGCTGTTCACCACCCGGCCCCAGGCCAGTGGCAGATCCTGGTCCAGATCGCGGATGAGCGCATCGATATACGCATCGAACGGCAGCGCACCCTTGCCCGCGTGCGAGTTGAAATCGCAGTACGGGCATTTGCGCACGCACCATGGCAGGTGCACATACAGCGACAACGGCGGTGGTACCAGTTGCACCGGGCCCGGGGCATCACAGCCGCAGGCGTCGTCATGGGTGTGGAGGTCCATATGCATGCCGACCTCAGCGCGCCAGCTGGGTGGACAGCTGCTGTACCAGCAACTGCAGCGCCTTGGCGCGATGGCTGCGGCCATTCTTCTGCGCCGGCTCCATCTGCGCGGCGGTCAGGCCAAGTTCTTCATCCAGGAATACCGGGTTGTAGCCGAAGCCGTTGCTGCCGCGCAGTTCATCGATGATGCGGCCTTCCCAGCTGCCTTCGCAGATCAGCGGCTGCGGATCATTGGCGTGGCGCAGCAGCACGATCACCGCGTAGAAACGCGCAGTGCGGCGCTGGGCGGGCACATCGCGCAGCGCTTCGAGCAGCTTGGCGTTGTTGGCGGCATCGTCGGTGGGGCTGCCGGCGTAGCGCGCGCTGTACAGGCCGGGCGCACCGTCCAGTGCATCGACGATCAGGCCGGAGTCATCGGCCAGCGCCGGCAGGCCGGTGACTTCGCAGGCGTGGCGCGCCTTGATCAGCGCGTTCTCGACGAAGGTCAGGCCGGTTTCCGGCACATCGCCCACGCCCAGCTCGCGCTGCGGCACGATCTGCAGCGGCAACCCGCCCAGCAGGGTCTGCAGCTCTTCCAGTTTGCCGGCGTTGCCGCTGGCCAGTACCAGTTTCATCATTTGGGCTCCAGCAGATCCCAGGTGTTGCCATACAGGTCGCGGAACACCACGACGGTGGCATAGCTCTCGTTGCGGGGCGCTTCGGTGAATTCCACACCGAAGGCCTGCATGGCCTCGTAGTCGCGCCAGAAGTCGTCGGTGTACAGGAAGAAGCCGACACGGCCGCCGGTCTGGTTGCCGATATGCGCGCGCTGCGCTTGGTCACTGGCGCGCGCCAGCAACAGCGATGCGGCGTTGCCATTGGCCGGGCCGACCACGACCCAGCGCTTGTGGCCCTGATCCAGGTCCTCCAGCAGGCGGAAGCCCAGCGCGCCGGTGTACCAGGCGATGGCCTCGTCGTAATCGGCGACGACCACCGTCACCAGGGCCAGATACCGGCTCATGCCTGCGCCAGTGCCGCCTGCTGCGCGTCGAACAGCTCGCGGATACCCTTTTCAGCCAGCACCAGCAGCGCGTCCAGCTCGTCACGACGGAAGGCGTGGCCTTCAGCGGTGCCCTGCAGCTCGATGAAGCCGCCGCCGTCGTTCATCACCACGTTCATGTCGGTGTCGCAGTCGCTGTCCTCGACGTAGTCCAGATCCAGCACCGGTACGCCTTTGTAGACGCCGACCGACACCGCGGCGACGGCGCCGAAGACCGGATTGCGCTTGATGTCGCCGCGCTTGAGCAGCACGTTCACCGCGTCGACCAGTGCCACGTAGGCGCCGGTGATGGCGGCGGTGCGGGTGCCGCCGTCGGCCTGCAGCACGTCGCAATCCAGGGTGATGGTGCGCTCGCCCAGCGCATTGCGGTCGATGCAGGCGCGCAGCGTGCGGCCGATCAGGCGCTGGATTTCCAGGGTGCGGCCGCCCTGCTTGCCACGCGCGGCTTCGCGGTCGGAACGGGTATGGGTGGCGCGCGGCAGCATGCCGTATTCAGCTGTCACCCAGCCTTCGCCCTTGCCGCGCAGGAAGCCGGGAACGCGGTTCTCGACACTGGCCGTGCACAGCACGCGGGTATTGCCAAAGCTCACCAGAACCGAGCCTTCGGCGTGGCAGGTGAAGGCGCGTTCAAGGGTAACGGTGCGCAGCTGATCGGCCTGGCGGCCGCTGGGACGGGAAAAGGTCATGAAAAGTCCGGATTGCGAAGGCTTCGATGGGGCGTCCGGGCGGTCAATACACCGGCGTCCGGGGCTTGCTAGGGTACCATTCGCCCTTTGAAATTCATCGGAAAACACATGATTCGGAGCATGACCGCCTACGCCGGTGGTGAGCGCGTGACGCCCTGGGGCACCTTGGGCTGCGAACTGCGCTCGGTCAATCACCGCTTTCTCGAAGTAGGGGTGCGGCTGCCGGAAGACCTGCGTTCGCTGGAGCCACAGCTGCGGGAGCGCGTGTCCGCACGGGTCAGTCGCGGCAAGCTGGATCTGGTGATGCGCCTGCGTGCGCCCGAGGCGACCACCTCGCTGGCGGTCAATGAAGTGCTGGTGGAACAGCTGGGCGATCTGGCGGCACGTCTGCAGGCAAGTTTTCCCTCCATGCAGGTGGGTTTCACCGAATTGCTGCAATACCCGGGGGTGCTGCGCGCCGAATCCACCGACGCGGCCGCCCTGCAGGCCGAAGCGCTGGCGCTGCTGGATCAAACCATCGACAGCTTCGTGCAGGCGCGTGAGCGCGAGGGCCAGAAGCTGGCCGAAGCCATCAGCGAGCGTGTGGACGGGGTCGAGCGTATCGCCGCGGAAGTGCGTGAGCTGATTCCAGCCATCCGCGAAGGGCAGCGCGCCAAGCTGGCCGCACGACTGGCCGATCTTCCCCATCCGATGGATCCGGGGCGCGCCGAACAGGAACTGGTGCTGTGGCTGCAGAAGCTTGACGTGGACGAGGAGCTGGATCGTCTGTCCAGCCACATCGCCGAGATCCGCCGGGTGCTCAAGCAGCGCGAGCCGGTGGGGCGTCGCCTGGACTTCCTGCTGCAGGAATTCAATCGCGAAGCCAACACCACCGGGTCCAAGTCGGTGGACAGCCGCACTTCCAATGCCGCGGTGGAGCTGAAGGTGCTGATCGACCAGATCCGCGAGCAGGTCCAGAACATCGAATAACCGCGTCCCTGGCGTTGCTGTGAACCGGCCACCACCGATCTGGTGGCCGGTGGATTCGGGTTGCCGGCCGGTGCGTGATATTCTGCGCTGCCTTGCAAGTGGCGCCCCAGTTCCATGCGCGGAACTCTCTACATCGTTGCCGCCCCTTCCGGCGCAGGCAAAAGCAGCATCGTCAACGCCACCCTGGCGCGCGATCCGCAGATTTCACTCTCGATCTCCTTCACCTCGCGGGCCATGCGTCCGGGCGAGGAGAACGGCAAGCACTACCATTTCGTCAGCGCGGCCGAGTTCGAGCGGATGATCGGTGACGGCGATTTCTTCGAGCACGCCCTGGTGCACGGCGACTGGAAGGGTACCGCCCGCCAATCGGTGGAGCCGCAGCTGGCCGCCGGCCAGGACGTGCTGCTGGAAATCGACTGGCAGGGTGCGCGCCAGGTGCGCGAGAAGGTGCCCGGTGCGGTCAGTGTGTTCATCCTGCCGCCGTCGCGCCAGGCGCTGGACGAGCGCATGCGCAAGCGCGGCCAGGACAGCGAGGCGGTGATCGCCCAGCGGCTGGCCGCCGCCCGCGAGGAAATGCTGCACTACGACGAATTCGACTATGTGATCGTCAATGAGGACTTTGACATCGCCGTGGGTGAAATGTGCTCCATCTTCGCCGCCAGCCGCCTGCGACTGGCGGCCCAGCAGCGGCGCCACGCCGGACTGATAGACTCGTTGCTGGCCCCGGAATCGACCCCGTAAAAACAGCAAGCGATTGATTCACAAGGGTCTGTTCAGGGGCTGGCTTGATTTTTGCCATGGCTCGCCCCTACAATCGCCCCCCTTTCCCACATTCGATCGAGCGGCCGTTGCAGGTCGCCGGGAGCCCGCATGGCCCGCATTACCGTAGAAGATTGCCTGGAAGTCGTTAACAACCGTTTTGAGCTGGTCATGATGGCGTCCAAGCGCGCCCGCCAGTTGGCAAATGGTGTCCAGGCGACGATCGATAACAGCGAGACCGAGGACAAGCCGACCGTGCTGGCATTGCGCGAAATCGCGGCCCGCAAGATCGACCTCAACCTGATCGAGGAAGTCGAGAAGGCCGAGCGCGAGCGCATCGAGCGTGAGGCGCTGGAATGGGCTGCCGCCGAAGTGGTTGCCGACGAAGACATGTCCAAGAACGACGATTGATCCGGCTGCCCGGATCATCGCGTGAGATGGCACCGACAGCCCGCTCTATGCGGGCTGTTCGCGTTGTGGGGTTTGCCGTTATTACGCTGCTGACATAGTCTTCTGACATGAACCCAGGCCCTACTGCCCAGGTCGCCACGCCAGCGGGCGGGGCGGTACCTGACTACGTACTCCAACTCGAACGTGCTGCCGGCTATCTTCCTGCTGGACAAGTGCCGTTGCTGCGGCGTGCATGGGAAGTGGGCGCGGCCGCGCACGCGGGCCAGACGCGCAAATCAGGCGAGCCCTACATCACCCATCCGGTCGCGGTGGCGCGCATTCTCGCGGAGCTGGGACTGGACGTGGAGGCGCTGATCGCCGCGATCCTGCACGATACGATCGAAGACACGCCGCTGACCCGGCAGCAGCTGGCCGCCGAGTTCGGCGAGACCGTGGCCGAATTGGTCGACGGGGTCACCAAGCTGGACAAGCTCAAGTTCCGTGACCGCCAGGAAGCGGCCGCGGAGAGCTTCCGTAAGATGCTGCTGGCGATGTCGCGCGACCTGCGCGTGATCATGATCAAGCTGGCCGACCGCCTGCACAACATGCGCACGCTGGGCGCGCAGAGCAGCGAGGCACGCCGCCGCATCGCCCTGGAAACACTGGATATCTACGCGCCGATCGCGCAGCGCCTGGGCATGAGTCTGATCAAGTCCGAGCTGCAGAATCTGGGCTTCCGCGCGCTGTATCCGTGGCGTCACGCGATCATCGAAAAGCACATCCGCAGCCAGCCGGTGGTCCGTCGCGAGTCGATGGCGCAGGTGGAGGTGCAGCTGTCGCAGCGTCTGGCACGCGAAGGGCTCGAACACCGCCTGATCAGCCGCATCAAGACGCCGTGGAGCATCTACAACAAGATGCGCGACGAGAACAAAAGCTTCGACCAGGTCATGGACGTGTTCGGCTTCCGCCTGGTCATGCGCAGCGTGCCGAACTGCTATCACGCGCTGGGCGCCGTGCATGCCACATTCAAGCCGCTGGATGGCCGCTTCCGCGATTTCATCGCCATCCCCAAGGCCAACGGCTACCAGTCGCTGCACACGGTGCTGTTCGGGCCATACGGTTCGCCGATCGAAGTGCAGATCCGCACCGAGGAAATGGACCTGATCGCCGAGCGCGGTGTGGCTGCGCACTGGACCTACAAGTTCGGTGGTGATTCGCCCAACAGTGCGCAGAGCCGTGCCCACGCGTGGATCGTCGATCTGATCGATTCGCAGCGGGCGGCCGGCTCTTCGCTCGAGTTCCTCGACAACGTCAAGGTCGACCTGTTCCCGGACGAGGTCTATCTGTTCACGCCCAAGGGCAAGATCCTGTCGCTGCCGCGCAACTCCACCACGCTGGATTTCGCCTATGCCGTGCACACCGATGTGGGCAACCGGGCGGTGGCCTCGCGGGTGGACAAGAAGCTGGTGCCGCTGCGCACCAGGCTGGTCAGCGGCCAGACCGTGGAAATCATCACCGCACGGTCGGCCACGCCAAAGCCGCAGTGGCTGGAATTCGTGGTCAGCTCCAAGGCCCGCACCGCCATCCGCCACCAGCTCAAACAGCTGGAACACGAGGATGCGGTGCAGCTGGGCCATCGCATGCTCGACCGCGCGCTGGAGGCGATGGACAGTTCGATCGAGCGGCTGCCGAAGGGGCGCCTGGATGCGTTCCTGGCCGAGTACCGGTTCCCGCGCTTGGAGGCGTTCCTGGCCGATGTCGCGCTGGGCAACTGGATGCCGACCCAGGCGGCACAGGCGTTGATGGCCTATGGCGAGCTTCGTGCCGGTGATTCGGCGCAGCGGCCGCAGGAGAAGATCCTGATCAATGGCAGTGAGCGCGGCGTGGTCAGCTTCGCCAATTGCTGCCAGCCGATTCCGGGCGACGACATCATGGGTTACCACACTGCCGGCAAGGGCATCGTGGTGCACCGCATGGATTGCCCGAATCTGGCTGAACTGCGCAAGTCGCCCGAGCGCTGGGTGCCGATCGGCTGGGACACCAGTGTGGTCGGGGACTACGACACGGCGCTGGTCGTGGAAGTGGAGAATGGCACCGGCGTGCTGGCCCAGTTGGCCGCGGCGATCGCGCAGAGTCATTCCAACATCGAGCGCGTGGACTATCTGGATCGCGATCCCAATGCCGCGGTGCTGTGCTTCAACATCCAGGTGCGCGATCGCACCCACCTGGCCGAAGTGATGCGGCGCCTGCGGCGTCTGTCGGTGGTGCAGGCGGTGCGTCGGCAGTAGTTGCGCAGTTCTCCACAGAGGGTGTGCAACACGGCGATGACAAGTTGTGGATAAGGTCTTCAGGGCCTTATGGGGCAGGTGTTTCCATGGGCTGGTCAAAATTTGACCAGACTTTCGTTGCCGCATTCCGATGGGGTGCGGGTGGCGACAGGGCCGGCGCTACAATGGGGCACCTACTATCAGAGTGGAGCTGTCCATGTCCCGCCAGATCATCAATACCGCCAACGCCCCGGCCGCCATCGGCCCTTATTCGCAGGCCGTGCGTGCCGGCAACACCGTGTATTTTTCCGGCCAGATTCCGCTGGACCCGGCGACCGGTGAGATCGTCGCCGGCGATGTGACCGCGCAGGCCCGTCGCGCGTTCGACAACCTCAAGGCGGTGGCCGAAGAAGCGGGTGGGTCGCTGGACAAGATGGTGCGGCTGGGCCTGTATCTGACCGATCTGGGTGAGTTCGCCAAGGTCAATGCGGTGATGCAGGAGTATTTCCAGGCGCCGTTCCCGGCACGCTCGACCATTGAAGTGTCCGGCCTGCCCAAGGGCGCCGCGTTCGAGGTCGACGCGGTGATGTTTCTCGACTGATCCGTCATCGGCAACCTGTCCATGTGCGAATGCCCGGTTCTGCCGGGCATTCGTCTGTCAGGACGCAGGAAGCCTGATGTCGGAGGGTATACGCCTGGTCCGTCGCTTGAAGGCGCGGCCGAGTGGGGACGTATCGTTGAGGCCGGGTGGATCGCCGGTCATGGCGATAGCCGGTTCGCGGGCCTGCACCACTGCCGCTGCAGGCTTGGTGCGGCTCGGGTGTTGCACCTGGCTGAAGCGGGATTGCCCGCCGCGCCGCCGGCGTGCGGATGGGCCACCTCGTGTCGTGGGGGAAGAAGGCAGCTGCCGGTGTGCTCGACAGGCGGGCGCTGAGCCCGGGCAACCCGGCGTTCCGGTGGGGCGGGGCGTAGGGAAACCCCGGCGTCTTCGGATGCCGGGGTTTCTGTTTGTGACGCATGACGGCATCCTTGTGCAATGTCTGCGCGTCGTGACCTTGCCACCCTTGATCTGTCCACCGAACCGCTGGACCGCCTTGCCGGGGTCGGACCCCGGGTGGCGGCCAAGCTGGAGGCGCGTGGGCTGACCACCCTTCAGGATCTGTGGCTGCACCTGCCGCTGCGCTACGAGGATCGCACCACGCTGCTGCCGATCCGCGCGCTGAAGGCCGGGGTGGCGGCCCAGGTGGAGGGCAGGGTCGAGGCGGTGGAGCGCGGTTTCCGCTACCGCCCGGTACTGCGCGTGGCGATCAGTGACGGGTCCGGCGCCCTGCTGGTGCTGCGATTCTTCCACTTTCGCGCCGCGCAGGTGGCCCAGTTCGCGCTAGGCCGGCGGTTGCGTGCCTATGGCACGCCGCGTGCCGGTCAGCAGGGGCTGGAGATCGTGCATCCCAGCTACCAGCTGCTCGCCGATGACGAGCAGGCCGCGCTCGAGCAGGCGCTGGATCCGGTCTATCCGGTGGTCGAGGGCATCGGTCCGGCCAGCCTGCGAAAGTTGATCGGCCAATCCATCGACCGGCTGCCCGATGCTGCCACGCTGGAACTGCTGCCGCCCGCACTGCTGTCCGGGCTGGGGCTGCCGTCCTTGCGGGAGGCGCTGCTGACCATGCACCGCCCCCCGGTCGACGCGGATGTTGCAGCGCTGGGTGCGGGCGTCCACCCGGCACAGCGGCGACTGGCGATGGAGGAGCTGCTGGCCCATCACCTGAGTCTGCGCCGCCAGCGGATCGCGCTGCAGGCCCATCGCGCGCCCGCGTTGCGTGGAGGCGACGGGCTGGTAAAGGCGCTGCTCGCGTCATTGCCGTTCCGTCTTACCGGCGCGCAGCAACGGGTGTTCGACGAGATCCGTCGTGATCTTGCGCGTGCGCACCCGATGCTGCGGCTGGTGCAGGGCGATGTCGGCTCCGGCAAAACCGTTGTGGCTGCGCTGGCGGCGATGCTGGCGGTGGAGCGCCGCAAGCAGGTCGCGTTGGCGGCGCCGACCGAGCTGTTGGCCGAACAGCATCTGACCAATCTGCGCAGCTGGCTGGAACCGCTGGGCGTTCGCGTGGCCTGGCTGGCCGGCAAGGTGACCGGCAAGGCCCGCAGCAAGGTGCTCGAAGACGTTGCCAGCGGGCACGCGCAGGTGGTGGTTGGCACGCACGCGTTGATGCAGGATGCGGTGGTGTTCAACGATCTGGCGCTGGCCATCGTCGATGAGCAGCACCGCTTCGGCGTGCATCAGCGCCTGGCGTTGCGCGACAAGGGCGCGGCTGCCGGCGTGGTGCCGCATCAGCTGGTGATGACCGCCACGCCGATTCCGCGCACGCTGGCGATGGCCGCGTATGCGGACCTGGATGTTTCGGCCATCGACGAACTGCCGCCGGGGCGCACCCCGGTGCAAACGATCGTCATCAGCGCCGAACGCCGTCCGGCGCTGGTCGAGCGTATCCGCGTGGCCTGTCGGCAGGGGCGCCAGGTGTACTGGGTCTGCACGCTGATCGAGGAAAGTGAAGAAGAGGGGAGTGGTCCGGGCCAGGCGCGGCTGGATGCGACCGCCGCGCAGACCACGTTCGAGACATTGTCCGCGCAGCTGCCCGAGCTGCGCATCGGGCTGGTGCACGGGCGGATGAAGGCGGCCGAAAAGCAGGCGGCGATGCGCGCTTTCAAATCGGCCGAGGTCGACCTTCTGGTGGCCACCACCGTCATCGAAGTCGGTGTCGATGTGCCCAACGCATCGCTGATGATCATCGAGAATGCCGAGCGGCTGGGGCTGGCGCAGCTGCACCAGCTGCGGGGGCGGGTGGGTCGCGGCGCGACCGCATCCAGTTGTGTGTTGATGTACCAGGCCCCGTTGTCGGCGATGGCGCGGGAGCGACTGGAAACCATGCGGCACACGGCCGATGGCTTCCTGATCGCGGAGAAGGACCTGGAGCTGCGCGGCCCCGGTGAACTGCTTGGCACGCGTCAGACCGGTCTTGCCGCATTCCGCGTCGCTGACCTGGCCCGCGATGCGGGTCTGTTGCCTGTCGTGCATGACCTTGCCGATCGCCTGCTGGCCGAGTCGCCGGCGCTGGCCGAACGCGTCGTGCAGCGCTGGATTGGTGGCGCGGCGCGATATGCGGCGGCCTGAACCCAGGCTTCCCCTGTCATGGCCAAACTGCCATGCTCAAAGATCGATCCGATGTGAAGCACAAGATGAGCAAGAAGATTCCGTTGCTGATTGATACCGATCCCGGCGTGGACGATGCGCTGGCCTTGCTGATGGCGTTTGCCGACGACCGCCACGACGTCGTCGGTCTGACGGTGGCGGCCGGCAACGTCGGTCTGGACTACACCGTGCGCAATGCATTGAAGCTGTGCGAAGTGGCCGATCGCGAGGATGTGCCGGTATTTGCCGGCGCGGCCGATCCGCTCGTGTATCCGGCAGAAGATGCCGCCCACGTGCATGGGCGTGATGGGTTCGGTGATGTGGATCTGCCGTTGACCGCACGCAAGGTGCAGGCCGAACACGCGGCATTGGCGATCCTGCGTCTGTCGCACGAATATGCCGGCGAGCTGCTGCTGGTCGCACTTGGGCCGCTGACCAACATCGCGCTGGCACTCAAGCTTGATCCGAGCTTGCCAAAGCGCGTCAAGCGCTTTGTGGTGATGGGCGGGGCAATCAACGGCCATGGCAATATCACCCCGGTGGCTGAGTTCAACATCGCGTTTGATCCGGAAGCCGCGCACATCGTGTTTTCGATGTTCCCGCATACGGACGTCGCCGACTGGGAAGCCACCATCGCCCATGGCCTGCTGCATCGTGATGTCGAACAGTGGTTGGCCGCCGATACCGACAAGGCACGCTTCTACGAACTGATCTCGCGGCAGACGCGGTTGTGGTCCGAGGACAGTCGTGGTGAGTACTGGTACGCGGCCGACGCCTTGGCGATGGCGTGGGCTTTGCAGCCTGAAGGGGCGACGCGGGTGGAGCAGCGTCCGCTGGCGGTCGAGCTCACTGGCAACCGCAGCCGCGGCGCCACCGTGGTGGACTGGAATCGGCAGACCGGAGCGCCGGACAATACCGCGCTGCTGATCGGCTACGAGCAGGGGCGTTTCGAGGCCCAGGTGCGCGCCGCACTGGGCCTGTAAACCCAGGCTGTATGGACTTGGCTTGCCTATCGTCGCAAGCCAAGCCTATAATGCCGCTCTTGACCACCAGCCCGCACGGTGTGAGCCCATGAAGGCCGATATCCATCCTGATTACCACAACGTCGTTTTCCACGACGTAACTTCCGATTTCAAATTCCTGACCCGTTCGACCATGTCCTCCAAGGAAACGGTCAAGTGGGAAGACGGCGAAGAGTATCCGCTGGTCAAGGTTGAAATTTCCTCTGCTTCGCATCCGTTCTACACGGGCAAGCACAAGGTCATCGATACCAGCGGCCGCATCGACAAGTTCCAGAAGCGTTACGCGCGCTAATCTGGTTGTTGTTGCCAAAACAACGGCTGCGCTCTGCGTGGCCGTTGTTTTGTGTTGTCTGTCGTACGGCTGAATTGCGATGAGGTCGGATTGGCCGTCACTGCGACGCTGTGTCGCAGCCATGGTCTTTCTATAAGACTTTCGTCATCGCAACCCGCAAATGTTGCTGTGCGATAATGACGTGAACCGCGGTGGAAAACCGCGGACTTCATTCACGCGTCTGCCCGCTCCCTCTCTGTCAGGACAGGCGCCTTCCACTTGAGGAGCGCACACTGTGTCCGATCTTGATCAGGTCACGCTCAACGCCGGCGACAAGTCGGTTGTTCTGCCTGTAGTCAAACCCGTTCTGGGCAATGACTGTGTCGATATCTCGAAGCTGACCAAAGAAACCGGTCTCTTCACCTACGACTCCGGTTACACCGCCACCGCCAGCTGCAAGTCGGCCATCACGTATATCGATGGTGATAATGGCGTGCTGCTGTATCGCGGTTATCCGATTGAACAGCTGGCCGAGAAGTCCAGCTTTGTTGAAGTCGCCTACCTGCTGATCAACGGCGAGCGTCCGAATGCCGAGCAGCTAAAGGCCTTCGAGGCCGAGCTGAGTGCGGAAGCCGGCGTTGATGCTTCGATCAACACGCTGATCGGCAGCTTTGCCAAGGACGCCCATCCGATGGCGATCCTGGCTGCCTCGATCGCGCAGCTGTCGGCGATCTACCACGACTCGCTGGACCTGTCCGATGCCGAGCAGCGCCGTCAGGCCGCGGTGCGCCTGATCGCCAAGGTGCCGACGCTGTCGGCGCTGATCTATCGTCATGGCAACGGCCTGCCGGCCAATACGCCGGACACCTCGCTGGATTACGTCAGCCGCTTCCTGAAGCAGACCTTCGAGTCGGCGGATGGCAAGTACGACCTGAACAAGGACGTGGTCAAGGCGCTGGACCTGCTGTTCATCCTGCATGCCGACCATGAGCAGAACGCCTCGACCTCGACCGTGCGTCTGGTCGGTTCCACCGGCGCCAACCCGTACGCCTCGGTCGCCGCTGGCGTCACCGCGCTGTGGGGTCCGGCACACGGCGGCGCCAACGAAGCGGTGCTGAAGATGCTGGAAGAGATCGGTTCGGCCGACAACGTCGAGTCCGCCGTGCTCAAGGCCAAGGACAAGACCTCGGGCTTCCGCCTGATGGGCTTCGGTCATCGCGTTTACAAGAACTTCGACCCGCGCGCCAAGGTCATCGGTGAGATGACCAAGCAGGTGCTGGGCCAGCTGGGCGTGCAGGATCCGCTGCTGGACGTGGCCGTCAAGCTGGAGCAGGCCGCGCTGCAGGACGACTATTTCGTCGCCCGCAAGCTGTACCCGAACGTCGATTTCTACAGCGGCATCATCTACAAGGCGCTGCAGATTCCGACCGAGATGTTCACTGTGATGTTCGCCCTGGGCCGCACCGCAGGTTGGGTCTCGCATTGGCTGGAACAGCAGGTCGATCCGGAAATGAAGATCGGCCGTCCGCGCCAGGTCTACACCGGTCACGCCGTGCGCGACTACGAATAATGCTGACGGCGCAGCGATGCGCCGCCATCATCATCGCGAAAAGCCCCGCTCCGGCGGGGCTTTTTCGTTGCCCGGGATATCCACACAGGCTGTGCGAGGGTGATTGTGCAAGTTGTGGATAAGGCTGCGCAGGCCGTGTGGTGCAAGGTTCTGCCAGGCGCGATGAAAATTTGACCAGTGCCGGATCTGCCGGTTACCCGCACGAGGAGCCTGCCTGGAGGCGTTGCGGTGATCCGGCCTATTCCGCGAGCAGCTGCCGCAGCTGGGCCAGCGTGGCCCGTGGCAATGGTTTGCCATCGTCGGCGGAGGCCGGGGGGTGGCGCAGCGCTTCCTCGGGCAGCACCACCAGCTCGAAGGCGATGCCATCGGCGGTGAATTCCCAGCCGGGATAGTGTCGTCGTCCAGTCTGTCCGGCCAGCTGCAGTGACCAGGTTCTGGCCTCGGCGGGAATGTGTTGATCGTGCAGGAAATGCTGGACGGCTTCGGTGTCGTCGCTGTGCAGGTGCAGGATGACGGGGCTGTTGTCGCCGGCCACGCCGGTCAGCACCGCGCCGCTCAGGCGTGGCCGGAAGGCGTGGAGAAACTGCATCGCCTGCAATGCCGATTCCCTGCGCTGGCGTAACGCGCCGGGCTGCGTGGTGCTGCCAAACAGCCGCTGATGCTCGCGTACTGCCTGCTCGACATCGGCCAGACGTGGCAGCAGCGTCTCGTCGTGGATGCCAAGCCGCTCGGCGGCCTTGCGCCGGGCCTGCTCGAAGTCATGGATGCCGCTTTCAGTGATCAGGCGAGCGGCCTCCTGGGCGATCCGCACACGGTTGCGGACGGTGTGCAGGGGCCTGCGCTGCGGCCGGTTCTTCATCAACGGACAGTCCCATGGGCGACGGACTGCCTGATTGTAGGCGCTCGGGACGGCGGAGAGCTCTACCGCCCCGGACAGGGATCAGAAGATGTCGAACGCGGCGTCGTCGGCCTGCTGTTCCTGCTGGTCAAAGTCGAATTCCTGCATGCGATCCAGATCCTCGACCTTGATCCATTCGGTGGCGCCATTGAGCGTGGCTTCGACCATGCCCGATGGCGGGTCGTTCTTTGCGATCGGGGCGTCTTTCAGTGCCACGCGCATGTAGTCGATCCAGATCGGCAAGGCCGCGCGACCGCCGTACTCGCGATAGCCCAGTGAGCGGAAGTCGTCACGGCCCACCCACACGGTAGTGGCCAGCGGCCCGCCAAAACCGGAGAACCACGCGTCGCGATGGTCGTTGGTGGAGCCGGTCTTGCCGCCGACGTCCTCGCGACCCAGGACCTTGGCCGCGGTACCGGTGCCGCGCTGGACCACATCGCGCATCATCGAGTTGAGTTGATAGGCGGTGCGCTCATCAATGGCGCGCGGTGCGATGCGGGCATCGGGGTTGGCCGGCGCGGCAGGCGTGGTCGATTCCTGCTTGGCCGGATCGGACGTGGCAGCGACTGGCGCGGCTTCAGCACCGAAGTTGAAGCCATCGACCACTTGGCTTGCAGGTGTCGTGCTGGGGCCCGCGCCGCCGCAGCCGCGACAGGCCAATGCGGGATTTTCCTTGAAGATCACCGTGCCGTCGCGATCTTTCACCTCGTCGATGATCCAGGTGTCGATGCGCGAGCCGCCATTGGCGAATGCCGCATAGCCGCGCGCCACCGACAATGGCGTCAATGACGCGGTACCCAGTGACATCGACAGGTTCGGCGGCAGTTCGGCTTCCTGGAAGCCGAATTCGCTGATGTACTTGCGCGCGAAGTCCACGCCGATGCTGTCCAGCAGGCGCACCGAAACCAGGTTGCGCGACTGCACGAGTGCTTCGCGCAGGCGCATCGGGCCGCGGAAACCGCCGCCATCGTTCTGGGGCTGCCACGTTTTGCCGCGGCGATCACGGAACACCACGGGCGCATCGAGCACGATCGAGGCCGGGTTGAAGCCCTTGTCGAACGCGGCCGCATAGATGAACGGCTTGAAGCTGGAGCCCGGCTGGCGGCGGGCCTGGGTGGCGCGATTGAACTTGTTGCCGGCGAAGCTGAAACCGCCGACAAGCGCGCGTAGCGCCCCGGAGTCGGCATCCAGTGAAACCAGCGCCGCCTGGCCGCGCGGAATCTGGTCGATCACCCATTCGCCTTCCTTCTCGCCTGCACGCACGCGGATCAGGTCGCCGCGGGTGGTCAGTTTGGCGGGTGTCTTGTTGGCCCAGCGCGTGGCCGAGGCCGGGAGCGTCAGCTCGGTACGGTCGGCCAGCACTACGCTCACCCCGCCATCTGCATGGGTGGCCGAGACGATAGCCGGCAGCAAGCCCGATTGCGCCGGAATCGCACTGATATGGCGGGCCAGCGCAGCGGCATCGTCGCTGGCGGCGACATCGAAATGCTGTTCCACGCCGTGCCAGCCATGGCGATGGTCGTAGACGCGAAGGCCAGTGGCCACCGCCTGGTTGGCGGCTTCCTGCAACTCGCCATTGATGGTGGTGGTGACGTGGTAGCCCTTGTTGAGCACGTCGCCGCCGTATCGGGCGATCATCTCCTGACGGACGAGCTCGGCCACATAGGGCGCGTAGACCTGCACTGGCGGCTCGTGCGGCGCGGCATGCATCGGCACGGCCTTGGCGGCATCGGCCTCGGCCTGGGTGATGAAGCCCAGTTCGGCCATGCGCTGCAGCACGTAGTTGTCGCGGCGCTGGCGGGCCCGTTCGGGATTGCTGATCGGATTGCCGCTTGAGGGGAATTTCGGAATGCCGGCCAGCGAGGCCATCTCGTCCAGGCTCAGCTGGTCGAGCTTCTTGCCGTAGTAATACTCGGCGGCCGCGCCAATGCCGTAGGCGCGGTTGCCGAAGAAGCTCTTGTTCAGATACAGCTCGAAGATCTCGTCCTTGCTCAGCTCGTTCTCGATCTTCCGTGCCAGCAGAATCTCGGCCAGCTTGCGCGTATAGCTGTACTCGGAGCTCAGGAAGAACTGCCGCGCCACCTGCTGGGTGATCGTGGAGCCGCCCGGGACGCGTTTGGCGTCGGTCGTGGCCAGCAGCCACACCGCACGGCCCACGCCTTTGTAGTCCACGCCGTCGTGCTGGTAGAAACGCGCATCCTCAGTGGCCAGAAAGGCCTGCTTCAGGCGCTCGGGCACGTCCTTCATCTGTACGGGATAGCGGCGCGTTTCGCCAAAGACCGCCATCAAACGACCATCGCTGGCGTATACGTACATCGGCTCCTGCAGCTCGACATCGCGCAGTGCCTGTACATCGGGCAATTTCGAGGAAACGACGTAATACAAGGCGCCTGCGGCAATCGCTCCCACCAGGGCGAGGGCGACAAAAAGGGCCAGCAGCCAGCGTAGCCAGCGGCGAAAACGTGGCATCTAGGGGAGTCCCGATTGCGGATTTCGTGGCCGCAGAGTATAGATTATGCAGGGGGACGGCTGGGGCCGCCTCCGGGGAGAAGTGGTTGGGGATCTGTTGGCCGATCTGTGGGGCACGTCGCCTTTCGGATCACTGCGGTTGCCAATTGCGAAAAATTCATTATTAATGCGCGGGCGCAACACTTGCGTCCAAGTGCCCGTCGGCAGGGGAGAAACCGTGGGGCTTATCCCAAAAAGTCAGCCGCCGCTTATCGGCGTTGACATCAGTTCGACTGCGGTAAAGCTGCTTCAGCTTGTCCGCAGCGGTAACCGTTTTCGTGTGGAACATTACGCCGTGGAACCACTTCCGCCGAACGCGGTCGTGGAAAAGAACATCGTCGAGGTCGAGGCGGTGGGCGAAGCCATCCGGCGCGCTGTAGCCCGCTCCGGAAGCAAGGCGAAGAACGCGGCCGCAGCGGTTGCCGGCTCCGCCGTGATCACCAAGGTGATCCCGATGCCGTCCGATCTGGACGAGTCGGATATGGAAGCCCAGGTGGAGCTGGAAGCGGTCAACTATATTCCGTACCCGATCGAGGAAGTGAACCTCGATTTCGAAGTGCTGGGTCCCGTGCCGAACAACCCCGAAATGGTCCAGGTGCTGCTGGCCGCTTCCCGATCCGAGAACGTGGAGCTGCGTCAGTCCGCGCTGGAGCTGGGCGGATTGACGGCCAAGGTCATGGACGTGGAAGCATTCGCCATCGAGAACGCCTTCGCGCTTGTCGCCAGCGAGTTGCCGGTGGCCAGTGACGGGGTTGTGGCGCTGGTGGATATCGGTGCCACGATGACGACCCTGAACGTGCTTCGCGGCGGTCGCAGCCTCTACAGCCGCGAGCAGGTGTTCGGCGGCAAACAGCTCACCGACGAAGTCATGCGCCGCTATGGTCTCAGCTATGAAGAAGCGGGCCTGGCCAAGCGTCAGGGGGGGCTCCCGGACAGCTACGAAATTGAAGTGCTGGAGCCGTTCAAGGAAGCGACAGTGCAGCAGATCAGTCGTCTGTTGCAGTTCTTCTACGCCGGCAGCGAATTCAACCGCGTCGATCACATCGTGCTTGCAGGCGGCTGCGCCGCGCTTGCCGGGTTGCCGGCGCTGGTGGAAGAGCAGCTGGGCGTGGCCACCTCGGTTGCCAATCCGTTGTCGCAGATGACGCTGGGGCCGAAAGTGCAGGCCCATGCGCTGGCCCAGGATGCTCCGGCCCTGATGATCGCAACCGGCCTGGCCATGCGGGGGTTTGACTGATGGCACGGATAAATCTATTGCCATGGCGCGCTGAACGACGCAAACAGCGGCAGCGCGAATTCTATGGAATGTTGGGTTTTGCCGCGGTGGCGGGCGTGTTGCTGTCCCTGCTGTGCTGGTTCTACTACGACCGTCAGATCAGTGGCCAGAACGAGCGCAATGCGTTCCTTGAGGCCGAAATCGCCAAGGTCCAGGAGCAGAACAAGGAAATCGAGCGCCTTGACCGCCAGAAGGATCGCCTGCTTGCGCGCAAGAAGGTGATTGAAGAATTGCAGGGCAAGCGGTCGCAGATGGTGCATCTGTTCGACTCGCTGGTGCGGACCATCCCGGACGGGGTGGTGTTGACCGCGCTCAAGCAGGAGGGCGACATCCTGACGCTCGAGGGGCGGACCCAATCCAACGCGCGTGTCAGTACCTACATGCGCAACCTGGAGAGCTCGGGCTGGATGACCAATCCGGAGCTGTCGATCATCGAGGCCAAAGCGCAGGAGGCCAATTCCGGCAGTGCGCTGGATATCAAGTCCTTGCCGTATGTCTTCGAGCTGAGAGTGAAGTTGCCGGCGCCGGGTGAAGCTGCGGGAGCAGAAGATGTTGGCGCTGTCGAGCATCCGGCCTCCACAGGGGAACCTTCCACCGCTGAGTCGGCAAACGCCTCCAAGGCGGCCGAGGCTGCCAATGAACAGGCAATTGCCCCTGCAGCAGCTAAAGAGGTTCGCTCATGAGCGAGAAGAAAATGAAGCTCAATGAGCTTGATTTCAACAACATTGGCAATTGGCCTCAGAAGTTCAAGATGATTTTCTGTGCATTTCTGGCACTTCTGATCCTAGTGCTTTCCTATTTGCTGGTGATTCGCAGCAAGGCGGATGAGCTTGAGGGGCTGGAGCGCGATGAAGTCAGCCTGCGTAGCAAGTTCGAAGATGAACAGAAAAAAGCAGTAAATCTGGAGCCCCTGAAACAGCAGCTGGCACAGATGGAGCAGGTGTTGCAGCAGATGCTGCGGCAGCTGCCCAGCAAGACCGAAATGCCGGACCTGATCATCGACGTTTCGCAGACCGCCCTGTCCAGTGGCTTGAACAACGAGTTGTTCCAGCCGGGCGCGGAGTCTCCGAAGGAGTTCTACGCGGAGAAGCCGATCGCACTGCGGCTGGTGGGCAGTTATCACCAGTTCGGTGCGTTTGTCAGCGGGGTGGCGTCCTTGCCTCGCGTGGTGATCCTGACGATGCATGACATCAATTTGAAGCCGAAGGATCCGAAGGTCGGAATCTCGGCGCGCAGCGGTGCTCTGGAACTTTCCGGTACGGTCAAGACCTATCGTTACCTCGACGATACCGAGCTTGAGGCGCAGGAGAAGGCCGCGGCCGAGCAAGCAAAGAAGGGGGCCAAAAAATGAGCCAGTTCCTTCCTTATCGGTTGATGGGAGCCGTCGCGCTGGTGCTGGTTGTGGCTGGCTGCGCGCGCAGCGTGGTCAGCACGCCGGGTGATGCTCCGAATCTGCAGAACTGGGTTGCCGATGTGCGCGCCCGTCCTGCTGAGCCGTTGGATCCATTGCCGGTAATGCAGCAGTTCGAGACATTCGAGTATGCGGCCCAGGGGCTGCGCGATCCCTTCAGCGACGCATGGGTGAATCCGGAAGGCGGCAGCTCGCTGCGCCCGGATCCGGATCGTCGCAAAGAACCGTTGGAAGCTTTCCCGCTCGACAGTCTGGATATGGTCGGGACGATCGGTCGGGGAGCCGGAGCAGTTGCGCTGGTGATGGGGCCAGACAAGGTGACCTACCGCGTGCGTCCAGGCATCTATATGGGCCAGAGCGATGGCCGGGTGACCAGCGTCCGCGAAGATGGCATTGAACTGATTGAACTTGTGCCGGATGGTGCGGGGGGCTGGCTGGAACGTCCGGCCTCGCTCGCGCTTGATGATCGATGATTGACTAGGGGATAGCACGATGACTTTTTCAAAAGCCCTGAGCCTGCGTCCCGTCCGGCGCCAAGCGATGGCTAATGCCCGCGCTCTGGGAGTGGCGCTGGTGTTGGCTTGCGGCTCGACAACGATGGCGTTTGCCATGCCCGCCACCGCTACGATTGCGGCTAAACCCGCCGCGGCAACGGTGGCGGTGACGAAGATCGACTTCAAACGCGGAGACGACGGCGCAGGCCGCTTGATTCTCCAGTTCGATGGTCAAGGGGCGAGCCCGGATCTGCGCAATCAAGGCACCAATGTGGTGATCGACGTGGGTAACGCGACCCTGCCGGCCGAGTTGCAGCGTCCGTTGAACGTGATGGATTTCGCTACACCGGTTCAGCGCATCGACGCGAAGCCGTCCGGCACCGGCGCGCAGCTGGTACTCAGCACCGGCGCGCCGTTCGACTCGCTCGCCTACCAGACCGGCAACGAGTATGTGGTGGAGATTTCTCCGCGCCAGGCGGAAGTGGCGACCGGTGCGGTAACCGCCAAGACGGTCGCCCAGGCCGCGGCGACGGTTGCTGCGCGTGGTTACAGCGGACGGCCGGTGACCTTCAATTTCCAAGACGTGCCAGTCCGCACCGTCCTGCAGTTGATCGCGGAGGAGTCCAACCTGAACGTCGTCGCCTCGGACACTGTCCAAGGCAATGTGACGCTGCGTCTGGTCAACGTGCCGTGGGATCAGGCGCTGGACATCGTGCTGCGTGCCAAGGGGCTGGACAAGCGCCGTGAGGGCGGCGTCATATGGGTTGCCCCGCAGCCGGAATTGGCGAAGTTTGAGCAGGACAAGGAAGACGCGCGTATCGCGATCGACAATCGCGTGGACCTTGTGACCGACTACATTCAGATCAATTACCACAGCGCGGAAGCCATTTTCAAAGCCTTGACTGAGGCAAAGGGAATCGGCAACAGCGGCAATGGTGGCAGCAGCGGTAGCAGCGGCAACAACGATAAGCAGGAAAACGGATTCCTGTCTCCGCGAGGGATGATTGTCGCGGACGAGCGTACCAATACGCTGATGGTCAGCGATATTCCGAAGAAGATCGCTCAAATGCGCGATTTGATCAAAGTTATCGATCGTCCGGTCGACCAGGTGTTGATTGAAGGACGTATCGTTATCGCGACGGATACGTTTGCCCGTGACCTTGGTGCGAAGTTTGGTGTACAGGGACGTCGCATCGGTGATCGCACTCAGGCCATCAGCGGCTCTTTGGGGGGTAACTCATCGATCATCAATGACGGGCTTATCACCAATGAAGGGTTGAACGTCAACCTGCCGGCGAACACCTATACCAAGAGTCCGGTGGGTGCTTTGGCCTATACATTGCTTGGCGCCAACTTTTCGTTGGATGTCGAGTTGTCCGCGATGCAGGAGGAGGGGCGTGGTGAGGTTGTTTCCAATCCCCGTATCGTCACCGCCAACCAGCGCGAGGGCGTGATCAAGCAGGGTAAGGAAATTGGTTATGTGACGATTTCAGGCGGTGGTGGCCTGGGTGGCGCACCGACGGCGAATGTCCAGTTCAAGGAAGTCCTGTTGGAGCTGAAAGTCACCCCGACCATCACCCAGGACAATCGCGTTTTTCTTAACATGAATGTGAAGAAGGACGAGGTTGATACGTTCCTGGAGGTCACCGACTACGGTACCGTGCCAATCATCAATCGCCGCGAGATCAATACGGCAGTGCTGGTTGAAGATGGCCAGACGGTTGTGATCGGTGGTGTCTACGAGTTCACTGACCGCAGCAGCGTCAGCAAGGTGCCGTTCCTGGGGGACATCCCGTTCCTAGGCAATCTCTTCAAGAAGCGCGGTCGCAACAAGGACAAGGCCGAGTTGCTGGTATTTGTGACGCCGAAGATCCTTCGCGTCGCAAAAGCCGCCAACTGAGTCCAGCGTGGGAACAGAAAGGGCCGCTTTTTAGCGGCCCTTTTTTTGTTTGCGGCTGATGGGGAGCCCTTTCACGGCAGATCGGTCAAAATGCGCCTATGAATCTACCTCCGCATCTTCCTGAGCCGGCCGTTGCACCCGCAATCAATGAAGGGCTGCAGCGGGAGTTCGCGTCCTTGCGTGACGCGCTTTCGAGCGAGATTGTCGGTCAGTCGGTGCTGGTGGAGCGGCTGTTGATCGCGTTGCTGGCCGACGGACATCTGCTGGTCGAGGGCGCCCCAGGGTTGGCGAAGACCACCGCGATCCGCGCCCTGGCCTCGCGCATCGACGCCAGTTTCGCCCGTATCCAGTTCACCCCGGACCTGTTGCCGGCCGACCTCACCGGCACCGATATCTGGCGCTCGCAGGAAGGGCGGTTCGAGTTCCAGCCGGGCCCGGTGTTCCATCCGATCCTGCTGGCCGACGAGATCAACCGCGCGCCGGCCAAGGTGCAGTCCGCGCTGCTGGAGGCGATGGGCGAACGGCAGGTGACGGTCGGTCGCAACACCTATCCGCTGCCTTCCATCTTCCTGGTCATGGCCACGCAGAATCCGATCGAGCAGGAAGGAACCTTCCCGCTGCCCGAGGCGCAGCTGGACCGTTTCCTGATGCACGTGCGTATCGGCTACCCCGATGCGGGGGCGGAGGCGGAAATCCTGCGGCTTGCGCGCGAACGGGCCTTGCGCGAACTGGCACCGACAACACCGCCGCACGAAAAGCTCTCGCTGCAGAAGATCGAGCAGGCGCGCCGCGCGGTGCTGGAGCTGCATATGGCACCGCAGCTGGAGCGCTATCTCATTGAGCTGGTGCTGGCCTCACGCGATGCCAGCGGTTACGACCCGGTGCTGGCACGACGTATCGCCTGGGGGGCAAGTCCCCGTGGCTCGATCGCGCTGGAGCGCTGCGCCAGAGCCCGTGCGTGGTTGTGCGGGCGCGACTATGTCACGCCGGATGACGTGCGTGCGGTCGCGCCGGATGTGCTGCGTCACCGGGTGCTGCCCAGCTACGAAGCGGCTGCGGAGGGCTGGGACGGGGATCGGCTCGTGGCCGCCCTGATCGATCGCGTGCCGTTGCCCTGAGTACCTGACGATGGCGGTTGATGCCGGGCATGAAACTCTATTGCCGCGCGCCACGGCGATCCCCGCCACCGCAGGAGTGGTGGCATGAGGCCGGTGCAGCCGCAGGTGATGCCGGCCGCGTCGGCCACTTCCAGCGAGGGTGTCGTGCCAACGCTGGCGGAGTTGATCGCGCTGCGTGGCACTGCGGTTCGCGGACGTAGCCGGCGGCGCGGGCGGCAGGGGGTTTCCGGTCAGGCCGCTTCGGCAATGCGTGGTCGCGGCATGGAGTACGCCGAGTCGCGCGAATATGTGGCCGGCGACGATGCCCGGCATATCGACTGGAAGCTCAGTGCGCGCACCAACGCCACCCAGACCAAGACGTTCCAGACCGAGCGCGAGCGTGTCACCTTGATCGTGGCCGATACCTCGGCCGCGTTGTATTTCGGCACCCGCGTGCGCTTCAAATCGGTGCAGGCCGCGCGTGCCGGTGCGGTGGCGGTGTGGGCGGCGTTGCGCGAGGGTGACCGCCTGGCCGCGCTGCGCGGCACCCGCGAAGAGTCGCCGGTGCCTCCGGCCGGCGGCACGCGTGGAGCGCTGCGGGTGCTGGATGCGCTGGTGCGCTGGTATCGCGAACCGCCAGCGGCCGATGCCGGGTTGCCGACCGCGCTGGAGCAAGCCGCACGGCTGGCGCATCCCGGAGCCCGGGTGGTGGTGATGGCCGATCCGGCCAGCGCGCTGGCCGTCCCCGCCGCCATCTGGTCGGCGTTGTCGATGCATGTGGATGTGCACCTGATCCTGCTGGTGGATGCCCTGGAACTGGCGCCCTCCGCATGTGTGCTGCCGCTGGCTACCCCGGACGGTCGCCTGGAGCTTGACCTGGCATCGGCGCCCACCCGCGAGGCATGGCATGCGGCTTTCATCGCACCGGTTGAAACCCTGTGCCGGATGCTGCCGGGGCGACGCGTGCGGGTACAGGTACTGTCCAGTGATGCACCCAGTGACGCGTGGTTGAACGGTGGATCGGGCGGAGCGCAGAGATGACGCCCCTCCAGTTGCCGCTGCGTGATGTACATCTGCCTGCAGCGCCGGGCTGGTGGCCGTTGGCGCCCGGCGGGTGGCTGGTGCTGGGGTGTCTGGCGCTGGTAGTGCTGGCCGGCGGCGCATGGTGGTCCCGGCGCAGGCGTCGGCGGCGGAATTGGACACTGCTGTTCGATCGCCAGATAAGCGCCGCAGGCCCCGGCGCCGCGCAGCTGGCGGCCGCCTCCGAGCTGCTGCGGCGTGCGGCGGCGCGCATGCAACCCGAAGCGGCCTGTCTGCAGGATGAGACGTGGCTGCGCTTTCTCGACGGAAGCGGCGGTGCCGACTTCACTGCCGGCGATGGCCGGTGGCTGCTGGATGGCGGATTTCGGCCGGCGGTCGATGAAGTGGCGGCCGCCCGTGCACTGGTGTTGGCGCGGCGCCGGTTTCTGGAACTGATGGCGGGGCATCGATGAGCAGCCCGTACCTGTCCTGGTTGAGTGAAGCCTTGCCGGTATTCGCCTGGCCGTGGGTGTGGCTGGCATTGCCCTTGCCGTGGCTGATGCGCTGGTGGCCGCTGCGTGACGATCACACACCGGCGTTGCGCATGCCTTATGAAATGACGCGCTTCCAGGGGATGTTGGCGGCGCGCCGCCTGCCGGCATTGCGCGGGCTGCTGCTGTGGCTGGGCTGGCTGTGCCTGTTCGCCGCTGCCGCGCGCCCGCAGCAGCTGGGCGAGCCGATCGAGCCACCGCGCCAGGCGCGGCAGATGATGCTGGCGGTGGACCTGTCCGGCAGCATGAGCGAACCGGATATGCAGCTGGGCGGGCGGGTGGTCGAACGGCTGACGGCCGCCAAGGCGGTGCTGGCGGATTTTCTCGAGCGGCGCGAGGGCGATCGTATCGGTCTGCTGGTGTTCGGCCAGCGCGCCTATGCGCTTACGCCGCTGACCAGTGATCGCGCCAGCGTGCGCGAGCAGCTGCGGGACAGTGTGGTCGGGCTGGCCGGGCGCGAGACCGCACTGGGCGATGCCATCGCGCTGTCGGTGAAGCGCCTGCGCGAGCAACCCGAGGGGCAGCGGGTGCTGATTCTGCTCACCGATGGCGTCAACACCGCCGGCGTGCTGGAGCCGTTGAAAGCGGCCGAGCTGGCCAAGGTCGAAGGCGTGCGCGTGCATACCATCGCGTTCGGGGGCAGTGGCGAGATCCGCATGTTTGGCATGAAGTTGCCCACCGGCGAAGACCCGATCGATGAGCAAACCCTGGCAACGATCGCCGAGCAGACCGGCGGGCGGTTCTTCCGTGCGCGCAACACCAACGAACTGGCGGGCATCTATGCCGAGCTGGATCGATTGGAGCCGGTCGCCGCGAGCGGTCCGGTGGTGCGCCCGAAGATCGAGCGCTACCCGTTGCCGCTGGCGCTGGCGCTGCTGTTCGCAGTGTCGGGGCTGGCATGGCCGGGGCGACGCCTATGAGTGTGCTGGATCTCTGGAACAGCCTGCATTTTCTGCGCCCGCAGTGGCTTTGGGCGCTGCTGTTGCTGCCTGCGGCCGTACTGGTCGGCTGGTACCGGCGGCGACGTCGCAGCCGCTGGCAGGCCGCGGTGGATCCGCACCTGTTGCCGCATCTGCTGCACGCCGGGCGCGGTGGCGGCATCGCGGGCGGGCTGGCCCTGCTGGCCGGCTTGGCGCTCGCGGTTGTCGCGCTGGCCGGACCGAGCTGGCGACAGCTGGAGCAGCCGCTTTGGGAATCGAAAACGCCATTGGTGATTGCGCTGGATCTGTCCAGCAGCATCAGCGCGACCGATCTGCCGCCATCGCGTCTGCTGCAGGCACGCGCCAAGCTGGCGACCTTGCTGCGTGAGCGCCAAGGCGGCGAGGTGGCGCTGCTGGTGTATGCCGGCGAGCCGTTCACCGTCGCGCCGCTGACCGCCGATGCGGCCAACGTGGCGTTGTTTGTGGACGCGCTGGCGCCGGAGGTGATGCCGGTGGACGGGCAGAACGCGGGCGGCGCGATCGACTGGGCGGTGGAATTGCTGCAACAGGCGCAGGCGCGCCACGGGGACATCCTGCTGCTGACCGGCGCGGCCGACGCCGGATCACGTGCCGCGGCAGCGCGGGCTGTGGCGGCCGGCTACCGGGTTTCGGTGCTGGGGCTCGGCACGGTGAAAGGCGCGGCCTATCGTGACCGGCGCGGACAGATCGTTCAGACCCATCTGGATGCCCCGGCGCTGCAGGCGCTGGCCAGTGCTGGTGCGGGTCGCTACCTGCAGTTGACGGCGAGCGATGCGGATCTGCAGGCGCTGGGCGTGCTGGAGCCGCGCCTGCACGGCGGCGACAGCCCGAAAGAGAAGACCGGCAAGATCTGGCAGGACGAAGGTTATTGGCTGCTGCTGCCGCTGATGCTGCTGGCGTTGCTCGCCTTCCGGCGCGTCGGTGGGACCGCGGCGCTGTTGCTGTGCGTGCTGCTGCCGCTCGCACTGCCGGCACAGGCGGCGGAGTCGAACTGGTGGCAGCGGGCTGACCAGCGGGATCACCAGCGTCTTGCCGAGGGTGTGGATGCCTACCGCAAGGGCGATTTTGCCGGCGCACAACGCCATTTCGAAGGCATCGCTACGGATCAGGGCTGGTACAACCTCGGCAATGCGCTGGCGCGTCAGGGCAAGTACGACGAAGCCATCAAGGCGTACGACCGCGCCCTGAAGCAGCAGCCGGGAATGCCCGACGCGCTGGCCAATCGCGCGGCCGTGGATGCCGCGCGCAAACGCCAATCGCAACAGGGCCAAGAGGGGCGGCAAGGTCAGAGCGAGGGCCAGAGCGAGGGCCAGAGCAAGCAGGCGTCTTCGCCCTTGCAGCCAGATAAGAAGGGGCAGCCGCAGAGCGATGGGGCTCCGTCCTCTCCGTCGGCGCCGGGCAAGGACCGCGAGGAGGCGCCTCAGCCCTCGCCGCCGCAGAGTGGCCCGCCGCAATCCCCGTCGGCGTCTGCGCCGCAGGGCGAAGATGCCGGCAAGCAGCAGGCCGCCGACCAGGCCCAGCGGGAGCGCATGCGCCAGGCGATGGGCCAGGGGCCGCAGGGCGAGGCAAATGGAAAACCGGCACGGCAAGGTCCGCCGGTGACGGCCGAAGAGCGCGAGCGGCGCCAGGCGGTCGAGGCCTGGATGCAGCGCGTGCCGGATGAGCCGGGCAATCTGCTGAAAACCAAATTCCAGCTCGAGTACGAGCGGCGCAAGCGGGAAGGGCGATGAAGAGCCGGAAAACACGGGGGTGGCTGCTGTGGCCGCTGCTGGCGGTGTGGCTGCTGGGCAGCGGACTGGCGATGGCCGAAACCCGCATGTGGCTGGACCGCGACAGCCTGGCCGAGGGTGAAAGCACCACCTTGCTGATCGAAACCGACCAGGCCGGGGTCAGTCCCGACTACACGCCGTTACAGGCCGATTTCATCCTCAATGGGCAACGCAGCAGCCGGCAGTGGCAATTGGCCAACGGGCAACGTGTCCAGAAGTCGCTGTTCGAGGTATCGCTCACGCCGCGCCATGCCGGTGTGCTGGTGGTACCGGCGCTGCGGGTGGGCAGCGAGCGGAGCGCACCACTGCGGCTGGACGTCCGCGCGGTGGCGGCCCCGCAGCGCGATGCCGACACCATGACTTTCGTGGAAACCGAGGTCGATGCCACCGGGCCCTACGTGCAGCAGAGCGTGGGCGTGGTGGTACGGCTGTATTTCGCCACCCAGCTGGCGTCGGGCGAACTGGTGCTCGATACCCCGGCGGGCGCATCGCTGCAGCGGATCGGCGAGGATCGCAGTTCCACGCGTGAGATCAATGGCCGCCGCTACAACGTGGTCGAGCGGCGCTATCTGCTGATCCCCGAGCGCAGTGGTCCGCTGGTGTTGGCCGGTGCGCGTTTCAGCGGTACCGGCGTGGGCGGTTTCTTCGATGATTTTTTCGGGCGCGACAGTGGCCGGCTCAGTGCCCGCGCACCGGACCAGACCCTGCAGGTGCGGGCGGTACCGGCCGCTGCGCCGCAGCCGTGGCTGCCGCTCAAGGAGCTGCGCCTGCGCTATGTGGCCGCGCCGCAGTCGGCACGGGTCGGCGAGGCGGTGAGCTTCGAGGTGGAGGCCATCGCGACCGGCGCCACGAGGGCGCAGTTCCCCGAACTGCCGGTGCCTTCGCTGGGCGATACGGCGCAGGTGTTTGCCGAGCCGCCGCAGTATGACGAGACCTTCAGCGGCAGCAGCCCGCAGCTGAAGCTCACCCGCCGCTATTCGATCGTGCCGCAGCAGGCGGGCGTGCTGTCGCTCAACGGCGTGCAGATGGCCTGGTGGGATGTGCAGGCCGGGCAGGCGCGCACCGCCTCGGTGCCGGATCTGCAGCTGCAGGTTGCCGCCGGCAGCCCGGGACTGGTGGCGCCGCCGGTGGTGCAGCCGCCGGCCGTGTCCGCGTCGCAGGACAGTGCCGTGGTGACAGCGCCGTCGCCGGCCGAAAACCGTTGGCTGTGGCGCGGACTGGCGGCCGGTTTCGCGCTGCTGTGGCTGTTGACGCTGGTGTGGGCGCTGCTGCGCAAACGCCCGCTTGCACCGCCGGAAACCGCCGCCGCGCTGTCGTCGCCG
Source organism: Stenotrophomonas sp. STEN014 (assembly GCF_056760315.1). Lineage (NCBI taxonomy): Bacteria > Pseudomonadati > Pseudomonadota > Gammaproteobacteria > Lysobacterales > Lysobacteraceae > Stenotrophomonas > Stenotrophomonas sp. STEN014. The sequence goes on along the minus strand of NZ_JBRREN010000011.1, from coordinate 47,029 downwards.
GCGCCTGGCACACGCTACAGTCAAGCCGATCTGCGCCGTGCGCTCGATGCTGGCGGGCTGGAGGAAGTGGTCCATATCCTCCTCGCCATGGCCGGGGTCGACAGCCTGGATGCTTTGCTGGCCGAACTGGAGGATGCCGACCAGCGGCAGGCGCTGGAGCGTATGCAACGGGCACGCTGGGCAGGCCAGGGCGATATCGTCCAGGCACGGGTGCGGCTGCGCGAGGTGTTCCGGCAGGGGCCGCGCTGGCGGGTGCGGGAGGTGGCGGAGAAGCCGCTGCTCGACCCTCTTTACCCGCAGGCGCGCGGAAAAAGGCAGCTGTAGGCCTCTGCTAAGCTGCCCCCTTCATCGGAGAGACATATACCTATGGTCAATGCAGCAAAGACCCCCGCCAGCATGCCGTTCCACTGGAAGATCGGGATCGGCTTCGGTATCGGTCTGCTGCTTGGCTTGCTTGTGCACATGCTGAGTCCCGGGGCGTCCTGGGTGCATCTGGTCACCAGCTACCTGACCACGCCGGTTTCCGGGCTGTTCCTCAACCTGATCTTCATGCTCATCGTGCCGCTGATCTTCTCGGCGCTGGTGATGGGGGTCTCGGAGATGGGCGATATCCGCGCGCTGGGACGCATCGGCTGGAAGTCGCTGGCCTACACCATCGTGCTGTCCGGCGTGGCGGTGCTGATCGGTCTGGTGCTGGTCAATGTGCTCAAGCCCGGTGCCGGCGTGGACCCGGCGGTGGCCGCACAGCTGCTGGCCGAGAACGCCGAGCGCAGCAAGGAGATCGTGGCCGGCGTCGGCACCCAGCCCAAGGGCCTGGAGATGCTGCTGTCCATTGTTCCCAACAACGTGCTGGCTGCTGCCGCCGACAACGGCAAGATCCTGTCGCTGATGTTCTTCGCGCTTATGCTGGGCATCGGCATGGTGCTCTCGCCGGCGGAAAAAGTGGCCACGCTGCGCAAGGCGATCGAGGGTCTGTTCGAGATCTCGATGACCCTGATCAATCTGGTCATCCGCCTGGCGCCTTATGCGGTGGCTTGCTTCATGTTCAACCTGGCCGCGATCTTCGGCTTCGGCCTGCTGGTCAAACTGGGCGCCTACGTCGGGGTGGTGGTGCTGGCGCTGGCGTTGCACATGTTCATCAGCTACGGCATCGCGGTGAAGCTGGCTGGCCGCTCGCCGCTGCAGTTCTTCCGGCAGACCCAGGAAGCCACCTTGATGGCGTTCTCCACCGCCTCGTCCAACGCGACCCTGCCAACGGCCATGCGCGTGGCCGACCAGATGGGTTTCCCGCGCAAGGTCTCGCGCTTCGTGCTGACCGTCGGTGCCACTGCCAACCAGAACGGCACCGCGCTGTTCGAGGGCGTCACGGTGATCTTCCTGGCCCAGTTCTTCGGCGTGGACCTGAGCATCGGCCAGCAGTTCATGGTGATGGTGGTCTGCATCCTGGGCGGTATCGGCACCGCCGGCGTGCCGTCGGGCTCGCTGCCGGTGGTGGCGCTGATCTGTGCCATGGTCGGCGTCAATCCGGTCGGCATCGGCCTGATCCTGGGCGTCAACCATTTCCTGGACATGTGCCGCACGGCGCTGAACGTGACCGGCGATCTGGCCCTGACCACGCTGGTGGCACGCGGCGAAAGCGACGAAACCGTCGGTCGCCACCACCCCCGCGACTGATCGGCGGCTGCCGCAGATATGAATGAACGGCCGCTCTGTGAAGGGCGGCCGTTCCGCATTGTGAAACAAGCGGATTTCATCACTGACAGGGCCGGGTTCCGGCCTGACCGGCCGGGTGCTCTGTGGGACAATAGGCCGCCCGCAGCTCCGCGGGAGCCTCCCGACACGACGAACCATGACGCAGCCCACCCGCCGCCAGTTGGCGAACGCCATCCGTTTCCTCGCCGCCGATGCGGTCCAAGCCGCCAACTCCGGTCATCCCGGCATGCCGATGGGCATGGCCGACATCGCCGAAGTGCTGTGGAATGACTATCTGCGCCACAACCCGAACAATCCGAAGTGGTTCAACCGCGACCGCTTCGTGCTGTCCAACGGCCACGGCTCGATGCTGCAGTACGCACTGCTGCACCTGAGCGGCTACGACCTGCCGATCGAGCAGCTCAAGGCGTTCCGCCAGCTGGGCAGCAAGACCGCCGGTCATCCGGAACACCACGAAACCCCCGGCGTGGAAACCACCACCGGTCCGCTGGGCCAGGGTCTGGCCAACGCGGTGGGTTTCGCGCTGGCCGAGAAGCTGCTGGCACAGCGCTACAACCGCCCCGAATTCGAAATCGTCGATCACCGCACCTGGGTGTTCCTGGGCGACGGCTGCCTGATGGAGGGCGTTTCGCACGAAGCCGCCTCGCTGGCCGGCACCTGGGGCCTGGGCAAGCTGGTCTGCTTCTGGGATGACAACAACATCTCCATCGACGGTGAAGTGGAAGGCTGGTTCACCGACAACACGCCCGAGCGTTTCGAGGCCTATGGCTGGAACGTGGTGCGGGGCGTGGATGGGCACGATCCGGAAAGCATCAAGGCCGGTATCGATGCGGCGCTGTCGCAGGCCGACAAGCCGACCCTGATCTGCTGCAAGACCACCATCGGTTTTGGCTCGCCGAACAAGGCCGGCAAGGAATCCAGCCACGGTGCACCGCTGGGCAAGGACGAACTGGACGCCACCCGCAAGCAGCTGGACTGGCCGTATGGTCCGTTCGAGATTCCGGAAGCCATCTACGCCGCCTGGCGTGCAGGCGGCACCGGCACGTTCCGTCAGGCCGAATGGGAACAGCAGTTCGACAAGTACGCCGCGCAGTTCCCGGCCCAGGCCGAAGAGCTGACCCGTCGTTCGCATGGCGAGCTGCCGGAAGATTTCATCGCCCAGGCCGATGCCTACATCGCCAAGGTGCAGGCCGAAGCGCCGAACATCGCCTCGCGCAAGGCCTCGCAGAACGCCATTGAAGCGTTCGCGCCGCTGCTGCCGGAAATCATCGGTGGTTCGGCCGATCTGGCCGGTTCCAACCTGACCCTGTGGAAGGCCAGCAAGACCGTGGTCGGCGAAGACCCCGATGCCAACTACGTGCACTACGGCGTGCGTGAGTTCGGCATGAGCGCCATCGCCAATGGCCTGGCCCTGCACGGCGGTTTCCTGCCGTTCGACGCCACCTTCCTGGTGTTCAGCGACTACGCCCGCAACGCGCTGCGCATGAGTGCGCTGATCCCGGCGCAGGTCATCCACGTGTTCACCCACGACTCGATCGGTCTGGGCGAAGACGGCCCGACCCACCAGCCGGTCGAGCACCTGGCCTCGCTGCGCTACATCCCCAACAACGATGTGTGGCGCCCGTGTGATGCGGCCGAATCGGCGGTCAGCTGGAAGGCGGCGATCACCCGCAAGGATGGCCCGAGCTGCCTGGTGTTCAGCCGCCAGAATCTGCCGGCCCAGGCGCGCAGCGCCGAGCAGGTCAAGCAGATCGAACGCGGCGGCTATGTGTTGGCCGACGCGGCCGGTACCCCGGATGTGATCCTGATCGGTACCGGTTCGGAAGTGGGTCTGGCGATGGCCGCCAAGGCCGAGCTGGACGCGGCCGGGATCAAGACCCGCGTGGTGTCGATGCCGTCCACCGACGTGTTCGACCGCCAGGACGCGGCCTACCGCGAATCGGTGCTGCCCAACGCCATCCGCGCCCGCGTGGCGGTGGAAGCCGGCGTCACGGGTTTCTGGCGTGCCTACGTCGGCCTGGACGGTGCGGTGATCGGCCTGGACAGCTTCGGTGCCTCGGCTCCGGCCGACCAGCTGTACAAGCACTTCGGCATCACCACCGAGGCGGTGGTCGCGGCGGCCAAGGCGCAGGTCGGCAAGTAATCGCTGCTGCGGTTTGAGCTATGCAAAAGGCCGGGGAACTCCCCGGCCTTTTCTTGTTGTGGCGCCCCGGCGAGTGGCTTTGGCCGGGCGGCGCTTGTCATGACCGGTGCTGCGGCAGCTCCGCCCAGTGCCGTCGATGGCCAATGCGGGTTTTCAAAAGCGCCACTGCAGGCTCAGCACGCCGCGGTGCTCGCGGTTGCCGCTGGCGAACTGGCCGCTGTAGCCCAGGCCCAGGGTGGTGGACGGGGTAATCTGCAGATCGGCGCCCAGTTCGACTATCGCGGCATCGCGGGCCAACGGAACGCTGGCCACGGTAAACGCCTGGCCGCCCGCAAAGGCCAGGGTCCGGGATGCGCGCCCCTCACCAAACGCATGCTGCCAGCCGAGGGTTGCCTTCAGCAGCCCCCTGGTTTGCCCGAGCACCCCTTCGGTCTGTCCACGCAGGCCCAGGGCGCTGCTGCTCTGCGTGTCGTGCGTGCGTTGCCCGGTCAATGCCGCCGAGCCGCCCGCTTCGGTGAAGCCGGATGTACGCACTTCGCTCCAGCCCAGCCCGGCAAACGGGGCGATGGAGCTGCGCGGCGAAAGGGCAATGACGTAGCCCAGTTCGATGAACAGCTCGGTGGTGTGGCCGCCATAGCCGGCCGTGAGTCGCTGCGGCGCATCGGCCACGGGGGTATGACGACGGGTGTCGATGTTGTGCCGGGTGTGGATCGCGCCGCCCAGCAGAGCGAGCGCGCCGCTGCCGGCCTGGAACGACCTTCCGCCGAACAGCGCCCCGCTGTAACTGCGGATATCGGCCTCGGACTGGCGGTCATCGATGCCGATATCCACGTCGCTGTAGCCCAGTGCGCCGCCAATATGCCAGTCATCGCCGACGGCCCGGTCGCTGCCGAGGACCAGACCGTGGCGGTGTTGCACCAGCTCGGCGGCGTTGCCGTCACCGCGCAGGGTCTGCCAGTTGCCTGTCAGCTCGGTCCACACCGGGGCCGGGTCCGGATTCGCCAGGCGGCCACGCAGGTGCGCCACCGGCCGTTCGCGCATGCCGCTGCCGGAGGCGAGCAGGCCGGCAGCGAGGCTGGCATGCAGTTCGCCGGAAAGATTGTCGAACACGGCCGGTGGCGCGCCGTCGGGCAAGGTCAGGATGTACTGGTGCAACGGGTCGTCCATGGGCAGGCTGTCCAGACCGGCGGCGCTCGCGCGCTGGTTGGAGGTCACCGCCGCATCGACAAACGCGCCGCCGCTCTGTTTGCGTTCAAGTTGCAGGATCACATCCTGCGCGCCGTAGCGCAGGGTGGGATCGAGAAAGGCGAAGTCGGAGCTGACCGTGTCGAACTGGCCGAGCAGCGCGTTGGCGGTCAGGATCGTGTATTGGCGGTTGGTCGCAAAGTCGCCATCGGGGCCGACGTGCACCACCGCACCGGCCAGCGTGGCGGTGCCGGTCACCGCGATACGGTCGCTGGTCACCGAAGCCGGGTCGGCCTCCACGCGGTAGGTCGACCCGGATTGGAACATGAGGTCGCCGGCAACCCGCAGCGTGCCGATGCCATCGCCGGGTGCGATGCCGGCTCCGCGTTGCACGGTGGTTGTCCCCACTGTCCCGGTGCCTTGCAAGGTGGCGCCACTGGCGACGGTCAACGTGCCACCCAGCCAGCCATCGCTTGCGATGGCCAAGGTGCCACTTTGCAGCTGTGTCTGCCCGCTGAAGCTACGGCTGTCGCCGGACAGGTTCAGCAGTCCTGCCCCGGTCTTGGCGAAAACACCGCTGCCGGCAAGTACGCCCGCGTAGGCGCCATCGGCGGTCTGGTCGAACTGCAGGGTGCCGGCCGCGTCGATCTGCACCGCGCCGGAAAACCGTCCGCCGGCACTGATCAGACGGCCGCTTTCGATGTGCCAGTTCTGGTCGCTGCTGCTGTCCAGCGACAAGGTCCCGCTGCCGCGTTTGACCAGGCTGCCACCACCGGCGAACTGGCGGTTCCAGACGCCGTCGGCAGCCTGGTCGAACACCACCACGCCATTGTTGAGCAGGTTGCCGCGGATCGTATCGGTGTCGCCGATCAGCGTGCCGGCCTCGACCCGGGTGTTGCCGTATCGGTTGCTGCCGCTGAGCACCAACGTGCCGGCGCCGAGCTTGCGCAGGTCACCGCTTCCGGTGATGGGGCCACCGAGGCCCAGCCGGGTACCGGCAACCACGTCGATGCCGCCGCTCTGGGCGAGTGTGATGGCACGGGTGCTATCGAAACTGGCGATGCTGGCAAGTGTGCCGCCATTTAGCGTCAGCCCGCCTGCCGCGGCACCCAGGTTGGTATCGCTGCGTACCGCCAGCACGCCGCCGCGGACCTCGCTGCCGCCGCTGTAGCGGTTGCTGCCGGTGAGCAGCAAGGTGCCGAAGTCGGTCTTCACCAGCGTGCTGGCGCCGCTCAGGTCCGAGGCGATGGTGCCGACCATGCCGGTGCGTGCCGCCGAGCTGTCGCCGACGCGGATGATGCTTTCGGTACCGCCCTGCAGCACCAGCTCGCCGCCGACGAGGGAATAGCCGTCGGTGGCGAGCTGCAGCCCGGTGATGCCGATCTGCCCCTGTGTGTTGTCCACCGTGACGCTGCCGCCGCGGCCCTGGAACACGGCAAAGTTCGGGTTGGGCAGGAACGGACCGTTGACCGCACCAGTGACCGTGGTCCAGTTGCCGTCGTTGGCATCCCAGCGTCCACCGCCGCCATCGACCACCCCGTTGTTATGCAGCCCGGCATTGCCACCGTCCCAGAAGTTGAGCGTGTCGCCAGCGGTATAGACAAGGTTGACCTGGCCGCTGCCGGTCTGGAGCAGGAGGTCGGTAGCCGACACGCCGCTGGGCGTGGCGCCGATATCCAGGGTGTTGTCGGTCAGCGTGCCGGCATAGTCGAACAGACGGTAGATGCCCTGGCCGAAGCCCCCCTGGCTGTTGACGTTGAGGGTGCCGTCCAGGGTCAGCGCGCCGTCGACGTCGAACAGCGGTGGGGTATCGGCGCCGCCGAGCGCGGCGTTGATCGTGGAGTTGGCGCCCAGCGTCAGATCACTGCCAAATCTGAGCGTCTGGCCCTGGATACCCTCCAGCTTCCCGCCGTCGCTGAAGCCGGTGGCGCCGGTAACGGTACCCGCTCCCGCCAGCGTGCCGCTCCGCTCCACGGTGACCGGGCCGGAGAAGGTGCCATCCACCTGCAGCCGGCCACCGGTGACGATCGCCGAACCACCGAGCTGGTCGGCAATCTGCAGACTGCCGCCGGAAACGGTCGTGGTACCGCTGAAAGCGGAGCTGTCCGCGCTCAGTCCAGTGACCCCTGCGTAGTGGTTGAGCGCGTGGATACCTGCCGCCACGCTGCGCAAGGCGGGGTCAAACCGATAGGCGCTGTCGGTGTGGTTGAAGGCCAGCGTGCCGGTGCCCTCGCCAAACACGAGTTCGGCGGCAGTGAGCTTTCCCGCCACGCTGGCATCCATCGGACTGGTCGATGCCGCACCGAGATTGAGGGTGCCGCGGGCGCCGGCAAGCGCTCCCAGCACCGCAGTCGAGACCAGCGCACTGCCGCGTTCGGTCAGGGTCAGAATGCCGCTGCCCCCTTGCCCGACGACGAGGTTGCCGGTATTGGCCCAGATCGAGCCGCTGCCGGAGACAGTCACCGTGCCGGCTCCCGTAGCGAAGGCGCCGATATAGCTTGCACCTCCGTAGACATTGCCGCCGTTCAGGACAGCGACCGTACCCGCGCCCGAGTAACCGACCAGCAGGTCGACCGTGTTGGTCCAGCGCGAGCCGCTGCCTGTGACAGTGACACTCCCCGTGCCACCCTCGATGGAGCCGACATAGCCGTAGCGATTGTCCACTGCGCCGCCGTTCTCCACCGAAAGCCTGCCGGTGCCTTCAACGCCGATCTCCAGGTCGCTGTCGTTGACCCATGACGAGCCTGTGCCGAAAACCAGCACGCTGCCTGCGCTGCCGGCGAAATCGCCGACATACCCGGTACGGCTGTTCACGTGGCCACCGTCTTCGATCCGCAGGCGACCGGTGCCCTCGTAGCCCACATAGACATCGCTGACATCGGTCCACGTCGAGCCGGTACCGGTGACGATGACGGTCCCGTTGCTGCCGGTGCGATAGCCGAGGAAGCCCACGGTGTCGGTAACCGAGCCGCCACCGGCGATGGTCAGGGTGCCGGTTCCGGTCTGCCCGACATACAGCCGGGCCCGGATATTCCAGTTTCCCGATGGCGGCGTCGGAACAGCCGGGGAAATGTCGCCGGTTCCCGTCACCGATTGCGCATCGGCAGCTCCCGGATTGAAGCCTGCCGCAACCACGCTTGCCAGCGCGGTGACCGAGCGCAGCAGCGGCCAGATCGCTTCATATCGGCTCCGGGCCTGTCCCCCTTCCGATTCACGCTTGGACATATCCACCTCGATTGATGGCCGGGTGGCCCCAGGCTCAGGCTCCGCCCGATCCATCCTCCCGCCCGGCCCGTATGTGCGATGTGTAGCGATTACGCAACGCATCCGGATGCGGCGGGGAATGTGCGGAGGCCGGCGCCCGCGGGGAAGGCGCAGGCATGATCCGCATCCGACCGGTGATCTGGCGCAACCGCAGATCGCCCGCGGGGTCCGTGTCCGACTGCCTGCCGTTGGCGGATGCTGGCGCGGTACAACCGGGCCGCAACCGGGCCGCAACCGGGCCGCAACCGGCCCATGCACGCAGTCATCAAGATGATGGCGCCCGCGCAGTAACGGTGTTTCACGAAGCCATCATGCGTGCGGCGTATCAATAGCCCCGCGCATTGGCATGGTGATGCCGCTTCCTTGTGATCGGGCGTGTTGCGTCTGCGGCATGCGATGTGCAGCTTTTTCTGCATGGTGCACCAGGATCCGATGATGAAGCGGAACCCATTGCTCGCGGGAATCGTTCTGGCAGGCTGCCTCCCGGCGGCCCACGGGCAGGATACCGTCCAGGGATTGAGGGCCGAGATCGAACACGTACAGCGCACGCTTCAGGCCCTGAATGAGCGTCTGGCGGTACTGGAGAAAAACGACAGCCAACGCACAGCCTCACCTGAGCGCGAACAAGTGGTGCAGGCTCCCGCGCAACAGGTCGCAGACCCCGGGACGGTGGAACGCAGCCCCCTGCCGATGCGCGAATCGGTTTCCGATCCGTCGGCGGCGGCATCCCGCTACGACAACGCGATGTCGCCCACCGAGCCGGACCTGGGCGGCTTCATTCCTATCCCGGGTACCCGGACCCTGTTCCGGCTGGGCGGCTATGCCAAGCTCGATGCGATTGCCGACGCGCGCAATGCCGGCGATGAGAACCAGTTCGTGACTTCCACGATTCCCGTGGGCACCGATCGTCACGACACCTCCCGTTTCAATCTGCATGCGCGGCAGACGCGTTTCAGCTTCGAGGCGCGGCGCCCGACCACCAGCGGAAATCTCCGCTTCTATCTGGAGAACGATTTTTTCGGCAGCGCCGAGGGCTATGAATTCCGGCTGCGCCACGCCTACGGACAGCTGGGCAACACCTATGCGGGCTACGGCTATTCCAGTTTCATGGATGCCGACGCGTTGCCGGACACGCTGGACTTCGAGGGCCCGGGCGGCGCCGCGTACCTGCTGGTGGCCGGCGTGCACCACAGCTTCTCGCTGGGCAAGGGAAACACGCTGACGGTGGCGGCCGAAGATCCCGATGGCCAGCTGACCCCGGCGCACGCGGACGCCAGCATTTCCAACCGCTTTCCCGATGTCAGCATCGCCGCGCGGATGGAGCGCGACTGGGGCCATCTGCAGCTGGCGGCCCTGGGGCGCGGACTGGGCTATCGCCACGACAGCGGAAAGGATGACGTGTTCGGCGCTGGGCTGTCGTTCTCCGGTTCGCTGTCGTTGCCCGGGCAGGATCTGCTGCTGTTCGGCGCGGTGGCGGGCAGCGGCATCAGCCGCTATGTGGCCGACATCAGCGGCTCGGATCTGGATGGCGTTGTCGATGCGGACGGGCGTCTGCAGGCGCTTGGCGTGCATGGCGGCTATGTCGCCTACACGCACTACTGGTCCTCGCTGTGGCGATCGAACCTGGTCTACGGCGATCTGCGTCTGGAGCGTGATCCCGGACTTTCCAGCACCGCGTTCCGGCGCAGCCAGTACGGCGCCTTCAACCTGATCTGGAGCCCGGCGCCCTCGTGGATCATGGGCATGGAGCTGCTTTACGGGCGGTTGCAGCAGCAGGACGGCGCCCGCGCCGATGCGCTGCGGCTGCAGGGAAGCCTGCAATACAACTTCATCAAATAGAGCCACTTCCCCCTTGTTGCCTCGGCTGCGGGGCGACATCCACCCAGAAGGAGTGTCGTCATGGCAACAGGAAAGAAGATCGGTGTCGTCGGGGCCACCTTCCTGGTCGCCGGCAACATGATGGGGTCGGGCGTGTTCCTGCTTCCGTCCAGTCTGGCGAAGATCGGTACCGCCTCCATCTGGGGCTGGCTGGTGACCACGGCCGGTGCGCTGCTGCTGGCGTTCGTGTTCGCCAAGCTCGGCAATATGGCACCGCAGGCCGGTGGCCCCTATGCCTATGCGCGTGACTGGTTCGGCCCATACATGGGTTTCCAGACCAACACCATCTACTGGTTCGCCAACTGGATCGGCAATGTCGCCATCCCGATCGCGGCGGTGGGCTATTTCAGCTACTTCTTTCCGATCCTGTCCGATCCGGTGGTGCGCTGCATCGCGGTGCTGATCCTGGTGTGGGGGTTGAGCTACGCCAATGTCATCGGCCCGCAGTTCGTCACCCGGCTGCAGACCGTCACCACCAGCTTCGCGCTGGTTCCGATCCTGGGCATCGCGATCTTCGGCTGGTTCTTCTTCGACATGGAGATTTTCAAAGGCGCCTACAACGTCTCGGGAAAATCCAACTTCGGTGCTGTCTCCAGTGCCGCAGCACTGACGCTGTGGGCGTTCATCGGGGTGGAGTCCGCCTCGGTCACGGCCGGCGTGGTCGAGAATCCGGAGAAGAACGTGGCGCGGGCAACACTGGCCGGCGTTTTTCTCGCTGCGGTCGCCTACATCGCCAGTTCCTCGGTGATCATGGGCATGGTTCCCAATGCCGAGCTGCAGACCTCCGATGCTCCGTTCGCCCTGGCTGCGGCCAAGGCGGTGGGTGGCTGGGGCGGCGGGGTGGTGAGCCTGTGCGCATTCCTCGGCGCGGCCGGCTCGCTGGGGGGCTGGATCCTGCTGACCGCGCAAAGTGCCAAGGCCGCGGCCGATGACGGCCTGTTCCCGTCCATCTTCCGGCGTACCAACGACCAGGATGTGCCGGTCAAGGGGATCCTCGTGGTCGCGCTGCTGATGACCAGTGCGGTGCTGCTGACCTCGACCTCGGAGACCGCATCGGCGCAGTTCGATGTCATCACCTCCGCGGCCGTGGTGCTGACGCTGCTGCCGTATATCTATTCCTGCGTGGCCTGCTATTTCGTGGTCGAGCGGTCGCACACCATCGTCCACACCGGCGCGTTCTGGACGCTGACCAGCGTGACCGTGGTGTATTGCCTGTGGGCGATCTACGGATCGGCGGGGAACATCGTCCAGTACGCCTTCCTGTTCGTGCTGTTCATCACCGTGTTCTATCCGTTCTTCAGCGAACAGCGCCGGCAGCAGCGCAACGAGATGCTGCCTCCGGCAGGCAAGTGACGTTCCTCCCCCGGCTTCATTTTCCCGATGCAGGAGACAGCCATGTACTTCAAGTCGTTGGACTATCCCATCGTCGTCATCGATGACGATTACGAGTCGCCGCGGATTGGCGGGATCCTGATCCGGGAGCTGGTCGATGAACTGCGCAAGACGGACCAGCGCGTGCTGACAGGCTTGACCCTGGCCGATGCCCAGGCCGGCGCGAGAACCTATATCGCCGCATCGGCGGTGCTCATTTCCATCGACGGGACCGAAGATACGCCCGACCAGTTCCAGCGGCTGGAGACGTTCCTGCATGAACAGAGCGCGCGACGGAAGGGCCTGCCGGTGTTCCTCTATGGCGAACGGCGGACCATCGAGAAGGTGCCCAGCAAACTGCTCCGGCACATCCACGGTTACGTGTTCCTGTTCGAGGACACCAAGAATTTCATCGCCAGGCAGGTGATGCGCGCGGCCGAATCCTACATGGACAAGCTGCTGCCGCCGTTCTTCAAGGCACTGATCCACCATGCGGCCGAGAGCAGCTATTCGTGGCATACCCCGGGCCATGCCGGTGGCGTGGCCTTCACCAAGTCTCCCGTGGGCCGCGCGTTCCACCAGTTCTACGGTGAGAACACGTTGCGCAGCGATCTTTCCATCTCCGTGCCCGAGCTGGGATCGCTGCTGGACCATACCGGTCCGATCAAGGACGCCGAAGCCGAGGCGGCCAGGAACTTTGGCGCCGATCACACCTTCTTCGTCACCAATGGCACCTCGACCGCCAACAAGATCGTCTGGCATGGCACCGTGGCCCGCGGCGATATCGTGTTCGTCGATCGCAACTGCCACAAATCGCTGCTGCATTCGCTGGTGATGACCGGCGGCATTCCGGTGTATTTCCGTCCCAGCCGCAACGCGCACGGCATCATCGGTCCGATCGGTCTGGACCAGTTCGACAAGGCGATCATGGCGGCGGCGATCGATGCCAATCCCGTGGCCCGGGCCGCCTGGAAAAAGGGCATCAAGCCGCGGATCGCGGTGGTGACGAATTCCACCTATGACGGGCTGTGCTACAACGCCGAGCGCATCGCCCTGGCCATCGGCAGCACGGTGGAGTTCCTGCACTTCGACGAGGCCTGGTATGCCTATGCCGCCTTCCATCCGTTCTATGAGAACCACTACGGCATGGCCAAGGGAAAGGCGCGCGAGCAGGACGCGATCATCTTCACCACCCATTCCACGCACAAGCTGCTGGCCGCGTTCTCGCAGGCATCGATGATCCATGTACGCAACTCGGCCAATCGCGATCTGGATGTGGCCAGGTTCAATGAATCTTTCATGATGCACACCAGTACCAGCCCGCACTACGGCATCATCGCCTCCTGCGATGTGGCGTCGCGGATGATGACCGGTTCGGCCGGCCAGTCGCTCGTGCAGGAGATGCACGATGAGGCCATCGCGTTCCGCCATGCGATGTTGCACGTGCAGCAGGATCTGGGCCATGACACGTGGTGGTTCAAGGTGTGGCAGCCCGCCGCGGTGGAACGCGCATTGGCGAAGGAGCAGGGCCCAGCACCGGAGATCGCCGGGCGTTCGCAGTGGTATCTGCAGAAGGGCGAGCACTGGCATGGCTTCGAGGGGCTGGTCGACGACTATGTGCTGATCGATCCGATCAAGGTCACGCTGCTCACCCCGGGGCTGGCGATGGACGGCCATATGGAGCGGAACGGCATTCCTGCCGCAGTTCTCAGCCGGTTCCTGTGGACGCGCGGTATCACCGTGGAGAAGACCAACCTCTACTCGGTGCTGTTCCTGTTCTCGATGGGTGTGACCAAGGGCAAGTGGAGCACGCTGGTCACCGAGCTGATGGCCTTCAAGCAGCTCTATGACAGCAACGCCCCGTTGTCGCAGGCCCTGCCGACGCTGGCCGCGGCGTATCCGCACGCCTATGCGGGCTGGGGATTGCGGGACCTGTGCCAGGCCCTGCACGCGTTCAATGCCGAGTTCGAAGTCGCCAGGGTGATGAAGGAGATGTACGTGGAACTCCCCGAGCCGGTGATGACACCGGCCGAGGCCTACGACCATCTGGTGCGGGGTGATATCGAGCGGGTCGATATCGAGGAGGTGAGCGGACGGGTGGCCGGCACCATGCTGGTTCCCTATCCCCCGGGCATCCCCACGATCATGCCCGGTGAGCGGTTTGGCCGGGCCAATGATCCGATCATCCAGTCCCTGCGGATCGCCCGCGAGCAGAACGTCCGCTTCCCGGGATTCGAGTCCGATGTCCACGGGCTGATCATCGAGCGTGAAGACGGCATCGCCACCTATAAAGTAGAAGTATTGAAGGGCTGAAACCGGCCAGCCCCGCCGTCATGGACGCCCATGGACACAAGCCAAGAGCAGCGCATTCTGAAATTGTCCATTGGCGTGACGGTCGGGGTCAGTGCCTCCGGCTTCTTCGGTGGCCTGCTCGCCGGCTCGCAGGCGGTGCTGTTCGATGGCGTCTACAGCCTGGTGGACGTCGCGCTGACCCTGGTGGCGCTGTCGGTGCTGCGGCTGGTCGCGCGCGAGGGCAGCTCCCGTTTCCAGTACGGCTACTGGCACCTGGAGCCGATGGTCGAGGCGATGGGCGGGGCGATCCTGTCGCTGGCCTGCATCTACGCGCTGGCCAACGCGGTGATCGGCCTGACCACCGGCGGGCATGAGGTCAAGCTGGGCATCGCCCTGTTCTGGTCGGCGCTGCTGAGCGTGGTGAATCTGGTGATGTCCCTCTACGTAAGCGCCAAGGCCCGGCAGCTGCAGTCGGCCTTGCTGAGCCTGGATGCACGGGCCTGGTTCCTGAGCGGCATGATGAGCCTGGCGGTGCTGGGCGCATTCCTGCTCGCCACGCTGCTCAGTGGCGGTGACCGGCAGTGGCTGGTTCCGTACCTGGATTCGCTGGTGCTGGCCGGCATCTGCCTGGCGGTGTTGCCGCTGCCGTTGCACACGACCTGGAAGGCGATGCGCGAGGTGTTGCAGGTGGCGCCGCCGGAGCTGGATGAGCGGGTCAGGCAGGTGATGGAGGCCTTTGTCGCCGAGCATGGCTTCTCCGGCTTCAGCAGCCATGTGGCCAAGATGGGACGCATGCAGTTCGTCGAGATCCATATCCTCACCCGCCCGCAGTGGAGCTTCGGCTCGATCAGCGAAGTGGACCGGCTGCGCGACGAGATCGCCACCCGCCTGGGCGCCCGCGACGCCGGATTCTGGCTGACCATCGACTTCACCTCCGATCCGGGGTGGACCTAGCTTAGTGCCGGTGGCGTTGCGCTTGACAGGGATTTTGTTTACGCGTGTAATCGAAAAAAATTACAGGCGTAAACGATGATCCAGATCAGCGCGGCCGAGGCGGTGGTGATGGAGGTGCTGTGGGGACTGCATCCGCTGTCCGCAGACGAGGTGATTGCGCGACTGCCCGGCGGCAACGAATGGGCCGAGGCGACGGTCAAGACCCTGCTCAATCGTCTGCTCAACAAGGGCGCCATCGCCGCGCAGAAGGATGGCCGTCGTTATCTGTATTCGCCGCTGGTGCAACGCGACACCTGGGTGCTGGAGGAAAGCAGCAGCCTGATCGAACGCCTGTTCGATGGACGTGTTGCGCCGCTGGTAGCGCATTTCAGCCAGCATCGGCGATTGAGCCGCGACGACGTTGCCGAGCTGCGCAAACTGCTGGAGGACCTCGACGATGACCAGCGTTGATTTTCTGGCGGGATTGCTGGAAGGAGCCGTCGCCACCAGCGCGGCGATGGTAGTGGTACTGCTGTTGCGAGGGGCAGTTCGCAATTGGCTCGGTGCCAGTGCCGCGTATCTGATGTGGTTGATTGTGCCGGCAGCGTTGTTCGCGGTATGGCTGCCTGCGCCGCGATTGACGACGGTGCCAATGGCCGCGACCGACATGGCCGTGCAAGTGGGCCAGACCATTCCCGATGCCGCAGCGGCACTATCCGAAGGAGTGCCGGGCTGGTTGGCGCTGTGGCTGGCTGGTGCGCTGCTGATGGCGGTGTGGTTGCTGTGGCAGCAGCGTCACTTCATGCGTGGGCTGGGGGCGCTGACACAGCGCGACGATGGTCACTGGCAGGCGCAAACTGTCGCCGGGTTGCCGGCGATAGTCGGTGTGCTGAGGCCCCGGATTGTGGTGCCGGCCGACTTTGAGCAGCGTTACAACGCCGAGGAGCGCGAGCTGGTGATGCTGCATGAGCAGCTGCATCTGCGCCGTGGCGACCTCTGGGTGAATGCCGCCTTGGCACTGCTGCAATGCGTGTACTGGTTCAACCCGTTGCTCGGGCCAGCCGTGCGCCGGTGTCGGGAGGATCAGGAGCTTTCCTGCGATGAACGCGTCATCGCCCATACCGCAGGTGCACGTCGCAGTTATGGCAACGCCATGCTCAAGACCGGGCTGGCGCTGTCTCCGTTGCCGGTGGGGTGCCACTGGCAGAACCAGCATCCATTGAAGGAGCGTATTGCCATGTTGAAGCGTCCGGTACCGGGGAAGAAGCAGTGGTTGGCGATGGTGGTGTTGTCTGCAGGACTTTGCGGTGGCGTGGGCTACACCGCATGGGCGGCACAGCCCGGAACGGCGGCGATGACTGAGGCCGGCGCCGTCTACGCAACGCGGGTACAGGCCGATGCCGATGGAACGCAGCAGCAGTTCGAACTGCATCAGCCAGTAGGCAAGCCGTTCGCTTTCACGCTGGAGTCGGCCAACGGGGTGAAATGGGATGCCGAGTTCACTGTGGTGCCTGCGGAGGCTGGAAAGCTGCGCTTGCAGGGCACGCTGAAGGCCGATGGGGTGTTGGTGTCTTCGCCGGAACTGCTGGTGGCGGCAGGCAAGATGGCTGCTGTCGAAGTCACGACCCGTGGTGGCAGCTCGTTGCTGGCACTGAAGCTTCAAACCGACGAGGTTGGTGGCAGCTCGAGAGCCGCGTCGTCAGGAAAGATTTCGGTCGAGCCGGAAGCCGGAGAGAACGATCCGACGACCGATCGCATGACGCCACCGGTGTACCCCAAGGCTGCATTCGAGAACGGCGTCAGCGGCAAGGTGGTGCTGCGGATCGAGGTGGATGCGGAAGGGCAGCCCACAGATGTAAAGGTCGAAACCTCACAGCCGCAGGGGGTATTCGATACGGCCGCGGTGGAAGCCGCACGGCAGTGGAAATTCAACCCGGCGCAGAAAGATGGCCAGGCCGTTGCTGGCGCGGTGCGCGTACCGGTCTGGTTTGACCTGGATGAGAGCGCCACGCATACCGAAGAAAGCTCGGGGAGCTGATCGTGCGGCTCATGACGGGGGCATTGCTGTTGCTGCTGGCAGGCTGCGCCACGCGACCGGTGGCAGACGGGGAACTGGCCGGCAGCTACAACATCGGGCGGCAGCTGCTGGCACCCGAGCAGAGGAGCGGCGGCGCCGGAGCGATTGAGCCGTACGTGCTGGGCGCCACTGAAACGTTCCGTATGCCGGAGCCCCTGCAGGCGCCATCACCCAGCTTGCCGCCGGGCTATGAACGTCAGACCTTGCCACCCACCACGCTGTGCGTGCGGGTGATTGTGATGGCTGACGGGAGCGTCGAGCGTGCGGAGTCGCTGCTTGAGCACACCCGCTGCAGCGCCGGCGCGGTGCCCGAGCATGCGCCTCTGTTGCGGGCAACACTGGATGCCACGGCGAAGTGGGTGTTCCATCCTGCGGCGATCTGCCGCTTTGCGCCAGGTACGGCTGCGTTGGCGCCGGGCAACTGCGCCGGTGCTGCCGAGGTGGAGCCGGTACCGGTGACGCTGCTGTATGGCTTCACCTTCGAGGTGGAGCAGGGCCGGGTGCGTGTACGGAGAAGCAGCGATTTGAATTGATGGACGCCGTAAATGAAGAAGCCGCGGGCGGGAGCTCGCGGCTTCTTCAATATGATCGTTCAGATGACGTTCCAAAGGCGGCATCATTGCCCGTCGAGCAATGCGTTCAACAACGCGGCCAGACGTTCACCAGCCAGACGGACCTGTACCTCGGCAACCGGTCGCCAGGTCGCGGCATAGGCCTCGCCGATCTTGCGGCCGGGTGGATACAGTCCCGGACGGGTGGCGATATGGCAGGTCTGCTCGGCCCACTGGCCGGCATCACGCTGCAGCTGCGGTGCGCTGACGCCGGTCGGCGCCGGCAGTGCCTGCAGGCGTTGCAGGAACTGGTCATCATTCAACTGCAGGGCGTAGAACATGCCGCTGTCCCACACCGAATGCAGGTTGGTGCCGCGATCATTGAACTGCAGCTGGTAGCTGTTGCCACCGCGGTCGTGGCCGTAGCCGGCGTGCATGGGCTGATGGATGTCGCCGACCAGATGCACGACGAACTTCAGCGCCTGCAGGCGTGCTGCATCGGGCAGCTTGTGGTTGGCCAGCAGGGCGCTCTGTTGCTTCAGCGCCTCCACCACGCAGTTGCCATCCGGGCAATGCCGGGCGGCCTGGTAGGCGCAGCCGTCTTCGGCCATGTTGACGTAGTGCCAGTTGGCCGAGCGCTTGCCCAGATCGGGATCGTTGGCGCGCAGTTCGTCGGCCCACGGGGCGATGGCGGCCAGCGAGGGAACCGGTTCGCCGGCAAGCAGGCGGTCCACTTCGGCCCGGGCGGTCGGGCTCAGGCCGGTTTCGGCGACCCGGCCGACCAGCCGGTGGCCCTGTGCACCCCAGGCATATGCATCGGAAACCACCATGGTGTTGGCAAGAAGGGCGAGGCTGGCGGTGGCCAGCAGGGTCGGGAGATTCTTCATGGCCCGATTCTAACGTCTGCGCGAGGTGGTGCTGTTGCCACATCTGGCGACGCTGGAACAACAACGCCCCGGCCAGGGCCGGGGCGTTGCGATGATCCGGGAGGGGCAGGATCAGAACTTGAAGACGTAGGCCACGCCGTAGACCAGCGGATCGATCTTGGCGGTGCCCAGCTTGGCGCCATTGACCTTGACCTTGGTGTCGATGTCGGCCCAGCGCAGGTCCACGCGCAGTGCACCCTTGTCGCTGATGGCGTAGTCCAGGCCGGCATGGGCGGCCAGGCCCCAGGAATCCTCCAGTTTCAGCTTGGTGCCATCCAGTGCGCCCTTGCTGTCGGTGTCGAAGAACTTGGTGTAGTTCACGCCTAGGCCGACAAACGGGGTGACCTTGCTGCTGTTGGCGAAGTGGTACTGCAGCGAGACCACCGGCGGCAGATGCTTGGTCTCACCGACCTTGCCGACGCCATCGATGCTGACTTCATGCTTGAACGGCAGGGCGGCCAGCACCTCGATGCCCACGTTGTCGGCAACAAAGTATTCGAACGTGACGGTCGGCTTGATATCGCTGTCCACCTTGGTCGGCAGCGCGCCCAGGCCCAGCGCGGCACCGTTGAGGTCACCGGCGTCGGACGTGGGATCAACCGCGTGCACGCCGACGCCCAGCGTCCAATCGCCCTTGGACTGGGCCATGGCGGGCGCGGCGGCCAGGGCCATAGCCGCGGCGAGGCTGGAGAGCAGCAGGGCGGAGGTCTTGCGCATGTGTAATTCCATTGCTTGTTGGAGGTGGCGCCAGTGTCCGGATGCCGGCCGGGGAGCGCTTTGATCCTGATCAAACACGCGTTTGCACTCAGCTGGCGCTCATTTGCGGGGCACTGCTGCCGCACCGGAACCGGGACCGGCTACTGTTAGAATAACGGCCCCTTTCCACCCCCGCCGCAACGGGTTTGCGGCTGCAGGAGCTTGTGAACATGGCAATCAAGGTCGGCATCAACGGTTTCGGGCGCATCGGGCGCAATGTGCTGCGTTCGGCAGTGCTGAACTTCGGCGACGACATCGAGATCGTGGCCATCAACGATCTGCTGGAGCCGGACTATCTGGCCTACATGCTCAAGTACGATTCGGTGCACGGCCGCTTCAACGCAGATGTCGCCATCGAGGGTGGCCACCTGCTGGTCAACGGCAAGAAGATCCGCCTGACCCAGGAACGCGATCCGGCCAACCTGAAGTGGAACGAAGTGGACGTGGACGTGGTGATCGAATCCACCGGGCTGTTCCTGGACAAGGCCAGCGCGCAGAAGCACCTTGATGCCGGCGCCAAGAAGGTGCTGCTGTCGGCCCCGTCCAAGGACGACACGCCGATGTTCGTCTTCGGCGTCAACCACCAGACCTACGCCGGGCAGAGCATCATCTCCAACGCCTCGTGCACCACCAACTGCCTGGCCCCGCTGGCCAAGGTCATCAATGACAAGTGGGGCATCAAGCGCGGCCTGATGACCACCGTGCACGCCGCCACCGCCACCCAGAAGACCGTCGATGGTCCGTCCAACAAGGACTGGCGCGGCGGCCGCGGCATCTTGGAGAACATCATCCCGTCCTCCACCGGTGCGGCCAAGGCCGTGGGCGTGGTGATCCCGGAACTCAACAAGAAGCTGACCGGCATGAGCTTCCGCGTGCCCACCTCGGACGTGTCGGTGGTCGACCTGACCGTCGAGCTGGAGAAGGAAGCCACCTACGCCGAGATCTGCGCCGAAGTGAAGGCACAGAGCGAAGGCGCGCTGAAGGGCATCCTGGGTTACACCGAGGACAAGGTGGTGGCCACCGATTTCCGCGGCGAGACCCACACCTCGGTGTTCGATGCCGATGCCGGCATCGCGCTGGATACCACCTTCGTCAAGCTGGTGGCCTGGTACGACAACGAATGGGGCTACTCCAACAAGTGCCTGGAAATGGTGCGCGTGATCGCGGCCTGATCCGTACCGTGTTGGGCTGAGCAAAGGGCGCCTTCGGGCGCCCTTTGTTTTGGCTGCGCAACCGGAGCAGGCCGCGCGGAGCCCGGGCGGGAAAGCTGCCGGAGGTGGCGCAGGCCCGGCCGGCGAGGGTGGGGACTGCCCGGGTAGTCACCGGGCGGACTGGCCCGGGACCGGTCTTGTATGGATCTGGCGGCACACGCGCTCGCCACGCGCGCCAGCAGTTTCCGTTTGCGCCGCACCCGGATAAGGTGTGGCGGCCCTCCGTCGGGGGACAGGGACAGGAAATGGATGACACGCTGGTGGTCGTGGGGTTGTTGTTGCTGGCCGTGGCACTGCTGGTACCGGTGCTGCTGGTGATGGCGCTGGTCTCGGTGGCCTCGCTCAAGCGCCGGGTGGCGGCGCTGGAAGCTGCCCTTGCGCCGTCGCCGCAGGATGCGGCCGCCGCCGCGCGGCCTGTGTGGCGAGCGCCGGAAGCCGATGACCGCTTCGCCGGGAGCGCGCCGGTCCAGGCCGAGCCGCAGCCGCCTGGACCGCTGGCTGCGCCGCCGCCTTCAACCGTGATGCCGGTGACCCCCGCGCCGCCGCCGTTGCCGGAGCGGCCGGTTGCCGAGCACGTGCCGCCATCGCCGGCCACGGTTGCGCCCGCGCCGCGCCCGCGGCCGGAAGGGGCGCCACCGCCCGCGCCGAGTTTCATCGAGCGCGGCATCGAACACCTCAAGCGGTGGTTCACCACCGGCAACGTGCCGATCAAGGTCGGCATGCTGGTGATGCTGGCCGGTGTCGCGGCCCTGCTCAAATACGCCACGGACCAGGGCTGGTTCAGCCTGCCGGCCAGCGTGAAGCTGGCCGGCGTCAGCGCCGCGGCACTGGCCGGCCTGGTATTTGCGTGGCGCAAGCGCCAAAGCCATCCCAGCTTCGCCCTGGCGATGCAGGGCGGCATGATCGGCATCCTGCTGCTGGTGGTGTTCGCCGCCTGCAAGAACTACGGAATGATCGGCGTGGTCCCGGCCTTTGGGCTGAGCGTGGTGCTGATCGCGGGCCTGTCGGTGATGGCGGTGCTGCAGGAGTCGCGCACGCTGGCCCTCCTCGGAGTGCTGGCCGGCTTCATGGCGCCGATCTGGCTGTCCAGTGGCAGCGGCAACCAGGTGGCATTGTTCTCGTACTACGCGCTGCTCAATGCCGGTATCTTCGCCATCGCCTGGGTGCGGCCGTGGCGCATTCTCAACCTGCTGGGATTCGCCTTCACCTGGGGCATCGGCACGGTCTGGGGCGTGCTGGACTACGAGCCGGCCAAGTTCGCCAGCACCGAGCCGTTCCTGCTGCTGTTCTTCGGCTTCTACCTGCTGCTGCCACTGCTGTACGCGCGCAAGGCGGCGACATCCGGCAATGCGCGGATCGATGGCTGCCTGTTGTTCGGCACACCGCTGGTCGCCTTCTCGCTGCAGGCCGGGTTGCTGCAGGGCGAGCGCATGCCGCTGGCGTTGTGCGCGCTGGGCGTGGCGCTGCTGTATGCGCTGCTGGCCCGCGCGCTGCTCAACCGCGACCGGCTGCAGATGCTGGCCCGTGGCTACGCCATCCTCGCGGTGGGCTTTGCCACGCTGGCGGTGCCGTTGGCGTTGTCGGCCGGCGCCACCGCTTCGGTATTCGCGCTGGAAGGCGCCGGGCTGGTCTGGCTCGGGCTGATGCAGGATTGGCGACTGGCGCGCTGGAGCGGCATCGGTCTGCAGCTCGCCGCCGCAGCCGCCCTGATGCTGGGGACCAGCCGGGGCCATCACGTCGATACGCTGGCCATCGCCAATGCCGGCTTCATGGGGGCACTGCTGGTCGCGCTGGCCGGCTTCGCCACGGCCTGGTTGTATCGGGATGTGGGCAGGCGGCAGCTCGCCGCCGTGGCCTACGGATGGGGGCTGGCCTGGTGGCTGGGCAACCTCGCGCTGGAGATCGGCGACTTCGTCGAGCCCGGCAGCCGCTTGCATGCGGTGCTGCTGATGCTGGGGGTGACCGGCTGGCTGGCGGCCGAGGTGCAGCGGCGTGCGCCGGCTCTGGCGTTGTCACTGACCACGCTGGGCGGCCTGGTGCTGGCATTCCCGGTGGCGTTTGCCCAGCTGTCCGAATACGGCCAGCCGTTCGCCGGGCACGGGCTGTGGGCGTGGGCGCTGTTCGCCGCGCTGGGCGTGCGCAGCCTGCTGTGCCTGCGGGCCAGTAGCGGCGCGGTGGCAGGGCTGGCCCAGCTGGCGTGGTGGCTGCTGTGGCCGACCGTGTTGTCGCTGCTGGCCTGGCACCTCGGAGGTCGCTTCGCGCTGGCCCAAGGCTGGGTCGGTCTGCTGCTGGCATTGCCCTGGCTGCTGTTGGCGGTGCTGTCGCTGCGGCGGTGGTCGTGGCTGGCGCAACCGCTGGGCGCGGCGTTTGATCGCTGGCGACCTGCGTTGCAGGCGGCGGTATTCGGTGTACTCGGCCTGTGGTGGTTGACCGCCCTGGCCAGTGCTGGCGATGCCGCGCCGTTGCCGTGGATCGTGGGATTCAATCCGCTGGAGCTGGCGCAGATCGCGGTGCTGGTGCTGGCGGCGATGCGTCTGTGGCAAGGGCACAAGCAACGCAGTGTGCCGGCGCAGCTGGTCGGCATGGCGCTGGCCGGGCTGGTGCTGGTCATGGTGATGACGCTGCGTGCGGTGCACCACTGGGGCGGTGAACCGTGGAATGAGCGTCTGCTGGGCGGCCAGCTGGCGCAGACCAGTCTGACCGTGGTGTGGAGCCTGCTGGGGGTGGTCGGCTGGGTCTCCGGTTCGCGCCGCGGGCAGTGGGGACTGTGGTTGGCCGGTGCCATCCTGATGGCGGTGGTGCTGATCAAGCTGCTGCTGATCGACCGCGACAACCTGGGCGATCTGCTCGGCATCGGCGCGTTCATCGCCTACGGCCTGTTGTGCACGCTGGTGGGTTGGCTGGCGCCGGCACCGCCGCGTCGCGCAGCGGCAATCCCGAACAACGATGAGGACGCGTCCGCATGATCAAGCGTTTGCTGTGGCTGGCCCTGCTGCCGATGAGCGTGCAGGCCGCCGATGATTTCGCCGCCCAGTGGCCGTTGCGGTTGTCCCAGCCCGACGCCGGTGCGTATCGCGTGCCGCTGGAAGCTTCCGTGTATGCCGCCGCCTATTGGCGCGATCTGCGCGATGTGCGGGTGCTCGATGCCGACGGCAAGCCGGTGGCCAGTGCGGTCTACGCGGCAGCCACGCCGGTGTCCGGGCTGCCGCGCATGGTCGAGCTGCCTTGGTTCGCGTTGCCGGTGGCGGCGACCACCGCCGATGACGATCTGAGTGTGGTGGTGCAACGCGACAGCGGCGGCAAGCTGCTGTCGATCCGCAATTCAGTCGCGGCCGGCGGCAATGTCGGGGCGGCCGATCCGGTCTGGCTGGTAGATCTGGGCGAGGACGCCGGCAAGCTTCGCGCGCTGCATGTGGACTGGGCCGATCCCGGGGCGACACTGGATCTGGGCTATCGGCTGGAAGCCAGCGACGACCTGCGTGGCTGGCAGGTGCTCGACCCGCAGGTGCGTCTGGTGCAGCTGAACAACCAGGGCCGCGCACTGCGCAGCAATACCCTCAAGGTCGTCACGGATCTGCGCTACCTGCGGCTGGTGCCGCTGCAGCGCAGCGGTGCCCCGGCCTTGCGCGGTCTGCGCGGTGAACTGGTCGATGCGGTGGACAGCGGCGACTGGCAGTGGCTGGAACTCACGGCCGAGGCCGGCGGCAACGCCAAGGACGGTTACCTGTACCGGTTGCAGGGCCGCTTGCCGGTGCAGCGGCTGGATGTGCGGATGCCGGCCAACAGTGCCGTGAGCTGGAGTGTGTCCAGTCGCGATCCGGATCGGCCCGGTGTCGATGGCCGCACGCCGGACTGGCAGCGGCTGACCGCAGGCTGGAATACCTGGAGCCTGAGTGAGGGGGGCACCCAGCAGCACTCGGCGCCGTTGGAAACCTCCGGCACCCTCACCGATCGCCAGTGGCGGTTGCAGGCCGAACCGGGCTCCCTCCCGGCCGGGGCGCCGCTGCTGCGTCTGGGATATCGGCCCGGCAGCGTGGTGTTCCTGGCGCAGGGACGTGCCCCCTATCTGCTGGTGGCCGGCAGTGCGAATGTGGCCGCTACGCAAGCCGCCCTCGATCCGATGCTCGATGCCCTGCGCGCGCGTAATGGCAGGCAGTGGCAACCGGCCACGGCGATGCTGGGCGAGCGCGCCGTGCGGGCCGGCGATGCCGCATACCAGCCGGCCAAGCCGCCGCACGACTGGAAGAGTCTGCTGCTGTGGGCGGTCCTGGTGGCGGGTGCGCTGGCGGTCGCGGGGTTCGCGTTGAGCCTGGTGCGTGGCGGTGGCGAGCAAAAGAAACAGGATTGAGGGGGCGGGCCCTGGGCCGGCGGGGGCTTTGCGACTTCAGCTGGCATTGAAGTCCCGCTGCAACAGACCGTAGAAGGCGGTATCGCACAGCTCGCCGTTCACCCGCCAGCGTTCGCGCAGCAGCCCCTCACAGACGAAGCCCAATCTCTCCAGCAACCGGCACGAGGCGGTATTGCGCGGATCGGCATCGGCCTCCACGCGGCGCAGCTGCAGCCCATCAAACAGATGGCGAAGGATCAGGCGCAGCGCTTCGCTGGCCAGTCCGCGGCCCTGCCAGTCGCGGTGCAGGCTGTAGCCGATCTCGGCCCGGCCCTGCCCCGGGTCGATCGCGAACACCGCGCTGCTGCCGATCAGCCGGTCGCTGCCGGCATCGGTAATCGCCCAGATGAGGATCTGCTGCTCGCGGCGCTGGCGCTGGATCTCGGCGATCTTGGCCTGAGCTTGTGCCAGTTCCGTCCAGGCCGGATAGCTCCAGTAGCGCATCACCACCGGGTCGGAATGGATGGCGAACAGGGCCGGGGCATCGTCGGGGCGGACTTCGCGCAGCCGCAGCCGCGCGCTGTGCAGCTCCGGTTGGAACAGACGTGTCTGCATCGCAATGACCTCCAGTTTGCCCCGGTTGGCAGGGCGGGCGAAAATGCCGGACTACCCCACCTGCGGAGCAGATCCTGCCATGTCCATCGTTCGTATGACCGACCTCGACCTTTCCGGCAAGCGTGTATTGATCCGCCAGGATCTGAACGTGCCGATCGACGGGGACGGCAAGATCACCTCCGAACAGCGCATCACCGCATCGCTGCCGACCCTGAAGCTGGCGCTGGAGAAGGGCGCCGCGGTGCTGGTGACCTCGCACCTGGGCCGCCCCAAGGAAGGCGTGTGGAGCGCCGCCGATTCGCTGGCGCCGGTGGCCAGGCGCCTGTCCGAACTGCTGGGCGTGGACGTGCCGCTGGTCAAGGACTGGGTGGACGGCGTGGACGTGGCCCCGGGCCAGATCGTGCTGCTGGAGAACTGCCGCATGAACGTCGGCGAGAAGGCCGACGATGAAGCCCTGTCGAAGAAATACGCCGCGCTGTGCGATGTGTTCGTGATGGACGCCTTCGGTACCGCGCACCGCGCCCAGGCCTCGACCCACGGCGTGATCCGTTTCGCCCCGGTTGCTGCCGGTGGCCCGCTGCTGATGGCCGAGCTGGACGCGCTGGACAAGGCCCTGGCCAACCCGGCGCGCCCGCTGCTGGCGATCGTGGCCGGCTCCAAGGTCTCGACCAAGCTGGAACTGCTGTCCAGCCTGGTCGGCAAGGTCGACCAGCTGATCGTCGGTGGCGGTATCGCCAACACCTTCATCGCGGCCGAAGGCCATGGCGTGGGCAAATCGCTGGTCGAGAACGACCTGCTTGATACCGCACGCAAGATCGACGCCGACGCCAAGGCGCGCGGCGCCGAGATTCCGCTGCCGACCGACGTGGTGGTGGCCCCGGCCTTCGCCGCCGACGCCCCGGCCACCATCAAGCCGGTGGCTGCGGTGGGCAGCGATGACATGATCCTGGATATCGGCCCGGCCACCGCCACGCAATACGCCGAGCTGATCGCCAAGGCCGGCACCGTGGTCTGGAACGGACCCGTAGGCGTGTTCGAGTTCGACGCGTTCGGCAAGGGCACCGAGGCGCTGGCACGCGCCATCGCCAGTTCCAAGGCGTTCTCGATCGCCGGTGGCGGTGACACCCTGGCGGCGGTGGACAAGTACGGCATCGCCAAGGAAGTGAGCTATATCTCTACCGGCGGCGGTGCGTTCCTGGAGTTCCTGGAGGGCAAGACCCTGCCGGCCGTGGCCGCGCTGGAGGCCCGCGGATCGTGAGCCGTGATGTGCTGTTTTTCGATCTGGATGGCACCCTGATCGAATCGTCAGTGGGCATCACTCGTTGCGTGGCCTATGCGCTGGAGAAGATGGGCCAGCCGGTGCCGGCGGAGAACGAGCTGCGGCGCTGGATCGGTCCGGCGCTGCGTACCAGCTTCGCGCCGGTGTTCGGTGATCCGCAGCAGGTCGAGCAGGCGGTGGAGCTGTACCGCGAGCGCTTCGACAGCGACGGCTGGAAGGAGCACGAGATCTATGCAGGCATCGGCGAGGTGGTGCGTTCGTTGAAAGCCGCCGGCCACCGCCTGGCCGTGGTCACCGCCAAGAACGAGCCGCACGCGCAGCGGATCGTCGCGCATCTGCCGTTCGGTGACTGCTTCGAGGACGTGATCGGCGCTACCCCGTGTGGAACGCGCAGCCACAAGCCGGAGCTGGTGGCCGAGGCGCTGGGGCGGCTGTCACTGCAGCCGGCCGATTGCTGGATGATCGGCGACCGCCGCATGGATATCGAGGGCGCCCGCCACCATGGCATGCGCAACATCGGGGTGCTGTGGGGCTTTGGCGGGCGGCAGGAACTGGAGGCCGCCGGCGTCCACGCACTGGCCGCAGCTCCGGAGGATATTCCGCTGCTGCTGCAGGCCTGATGGTACGCAAAACGCCGGCGTGAGCCGGCGTTTTGCTTGGTCGCTTGCGCACGGTGGGACGATTCGCCGAAAAAGAGGGATGCGGTGCGATGTCTTTGTTGTCCGGGCGGTGTCAGATGGATGTCTCGCGGGAAGGGGCTGATGGCCTGACGGGACTTCTGTCGTTTACACCTGACCGGCAAGGGTCAAGGCCGTGTCGCCTACGGGCGTAGTCGAGGACGTGCGATGGCGTACGCACGCCGATGTCTGGCCAGGCTGTCTTTGCTGTCTGCGGGACATCGCGGGATTTGTCACGCGACACTCGCCGCGACATCGTTGTCATAGCGCGAATATGCTAATTTCGATGGTCTTTCAGGGAGACCCCACACAATGATCGAACGCCAGCGCCGTACCAAGATCCTCGCCACCCTCGGGCCTGCAACCGACGCGCCGGGCGTGCTGGACGATCTGTTCCGCGCCGGCGTGAACGTGGTGCGTCTGAACTTCTCCCACGGTGATCCTTCCGGTCAGGCCAAGCGTGCCGCCGAAGTACGCGCCGCCGCGGCCCGCGTCGGTATGGAAGTGGGCATCCTGGCCGACCTGCCGGGCCCGAAGATCCGCATCGAGCGCTTTGCCGAGGGCAAGGTGCAGTTGAAGGCGGGTGACCGCTTCGACCTGATTGCCAGCGAAAACGCCGGGCCGGGCACGGCCAGCCAGGTGGGCGTCAGCTACCTGGGGCTGCCGCAGGACGTGGGTCCGGGTGACGTGCTGCTGCTGGACGACGGCCTGATGCAGCTGCAGGTGGTCGAGGTGCAGGGCGAGCGGATCATCAGCACCGTGCTCAACGACGGCGTTCTGTCCGACCGCAAGGGGCTGAACAAGCAGGGCGGCGGCCTGTCGCTGGGCGCGCTGACCGAGCGCGACAAGGAACTGATCGGCATCGTCGCCAAGATCGGCGTGGACTTCATCGCCGTGTCGTTCTGCCGCAACGCGCAGGACATGAACGATGCGCGCGAAATCGCCCAGTCGCATGGCTGCTATGCCGCGCTGGTGTCCAAGATCGAGCGCACCGAGGCGATCGAGAACCTGGAGGAGATCGTCGAGGCCAGCGACGTGGTGATGGTGGCCCGTGGCGACCTCGGTGTGGAGATCGGCGATGCCGAACTGCCGGGCCTGCAGAAGAAGATCATCAAGGCCTCGCTGGCGCAGAACAAGGTGGTCATCACCGCCACGCAGATGCTGCAGTCGATGGTCGAAAGCCCGATCCCGACCCGCGCCGAGGTGCTGGACGTGGCCAACTCGGTGATCGACGGCACCGATGCGGTGATGCTGTCGGCCGAAACCGCGGCCGGTGCCTATCCGGTCAAGGCGGTCGAGGCGATGGCCCGCATCTGCCTGGGGGCCGAGCGCCAGTTCCAGACCGAAACCGACTTCAACGCCTCGCCGCGCAACCTGCAACGGGCTGACCAGGCCATCGCCATGGCCACGATGTTCCTGTCCCAGCACGTGGGCGTGCGCGCGATCGTGGCGATGACCGAATCCGGTGGTACCGCGCGGTTCCTGTCGCGTTTCCGCGCCAAGTCGCCGATCTTCGCGGTGACCCGCCATGATGGCGCGCGCCGGCAGATGGCGCTGATGCGCGATGTGTTCCCGATCAACTTCGACAGCCGCGGCCTGACCCCGCGCGAAGCCGCCCGCGGTGCGATCCGCCTGCTGGTCGAGGCCGGGCAGCTGCAGGCCGGTGACCGCGTGGTCTTCACCAGCGGCGAGCATATGGAAACCCTGGGCGCGACCAACACCCTGCGCCTGCTCGAAGTCGGTGCCGACGGCCGCGCCAGCGGCCTGGGCGACCTCTGACGTCATGCGTCACCGCTCCGGTCAGGAAGCTGATCGGAGCGGACAGGTTTTGTCCTGTCGGGACGGGACAAAACCCGCGCCAGACCCTGCGGGCGACCAGCCCGCAGGGCGGGCGGGCTATAATCGCGGTTTTCCCGCACTCCGTCACAGGTAAAGAGATGAGCATCGAACTGCTGGCTGAAACCGCCCAGGCCATGGTTGCCCCGGGCAAGGGCATCATCGCCATTGACGAATCCACTGGCACCATTGCCAAGCGTTTCGCCAGTGTCGGGATCGAGAACACGGAAGAGAACCGCCGTGCCTACCGCGAGCTGCTGCTGACCACGCCGAAGCTCAACGAGCACATCTCCGGCGCGATCCTGTACGACGAGACCATCCGCCAGTCGACCAAGGACGGCGTGCCGTTCGCCAAGTACATGGCCGACCACGGCATGATCCCGGGCATCAAGGTCGATACCGGCGCGCATCCGCTGGCCGGCTGCCCGGGCGAGATGGTCACCGAGGGCCTGGACGGCCTGCGCGCGCGGCTGCAGGAGTACTACAAGCTCGGTGCGCGTTTTGCCAAGTGGCGTGCGGTGATCAACATCGGCGAGAGCATCCCCTCGGGCACCTGCATCGAGGTCAACGCCCACGCGCTGGCCCGTTACGCCGCGCTGTGCCAGGAAGCCGGCCTGGTGCCGATGGTCGAGCCGGAAGTGATCATGGACGGCGACCACGACATCGAGACCTGCTACGAAGTCACCGAGGCCACCCTGCGCGCGCTGTTCGATGCGCTGTACCAGCAGAACGTGGTGCTGGAAGGCACCATCCTGAAGGCGTCGATGGTCATCTCCGGCAAGGGCTGCGACGAGCAGGCCGATGTCGAGGAAGTGGCCGAATCGACCGTGATGTGCCTGAAGTCGGTGGTACCGGCGATCCTGCCGGGCATCGTGTTCCTGTCCGGCGGCCAGAGCGACGAGCAGTCCACCGCCCACCTCAATGCCATGAACCAGCTGGGCACCCTGCCGTGGCCGCTGAGCTTCTCCTACGGCCGCGCCATGCAGCAGGCCGCGCTGAAGTTGTGGGCCAAGGACATGAAGGGCAACTACGCCGCTGCGCAGAAGACCGTGTACGAGCGTGCCAAGGAAAACGGCCTGGCCGCACTGGGCAAGTGGGAAGGCTGATCGCCTCTTCCGTGTCCTGAAACAGCGAAACGCCGGCCCTGTGCCGGCGTTTTCGTTTTTCCTTCCCGGCTCCCGGCTCAGGTCGCGGCCGCCAGCCCCTGCATCAATGCCGAGCTTCCCCCGCTGCTGTCGATCTGGCCGCTGCGGTTCAGGGCCTGCTGGTAGATCTTGAATGCCGCCGCGTTGTAGGCCACCAGGATGATGCGCAGCGGGCGGATATGGCTCTTCCGCCAGGTCAGTGTTTCGGTCACCGCGATATCGGCGGCCTGGTGCAAAGGGTAGCCGTACACGCCACAGCTGATGGCCGGAAACGCGATCGATTGCAGCTCCATCCGTTCGGCCAGGCGCAGCGACTGCCAGTAGCAGTTGGCCAGCAGCGCGGCCTCATCATGGCGGCCGTCGCGCCATACCGGGCCCACGGTGTGGAACACATGCCGTGCCGGCAGCGCATGGCCGCCGGTGGCGCGGACCTCGCCGGTGGGGCAGCGGACGCCGGGGCGCAGCTCCGGCAGCTGGCAGCACTCGGCCAGCAGGCCGGGACCGGCGGCACGATGTATCGCCCCGTCCACGCCACCACCGCCCAGCAGGGTTTCGTTGGCGGCGTTGACGATGGCGTCAACGTCCAGTTCGGTGATGTCGCCGTGCCAGATTTCGATGCTCATGGTCCCGATCTTCCACCGCCCTGTATGAGAGAAACGTGACGGGCGCCTGCGTGCACCCGCTGCCGGCGAAGCCTGGCGCTGGCGTGTCTCACAGCCTGCGATTGCAGTTGCCGGAATGCATGAAGGCCGCGGGTAGCGGCCTTCATGGGTGATCACTGCTGAAATGCAAATTACGGCAGGCCGGCCAGCCAGTCGTCGTCCGAGCCCTCGTTGATATCGGCGAACAGCGGGGTGGAGAAGTAGCGCTCACCGGTGTCCGGCAGCATCGCCAGGATCACCGAGCCGGCGTCGGCGTCGGCGGCGATATCCAGCGCGCTGGCGACGGTGCCGCCGGCGGAGATGCCGACGAAGATGCCCTCCTCGGCGGCCAGCCGGCGTGCGGTCTCGATCGCACGGTCGTCCTGCACCGCCAGCAGCTGGTCGTAGACCGCGCGGTTGAGCACGTCCGGGACGAAATCCGGCGTCCAGCCCTGGATCTTGTGCGGAGTGAACTCCTTGCCGGCCAGCAGTGCGGCGCCGGCCGGTTCGGTGGCGATGATGCGGGTGTCCGGGCGCGCGACCTTCAGCACCTCGCCCACGCCGGTGAGGGTACCGCCGGTGCCCCAGCCGCTGACGAAATAGTCCAGGCGCCGGCCGGCGAAATCACGCAGGATCTCCGCCGCGGTGGTCTGGCGGTGGTAGGCCGGATTGGCCGGGTTGGCGAACTGGCTGGCCAGGAACCACCCGTGCTGGTCGGCCAGTTCCCTGGCCTTGCGCACCATGCCGCTGCCGCGTTCGGCCGCGGGAGTCAGGATCACCTTGGCACCGTAGGCGCGCATCAGCTTGCGGCGTTCGATGGAGAAGGTTTCCACCATCGTCGCCACGAACTTGTAGCCGCGTGCGGCGGCGACCATGGCCAGCGCCACGCCGGTGTTGCCGGAGGTGGCTTCGACGATGGTGTCACCGGGCTTGAGCAGGCCTTTTTTCTCGGCATCGAGAATGATCGCCAGCGCCAGCCGGTCCTTGACCGAGCCGCCCGGATTGAACGATTCGACCTTCACATAGAGGTCCACGCCGGCCGGGGCGAGCCGGTTGAGCTTGACCACCGGGGTGCTGCCGATGGTGTCGAGAATAGTGTTGTAGATAGCCATTGAATGCTCCGGGGAAGGCGGTCAGGCGGCGTCGGCCAGTGTCGGTGGCGAGGTCTTTGCGGGAGGTGAGGAAAGGGTGGGGGGGACCTGCAGCGGCGCGTGACCGAACCAGTGCAGCTCGTCGGCCAGCGCGGCGACATCGCCCAGGATCAGCAGCGCCGGCGATTGCACCCGGTACAGGTGGGCGGCCTCGGGCAGGGTGTCCAGCTGGCCGCGGACTACCCGTTGGCTGGTGCGCGAGCCGTTTTCGACCAGGGCGAACGGCGTCGCCGCGCACAGGCCTGCTGCGAGCAGACCGCTGCGGATCTGGGCCAGCGTCGCCACCCCCATGTAGAACACCAGCGTCTGCCGCGGTAGCGCCAGCGCGTTCCAGTCCAGCGTGTCCAGCGAACCCTTGCAGTGCGCGGTGACCAGGCGCAGCTGCTGGGCATGGTCGCGATGGGTCAGCGGAATGCCTGCATAGGCCGCGCAGGCCAGCGCGGCGGTGATGCCCGGTACCACTTCGTAAGCGATGCCGTGTGCGCGCAGGAACTGCAGTTCTTCGCCCCCCCGGCCGAACACGAACGCATCGCCGCCCTTGAGCCGCACCACGCGTTTGCCGGCGCGGGCGTGTTCCAGCATCAGCGCGTGGATGTGGTCCTGCGCGGTGCTGTGGCCCTGCGCGGATTTGCCCACTTCAATGAAATCGGCGTCGCGTCGCGCCAGCTGCAATACCTCGGTGCTGACCAGCCGGTCGTGCAGGATCACATCGGCCTGGTTGAGCGCGCGCAGCGCGTTGAGCGTGAGCAGTCCCGGATCGCCGGAACCGGCGCCGACCAGCACCACCGAGCCGGGCGTCGCGGTCGGTTCGCCGGCCATGTCCTGCCGCAGCTGGCCTTCGGCGGCGACCCACTGCCGGCGCCGCAGCAGGTCCAGCAACGGGCCGTCGATCAGCCGGTCGAAGAAGCGGCGGCGCGCCCCCAGCTCCGGAAAGCGGGCGCGGATGTGCGCGCGCTGGTCGGTGACCAGCGCAGCCAGCTGGCCCCAGGCCTGGTCGAACAGCACTTCGATCCGGCGGCGCACGTGGCGGGCCACCATCGGCGCGCCGCCGCCGCTGGAAATGGCGATCTGCAGCGGACCGCGCTCGACCACCGCCGGCACGTGGAAGGCCGACAGCGCGGCATCGTCGACCACGTTGGCGAACAGGCGGCGCGCGTGCGCGGCGGCCGCCACGGCCTGGTTGGTCGCCGGATCATCGGTGGCGGCGATCACCAGCCAGACATCCTCGCCGAGCCAGTGGGGTGCGAACGGCCCCTGCAACCATTGGATGCGCAGGGAACGCGCCAGTTCCTGCAGGGCCTCGCTCAGTTGCAGTGCGCCGACCCGTGGCAGTGCGCCGGCGCGCAGCAGCGCCTGGACTTTGCGTTCGGCCACCGCTCCCCCGCCCACCACCAGGACGGCCCGACCCCGCAGGTCGGCAAACAGCGGAAACAGGGAGGTGTCCAAGGTCGGTGGCACGGGGCTGCGGAAGGGATGAATGACCGTACCGGCGGCCCGGAATCCCCGGAAATGACTTGCGCCACCTCGCACATGACTTTCAGTTATAAGCTGAAGGGGAAATTTGACCTACAGTCCTCCGTCCCCCTCGACCGGTGTTCCGTCTCCCGCGATGACCCTCACCCAACTGCGCTATCTGGTCGCCATTGCCGATGCCGAGATGAACATCACGCTGGCGGCGACGCGGGTGCATGCCACCCAGCCGGGGCTGTCCAAACAGCTCAAGCAGCTGGAGGACGAACTGGGCTTTCTGCTGTTCGTACGCAAGGGGCGCAGCCTGGAGTCGGTGACGCCGGCCGGTGAGGAGGTGATCAGCCGTGCTCGCGCGGTGCTGGCCGAGGCCAACAACATCCGCACCTATGCGGCCAACCAGCGCCGTGAAAGCCACGGCCAGCTGATCCTCACCACCACCCACACCCAGGCCCGGTTCGTGCTGCCGCCAGCGGTGGCGCGGATCAAGCTGGCCTATCCGCAGGTCAGCGTGCATCTGCAGCAGGCCGCCGAAAGCGACGCGCTGGACCTGCTCAGCCAGGGCGATGCCGACATCGCCATCATCAGTACGGCCGGCGGCGAACCGAGCACCGGCATCGCGGTGCCGCTGTTCCGCTGGCGGCGGCTGGTGCTGGTACCCAGGGGCCATCCGCTGGACCGCCCGGGCAAGGCGCCGGACATGGCCGCGTTGGCGGCCCATCCGCTGATCAGCTACGAATCCTCGACGCGGCCGAGCTCGTCATTGCAACGGGCCTTCGCCGCGCAGAAGCTGGAGCCGGATCTGGCGCTGACCGCGCTGGATGCGGACCTGATCAAGACCTATGTGCGTACCGGTCTGGGTGTGGGCCTGCTGGCGGAGATGGCCGTCAGTGCCGGTGACAGCGATCTGCGCGCATGGCCGGCACCGGCGGCCATTCCCGAGTGCATCGCCTGGGCGGTGCTGCCGCGCGACCGGGTGCTGCGCGACTACGCGCTGGAACTGGTGCACGTGCTGGCCCCGCAGATCGACAAGCGCGATCTGCGCCGCGTGCTCGACGGCAACCAGGCGGCCGACTGGCCGCGGCCGCCGAGCTGGGAAGAACTGACCCAGACCATCACCAGCTGAGGCGGTGCGGGCAACCGACCGCGCTGGCGTCGCCGTCTGGCCGGTGGTGTGTTCGAGCTGGCGCATCTGCCCACGGTGAGGCTTTGCTACGCTGCAGGCCGTTTCTACGAGCTCGGGGATGTGCATGGAATTTGCCGCGGTGGCCTATCGCAGTACCGCCGTGTCCGGGCTCGGCAGCGACGAGCTGGATCATCTGCTGGTGGGCGCGCGTGCGCACAACCGGATGGAGGGCGTCACCGGCGTGCTGCTGTATGACGGGCGCCATTTCTTCCAGTATTTCGAGGGGGAGGCAGCGGGGGTGGCGCGGATCTACGCGCGTATCCGTGCCTCGCGGCTGCATGTGGACCTGCAGGAGCTGCAGCACGGCCCGGTGTCGCAGCTGTATTTCCGGCACTGGTACATGGGCTGCCGCCAGACCGGCAACAGCGTGCTGCAGCAGCTCAGCAGCCAGCAGTGGCGCCGCGAAGCG
The DNA here is from genome assembly GCF_056760315.1 of Stenotrophomonas sp. STEN014. Lineage (NCBI taxonomy): Bacteria > Pseudomonadati > Pseudomonadota > Gammaproteobacteria > Lysobacterales > Lysobacteraceae > Stenotrophomonas > Stenotrophomonas sp. STEN014. The sequence goes on along the minus strand of NZ_JBRREN010000011.1, from coordinate 11,996 downwards.
ACCGCGTTGGACGGCGGCGGCGCGGATGACCCGCCGGGACTTCAGCAGCTGCGCGATTTCTGGGCACGCCAGGAGGGCGTGGCGCGCTGAGCCGGTTCAGATCTCCTCGTGCAGCCCGCATTCGCGCTTGAGGCCGAAGAAGCGGGTGTCCTCCTCGCGCATGCCCGGCTCCCACCGCCGGGTGGTGTGGAAATCGCCGATGGAGACATAGCCCTGTTCCCACAGCGGGTGGTAGGGCAGCTGGTGTTCCTGCAGGTAGTGCCACACGTCGCGGTCGTTCCAGTCGGCGATCGGATTGATCTTGTAGCGCTCGCCGCGCCGCTGCAGCACCGGCGTGGTGGCGCGGCTGGCTGACTGCCCACGGCGCAGGCCGGTGAACCAGGTGCCGGCCTGCAACTCGTCCAGCGCGCGCTTCATCGGCTCGACCTTGCGCAGGTTGTTGTACTGCTCGATACCGACCACGCCCTGTTCCCACAGCCGGCCGTGACGGGCCTCCATCCAGGCGCGGCTGACCAGCGGCCGGTAGACCTTGAGGTTGAGCTTCAGGCGCTCGGTCAGCGCGTCGGCGAAGCGGTAGGTTTCCGGGAACAGGTAGCCGGTATCGACCAGGATCACCGGGATGTCCGGTTGCTGGCTGCTGAGCAGGTGCAAGGTCACCGCCGACTGCGCGCCGAAGCTGGAGGACAGCACGTGCGTCCCCGGGGCATGTCGCAGTGCCCAGCGCACGCGATCGGCCGCGCCCATCGCTTCGAGCTGCGCGTTCAACGGACCCAGGTCATCCGGCAGGCCGGCAGCGAACGAAGGGGAGGGGGCGGCGGACAGGGCACTCATGCGTGCAGTTCCACGGGAATCTGGCGGTGGGTGGGGTAGGTGGGCAGTTCGACGATGCCGGCGCGGTGCAGAAAGTCGCCGAAGCTTTCACCGCCGGTGCGCTCGCCGGCATAGCGGGCCAGCAGCGGTTCCAGCGCGGCCAGGATCTCCGGCTCGGTGATGTTTTCGCGGTACAGCGTGTTCAGGCGCTGGCCACGGTGATCGGCGCCGAGCATCAGGTTGTAGCGGCCCGGGGCCTTGCCGACCAGCGCGATCTCGCCCAGATAGGGGCGCGAGCAGCCGTTCGGGCAGCCGGAAATGCGCAGCAGGATCGGCGCATCGACCAGCCCGTGCCGCTCCAGCAGCGGCTGCAGCCTGGCGCTGAAGTCGGGCAGGTAGCGTTCGGCTTCTGCCATCGCCAGGCCGCAGGTTGGCAGGGCGACGCAGGCCATGGCCGCGCGCGCCAGTGAGGTCGGCGCGCGGTTGCCAATGTCGAGCCCTGCGGCTTCCACCAGCGCATCGATGCGGTCGCGCTGGTCGGCCGGCACGCCGGCGATCACCAGGTTCTGGTTGCCGGTCATGCGGAACTCGCCCTGGTGGATGCGGGCGATCTCGCGCAGTGCGGTCAGGTGCGGCGCGCCGGGACGGTCGGCGACCCGTCCGGAGGACAGCGACAGGGTCAGGTGCCAGCGGCCGTCGCCACCCTCGACCCAGCCGTAGCGGTCGCCGTTGTGGACGAACGGCTGCGAGCGGCCGGGCTGGAAGGTGATGCCGGCACGGTGCTGGATCTCTACGGTCACCGTGTCCAGGCCGTGGTCGTCGATGGTGTACTTGAAGCGGGCCCGCTTGCGCAGTTCGCGGTTGCCCAGGTCGCGCTGGGTGGTGACCACGGCGGTGGCCACATCCAGCAGGGCATCACGCGGGATGAAGCCGACGTTGTTGGCAAGGCGCGGATAGGTTTCGGCATCGCCGTGGGTGGCGCCCATGCCGCCGCCCAGGGTCACGTCATAGCCGAGCAGTTCACCGGCAGCGTCCAGCACGCCGATGAAGCCCAGGTCGTTGGCGAACACGTCCACATCGTTGAGCGGCGGCAGCGCGAAGCCGATCTTGAACTTGCGCGGCAGGTAGCGCTCGCCGTAGACCGGCTCGTCCTCGCTGCCGCTGCCGGCCACCCGCTCCTCGTCCAGCCAGATCTCGTAGTAGGCGCGGGTGTTGGGCAGTAGGTGCTCGGAGGTGCGCGCGGCATCGGCATACAGCGTGGCGTGTGCGCGCGACAGCAGCGGGTTGGCCGCGACCAGCACGTTGCGGTTGACGTCGCCGCAGGCGGCCAGGGTGTCGATCAGCGCGGCGTTGATCGCCTGCATGGTCGCCTTCAGCTCGCGCTTGATCACGCCATGGAACTGGAAGGCCTGGCGGGTGGTGATGCGCAGCGAGTGGTTGCCGAAGCGGGTGGCCACGGCATCGAGCTTGAGCCACTGCTCCGGGCTGACCACGCCACCGGGTGTGCGGGTGCGGATCATGAACTGGTAGGCCGGTTCGAGTTTTTGCCGGCGGCGCTCGTCGCGCACATCGCGGTCATCCTGCTGGTAGCTGCCGTGGTACTTGATCAGGGTCTGGTCGTCCTCGCGCAGCGCGCCGGTGACCGGATCGGCCAGGCTCTCGAGCAGGGAGCCGCGCAGCCGGTTGCTTTCGGCCTTGATGGATTCGACGGAGTGGTTGCTCATGTTCTGTTCGCTATGCCGGAAAGGGAGGGGCAGGCGCACCGTTCAGGCGCCAGGCATATCACCGCGACCGCGGCGACCGCACTCGGCCGTCAATACACATCCCGGCCATAGCGCCCCTCCGTGTGCAGCTGCGTGAGGTACTCGCGGGCGCCGTCCTCATCCAGTCCACCGTGTTCACGCACCACGTCCAGCAGCGCGGCATGCACGTCCTTGCCCATACCGATCGCGCCGCACACATACAGGTGTGCGCCGTTCTGCAGCCAGTCGTACAGGTCGCGGCCACGCGTGCGCACGCGCTGCTGCACGTAGATCTTGTCGGCCTGGTCGCGGGAGAAGGCCAGGTCGAGGCGATGCAATTCCTTGCGGCGCAGGGCGTCCTGCCATTCGGTCTGGTAGAGGAAATCGGTATTGAAATGGCGCGCGCCGAAGAACAGCCAGTTGCGCCCCGCAGCGCCGGTTTCGGCGCGCTCCTGCACAAAGCCGCGGAACGGCGCCACGCCGGTGCCCGGGCCGATCATGATGATGTCGCGGCTGGCATCGGCCGGCACCCGGAAGCGTTCGTTGGCCTCGATGTAGACGGGCAGCGAGGCGCCTTCGGCCAGTGCAGCGAGGAAGCTGCTGGCCGCGCCCTGGTGGGCGCTGCCGTGCGCGTCATAGCGCAGCTCGTCGACGGTAAGGTGGACTTCCTCGCCCACGCGCTTGCGGCTGGAGGCGATCGAGTAGAGGCGTGGGGCGGCGGGGCGCACCGTGGCCAGCAGGGCCTCGGCACTCCACTCGGCTGGCCAGCGCCTCAGTACATCGATGAGCTGGTGGTCTTCGAACACCGCAGCCAGTTCGTTCTTCTGTGCCGGGTCCAGCAGGCGCGCCAGTTCCGGGTGCGCGCTGCGCTCGGCCACAGCGGCCAGCAGCGGGCGCGATATGCGGGTCAGTTCGCGGTGCTCGGCCAGCCATTGCGACAGCGGGCGGCGGTGGCCGTCATGGGCGACAGCCGTGGCACCGTCCAGGCCGGTGGCATCCAGCACCGCCTCCACCAGCGCGGGCGGATTGCGGTGCACGATGCCCAGCGCGTCGCCCGGCTCGTAGTGCAGTCCGCTGCCCTCCAGCGACAGTTCCAGGTGATGCACGCGCTTGTCGGCGGCGCCATAGTGCGCGTAGGCCGGGCCCTTGAAGTCGCGGCCGCTGATGAGCTGGCGTGACAGCAGCTCGGCGTTGAACGGGTGCCGGGCGCTGTACACGCTGGCATGGCGCAGCGGGGTGACGTTGCTTGGTGCCGGGCTGGCCGCCTCGCTGATGTGGGTGCGGGCATCGGCCAGCGCCTGGACTCGCCATGGCGCGGCCACGGTATCGATATCCAGATCGGCTTCGCCGGCCGGCTGCAGGCGGGAGGCCCCCAGCTCGGCCAGGCGCGTGTCGAGCGTGCGGGCGATGCCACAGAATTGGGCATAGCTGGAGTCGCCCAGACCGAGCACGGCGTACTTCAGTTCCGGCAGCCTGGGTGCGCGCTTGCCGGTGATGAACTCGACCAGACCGATCGCGTCATCCGGCGGGTCGCCCTCGCCCTGGGTGCTGATCACGATATAGAGCACGCGTTCGTTGACCAGCTCGCGGGTCGGGTAGGCGTCGGCGCGGACCAGCCGTACCGGCAGGCCGGCGGCCTCGACCTCGGCCACCAGCTGCTCGGCGGCGTGGCGGGCATTGCCGGTCTGGCTGCCGTAGATCACCGTCAGCCGCGACTGGGCCGGCTGCGGGACCGGCTGGCCGCCGGGGATGACCGCCAGCGACGGCGGTGGATGCCCCTGGGCCAAGCCCGCGGCGAAGCCGGACAACCACCACAGGCTGTTGCCGTCCAGGCCTTCCACCAGACGTGTCAGCAGGACCCTGCGGTCTTCAGGCAAGGGGCTGGGGGGCACGACGGCAGCGGCGGAGGTCATGGGGCTGTCCGGTCCGAGTAGGGACGCTGATGCTAGGCAGCGGCCCGCGCCAGCGGAAAGGACCGGGGGTTATCGCGTCATGCCGTGCGCTCATTTCAGTTGTGCGGTCGCTGCGCGCCACACTCGCTGCCCTGGCCGGAAGCCGTTCCCGCCGCACTGATACCCTCTTCAACTGGCCCTGGCCACTACCTTGGTGAAGCAATGACTGCCACCGCATCGTTGTCGCATCTGGACCGGCTGGAAGCCGAGAGCATCCACATCCTGCGGGAAGTCGCCGCGGCCTTCGACAACCCGGTGCTGCTGTACTCGGTGGGCAAGGACAGCTCGGTGCTGCTGCATCTGCTGCTGAAGGCGTTCGCCCCCGGGGTGCCGCCGATCCCGCTGCTGCACGTGGATACGCGCTGGAAGTTCCGCGAGATGATCGCCTTCCGCGACCGCCGTGTGGTCGAGACCGGCACCGAGCTGCGGGTGCATATCAATCCCGATGGCATCGCCCAGGACATTGGCCCGGTCAGTCATGGCGCCGGTGTGCATACCGATGTGATGAAGACCCAAGGCCTGAAGCAGGCGCTGGAGAAGTGGAAGTTCGATGCCGCCATCGGTGGCGCGCGTCGCGACGAAGAGAAGTCGCGGGCCAAGGAGCGTGTGTTCTCCTTCCGCAATGACCGCCATCGCTGGGACCCGAAGAACCAGCGCCCGGAGCTGTGGAACCTGTACAACGCCCGCATCCACGCCGGCGAGAGCGTGCGGGTGTTCCCGCTGTCGAACTGGACCGAGCTGGACATCTGGCTCTATATCTACCGCGAGAAGATTCCGGTGGTGCCGCTGTACCTGGCGGCCGAGCGGCCGGTGGTCGAGCGCGACGGCAGCCTGATCATGGTCGATGACGAGCGCCTGCCGCTGAGGCCGGGCGAAGTGCCGCAGCTGCGCAAGGTGCGCTTCCGCACGCTGGGCTGCTATCCGCTGACCGGCGCGATCGAGTCTGAAGCCGACACGCTGGAGGCGATTATCGCCGAGATGCTGGTGTCCACCACCTCCGAGCGCCAGGGCCGGCTGATCGACCACGACCAGTCCGCCTCGATGGAGAAGAAGAAGCTGGAGGGCTATTTCTGATGAACGCCGCAACCCCGTCTTCACAGATCGCCTCCTATCTGCAGCAGCACGAATCCAAGCCGCTGCTGCGGTTCATCACCTGCGGCAGCGTGGACGATGGCAAGAGCACGCTCATCGGTCGCCTGCTGTACGAGAGCAAGCGCCTGTTCGACGACCAGCTGGCCGCGCTGGAGGCCGACAGCCGCCGCCACGGCACCCAGGGTGAGCGCATCGATTACGCGTTGCTGCTGGACGGGCTGGCCGCCGAGCGCGAGCAGGGCATCACCATCGATGTGGCCTATCGCTACTTCGATACCGACCGCCGCAAGTACATCGTCGCCGACTGCCCTGGACACGAGCAGTACACCCGCAACATGGCCACCGGCGCCTCGACCGCCGATGTGGCGGTGGTGCTGGTGGACGCGCGCAAGGGGCTGCTGCCGCAGACCCGCCGCCACAGCTACATCATCTCGCTGCTGGGCATCGGCCAGGTGGTGCTGGCGGTGAACAAGATGGACCTGGTCGGCTACGACCAGAGCGTGTTCGAGCAGATCGTCGCCGATTACCGCGCGCTGGCCGCGCAGCTGGGCATCGCCCATGTGCAGGCCATTCCGCTGTCGGCGCTGGAAGGGCAGAACCTGTCCAGCCATTCCAGCCTGATGCCGTGGTACGACGGCTCGAGCCTGCTGGAACATCTGGATACGCTGCAGATCAGCGGGCACGACGTGGCCAGCGGGCTGCGCCTGCCGGTGCAGTGGGTCAACCGCCCCAACCAGGACTTCCGTGGTTTTGCCGGCACCATTGCCGCCGGCCAGGTGCGCGCCGGCGACGAAGTGGTGGTGCTGCCCTCGGCGCGCCGCTCCACTGTCAGGCAGGTGCTGGGCGTCAATGGCGAAGTGGCCGTGGCCACGGCCGGGCAGGCGGTGACGTTGACGCTGAGTGATGAAATCGATGTCAGCCGTGGCGATGTGATCGCCGCCGCCGGTGATCCGCCGGAGGTGGCCGACCAGTTCGCCGCGCATGTGCTGTGGATGGACGATGCCGCGCTGCTGCCCGGGCGTCCGTACTGGCTGCAGATCGGCAGCCGCACCGTGGCCGCCAGCATCAGCGAGATCAAACACCGCATCGATGTGAACACTCAGGAGAAACTGGCCGCCAAGCGGCTGGAACTCAATGAAGTCGGCTACTGCAACCTGTCACTGGACGAGCCGGTGGCGTTCGCCGCGTATGCCCACAATCGCGCGCTGGGCGGTTTCATCCTGATCGACCGCCAGACCAATGCCACCGTCGCCGCCGGCACGCTGGATTTCGCGCTGCGCCGCGCCGGCAACGTGCACTGGCAGCATCTGGATGTGGACCGGGCCGCGCGCGCGCGGATCAAGGGCCAGCAGCCGAAGGTGCTGTGGTTCACCGGGCTGTCCGGCGCCGGCAAGTCGACGATTGCCAATCAGGTGGAAAAACGCCTGCATGCGCGTGGCTGCCACACCTTCCTGCTCGATGGCGACAACGTGCGCCATGGCCTGAACCGCGATCTGGGCTTCACCGACGAGGACCGGGTGGAGAACATCCGCCGGGTGGCCGAAGTGGCGCGGCTGATGGCCGATGCCGGGCTGATCGTGCTGGTGAGCTTCATCTCCCCGTTCCGCGCCGAGCGGCAGATGGCCCGCGAGCGCTTTGCCGACGGTGAATTCATCGAGGTGTTTGTCGATGTGCCGCTGGCGGTGGCCGAGGCCCGTGACGTCAAGGGCCTGTACCGCAAGGCCCGCGCCGGTGAGATTCCCAATTTCACCGGGATCGATTCGCCGTACGAGGCGCCGGAGAACCCGGAGCTGCACCTGTATGCCGATGGCGAGGCGCTGGACGCGATGGTCGACCAGGTGGTGCGGCTGGCGCTGCGCTGAGCCGCCAGCGTCAGGCCGGCCCGGAGCGGGGCCGATCCGGGCGCCCCCCTCTAACGGCACATCCGGCCGTCACTTCGGCCAGCTAGACTGACCGATCGTGTAGCTGACGGATTTACCTATGTTGGGGCGTTTTGTCGCCACCGTTGCCGGTGGCACTGTCTTGGCGCTGGCCTTGGCCGGTTGCAATCGTGAAGGCGCCCAGGCGCCACGCCAGACCGCTGGTGCTGTGCCGGTGACCACCCAGATCGTGCAGCTGTCGGCCTGGAATGACACCTTGCAGGCGCTGGGCACCACCAAGGCGCGCGAGTCGGTGGTGATCACCGCCAAGGTGAGCGAAATCGTCGACACGGTGCATTTTGAAAGCGGCCAGCAGGTCGCGGCCGGAGCGCCGCTGGTCACCTTGCGCGGCGACGCCCAGCAGGCCGCGCTGGCCTCGGCCCAGGCGACCTTCGCCGAGGCCGACCGGCTGTACCAGCGCCAGCGCGAGCTGGCTGCGCAGCAGCTGGTGTCCCATTCCACCTTGGACACGCAAAAAGCCATCCGCGATGCCGCCGAGGCCCGCGTGCGGCAGATGCGTGCCGATATCGGTGACCGCCAGGTCCGCGCGCCGTTCGCCGGCGTGCTGGGCATCCGCCAGGTCAGCCCCGGCGCGCTGCTCACGCCGAGCACACCGATCGCCACGCTGGATGACCTGTCGCGCATGCATGTCGATTTCCCGCTGCCGGAGGCCGAGCTGGCGACGCTGCAGCCTGGCGACAAGGTCGTCGGCAGCAGCATCGCCTGGCCCGGGCGTACCTTCGAGGGACGGGTGAGCACCATCGATGCGCGGGTCGATCCGGGCAGCCGCGCGGTGACCGTGCGCGCCGATTTCGCCAATGCCGACCACGCGCTGCGTCCGGGCATGCTGCTGGATGTGCGCCTGTTCCGCCCCGAGCGGCAGGCGCTGGTGATCCCGGAGATCGCGGTGGTCCAGGTCGGCCGTGACTCCTTCATCTACCGGGTCAAGGACGACGCCAGCGTCGAGCGGGTCGACGTCAAGACCGGCACCCGCCGCGCCGGCGTGGTCGAGATCACTGACGGCCTGACCGCCGGCGAGCGCATCGTCATCGACGGTACCGGCAAGCTGCGTCCGGGCATCAAGATCGAAGATGCCAAGCCGGCCGCCGCCGCGCAGGCACCCGCCACGCAGGCGGCTGCCGGATGAAGCTGTCCGACCTTTCGATCAAGCGGCCGGTGCTGGCCGTGGTGATGAGCCTGCTGCTGGTGGTGCTGGGGTTGATGTCGTTCAGCCGGCTGACCCTGCGCGAGTTGCCGGCGATCGATCCGCCGATCGTGTCGGTGTCGGTGGACTACACCGGCGCCTCGGCCGCGGTGATCGAAAGCCGTGTCACCCAGGTGCTGGAAGACGCGCTGGCCGGCATCGAGGGCATCGACACGATCAACGCGCGCAGCACCAATGGCCGCGCCTCGGTCAGCATCGAGTTCAATGCCAACCGCGACATCGAGGCCGCCGCCAACGATGTGCGTGACGCGGTCAGCCGCGTCGCCGACCGCATGCCCGAAGAAGCGCGCCCGCCGGAGATCGCCAAGGTCGAGAGCGACGCCGACCCGATCATCTGGTTCAACATGAGCTCCAGCTCGATGGACACGCTGGAGCTGAGCGACTACGCCGAGCGCTACGTGGTGGACCGCTTCTCCAGCATCGACGGGGTGGCGCAGATCCGCATCGGCGGCCGGCAGCGCTACGCGATGCGGGTGTGGCTGGACCGCGACCAACTGGCGGCGCGCGGGCTGACCGTGGGCGAGGTGGAAGCCGCGCTGCGCAGCGAGAACGTGGAGCTGCCGGCCGGGCGCATCGAATCGGACGACCGCGACTTCACCCTGCGCGTGGAGCGCAGCTATGTGGCCCCGGCCGACTTTGCCAGCATCCCGCTGGGCAAGGGCGCCGACGGCTATGTGGTGCGGCTGGGCGATGTGGCCAAGGTCGAGCTGGATTCGTCCGAGCGTCGCGCCTACTACCGCAGCAACGGCGAGCCGGGCATCGGCCTGGGCATCGTCAAGACCTCCACCGCCAACGCGCTGGACGTGGCCCGGCTGACCCGTGCCGAGGCCGAACGCATCGCGCCGAGCCTGCCCAAGGGCACGCAGATCTTCGTCGCCTTCGACAACACCACCTTCATCGAGGCCGCCGTTGAGCGCGTCTACGCCACGCTGGTGGAAGCGATGCTGCTGGTGCTGGTGGTGATCTGGCTGTTTCTGGGCAGCATGCGGGCGGCGCTGATCCCGGCGGTGACCGTGCCGGTGTGTCTGGTGGCCGCGTTCATCGCGCTGTTCGCGTTCGGCTTCTCGATCAACCTGTTCACCCTGCTGGCGCTGGTGCTGTGTATCGGCCTGGTGGTCGATGACGCCATCGTCGTGGTGGAGAATGTGCAGCGCCGCATCGACCTGGGCGAGCCGCCGCTGGTGGCCGCCCGGCGCGGCACCGCGCAGGTGGCGTTCGCGGTGATCGCCACCACCGCGGTGCTGGTGGCGGTGTTCCTGCCCGTGGGCTTCCTGGAAGGCAATACCGGCCGCCTGTTCCGCGAGCTGGCCGTGGCGCTGGCCGCGGCCGTGGCCTTGTCGGCGTTCGTGGCGCTGACGCTGACGCCGATGATGGCCTCCAAGCTGCTCCGGCCGCACAGCGAGCGCAAGGTCGGGCGCCTGCACGGCTTCATCAACCGCCAGCTGGAACGTGTCTCGGCCGCCTACGGCCGGGTGCTGGACCGGCATGTGCAGCGGACCTGGGTGTTCGGCGGGGTGATGCTGGCTGCGCTCGGGGCAAGCTGGGGGCTGTTCACCCTGCTACCCTCGGAGCTGGCCCCGGCCGAGGACCGCGGCTCGTTCCAGATCGTGATCGACGGCCCGGAAGGCGCCGGTTTCGACTACACCGTCGGCCAGGTGCAGCAGGTCGAGCGGATCGTTGCGCAGTTCGTGGGCCCGCAGGAACCGATCGTGCGCGCCAACCCGCGCGTGCCCGGCGGTTGGGGCAACAGCGAGGAGATGCACACCGGCCGCATCAGCGTGTTCCTGCAGCCCTGGCGTGACCGTACCGAAGCCACCAGCGACGTGGCCAACGACCTGCAGAAACAACTCAACGGGCTGAGCGGGGTGCGCGTGCGCACCATGGTCGGTGGCGGTCTGGTGCGCAGCATGGGCCAGCCGTTCCAGATCGTGCTCGGCGGCCCGGAATACGCCGAGATCGCGCAGTGGCGCGACCGTCTGCTCGCCCGCATGGCCGACTACCCCGGTCTGGTCGGCGCCGATTCGGACTACAAGGAAACCCGGCCGCAGATGCGGGTCAACATCGACCGCCAGCGTGCGGCCGACCTGGGCATCTCGGTGACCGACATCGGCCGTGCGCTGGAAACGATGATGGGCTCGCGCCGCGTCACCACCTTCGTCGACAACGGCGAGGAGTACGACGTGCTGGTGCAGGCCGGGCGTGAAGGCCGCGCCTCGCCGGCCGATCTGGCCGCCATCCAGGTCCGCGCGCGCTCAGGTGAACTGGTGCCGCTGTCCAACCTGGTCACGCTCAGCGAGGTGGCCGAGGCCGGCAGCCTGAACCGCTTCAACCGGCTGCGCTCGATCACCATCAGCGCCAACCTCGCTCCCGGCCACACCCTGGGCGAGGCCATCGCCTGGGTACAGGAGGCCGCCCGTGAGGAGCTGCCCGACTACGCGCAGATCGACTGGAAAGGCGAGTCGCGCGAGTACCAGAGCACCGGCAGCGCGGTGCTGCTGACCTTCGGCATGGCCCTGCTGGTGGTGTACCTGGTGCTGGCCGCGCAGTTCGAGAGCTTCATCCACCCGCTGGTGATCATGCTCACCGTGCCGCTGGGCGTGCTCGGCGCGCTGCTCGGGCTGTACATCAGCGGCGGCACGCTCAACCTGTTCAGCCAGATCGGCATCGTCATGCTGGTCGGGCTGGCGGCCAAGAACGGCATCCTGATCGTGGAATTCGCCAACCAGCTGCGTGATGAGGGCCGCAGCGTGCACCAGGCCATCGTCGAATCGGCGATGGTGCGCCTGCGCCCGATCCTGATGACTTCCATCGCCACCGTGGTCGGCGCGATTCCGCTGGTCGTGGCCGGCGGTCCCGGTTCGGCCAGCCGCGCCACCATCGGCGTGGTGGTGATCTTCGGTGTCACCGTGTCCACCTTCCTGTCGCTGTTCGTGGTGCCGGCGTTCTACGCGCTGCTGGCGCCGTACACGCAGTCGCCGGAGACGGTGGCCAATGAACTGGCCAGGCAGGAGCAGGAAACGCCCTCGGTCGGTGGCCATGCCTGAGCCGCTGCTCGACGGTCGCGTGCGGTTGCGGCGCTGGGGGGGGGCCGCCGAGGGGGGGGGCGGGGGGGGCGCCAAACCCCCCCCCCCCCCCCCCGCGCGGGGGGGCCCCCCGCGGGGGCCCCCGCCGCCGGTGCCACGGGCGTCCTCGGCATTCGGCAATGACGATTCGCTGGCCGGCATGCGCGTGCTGTGCGTGGACAACGACCAGGAGA
>NZ_JBRREN010000010.1:0-148596 GCF_056760315.1 Stenotrophomonas sp. STEN014 | reverse complement strand
TTTGTCTCGGGGGGGGGGTCGTTGGGTTAGGGGGTGGCTTGTGTGTCTTGTTTTGGCGCATTTGGGGGGTTGGGGCCAGGGGGGCGGCTGCACGTGCTGGGGGCGCGCAAACTGGGCACCCAGCCGGCCGAGGTCGCGCTGTGGTGTGCGCAGACGCTGACCCTGCTCGATGATCGGCAAGGTGCCCGCAGTTGCGTCGCCAGCGCGCTGAAGGAGGGCGTTCCGCAACAGCGGATCGATGCACTGCTGTCGTTGCAGCGTTTCGCCGCGGCCGGCGGGGCCGCGCACCGGCAATAAGGGGGCTGCTTTTCCCCTGTCCGTGGCGGCGGACCCCATCCAGGAGTGGTCGTCATGCGTAGCAGAACGTGGGTGTACGGAGTGGTCATGGGCAGCGCCGCGGCCTGGGCCATGCAGCAGACATCGCCGGCGCAAACGCGCGAGCCGCCGCTGTGCACGGACCAGTTGCCGCCACGGGCGGTCAAGCTGGTCTATGTCGATGTGGCACCGGGCGTGGCCGGACCGGTCGTCACGCCGGAGCTGTGTGTGGTCCGCAGCGGCACCCAGGTGGTGTGGCGCAAATCGGCTGATGCGCAGGAGTCGTTCGAACTCACCTTCGCCGAAGCGCCAGGTGGTACCGCGGCGACGCAGTTCCTCTCCAGGCCCGTCGGCAACCGCCAGGAAGTGCTGATCACCGCCAAGCCGGTGACGAGCACCAGCGAGATCCCCTACGACGCGCGTATTGGCGTTTCCCGCATCGATCCGGGAATCAAGATCGTGCCGCGCTGAACGCTGCGGCCGGGTTCAGGCCGGCTGCAGGCAGGCGCGGACCGGGGCGAAACTGCGACGATGCTGCGGGCACGGGCCATGGGCCCGCAGTGCGGCCATGTGCGCGGGCGTGCCGTAGCCCTTGTGCTGCTCGAAGCCGTATTCGGGGAACTGCAGGTGCAGATCCCGCATGTAGCGGTCGCGGCTGACCTTGGCCAGGATCGAGGCGGCCATGATGCTGCGGTCGATGGCGTCGCCGCCGACCAGCGCCTCGGCCGGGCAGGGCAGGCCCTGGGGAATCTTGTTGCCGTCGATGCGCGCGAACTGGGCGACATGTGCCACGCCTTCCACCGCCTGGCGCATGCCCTGCATGGTGGCCTGGAAGATGTTCAGGCTGTCGATCTCGGCCACGTCGACCATGATGACGGCGTGGGCCAGGGCGCGTTCGATGATGCGATCAAACAGCTGCTCGCGGCGCAGCGCGGTCAGCGCCTTGGAATCATCCAGACCGTTGATGCGTGGCAGATCCGGATCGAACACCACCGCTGCCACGGCCACCGGTCCGGCCAGCGGACCGCGCCCGGCTTCATCCACCCCGGCGATCAGGCGCGGGGCCGGATGTGCGCCCACGGCGGCATCGTCGAACAGCGACAGTGACATCTCTGCGGCGCGGATGCGGGTGCGGCGGGCGGTCATGGCTGGGCGGCGGCCGGCTTCTGCAACAGGCCCACAACCGCATCGGCCGCGCGGGCCGAGGCGTCCTGGCGCAGTTCCTGGTGTAGGCGCAGGTAGTCGTCCTGCAGACCGCTCACGCCCTGCGGATGCTCGAACCACTGCGTCACCGCGGCAGCGAGCTTGTCCGGGGTGCAGTCGTGCTGCATCAGTTCCGGCGCCAGATCCTTGCCGGCCAGCACATTCGGCAGCGCATAACGGTTGACCTTGAGCAGCCCCAGTGCGCTGACGATGCGGTAGGTGAGCTCCGCCACGCGGTAGCCGACCACCATTGGCCGCTTGACCAGCATGGTTTCCAGCGTTGCGGTGCCCGACGCCAGCATCACCACATCGGCGGCGGTCATCGCCTCGCGGGCGCGACCATCAAGCAGATGCACACGCGCGCTGGGAAGGGCGGCGGCACGGATCTGCTCGACCAGCAGCGCCTTGCAGTGGGCGTTGGCGGCCGGCACCACGATGTGCAGGTCGCGCCTCTTCTCGCACAGCTGCCAGGCGGCCTCGAAGAACGGCGGACCGAGGCGACTGACTTCACCCAGCCGGCTGCCCGGCAGCACCGCCAGCACCGGCACCTGCGCGGGAATGGCCAGCGCCGCGCGGGCCTGCTCGCGGTCGCTTTCCAGCGGAATCTCGTCGGCCATGGGGTGGCCGACGAAGCGCGCGTCGATGCCATGGCGCGCGTAGATCGGTGGTTCCATCGGAAACAGGCACAACACCAGGTCGGCGCTGGCGCCGATCTTCTCGGCGCGTTTCTCACGCCAGGCCCAGACCGAGGGGCTGACGTAATGCACGGTAGGAATACCGCGCTGCTTGAGCCACTTTTCCACGCCCAGATTGAAATCCGGCGCATCAATGCCGATGAAGACATCCGGTTGCCAGTCGAGCACGCGCTGGCGGAACTGCCTGCGCAGCTTCAGCAGCCGCGGCAGATGGCGCAGGATCTCGGCCAGCCCCATCAGCGCCAGCTCACTGGCGTCAAACCAGGTCTGACAGCCGGCTTTGCGCATCGCATCGCCGCCGATGCCGGCAAATTCGGCATCGGGATAGCGCTGGCGCAGTTGATCGATCAAACCCGCACCGAGTCCGTCGCCGGACGCTTCACCGGCGACGAGCGCGATGCGAAGCGCGCGTCCGGCGGTGTCCGGCAAGCGATCCAGGCGTCCGGTCATCGCAGCAGCGGACGGTCGGTGTGTTCGATGAAGTCCAGCAGGTCCTTCACGTCGGCATTGTCACGGGCCTGCTCGGCCAGCTGCTGCTTGGCTTCGGCCAGCGGCAACCCCGCCACGTACAGGGTGCGGTAGGCACGCTTGATCGCGGCGATCCGCTCGGCATCGAAGCCGCGGCGCTTGAGGCCTTCGCTGTTGATGCCGCGGGGACGGCCGTGGGTGTCGGTGCCGACCATGGTGAATGGTGGTACGTCGCCGCCCACCAGGGCGCCCATGCCGAGAAACGCGTGATCGCCGATGCGGCAGAACTGGTGCGCGCCGGCGAAGCCGCTGATGATCACCCAGTTGCCGACGGTGACATGCCCGGCCAGCGTGGTGTTGTTGGAGAACACGCAGTGGTTGCCGACATGGCAGTCGTGGGCGACGTGCACATAGGCCAGCAGCCAGTTGTCGTTGCCGACGGTGGTGATGCCACCGCCGCCGCCGGTTCCGCGGTTGATGGTGACGAACTCGCGGATCACGTTGCGGTCACCGATCACCAGTTCGGTGCGTTCGCCGCCGAACTTCTTGTCCTGTGGCTCGCCGCCGATGGCGGCATGGCCGATGAAGTGGTTGTCGCGGCCGATCCGGGTCGGACCGTGGA
This sequence comes from Stenotrophomonas sp. STEN014, assembly GCF_056760315.1. NCBI lineage: Bacteria > Pseudomonadati > Pseudomonadota > Gammaproteobacteria > Lysobacterales > Lysobacteraceae > Stenotrophomonas > Stenotrophomonas sp. STEN014. The sequence goes on along the minus strand of NZ_JBRREN010000010.1, from coordinate 145,293 downwards.
TGCTGCAATGCGGGCCCACCACCGTGCCGGCGCCGATTTCAACCTCGGCCCCGATCAGGGTGAAAGCGCCCACGCGGACATCGGCGGCAAGCACCGCCGCCGGGTCGATGACTGCGGTCGGGTGGATCAGCGGGGCGCTGTTGTTCATACGTCGGCTCCGGGAATCAGTCGCGGGTGCCGGCGCACAGCACTTCGGCATGGGCGACGACTTCGCCGTCCACCTTGGCTTCGCCGTAGTACACGGCCATGTTGCGGATCACCCGCTTGACCTGCACGTGCAGCTCCAGCACATCGCCCGGCACCACCTGCTTCATGAAGCGCACGTTGTCCACCTTGACCAGGTAGAACAGCTTGGACTGCGCATCACGGCCGAGGCTGAGCTGGGTCAGCACGCCGCCGGCCTGGGCCAGCGCCTCGATGATCAGCACGCCCGGCATGATCGGCTGGGTCGGGAAATGCCCCTGGAAGAACGGCTCGTTGATGGTGACGTTCTTGTGCGCGACGATGCGCTTGCCTTCGATATCGAGCTCGACGACTTTGTCGACCAGCAGGAATGGATAGCGGTGCGGGATCAACGTCTGGATCGTGGTGACGTCGATGGGCAGCTGCGGACTTGCGTTCATTCCTTCTCCTTGCTCACAGCCAGGATGCGCCTTGCCAGCGCATCGAGCTGCTTGAAGCGCGCGGCGTTTTTGCGCCACGTGCGGTTGTCGGTCAATGGGGTGCCGGATGAGTATTCACCCGGTTCGGTAATGGAGTTGCGCACCACCGATCGGCCGGTGATGGTGACGTGGTCGCAGATTTCCAGATGTCCGACCACGCCGACCGAGCCGCCCAGCAGGCAGTAGCGGCCGATCTTGGCGCTGCCGGCGATACCGGTGGAGCCGGCGATGGCGCTGTGCGCACCGATCTGCACGTTGTGGGCGATCTGCACCAGGTTGTCCACGCGCACGTCCTCGTCGAGCACGGTGTCTTCCAGCGCGCCACGGTCGATGCAGGTGTTGGCGCCGATCTCGCAGTCGTCGCCGATGCGCACGCCGCCCAGCTGCGGCACCTTGATCCAGTGGCCGCCGTCCATCGCCAGGCCGAAGCCTTCGGCACCGAGCACGGCACCCGGGTGGATACGCACGCGCTTGCCCAGCTTGACCCGGGCTACCAGGCTGACGCGGGCCAGCAGTTCGCAACCGGCCTCGAGCTGGCAGTCGTCACCGATCACGCTGCCGGGGCCGATGATGCAGCTTTCACCGATCACGCTGCGCGCGCCAATGTATACGTGCGGACCGATATGGGCGCTGGCCGCCACCTGGGCGCTGGGATCGATGACTGCACTGGGGTGGATGCCGGGCTCGCGCAGCGGCACGGTCTCGAACAACGCGCCGATCTTGGCGAAGGCGGTGTACGGATCTTTGGCGATCAGGGTGGTGCCGGGCGCGGCTGCGGCATCGTCGGCACGGAGCACGACGATCGAAGCCTGGCTGTCAGCCAGCTGCGGCCGGTAGCGCGGATTGGCCAGAAAGGTGAGCTGGCCGGCGCCGGCATGGGCGAGGGTGGCGACGCCGTGGATGCTGGCGGTCGCATCGCCCTGCACCTGCAGAGCAAAGCGTTCGGCAAGTTCCTGTGCGGTATAGGTAGGCATATTCACTGCGGCAGTTTAGCGCCAGAGGGGCCAGCGGTCATGACAAGGCCCGGTTGCCCGGGCCTTGTCTGATGCAGGTGGTGCATGGAATGGTCAGGCGGAAATCAGAACTGGCCACCGAAGGTGAACTGCAAACGCTCGATTTCGTCGCCTTCTTCCTTCTTCAGCGGGAACGCGTAGCTGATCGAGATCGGGCCGACCGGAGCGCGCCACAGCAGGGCGACACCGGCCGAGGCACGCAGCTCGTTGGCCTTGAAGTTGCTGGTGCCGGCATAGACGTTGCCCACGTCCAGGAACGCGGAAACGCGCGCCGACGGGCTGTCGAACAGCTTCGGGAAATAGGCTTCGATCGAGCCGACCGTCTTCACCGAGCCACCCAGCGGCTGGCCGTTGTAGTAGCCGCCAATGGGTTCCGAGCGCGGGCCCAGGGTGTTGTCCTCGAAGCCACGCACCGAGTTGGTGCCGCCCGCGTAGAAGTTCTCGAAGAACGGCAGGCCGGATGCCTTGATCTGGCGGTAGTTGGCGGTGGGGTTGGTGGCGCAGTCCACCACCTGCGAATAGCCCGGGGTACCCGGCACGGCCGGCGTGTCGCCATTGGCGGGGGTGCCGGGGACCGCCGGGATATCGTTCCAGCAGATGTCGCGGACCTTGTCGCTGCCGTAGGAATCGCCGTAGCCCAGCTCCAGACGCGTATTGATGACCAGCGACGGCATGATCGGCCAGTACTTGGAGAACTGGTAGCTGAGCTTGTAGTACTCCACGGTCGAGCCCGGCAGCGTGGCCTCCAGGCCCAGACGCTGGTAGGTGCCGCGGGTCGGCATGAAATAGTCGTTGCGGGTATCACGGGCCCAGCCCAGCTCGCTGCGCCAGGAGTGGAAGGTGCGCGTGCCGACCGCATCGATGTAGTCGATGATCACCTGCGGGGTGTAGCCCTGGTAGGTGGTGATCTGGTTGCTGTCGATGCCGAACATCAGCGAGAACGCGTCGTTCTCGGTGATCGGCACGCCGAACACCACCTGCGCGGCACCGTTGGTGCTGTTGTACTGGGCGGTGTTGAAGTCCGAATAGTCCAGCTCGCGCCAGGACAGGTTGTAGCCCAGCGAGACGCCGTCATCGGTGAAGTACGGGTTGGTGTAGGAGAAGCCGTAGCGCTGCAGGTAGCTGCTGCGCGAGGCGTCGACCGACACACGGTTGCCGCCGCCCAGGAAGTTGTTCTGCGACAGCTGGATCGAGGTGGTCATGCCATAGGACTGCGAATAGCCCAGGCCGAATACGAAGCTGCCGGAAGTGGTTTCCTTGACGTTGTAGACCACGTCCACCTGGTCGTTGCTGCCGGTGACCGGGCTGGATTCGACATCGACCGACTCGAAGTAGCCCAGACGCTGCAGACGGATCTTGGAGCGGTCGATTGCCGCCTGCGAGTACCAGCTGTTCTCGAACTGGCGCATTTCGCGGCGCAACACTTCATCGGCGGTACGCGAATTGCCCTTGAACACGATACGGCGCACGGCCACGCGCGGGCCCGGCACCACCTGCATGTTCACCGCGACGGTGCGGTCGGCACGGTTGCTGGTCGGGATCGGGTTCACCTTGGCGAAGGCGTAACCGATGTTGGACAGGCTGTTGGTGATTGCATCAGCGCTGATTTCCAGCAGGGCGCGCGAGAACGTGTCGCCGCTCTTCTGGATCACCATGCGTTCCACATCTTCCTGCGGAAGAATGGTGTCGCCGGTGACCTTGATTTCGGAAATCTTGTACTGCTCACCCTCGGTCACGCCGGCGGTGATGAACATGTCGCGCTTGTCGGGGCTGATCGAGACCTGGGTGGAATCGATGCTGAAATCGACATAGCCGCGGTCCAGATACCAGGAGTTGAGCTTCTCCAAGTCGCCGGACAGTTTTTCCTTGGAGTACTGGTCATCGCGGCGGTACCACGAGGCCCAGTTGTGCTCCTTCGATTCCCAGGTGTCGAGGATGTCCTCGGCGGGGAACTTCTCGGTGCCCACCAGGTTCACGTGCTGGATCTTGGCCGCCTTGCCTTCCTTGACGGCGATGGCGACATCGACGCGGTTGCGGTCCAGCGGGCTCACCGTCGGGGTGATCTCGACGTTGTATTTGCCACGGTCGTTGTACTGGCGGCGCAATTCCTGCGTCACCCGGTCCAGGCTCAAACGGTCAAAGGTGCCGCCTTCGCTCAGGCCGATGTCGCTCAGACCCTTGAGCAGCTGCTCGCTCTTGATGTCCTTGTTGCCGGTGACGGTCAACTTGTTGATCGCCGGGCGCTCCTTGACCGTGACCACCAGGATGTCGCCCTGGCGGTCCAGCTGCACATCCTCGAAGAAGCCGGTCTTGTACAGCGCGCGGATGGTGTCGCCGACCTTGGCGTCATCGACCGTGTCGCCACGCTCGATGGGCAGATAGGTGAATACCGTACCGGAGGAGATGCGCTGCAGGCCGTCCACGCGGATATCGCTGGCGGTGAAGGGCTCGGCCGCCAGCGCAAGCGCGGGCAGGGCCAGACCGGCAGCAAGGGCGAGGGCAAGCAGGCGGCGATTGGGAAGTCGCGTCATGTCACGTCCGGTTGGAGTCGATTTCAATGTTGCGTGGGTGCCGGCGTAAGACGACGACAGCAGGGAAAAGTTCATCGCGGGACCAGGCTGAGAATGTCGTTGTAGAACGCCAGACCCATCAGCCCGGCCAGCAGCGCCAGACCGATGTACTGGCCGGCGGCGATGGCGCGCTCGCTCAGCGGGCTGCCCTTGACCAACTCGATAAGGTAATACAGCAGGTGGCCGCCGTCCAAGATCGGGATTGGCAGCAGGTTGATGATGCACAGGCTCAGCGACAGCAGGGCCAGGAAATACAGGAACCAGTCCACGCCGCGCTCGGCCGAGGCATTGGCCACGCGGGCGATGGTGATCGGCCCGGAAATGTTCTTGACCGAGGCATGGCCGGTCAGCATCCGCCGCATCATCCCCAGCGAATCACTGGCGAGCTTGCCGGTTTCGCGCAGGGCCGCCGGGATTGCCGCCAACACGCCGTACTGCTGGCGGGCGTCGTAGGCGGGGGCCTGGCCGGTGACAAAGCCCACACCGATCAGCCAGCGCGGCTTGCCGTCCTGGCCCTGGCCCGCGATCGGCGTCAGCTCCAGGGCGAGGCGCTCGCCCGCGCGCTCGATGTCGAGCATGCCGGCGCCGCCGCGCTCGCCCAGTTGTTGCACCAGCGGGGCAACCTGGTCGGCGCTCTCCACCCGCTGGCCGTCGATGGCCAGGATCAGGTCGCCGGGTTGCAGCACGCCACTGGCAGCCGAATCGGCGACGATCGACTCCACCAGGGCCGGTTGCAGCCAGAATTGCCAGATGAAGCCTGCCTGCACCGGGACGTTGCGCTCATCGAAATCCGCCGGCAGCTGCGACAGCGGCAGTACCCGGGTGCGCTCGTTGTCCAGGGCATCGCGGACCCTGGTGCGGGCATCCTGGCGGTCCATCGCGGCGGTGGTGAAGGCCATGCTGGCTTCGGCCCAGGTGTCCACCGCGCGGCCATCCACTTCAACGATACGGTCGCCGGCGGTAAAGCCGGCCTGCTGGGCCATCCCGGTGCTGCGGCCGATGGTGGCCGAGTAGTCCTGCTTGCCGATCACGAACATCGCCCACAGCAGGGCGATGCACAGCAGCAGGTTGGCGGCCGGACCGGCAGCGACGATGGCGATGCGCTGCCACACACTCTTGTTGTTGAAGGCGACCGCGCGCTCGCCGGCAGGCACTTCGGCTTCGCGCTCGTCCAGCATCTTCACGTAGCCGCCCAGCGGGATGGCGGCGATGGCGAACTCGGTACCGTTGCGGTTGCGGCGGCTCCACAGCGGTTTGCCGAAGCCCACCGAGAAGCGCAGCACCTTCACCCCACAGCGGCGGGCTACCCAGTAATGACCGAACTCGTGGAACGTGACCAGCAGGCCCAGGCTGACGATCATCCACCACACGGAGCCGAGAAAATCACCCATGGGCAGAACTCGATTGGAAGGTGGGTTCAGACATGCGGCAGGCGGGCGATGGCGGCTTCGGTGATCTGGCGGGATTGCGCGTCCGCGGCCAGCAGGGCGTCCAGTGTATCGGCCGCCACGTATGGCAGGGTGGAGAGGGCGTGCTCCACCAGCGCGGGAATCGACAGGAAGCCTATACGGCCCTGAAGAAAGGCTGAAACCGCCACCTCGTTGGCCGCGTTCAGGATGGCCGGGGCGCTGCCGCCGGCATCCATGGCCTGCCAGGCCAGGCGCAGGCAGGGGAAGGCGTCCAGATCCGGTGCCTCGAAATCGAGCCGGCCCTGGCTGAGCAGGTCCAGCCCGGCGACGCCCGATTCGATGCGCTGCGGCCAACCCAGACCGACCGCCAGGGTGGTGCGCATATCCGGCAGTCCGAGCTGGGCAAGGGTGGAGCCGTCGATGAATTCCACCAGTGAATGCACCAGGCTTTGCGGGTGCACCAGCACATCGATGCGCGCGCCCGGGATGTTGAACAGGTGGTGCGCCTCGATAACTTCCAGGCCTTTGTTCATCAACGTCGCCGAATCGACCGAGATCTTCGGCCCCATCGACCACTTGGGATGGGCCACGGCCTGGGCCGGGGTGACGCCTTCCAGTTCGGCACGGCTGCGGCCACGGAACGGGCCACCGGAGGCGGTGAGGATGATCCGGCGCACACCGGCTTCCAGGCGTGCATCGCATGAGCGCAGGCACTGGAAGATCGCGTTGTGTTCGCTGTCGATCGGGATGATCTCGGCCCCGGCAGCGGCGGCTTCGCGGGTCAGCAGCTCGCCGGCCAGCACCAGCGACTCCTTGTTGGCCAGCAGCAGGCGCTTGCCGGCCCGGGCGGCGGCCAGGGTCGAGGACAGGCCGGCGGCGCCGACAATCGCCGCGACCACGGTGTCGCAGGTGTTGCCGGCCGCCAGTGCATCAATGGCGTCGTCGCCGGCGTGGGCCTCGGTGGTTAGGCCGGCGGCAGCCAGTCCGTCGCGCAGCCGCGCGTACAACGCCGGATCGGCGATGGCGGCGTGATCGGGGCGGTGCGTACGGCACAGCGCGATCAGGGCGTCGACATTGCTGCCGGCGGCCAGCACGCTGGCGCGTAGCTGCCTTGGATGCCGGGCGATGACGTCCAGCGCGGAGCTGCCGATCGAGCCGGTGGCGCCGAGGATCGCGATCTGGCGCGGAAAAGAGGTCGGGGACATATCAGAAACCGAAGATTTCCTTGCCCAGCGCGAACACCGGCAAGGCAGCGAGGACGCCATCGATGCGGTCCAGCACGCCGCCGTGGCCGGGGATCACGTTGCCCGAGTCCTTGGCGCCGGCATGACGCTTTAGCAGGCTTTCGAACAGATCACCCAGCACCGATGCCAGTACGGCGATGGCGGCGACGAGCATCAGTCCGCCCAGCTGCGAAGCCTGCACGCCGGCGATCCAGCCGAATACGCCGGCCACCAGCAGGCCTGCCAGCAGGCCGCCGAGCAGACCCTCGATGGTCTTGTTCGGGCTGATGCGTGGGGCGAGCTTGTGCTTGCCGAACGTGCGGCCGGCGAAATAGGCGCCGGAATCGGCGGCCCAGACGGTTGCCAGTGCGGTCAGCAGCCAGCGGTTGCCATTGGGCTCGCTGGCATGGATCAGCACCAGTGCAGTCCAGGCCGGAATGATGGCCAGCGTCGCGGCGGCCAGCTTGAGGGTGCGCGAGCCGCTTTCCTCATGCGCGCCGAAGTTGAAAAACCGCAGCCACAGCAGTGCCAGCAGCCAGAAGCCGACGCCGACCAGCGTGGCCAGCTGGAACAGGACCGTGCTGCCGGCCGAGGCCCACACCAGCAGCACCATCAGCAGCAGGTTCAGCACCAGCAGGACCGTGCGCGGCAGGCCGTCGACATGGGTGAGCTTGAGCCATTCCCACAGCCCGGTCAGAAACACCAGTGCCGCGGCAGCTGCCAGCCATTGGGTGGGAAGCAGCAGGATCGCGCAGATGGCCACCGGGGCCATGATCAGCGCGGCGATGACTCGGGTCTTGGTCATGGGATTGCGGTCTCCATTGCCGCGGCGGTGATCTGCGCGCTGGTCAGGCCAAAGCGCCGTTCACGGCGGCAATAGTCGTCCATCGCCTGCTGGAGTACGTCAGCATCGAAGTCCGGCCACAGCACGTCGGTAAACCACAGTTCGGTATAGGCCAGCTGCCAGAGCAGGAAATTGCTGATGCGGGTGTCGCCGCCCGTGCGGATGAACAGATCCGGCGGCGGCAGGTCGGCCAGTGCGACATGCCGCGAAAGCGCCTGCTCGTCGATCTGGTCCAGGGTGAGGGTGCCGGCGACAACCTGTTCGGCCAGTGCGCGTGCGGCGTGGGCGATATCCTGGCGTCCGCCATAGCTGGCGGCGATGGTCAGGGTCATCGCGGTGTTGTCGAGCGTGCGCTGTTCCGAACGCGCCATGCGTTCGAGGATGCCCTTGCCAAAGCGGGTCCGGTCCCCGATGAAGCGCACGCGGACACCGCGACGATGGAGTTCATCCACCTCGCGATCCAGTGCACCGAGGAACAGCTTCATCAGGGCATCGACCTCTTCCTTCGGCCGGCCCCAGTTCTCGCTGGAAAACGCGAACAGGGTCAGGGCGCCGATGCCGTTCTCAAGGCAGAAGTCGATGGTGCGGTTAACCGCGCGGGCGCCGGCGCGGTGACCGATCATGCGCGGTCGCCGGCGTTGCTGCGCCCAGCGCCCATTGCCATCCATGATGATGGCAATGTGCCCGGGCAGACGCGCTGCGGGTGTGCCGCTGGGCAGGACGGATGGCACGGGTCAGACCGCCATCAGTTCCTGTTCTTTGAGTTTGACCACCTCGTCGATGTCCTTGATCGCCTTGTCGGTCAGCTTCTGGATGTCTTCCTGTGCACGACGGTCGTCATCTTCGGTGATGGTCTTGTCCTTGAGCAGCTTGGCCACTTCCTGGTTGGCATCGCGGCGGATGTTGCGGATGGCGACCTTGGTCTCCTCGCCTTCCTTGCCCACCGATTTGGCCAGCTCCCGGCGGCGCTCTTCGGTGAGCGGCGGCAGGTTCAGGCGGATCACCGTGCCCATGGTGGTGGGGGTGATGCCGATGTCGGAGGCGTAGATGGCTTTCTCCACGTCCTTGATCATGTTCTTGTCGAACAGGGTGATCACCAGCGAACGGCCTTCGGACACACTGATGCTGGCCACCTGGTTCAGTGGCGTATCGGTGCCGTAGGCTTTGACCTTGATGCCTTCAAGCAGGGCCGGTGATGCGCGGCCGGTGCGGATGGTGGTGAGGGTGTGGCGCAGAGCATCGATGCTCTTGGCCATGCGCGCCTGCGCATCTTGCTTGATTTCGTTGATCATCGCCGAATCCTTGATGTTTCTTGAACCGGTCGATTATAGGCGAAACCCCGCACCCACCGGACCGGAACCGGTTGTGAGAAGGTCAGTGGGCGTCGCGGCCGTGGACCAGTGTGCCGATGTTCTCGCCGTGCAGGATCTTCAACAGTTCGCCCGGCTGGCTCATGTCGAACACCCGCATCGGCAGGTCGCTGTCGCGGGCCAGTGCGAACGCCGCCGTGTCCATCACTTCCAGGCCCTGGCTGATCACGCGGTCGTAGGTCAGGCTGTCGTAGCGCACGGCATCGGCGTGCTTGTTCGGGTCCTTGTCGTAGACGCCATCGACCTTGGTGGCTTTGAGCAGCAGGTCGGCACCGATCTCGATCGCGCGCAGTGCAGCGCCGGAGTCGGTGGTGAAGAACGGGTTGCCGGTGCCGGCGGCGAAGATCACCAGGCGGCCCTTTTCCAGGTGGCGGATCGCGCGGCGGCGGATGTAGTCCTCGCACACGTCGTTGATCTTGATCGCACTCATCACGCGCGCCTTGCCGCCGGCCTTTTCCAGCGCGTCCTGCATGGCCAGGGCGTTGATCACGGTGGCCAGCATGCCCATGTGATCGCCGGTGACGCGGTCCATGCCGCCAGCGGCAAGGCCGGCGCCGCGGAAGATGTTGCCGCCGCCGACCACCAGTGCGATCTCCGCGCCGGCCTGCTGGGCCTCGATCACCTCATGTGCCAGGCGATTGATGACCTTGGGGTCGATGCCGTAGTCCTCATCTCCCATCAGCGCCTCCCCGGAAAGTTTCAGAAGGATGCGGTGGTAGGCGAGCTTGGACATGGCGGTCTCACAGGGCTGGAAAACGCGTGAATTCTAACGGAAGCGGCGGTTCCAAGTCAGAGATGTTGTTGCAATGCGGCGTAAATTCCGGAGATGGCCCCCTGCCGGTTCAGCAGGCGGTGGGGGAGGGCGCCGGTGCCCGCGCGTTGACGCGGTTGCGGCCTTGGGTCTTGGAGCGGTACAGCACGTCGTCGGCGGCCTTGAGCAGCTCCTGCACATCGACGAACCGTTCGTAGTCGCCATGGGCGGCCACGCCGGCGGAGAAGGTGACATGCACGGGAGCACCTTCGACCTCGATCATCGGGATGTGCGCGATGTTGAGCAGCACCCGGCGGATCACTTCCACGGCCAGCTGCTCGCTGGTGCCGGGGAAGATGACCACAAACTCCTCGCCGCCGAAGCGGGCGATCGTGTCGCTGCTGCGCAGTTGTGCCTGCAGTTGTCCGGCAAACACCTGCAGGACCTGGTCGCCAATCAAATGGCCGTGCAGGTCATTGATTTTCTTGAAGTCATCCAGGTCGATGAAGGCGATGGAGAGGGGGCGGTCGAGCTGTGCGGCGCGGGCGAACTCCTGTTCCAGTACGGTTTCAAGCTGGCGCCGGTTCAGGACCCCGGTCAGCGCATCCAGGTGGACCTGTTCGCCCAGACGGCGTGCCTGCGCTTCGAAGTCGTCGGCGCGTCGGCGTGCGGAGGAGGCGTCCTGCAGCTCGCGCAGGTTGCGCAGTTCCTTCAGTTCGCTGGCATGTTCCAGCAGCTGGGTCACGCGGGCGGAAGTCGGGGGCGGGGTGTCGAACAGGGCGCTCAGGTCCGGCAGCATCTGGCTGACCTGCTGTAGTACCTGCTCGAAGCGCGGGCTGTCCATCTGCAGCTCGGCATACACCCGCTGCAGGGCATAGGTGCGCGCGGCATCGGCGTCATCACTCAGCCAGATCTCGGCGACGCATCCGGAAAGGGCGACGCAGCGTTCGAAAAGGTCGGTTGCGATGGCGGGCGGCTCGCTGTGGGCGATGGCCTCGACCAGGTAGCGTGGCAGGTGCCATTGCTCGCACAGCTGCGCGCCGATATCGGCGTGACTGCAGTCCAGTACCGCGCGCTCGCGGGCAAGTAGTTCGTCGTTGCTGCTGGCCGTGCCGAGCAGGTTGGGGTAGCTGTCGGGACGGGCCTGCAGCAGGGCAAGGATGCCGACGTCCTGCAGCAGGCCGGCCAGCATCAGTTCTTCGATCCGGCGCACGCCACAGCCCAGTCCGAGGAAGCGGGCGGCCAGGGCGCTGAGGATGCTGCGCCGCCAGGTTGCCTCCAGCAGTTGCGGTTCGCGGCTTTCCTCGCGCAATGCGCGGGACAGTGAAAAGCCCAGTGCAAGCTGCAAGGTGGCATTGAGTCCGAGCATGGTCAGTGCTTGGCCCAGATTCTCGATCCGGCGCCGGCTGGCATACAGCGGCGAGTTGGCGATGCGCATCATGCGCGCGCTCAGGGCAACGTCCAGGGCGATGACGTCTGCCGCCGTGGCGATATCGGTTTCCGGATCCTGCGCCAGCTCGATGATGCGCAGGGCAATGGCCGGCGGCGAGGGCAGGTTTCGGCAAAGAGATAGCGTGGTGGTCAGCTCGGGTGACATGTCATGAGGGCGGTCAGCAGATGCCCAAGAATACATGCGCCTCGCCAAGAAAGCAGATACATCACATTTTTGCCCGGTATTGCATGGATTTGCGGGCGTGGCGGCCGTTCGGGCCGGACAAAAAAGAAGCCGCGGAGGACCGCGGCTTCTTCTGGACATCAGGTGCGGGCCGGAATCAGACCTGCATCGCCTTGGCGACTTCGGCGGCGTAGTCTTCCACCACCTTCTCGATGCCTTCGCCGACCACCAGGCGCTGGAAGCCGATCACTTCGGCGCCAGCGGCCTTGAGCACCTGCTCGACGGACTGGTTGGTGTCCAGCACGTACGGCTGGCCGTACAGGGTCACTTCGTTGACGATCTTGTTGATCTTGCCGGAGATGATCTTTTCCAGGATGTCGGCCGGCTTGGCCTTTTCCTTGTCGGACATCTTGGCCAGCTCGATTTCCTTTTCCTTGGCAACGAACTCGGCCGGCACATCGCTAGCCTTGTTGTGCGGCGGATTCATGGCGGCCACGTGCATGGCCAGGCCACGGGCCAGCTCGTCGTTGCCGCCGGCCAGTTCGATCAGCACGCCGATGCGGCCGCCGTGGATGTAGGCGGCAACGGTGTTGCTGGTGTCGATGCGGGCCAGGCGACGGATCTGCATGTTCTCGCCGAGCTTGGCGATGGCGGCAGCGCGGGCTTCCTCGACGGTTTCGCCGGTGGCCATTTTGGCCGACTTCAGGGCTTCGGCGTCAGCAGCACCCGAGGTCAGGGCAGCCTGGGCAACGGCGTCGATGAAGGCGATGAAGTTGGCGTCCTTGGCGACGAAGTCGGTCTCGGAGTTGACTTCCACCAGCACGGCCTTGTTGCCGTCCTGTGCCGCCGCGATGCGGCCTTCGGCGGTGACGCGGTCAGCCTTCTTGTCGGCCTTGGCCAGGCCCGACTTGCGCAGCCATTCGGCGGCGGCGTCAATGTTGCCGTCGTTCTCGGTCAGAGCCTTCTTGCACTCCATCATGCCGGCGCCAGTGCGCTCGCGCAGTTCCTTGACCAGGGAGGCGGTGATTTCAGCCATGGGATTACCTCACGAATAGAAAGGGGAAGGCCGGCAATGATTGCCGGCCGTTGTTACGCGACCCTGTCAGTGCCGGGCGCAGCGGGTGCGCCGGTACAGGGAGGTGGGCGCGGCGGGCGCGCCCACGTGGGGATCAGGCCGAAGCCTCGTCGCCCTTGGTGGTCTTCTTGGCCGGAGCGCGGCGGGCCGGCTTGGCTTCTTCGGCAGCGGCGGCTTCGGCGAACTCTTCCTCGCGCACCGAGGCGGAGTTCGGAGCGGCGGCCTTGCCTTCCAGCACGGCGTCAGCGGCGGCGCGGGCGTACAGCTGCACGGCGCGGATGGCGTCGTCGTTGCCCGGGATGGCGTAATCGACCAGTTCCGGGTTGTAGTTGGTGTCAACCACGGCGATCACCGGGATGCCGAGCTTCTTGGCTTCCTTGATGGCGATGTCTTCGTGGCCGATGTCGATGACGAAGATGGCGTCGGGCAGACGGTTCATGTCCTTGATGCCGCCCAGCGAGGCTTCCAGCTTGTCGCGCTCGCGACGCAGGCCCAGCACTTCGTGCTTGACCAGCTTGTCGAAGGTGCCGTCGGTTTCGCCGGCTTCCAGTTCCTTCAGGCGGGCAACCGACTTCTTCACCGTGGCGAAGTTGGTCAGGGTGCCACCCAGCCAGCGCTGGTTCATGAACGGCATGCCGCAACGCTCGGCTTCTTCCTTGATCGAGTCGCGGGCGCTGCGCTTGGTGCCCAGGAACAGGATGGTGCCGCGCTTCTGGGCAACGGACGAGATGAAGTTCATCGCATCGTTGAACAGCGGAACGGTCTTTTCCAGGTTGATGATGTGGATCTTGCCGCGGGCGCCGAAGATGTACGGAGCCATCTTGGGGTTCCAGTAGCGGGTCTGGTGGCCGAAGTGGACGCCGGCTTCCAGCATCTGACGCATGGTGACCTGGGGCATTGCAAAACTCCTGGTAGGGAACCTGCCGCCAAGGAAAAGTGAGAAGGCGGCGCGCACTGCGCAATAGGTTCCGGGGTTGGGCTTCCCTGGCGCCTCCGTGGCCGAACCCTGACAGATCAGGGCACCCCGGCACGGATGGGGGCGACAGGTGTGGATTCACCGAATGGCGCTCGGTGTGGGCGTACTTTGCAGGCACCGGGCCTGACGCAGCTGCGGGAGTATAAGGGGCATGGCGGGCTTCCCGCAAATGACCGGGTCCGTGCCCGTGCGGTGCGCCGGGGGTTTGGGGCATTGCTGCACCGGCTGCGGTGCGGGGATGCTTTCCCCCCGTTCAGGGCGCCGGTATCGCCGTCGCGCGCCGGATTGCTGGCACGGCGGGGGTCGCGGTCAGTGTGCGACGGGGCAGCGTACCGCTGGTCCAGGCGCCGTTGCAGAAGTCAGGAATTCAGCGTTTGGCGTCAAATGGGCGATAATCGGCGGATGGCAATCCAACTGAAAACCCCCGAAGAAATCGAGAAGATGCGCATCGCCGGCCGTTTGGCGGCCGAGGTGCTGGACATCATCGGCCCCCACGTCAAGCCCGGTGTCACCACAGAGGAGCTGGACCGCATCTGCCACGAGCACATCGTGAACGTGCAGGGTGCGATTCCGGCCAATGTGGGTTACCGCGGGTTTCCCAAGACCGTGTGCACCTCGGTCAACAACGTCATCTGCCATGGCATTCCGAGCGAGGCCAAGGTCCTGAAGGACGGGGACATCATCAATATCGACGTGACCGTCATCAAGGATGGCTGGCACGGCGATACCAGCCGCATGTACTACGTCGGCACGCCGTCGGTGATGGCCAGGCGCCTGGTGGAAACCACCCGCGAAGCGATGTGGCGCGGTATCCGTGCGGTCAAGCCGGGCGCGACGCTGGGCGACGTGGGCCACGCGATCCAGGAATACGCCGAATCCGAGCGTTTCTCGGTGGTGCGCGAGTACTGCGGCCATGGCATCGGGCAGGTCTACCACGACGAGCCTCAGGTGCTGCATTACGGCCGGCCGGGCCAGGGGGTCGTGCTCAAGCCGGGCATGACCTTCACCATCGAGCCGATGATCAATGAAGGCGCGCGCCACACCAAGGTGCTGCCGGATGGCTGGACGGTGGTCACCAAGGACCGCAAGTTGTCGGCGCAGTGGGAACACACCATCGCGGTGACCGAGGACGGTGTCGAGGTGCTGACCTTGTCGCCGGCCGAGTCCGAACAAGCGCCAACCACGCAGGCATGAGCCAGCTGCCGACGGGCCCGAGTCTGGACGCGTCGGCAGAGACTGCCGGTGATGTGCAGTGGGCTGCCGATGCCCGGCAGTCGCTTGTCCACACCGATGCGCGTCTGTGCAAACGCTTCGAGCAGGCCGACAACGTCGAACGCCTGCTCGCGTTGCGCGCCCGCGCGGTTGACCAGCTGATCCGCGAGGCCTGGCTGCGCTGTGTTCCCGCCGGTGCCGGGCTGGCGCTGTTCGCGGTCGGCGGCTATGGCCGCGGCGAGCTGTTCCCGCGCTCGGATATCGATCTGCTGGTGCTGGGGGAAACCGCCGCGCAGCACGCCCACGAGGCCGATCTTGCCCGGCTGTTCGCCTTGCTGTGGGATGCCGGGCTGCCGGTCAGCCATGCGGTGCGCTCGGCTGCGCAGTGCGTGCAGGCCGCCGCTGACCAGACCGTCCTGACTGCGCTGATCGAGGCGCGGCCGCTGTGTGCCGACAGCGCGGCGCAACAGGCGCTGGCGCGGGCGATTTCGCCCAGCCTGATCTGGCCGGCACGGGAGTTCTTTCTTGCCAAGCGCGAGGAGCTGCTGCTGCGGCATCGCCGCTTTGGCGACACCGCCGACAACCTGGAGCCCGATCTCAAGGACGGCCCGGGCGGCCTGCGCGATCTCAATACGCTGGGCTGGATGGCGCTGCGCACGTTCGGTGTCAGCAATATCGATGCGCTGGTCGGGCTGGGGCATCTCGGTCTGGACGAGGCGGCCGCGCTCAAACGCGAGCGGCTGGTGCTGGCGCGGCTCCGGTTCGGCCTGCATCTGGTGGCGCAGCGTCCGGAAGAGCGCCTGCGCTTTGATTATCAGAAGACCCTGGCCGAGC
Source organism: Stenotrophomonas sp. STEN014 (assembly GCF_056760315.1). NCBI lineage: Bacteria > Pseudomonadati > Pseudomonadota > Gammaproteobacteria > Lysobacterales > Lysobacteraceae > Stenotrophomonas > Stenotrophomonas sp. STEN014. The sequence goes on along the minus strand of NZ_JBRREN010000010.1, from coordinate 129,739 downwards.
GGATGGGCTATGCCGACGACGCGGAAAGCCTGGGGGTCGAGAAGATGATGCAGGGCTTCTACCGCAGCGCGGCGGTGGTACGCCGCATCAGCGACCGCCTGCTGCAGCGCTTCGAGGAGCAGTTCGATGGCGAGGCTGCGCCCGAGCCGGTCGGCGACGGCTTCTCGTTGCGCCGCGGTTATCTGTCGGCGGACGATCCGTTGTGGCCGCATGGCGATATCCGCTCCCTCTTCGCGCTGTTCGCCTGCTGGGCGCGTATCCCGGAAGTGCGGGGTCTGCATTCGATGACGGCGCGTGGGCTGGCCGAGATGCTGGATGAGATTCCGCCCTATACCCGGGTGGAGGCGGATGTCAGGGAGCGGTTCATGGCCCTGCTGCGTGGGCCGCGCGCGGTCGACACGCTTGCCAGGATGGCCCGGCTGGGTGTGCTCGGACAATGGATTCCCGCCTTTGCGCAGGTGTCCGGGCGCATGCAGTTTGACCTGTTCCACGTCTACACCGTCGATCAGCACACCTTGATGGTGCTGCGGAATATCGGTCTGTTCGCTTCGGCGCGGGCCGACGAGCGCTTTTCCATCGCCCATGAGGTGTGGCCGCGTCTGCGCAAGCCCGAGCTGCTGCTGCTGGCCGGCCTGTTCCATGACATCGCCAAGGGTCGTGGCGGTGACCATTCCGAACTGGGCGCGGCCGACGCCCGCCAGTTCTGCAGCGCGCACGGGCTGAGCAGCTCCGATACCGAACTGGTGGCCTGGCTGGTCGAACAGCACCTGCGCATGTCGGTGACAGCACAGAAACAGGACATCACCGACCCGGACGTGATCCATCGATTTGCCACTCTGGTGGGGACGCGCGACCGCCTGGATTACCTGTACCTGCTGACCTGCGCCGACATCGCCGGCACCAGCCCCAAGCTCTGGAACGCGTGGAAGGACCGGTTGCTGGCTGACCTGTACTTCGCCGCGCGCCGCGCACTGCTCGAAGGCCTCGAGCATCCGTTGCCCGAGGCCGAGCGGGTGCAGGAAGCGCGTGACAGCGTGCGTCAGCAGATGCGGCTGCTGGGGCACCCGGATACGCTGATCGACCGCCAGTTCGCGGCGATGCCCGATGAGAGTTTCGTGCGCTTCCGGCCCGAACAGCTGGTGTGGCAGGCGGCGTCGCTGATTGAAATCCGCAAGGGCGGCACGCTGGTGAAGGTGCGCCGGATCATGCCGGAAAGCGACGCGCTGGAAGTATTCGTGCATTCGCCCGATCGCGATGGTCTGTTTGCGGCGATCGTGATGACCCTGGACCGTGCCGGCTACGGTATCCACCGGGCGCGTGTGCTGGACGGCCCGGACAGCACCATTTTCGATACGTTTGAAGTGATTCCGGTCGGCAGCTTCGCCGATGGGGATACCGTGCGTCTGGAGGCGGCACTGCGCAAGGCGCTGGCCGGCAATATCCAGATCCTGCGGCCGTCACGGCGGGTGATGCCGCGACAGCTCAGACATTTCCGCTTCGCGCCGCGGATCGAGTTCCTGGAGTCGCGCGACCACAACCGCACCGTGCTGAATCTGGTGGCGCCGGATCGTCCGGGTCTGCTGGCCGATGTGGCGCATGTGCTGCGCGACCAGTGCCTGCGTGTCCAGGACGCGCGTATCGCCACTTTCGGTGAGCGCGCCGAGGACCAGTTCCAGCTCACCGATCGGCATGATCAACCTCTTACCGAATCTTCCAGACAGTCATTGCGGGATGCGTTGATGGCCTGTCTGGAGCCCGACAGAACGCCAGGAGACCCCCACTGATGGCTACCAGGAAACCCGCCGCCAAGAAGGCAGCATCCAAGCCCGCCGCCGCGGCCAGGACCGTGTCTGCCAAGCCGGCAGTCAAGAAGGCCGCGGCAAAGAAGGCGGTCAAGAAAGCCGCCGTGGCGGTGAAGAAAGTGATGCCGGCCAAACCCAAGGCGATCGAGTCGATGGGGCCGCGCAGCCTGCGCAAGCCGCCTGTACCGGGCGTGGCGGAAATGAAGTTCAGCATCGAGAGCGCTTTCGAGCGCCGCACCATGCTGACCGTCGATGAGATCGAAGGATCGACCCGTCCACTGGTCAACCGGGTGATCGACGGTCTGGAGTCGGGCGAGTTCCGCGTCGCCGAGCCCGATGGCCACGGTGGCTGGAAGGTCAACGAGTGGCTGAAGAAAGCGGTGCTGCTGTATTTCCGCGTCAATGAGATGGAAGTGATCGACGGCAGCCCGGCGCCGTTCTGGGACAAGGTGGAGTCGCGTTTCGAGGGCTATGGCGAGGCGGAGTTCCGCCAGGCCGGCGTACGTGTGGTGCCCGGCGCGATCGCCCGTCGCGGCACGTACTTCGGCAAGGACGTGGTGCTGATGCCGAGCTTCACCAACATCGGTGCGCACGTGGGCGAGGGCACCATGGTCGATACCTGGGCCACGGTGGGGTCGTGCGCGCAGATCGGCAAGCACTGCCACCTGTCCGGCGGTGCCGGCATCGGCGGCGTGCTGGAGCCGCTGCAGGCCAGCCCGACCATCATCGAGGACCACTGCTTCATCGGTGCACGTTCGGAAGTGGTGGAAGGCGTGGTGGTTGGCCATCACAGCGTGATCGGCATGGGCGTGTTCCTGAGCCAGAGCACCCGCATCTACAATCGTGCCACCGGTGAGATCAGCTACGGTTACGTCCCGCCCTACAGTGTGGTCGTGTCCGGCTCGTTGCCGAGCAAGGATGGCACCCATTCGCTGTATTGCGCGGTGATCGTCAAACAGGTCGATGCCAGGACCCGCAGCAAGACCAGCGTCAACGACCTGCTGCGCGGTCTGGCGGACTGAGACACTGCCGCCGTAGTGCCCGTACGTGGCGACGGGCGCTGTGTGCACCTGCCTGAATTTATGGAATCTGCAATGACCACGATCTACGGACTCAAGAACTGCGATACCTGCAAGAAGGCCACCAAATGGCTGGACCGCTTCGGTATCGCCTACACCTTCGTCGACTACCGCGACAACAAGCCCGCGCCGGAAACGCTGCTGGAATGGGCCGGCAAGGCCGGCGGCTTCGCGGCGTTGATCAACAAATCCTCGACCACCTGGCGGCAGCTGCCGGACAACCGCAAGTCCCCCGAGTCCGATGCCGAGTGGAAGCTGCTGCTGCGCGAGTATCCGCAGCTGATCAAGCGTCCGCTGGTCATCACCGGGGACGGCGTGCTGAGCCAGGGTTTCAGCGACAACGGCTTCAAGGCGCGCTTCAACATCGCCTGATTCCCCGTGGCCCTGGCGACGCATACCGTCGTGGCCACGGCAACCCAAACCACCGGGAAGCACCGCGCGTGCTTCCGCACGAGGTCCCATGAGCGACGTATTCGACCTGACCTGCGCGTTGATCGCGCGCCCTTCGGTAACGCCCGATGATGCCGGGTGCCAGCAACTGATCGCCGGGCGGCTGGGTGCTGCCGGTTTCACTTGCGAACACCTGCGGCTGGGCGAGGTCGACAACCTGTGGGCCATGCACGGCAGCGGCGCACCGGTGCTGGTGCTGCTGGGGCACACCGATGTGGTGCCCAGTGGCCCGGTCGAGACCTGGAGCAGCAATCCTTTCACGCCGGAAGTGCGCGACGGCGCGCTCTACGGGCGCGGTGCTGCGGACATGAAAGGCAGCGTCGCCGCCTTCGTGGTGGCGGCCGAACAGTTTGTCGCCGCATATCCGCAGCATCCGGGCACGCTGGCGGTGCTGCTGACCAGTGACGAGGAGGGGGACGCCATCGACGGCGTACGCCACGTCGCCAGGCTGTTTGTCGAACGCGGCCAGACCATCGACTGGTGCATCACCGGCGAGCCGTCCTCCACCGCGAAGCTCGGTGACCTGCTGCGTGTCGGCCGGCGCGGCAGCCTGTCGGCCAAGCTGCGTATCAAGGGCGTGCAGGGCCATGTGGCGTACCCGGACAAGGCGCGCAACCCGATCCATCTGGCTGCACCGGCGCTGGCTGAACTCACCGCGCGGCATTGGGACGATGGCTACGAAAGCTTCCCGCCGACCAGTCTGCAGCTGTCCAACATCAGTGCCGGCACGGGGGCCAGCAACGTGATTCCGGGCGAGCTGCAGGTGATGTTCAATCTGCGCTACAACCCGCACTGGAATGCCGACCGGTTGCAGGCGGAGATCACCGCGTTGCTGGATCGCCATGGGCTGGACTACGTGTTGGACTGGCATCGCAGCGGCGAGCCGTTCTATACCCCGGAAGGTACCCTGCGGCGGGCCGCGCGTGAGGTGCTGGCCGAATTCGCTGGCGCCGCGCCGGAAGAAAGCACCGGTGGTGGAACCTCGGACGCGCGCTTCATCGCACCGTTGGGCGCCCAGTGCATCGAAGTGGGGCCGGTCAATGCCAGCATCCACCAGGTGGATGAGAACGTGCAGGTGGCCGATCTGGAGGCGCTGCCGGAGCTGTATCGGCGGCTGATTGAGCGCCTGCTCGCCTAGGCGACGATCAGGCCGAACGCGGCAAGCGCCGCGGCGGCCTGACGCTGCGATATCACCGCTTTCTTGAAGTGCTTGGCGTCCATCACGTTGAGCCCGCTGATGTCGGTATCGCGCAGGTCGGCGCCTTCAAACCGGGTCAGGCGGGTCTGTGCATTGCGCAGGCTGCCGCCGCTGAACACGGCATCGCGGAAGTCGCAGCCGGACAGGTCGGCTTCGGAGAAATCCATGCCCTCCAGGCGTGCCTTGCGGAACGAAAGCCCGCGCAGATCGGCGCTCACCAGCAGGCAGTGGCGGAACTCCAATGCCCAGCCGGTCACTTCCTGCAGGTGGGCACCGGTCAACTTGCAGTCCTGGAACTGCACCGAGGACAGCGTTGCTCGCCGCCAGTGGCTGTTGTTGAGATCGCAATCGGCGAAGCGTGAATCGCTGAGCTGCGCCGAGCTGAAATCGCAGTGGCCGCCACGGCACTTCTGCCATTGGCTTTCTTCCAGCGATGCAGCCAGCCAGTGCGCACCGGCCAGCGAGCACTGGTTGAACTGGAAACCGTCCATGTCCAGTCGCGAGAAATCGCCTTCGTCCAATGTGCAGGATTCGAACACCGCTGCAAGCGGATGCGCGTGGATGATCTGCTGCATGCGCGCGCGGTCGATGGTTTCTTCACGGAAAACGGCGGTGTTCGTCATGTCCAGCTCTGCGGATGCCAGCGCGTCATTCTGCGCGATATCCGCCAGTTGATGCAGTCTTGTCGCACTGGTCCATGTGTGTACAGACCGCGGTTCTACTCGAAGATGAAGAACGGTGGAGCGATGGCTTTGCGCCAGTAGGATTCCTCGGCCAGGTAGAATTCCTGTGCATGGGCTCTGGCGAACCACACCGCCGCTGCAACTTCATCCTTCTGCAGCCCCCTGCCGCCGCGCCCCAATGCCAGCCCTGCGAAGTACTGGCCGTAGACATTGCCTTGTTCGCCGGCGCGCTGATACCAGCGCAGTGCTTCGCTCTTGTCCTCGGGCATGCCAATGCCGGCTTCGTGCAAGGTGCCCAGGTCGACCTGCGCTTCGGCATCGCCACGGGCAGCCCATCGCTTGATGCGGGCGATGGCGGCATTGGTTGATGGCTGCTTGCTGGCCAGATGTGCCGCTTCGGGTGAGGTGCGGGTTGCGTTGCGCAGTGCGTCCAGCTTGTACAGCTCGCGCATGTACACCGCGTGGCGCAGCCGCCAGCGCAATGCGCCAGCCATATCGCCGCGATCGGCATGCCAGCGCTCCAGATCGCGCATCGCGTAGGGTGAGCCGTGGTAGGCGGCGCTGCGGAACCAGTGCAATGCCTTGCGCGGGGAGGGCTTGAGCACCCTGGCTTCCGGTGTTTGCGGCGCATCGCTGCTGTCCAGACGGCCGCGTTGCAGGATCGTTCCCAGCTGCTCCTCCACCCCGGTGCTGCGGTGCGTTCGGGGCGGGATCGCCGCGGCGCGTGCGTACCAGTCCAGCGCCCGCGGGTCGTTGCGGGCCCGGTAGAGATTTGCCACACGCAGTACCGAGTCGAACTGGCCGTCGCTGGCGGCAGCCAACGCCTCGCGCTCGGTGGTGTCGACGGGACGGTGTGGTGCGGTGGCGGTGCAGGCGGCCAGTGTGAACAGGCACAGGGCGTGCAGCACGCGGAAGGCAAACGGTTTCATCCATGAAGTCCAGACAGCGGTGCGCGGATTATCCGGGAACATGGCGGCCCGAGCACTGAATCAGTTGCCGCAGCAACAGTTGCGCGCTCCGGAAAACCGGGATACGGTCTGTCCCATGTCCTTGTTCCCGGCCAACGCTGTCAATAACAACAACCGCAACAATCTGCGCGCGAATAATCGTGCGCGGCCACTGCGGGACTGCGACCAGAGCTAGGACAGGCAACACGCTCAGGCCACCAGAAAACCCGCATCGGTCGATGCGGGTTTTTTTGTGGCCGAGCGGGAACACCGAGCGGCTGCACCTCTGCCAGCCGTTGCTTCGAATGCTTGTCCCCACACAACCCCAGGAGCTTTCCCATGTGTTCCATCTTCGGCATTTTCGGCCTGCAATCCGGTGACGACCTGCAGGCGCTGCGTCGGCAGGCGCTTGAACAATCCCAGCGCCAACGCCATCGCGGCCCGGACTGGAGCGGCGTCTACGTGGACGAAGGCGCCATCCTGGTGCACGAGCGCCTGGCCATCGTCGACCCGGCCGGCGGCTCGCAGCCGTTGCTGTCCGACGACGGGGACCTGGCGCTGGCCGTCAACGGCGAGATCTACAACCACCAGGAGCTGAAGAAGGAGCTCACCCAGCCGTATGCGTTCCAGACCGGTTCGGACTGCGAGGTGATCAACGCGCTGTATCGGGATGATGAGCCGGCTTCGTATCTGAACCGACTCAACGGGATCTTCGCCTTCGCGCTGTGGGACAAGGCCAAGGGCCGTGTGATCATCGCCCGCGATCCGATCGGCGTGGTGCCGCTGTACTGGGGGCACGACAAGCAGGGCCGGCTGTGCGTGGCCTCGGAAATGAAGTCGCTGTCCGACACCTGCGCCGATGTCGCGCAGTTTCCACCCGGGCACTGGTATGACAGCAGTACCGATACCCTGAGCAAATACTATGAACGCCCGTGGCGCGATTATGACGCGGTGGCGGGCGTGGACGTCTCCCTGGCCGAGCTGCGTGAAGCCTTCGAGCGCGCCGTGCACCGCCAGCTGATGACCGATGTGCCCTACGGCGTGCTGTTGTCCGGAGGGCTGGATTCGTCGCTGGTGGCCGCGGTCGCCGCGCGTTATGCGCGTCATCGCATCGAGGATGGCGACCAGAGCGAGGCGTGGTGGCCGCGCCTGCACAGTTTCGCCATCGGCCTGAAGGGCTCGCCGGATCTGGCTGCCGCCGAGGTGGCAGCCCAGGCGCTGGGCACCGTGCACCACGGTTTCGAGTACACCTTCGAGGAAGGTCTGGATGCGCTGCCGGAAGTCATCCGGCATATCGAAACCTACGATGTCACCACCATCCGCGCCTCCACGCCGATGTTCCTGCTGGCACGGCGGATCAAGGCGATGGGGGTGAAGATGGTGCTGTCCGGCGAGGGCAGCGACGAGATCTTCGGTGGCTACCTGTACTTCCACAAGGCGCCCAACGCGCGCGAGTTCCATGAGGAGCTGGTGCGCAAGCTCGACGCATTGAACAACTACGATTGCCTGCGTGCCAACAAGTCGATGATGGCCTGGGGCGTGGAACCGCGCGTGCCGTTCCTGGACCGCGAGTTTCTGGACGTGGCGATGAAGATGGATGCCCGCCACAAGATGATCGACAAGGCCAGCGGCCGCATCGAAAAGGCGGTGCTGCGCGAGGCGTTCGAGGGCTACCTGCCGAAGGAAATCCTGTGGCGGCAGAAGGAGCAGTTCAGCGATGGTGTCGGCTACGGCTGGATCGACGGTTTGAAGGCGCACGCCGAGGCACAGGTCAGCGACCGCGTGCTGGCCGCGGCCGACAAGCGCTTCCCGTACAACCCGCCGCAGACCAAGGAGGCGTACTACTACCGTTATCTGTTCGAGCAGTTCTACCCGAGCCGCGCGGCGTCGGAGACCGTGCCCGGCGGCAAGTCGATCGCCTGTTCCTCGCCGGCGGCGATTGCCTGGGATGCCAGCTTCGCCACCATGGCCGATCCTTCCGGGCGTGCCGTCGCCGGTGTGCATGACCAAGCACTGGCTGGCTGAGTGTCGATGCCTGGCCCGCAGCGATGCGGGCCATTCTTTTTCCGGTTGTCGCGGGCAATTGTCCGTGACCGCTTCCGCGTCCAGTCAATCAAGGAAAACCAATGCGCGTGCTTCCCATGATGGTGTTCGGCTTGCTGTGCAGTCCGCTGCTCCATGCGGCGGAGGGGCCGCTGGAGCGGCACGTGCTGGGGAGCTGGGAAACCGATATCGGCTATACCGGCGTGATCCGCGACGGCGACATGCTGTATGTGTCGGGCGTGCCCTGCAAAGGTGAAACCATGCAGGCTGCGGTGCAGAGCTGCTACAGCCAGTTGACCGGAATCCTGCAGCGTTTTGGCGCCAACAGCAGCCAGGTGGTCAAGGAAACCGTCTACACCACGGATATGGAGGGGCTGATCACGGCCATTCCCGAGCGCAAGACCTTCTTCGTCGATGGCAAGTATCCGGCCGCCAGCTGGGTGCAGGTCAGCCGGCTGTTCGACGTCGAGGCCCGGCTCGAGGTGGAGTGGACGGTTCGCCTGAAGTGACGCCGCTATGCAGGGGTTGCCAGGGCAGGCGCCGCGCGGTCGCTCAGCGCGGACTCAAACGCAGGCTGTGCGCGGTGCGACCCGGCAGGAACGGGGATGAGCGGCCTTCCACCCAGTCGTCGTGACCGGCGCCCCAGAAAGGTGACAGTGGATGGCCGCTCTGGCCGCCGGGCATGTGTACGATGCCCTCGGCCTCATGGCCGGGTGATACCACCATCCGCTGCGAAGCGCCGAACTTCGGGCCAGCCACGCGCGGCATGTCGCCGTCCCCTGCCAAGGGCTCGGCCGGCATGCACAGCCAGGAGTTGAGAAGGCGTGGCAACGCTGCCGAGACCGGATGGCAGATGGCGGCGGTGTTGCGTTCGCCCCAATTGCGTTGCGCCAGATCGGGACCCTGTTGGGCCAGATCCTTTTCCAGTTGGCGGGCGCTGGTGGCCAGCAGCGCCTCCCAGCTTTCATAGGGCGGTGGCAGCAGATGCGGCGGGCGCTGGTCGAGCAAGGGCCACAGCACGCCCTCGAACTGGGCAAGTCTAGGGGCGAGGTAACGATCGCCCAGCTGCTCTTTGGCCGGAGCCAGCAGCGCGCCCTGGAGGTTGTCCATCAAGATGCTGCGGAAACCGCGTGCCATCCGATAGCTGACCGAGTCCGTGGAGGCTCGACCCTGCCATTGGCGGCTGGCCGCTTCCAGTCGCTGCAGCGCAGGGTCATCACTGTGCCCGACGGTCTGCCGCAGCAGCTTCCACCAGCGCTCCATCAGCACGGCACGGTCATCGAGCTGGATGGCCAGCAGGTCCTGTTCGGTGAAGTGCTCGCGGGCGAACAGGCCGTCGCGGATCTGCTTGGCACGCGCGCCGAGGTCATAGCCGCCGTCACCGGCGTCGGCCAGCGCGACGCCATCAAGCACCCGGCCGTTGGCGGTCCACAGGCGGTGATCGGGCGGATCGACAAGTGCCGGCGCCTGGTCGCTGCGGATGGGCCACGGCGGGCAGCTGGCCTGCGCAGTCGCCGTGGCATGACAGGCCGGATCACGCGCGGGGCGTGCACCGATCAGGCGCCAGGCGATACGGCCGCTGCGGTCGGCGACCAGCAGATTCTGTGCCGGAATGCCGGAGCGATTGGCGGTTGCGAACGCGGCGTCCAGATCCGCGGCTTTGGCCATGTCGGCGAATGCCAGCCGGACCGCGCCGGGCTGATGACCGACCCAGCGCAGGGCCAGAAGGTGTCCATCCGGTTCCTCATGCAGGATCGGTCCCCAATCGCTCTCGCGCACCCGCAGTACTTCGGTTTTGGCGTCGGCGACAGCAATGGCCTCGTCATGGATGCGCAGCGGTGCATTGGCGGACACGGCGGTGTAGTCGGCGGTGTCGACATAGCTGTTGGTGAAGCCCCACGCAATGCGGGTATTGCTGCCGACGATCACCGCCGGCAGGCCGGGCAGGGTGAAGCCGGTGACATCGACCTTGCGGTCTGGCGCGGTCGGATCGGCGTAACGCAGGCGTGCGCGGAACCAGATGTTGGGTGCCCGCAGGCCCAGGTGCATGTCGTCGGCGAGGATGGCGCGACCGTCGGCGGTCAGGGCGCCGGACACGGCGAAGTTGTTGCTGCCCAGGACCTCGGACGCCGCCGCGACCGGCGCAGGCGGCACGATGCTGGCTGGACGGCGCAGGTCCAGGGTTGCCGCATCCGGCAACCGCGCGTCCCCCCGGGCGGCGCCGAACAGCGGGGCGTCCCAGCTGCTGCCATCGTGCGTGAGCAGCGTATACAGGGCCGGCGGCACCACCTTCTTGAGCCGCGCCAGCGCCAGTTCGCGGGTGTTGGCCGGGTCCTGCAGGTCGGCATACATCGCCAGCCCGGCCAGTACCGAATCTTCCAGTTGCCAGGGACGTGGTGGTTGGCGCAGCAGCAGATAGGGCCATGGTCGCACCGGCAACGCAGCCAGTCCGGCGTTGACGCCGTCGCGATAGGCTTCAAGCACGGCACGTTTTCCGTCCAGCGCGACGGCGAGGTTGTCATGGGTGCGGGCGCGCAGGCGATGCACGCGCATCTTGCGGTCCAGGGGCAGGGCGTCGGTGCCGAACAGCTCGGCCAGCTCGCCTGCGGCCGAGCGCCGCATCAGGTCCATCTCGAAGAAACGCTCCTGTGCATGCACATAACCGAGCGCACGGGCCATATCGACCTCATTGGCCGCATTGACCGTCACCACGCCCAGCGCATCGCGCTCGATGCTGACCGCAGCGCTCAGGCCGGGCAAGGCCCGCTGGCCATCCAGCGTTGGCAGGCTGCCGCGCAACAGCAGCCAGAGAATCAGCAGCAACAGCACCAGCAAGCCCAACAGCATCCCCAGCGAACGCAGCAGCCAACGCAGCACAGGCCTATCCCCGGTAGCGGTTCTGCCGCGATTGTAGACAGCTTGTGCAGCCGGCGCGGGGCGAAGCGCAACTGAAAGTGATTCCGATTAGATCATCGCCGCGCCAGATGGGGCAGGCTATGCCCATTGCGAACCATCAGGAGCACCCCATGAAGGGCAACCCCGACGTCATCGAATGCCTGAAAGAGCTGCTGCGCGGCGAACTGGCGGCGCGTGACCAGTATTTCATCCATTCCCGCCGTTACGAGGATCAGGGCCTGATGGCGCTGTACGAGCGTATCGGCCACGAGATGCAAGAGGAAACCGAACACGCCGACGCGCTGCTGCGCCGCATCCTGTTCCTCGGTGGCGATCCGGACATGCGTCCGCACGGCTTCGAGCCGGGCGTGACCGTGATGGAAATGCTGGAGAAGGACCTGCAGGTCGAATACCAGGTGCGCGCCAACCTCGCTGCAGGCGTAAAACTGTGCGAAACCCACGGCGACTACGTCAGCCGCGACATCCTGATCGCACAGCTGCGCGACACCGAAGAAGACCACGCCTGGTGGCTGGAGCAGCAGCTGGGTCTGATCAAGCGCATCGGCCTGGAGCTGTATCAGACCAGCAAGATGGACGCCAAGGGCGCTCCGGCCCATTGAGGCCGGCCGGGTTTTGATGAAACAGGGCGGCGCAGGCCGCCCTGCGTGTTTCAACGGTACTGCAGCCGGTATGCCGCGGTGGAGAGGACGGCGACGCCCTGGTCCCGGAAGCCGGGTTGCTGCTCAAGGATGTCCTGCCGTTCCAGCAGCGCGGTCTGCCATGGCGCGCTGAACAGCTGCTCCACTTCAGACTGCGGCACGCTGAACGGCGGGCCCTGTTTCTGCTCCTGGGGATACTCCAGCGTGATCAGCAGCCCGCGGCAGCCGTCGGGCAAGTGCGCGTACAGCGTGTCGCGATAGTGGCGGCGCAGCTCCGGCGGCAGCGCGATCAGCGCGGCGCGGTCGTAGACGCCAGCGATATCGGCCAGCAGTGTGCTGTCCAGCGCGAAGGCGTCGCCGCAGATAATCTCGATCGGCCCGGCGCGATAGTGTTCACCGTACTTGCTTTGATGGCGCGCCGGCGTCAGGCCCGCTTCGGCGAAGAACTGCTCTACCGCCAGCGACGACAGCTCGACGCCCAGCACGCGATGTCCCTGGGCGGCCAGCCAGTGCATGTCCAGGCTCTTGCCGCACAGTGGCACCAGTACGCGGCTGCCGGGCGGCAGCTCCAGTGTGGGCCAGTGCCGCGTCAGCAGCGGCATGACATCCGTGCGATGGAAACCGATCTGGCCGTTGTGCCAGCGCTGCAGCCAGAAATCCGGTTGCATGGAGTCGCTCCTCTTCAGCGGGTTTTCCGCCAGCCGTTGTCTGGCGTGATCCGGGCGAGCGTTTCGCGGGTCGCATAGAAACGAATCAGGCCGCAGTCGCGACAGACGATGGTCTGCATCTTGGCGCTGCTGAAGACGCCACTGGTACCGGGCAGCAGGTCGGGGCCGTAGCCGCCACGGGCGTTGATGCCGCCATGGGCGTAGAGATTATCGCCCTGACATTCCGGACAGATCGTCTGTGGGGGTGTGTCTTCAGCCGATGTCATGGGCGGTTCCTTGAGGACAGGTTTGCCGTCGCTGTTTCAGTCGGCGCGCAGCATGGTGTGGCATGCCGCGCGCCAGCAAAGTGAATTACTGGACATCCAGCCCTTCGACCTTCTGCCAGCCCCTGGGCAACAGATGCCCACGCGTGGCCCGCGTGCCCATATAGGTCTCCAACTCCTTGAAGGACAGGCTCATGGTGCGCTGGCCGCTGCGGACCTGCAGGGTGTTGCCCGGTCCGACTGCGACCACCGCGACCACCCGTTCGGTGGAGAGCTTGGCCTTGGGGATCTCGATGATCTTGTTGCCCTTGCCCTTGTCCAGTTCGGGCAGGTCGCTGGCCGGAATGGCCAGCATGTTGCCGGCGCTGGTGACGGCAACAATACGGTCGGTTTCCGGGTTGGCGACCACCGCCGGCTGCAACACGCTGGATCCGGTGGACAGGTTGAGCATCGCCTTGCCGGCCTTGTTGCGGCCGGTGAGATTCTCGAAACGGGTGACGAAGCCGTAGCCGTGGGTGGAGGCCAGCACGAAGCGGGTGTTGTTCTCGCCGCTGGCCAGGGTCACGAACGCGCTGCCCGGTGCCGGCGAGAAGCGGCCGGTCAGCGGCTCGCCGTTGCCGCGCGCCGAGGGCAGGGTGTGTACCGGCGTGGAATAGGCCCGGCCCTCGCTGTCGATGAAGGCCACCTGCTGCGTGCTGCGGCTGCGGACGATGCCCAGCAGGCCGTCGCCTTCGCGGTAGGACAGGCTGCTGCCGTCGATGTCGTGGCCCTTGGCTGCGCGTACCCAGCCCTTTTCCGCCAGCACCACGGTCATCGGCTCGCTGGCGACCAGTTCGGTCTCGTCGATGGCCTGGGCAGCGCCCCGCTGCACCAGCGGCGAGCGGCGTTCGTCGCCGAACTTCTTGGCGTCGGCAATCAGCTCGTCCTTGACCAGCTTGCGCAGCTTGGCGGTGCTTTCCAGGATCGACTGGATGTAATCGCGCTCCTTGGCCAGCTCATCCTGCTCGCCGCGGATCTTCATTTCTTCCAGGCGCGCCAGCTGCTTGAGCTTGGTCTCCAGGATGTAGTCGGCCTGGTCCTCGCTCAGTTCGAAGCGGGCGATCAGTGCGGCCTTGGCCTCATCCTCGGTACGGATGATGTGGATCACCTCATCCAGGTTGAGGAACGCCACCAGCAGGCCGTCCAACAGGTGCAGGCGGCGCTCGACCTTCTGCAGGCGATGGTTGAGGCGACGGGTGACCGTGTCATAGCGGAACCGCAGCCATTCGGACAGCAGCATCTTCAGGTTCTTGACCTGCGGCCGCCCGTCCAGGCCGATCACGTTGAGGTTGACGCGGTAGCTGCGTTCCAGGTCGGTCGTGGCGAACAGGTGGCCCATCAGCTGTTCAGCATCGACGCGGTTGGAGCGCGGGATCAGCACCACCCGTACCGGGTTGGCGTGGTCGGATTCGTCGCGGATGTCCTCCAGCCACGGCAGCTTCTTGGCCCGCATCTGCGCGGCGATCTGCTCGATCACCTTGGACGGCGAGACTTGGTGTGGCAGCGCGGTGACGACGATGTTGCTGCCTTCCTTGAGGAAGGTGGCGCGGGCGCGCACGCTGCCGTTGCCGGTTTCATAGAGGTTCCGCAGATCCGCCGCCGGAGTGATGATCTCGGCGGTGGTCGGGTAGTCCGGGCCGCGCACGTGTTCGCACAGGTCGGCGACGGTGGCGTTGGGATCATCGATCAGGCGGATCACCGCACTGACGATCTCGTTGAGATTGTGCGGCGGCACGTCGGTGGCCATGCCCACGGCGATACCGGTGGTGCCGTTGAGCAGTAGGTGCGGCAGGCGTGCCGGCATCCACGAGGGCTCTTCCAGGGTGCCGTCGAAATTGGGCGTCCAGTCGGTGGTGCCTTGGGCCAGTTCGCCAAGCAGCACTTCGGCGATCGGGGTCAGCTTGGATTCGGTGTAGCGCATGGCCGCGAACGACTTGGGATCGTCGGTGGAGCCGAAGTTGCCCTGGCCCTCGATCAGCGGATAACGGTAGGAGAACGGCTGCGCCATCAGCACCAGCGCCTCGTAGCACGCGCTGTCGCCATGCGGGTGGTATTTGCCGATCACATCGCCCACGGTGCGCGCGGACTTCTTCGGCTTGGCCGAGGCGTTGAGCCCCAGTTCGCTCATCGAATAGATGATGCGCCGCTGCACCGGCTTGAGGCCGTCGCCGATGAACGGCAGGGCGCGGTCCAGCACCACGTACATGGAATAGTCGAGATAGGCGCGTTCGGCATATTCGCGCAGCGGCTGCTGTTCGTAGCCGTGGAAAACGGTGCGGGCAAGATCGGTCATTGCGGGTGGGAGCTACCTGTTGTGAGAAGCGCGGCGGGACCGCCGGTTTCCTGATCGGTCGATTATCCGGATGACGGCCGGGATGCCAAGCCGGTTGTCACGCCCGTGCCGCGGCGGGTGGCCGCGTCGGGGCCGCTGTGACGGTGTTCCATCCGGTTCCTGATGGAAATGTTCTAGACAGAATAATTCCATATGGAATAAAATTGCCGGCATGAACGATGACACCTCCCAACCGCCCAGCTTCGGATTGTTGCTGCGGCAGGTCTTTGACGAGCTTGTGCGCCGGCTGGATGCGTCGATGGCCGAAGAGAACCTCGGTATCGGGTTCACCCATTACTTGGGGCTGAAAAAGCTCTCGGTGATGGCGCCGTGCACCGCGGTGGAACTGGCCAACGCCATCGACCAGGTGCCCAGTGCGGTGACCCGGCTGCTGGACCGGCTTGAGGCGCTGGGCTGCGTGCGTCGCGAGCCCCATGCCCTGGACCGCCGTGCGCTGCAGATCGTCATGACCGACGAAGGCCATGCGCTGTGGCAGCGGCTCAAGCTGCGTGGCGATCAGACCATCGATATGGCCATGCGCGATCTGGATGCGGCCGAACGCGCCCAGCTGCTTTCCCTGTTGATCCGCGTACGCGACTCCCTCTGCCTGCCATGAACACATCCCGACTTTTCTCCCCTGGCCTGCACCGCTGTGCCCGGCCGGCGTTGTTGACCGGCTTGGCGCTGGCGCTGGCCGCCTGTGCCAGCAGTGGCGGGCTCAGTCCGCAAGGGCGGCTGCTGGATGCCGACAGCCTGCAAGCCGGCAGGACGCTGGCCGGCCACGAGTTGAGCGCCCCGGGGTTCCCGGCCGCGGACTGGTGGCGGGCACTGGGTGATCCCCAGCTGGATGCGCTCATTGCCGAAGGCCTGCGCAACAGTCCGACGCTGGAGGTGGCCGATGCCCGCCTGCGGCAGGCGCAGGCGCAGAGCGCCAGCACCAGCGCCGAACGCAAGCCAAGCCTGTCGCTGTCGCCGGGCTACACCGGCATCACCCTGCCCGAGTCGATGGTGGGCAATGAGCTGGGTGGCCATTACATGGGCAGCGTGCAGGCCGTGGCCAATTTCAGCTATGGCGTGGATCTGTGGGGCGGCAAACGCGCGGCGTGGGAGGCGGCGGTGGACCGCGCGCATGCGGCGACGGTGGATGCGCAGGCCGCGCGGCTGGACCTGTCGGCGGCCATCGTGCAGGCCTATGTCCAGCTGGATCATGCCTGGCAGCTACAGCAGGTGGCCGACGAGGAGCTGGCGCGTGCCGAAAAGATGCTGGCACTGACCCGGCAGCGACGCGGCGCCGGTATCGACAACGAGCTGCAGGTGCGCCAGGCGCAGGCACGCGTGCCGCTGGCACAGCAACAGCAGCAGGCGGCGCAGCAGCAGATCGATCTTGCCCGCAACGCGCTGGCCGCGCTGCTGGGCAGGGGCCCGGACCGCGGGCGTGAGATCGGCAGGCCCGCTGCTCTGAACCGGTTGGCGTTGCAATTGCCCGGGGTACTCCCCAGTGATCTGCTGGGGCGGCGCCCGGATGTGGTGGCCGCGCGCTGGCGGGTGGAGGCCTCCGGCCAGCAGATCCATGCGGCCAAGGCGCGCTTCTATCCGAGCTTGAATCTGACCGCGCTCGGCGGGGTGGTTTCCAGCGATCTGGGCACGCTGCTGCAAAGCGGCTCGGGTTTCGGCTTGCTCGCACCGGCGCTGAGTCTGCCGGTTTTCGATGGCGGCCGTCTGCGCGCCCAGCTGGCCAAAGCCGATGCCGACTACGATCTGGCGGTGGCCCACTACAACCAGACGCTGGTGGCGGCGCTGCGCGAGGTGACCGACCAGGTCAACGCGGTGCGTTCGCTGGCCGTGCAGGTGGAATCGCAGCAGCAGGCGGTGGATACGGCCGAGGCCGCATTCGCGCTGGCCGGGCAGCGCTACCGCGCCGGTATCGGCAATTACCTCGACGTGCTGGGCGCGCAGGACCTGCTGCTGCAGTCGCGGCTGCGGCTGAGCAGCCTGCAGTCGCAGCAGCTGGCGTCCTCCATCGGCCTGAGCGCGGCGCTGGGCGGCGGTTTTGCGCCCGCCGGTGCGGACCTGCCGGCGACCGCTGCGTCCAACAATTCGAATTCCTGAGAAACCTTTCTATGAGCCAGACTTCTTCCGACGCGGCTGCGGCCGCTCCCGGCCGTCGCCGCAAACTGCTGCGCGGCCTGCTGTTGATCGTGGTGCTGCTGATTGCGGCCTTTGCGCTGTGGTATTTCCTGTTCGGCCGTTGGGCCGAGGAGACCGATGACGCCTATGTGGTGGGCAACCAGGTGCAGATCACGCCGCTGGTCGGTGGTACGGTGGTCGCCATCGCCGCCGATGACGGCATGAAGGTGGAGCAGGGCCAGTTGCTGGTGCAGCTGGACCCGGCCGATACCGACGTGGCGATGCAGCAGGCGCAGGCCAATCTGGCGCGCACGGTGCGCCAGGTGCGCGGGCTGTACCGCAGCGTGGAAGGCGCGCAGGCCGAGCTCAATGCCCGCCAGATCAGCGTCAAGCGTGCCCGCGAGGACTTCGCGCGGCGCAAGGATCTGGCCGCCAGCGGTGCGATTTCCCATGAGGAACTGGCCCACGCCCGTGACGAACTCGCTGCCGCCGAGGCGGCCGTGGCCGGGTCACGCGAGACCGTGGAGCGCAGTCGCGCGCTGGTCGATGACACCGTCATCGCCACCCAGCCCGATGTGCAGGCCGCCGCGGCGCAGTTGCGCCAGGCGTATCTGAACCATGCCCGTGCCGGTATCGTCGCGCCGGTGACTGGCTATGTTGCCCGTCGCTCGGTGCAGGTTGGCCAGCGCGTGCAGCCCGGCGCGGTGCTGATGGCGGTGGTGCCGACCGAGCAGATGTGGGTCGAAGCCAATTTCAAGGAAACCCAGCTGCGCCACATGCGGCTAGGACAGCAGGTGGAGCTGCGCTCGGATCTGTACGGCGGCGATGTGCGCTATGCCGGCCGCATCACCAGCCTGGGCATGGGCACCGGCTCGGCCTTCTCGCTGCTGCCGGCGCAGAATGCCAGCGGCAACTGGATCAAGATCGTGCAGCGCGTGCCGGTGCGTATCGCCATCGATGAAAAGCAGCTGGCCGAACATCCGCTGCGGATCGGGCTGTCGATGAAAGCCGAGGTCAACCTGCACGACCAGCAGGGCGGTGTGCTGCCGGCCCAGGCCGCCACGGGCACGGTGTATGGCACGCAGGTCTACGGCCAGCAGCTGCAGGCGGCAGATGCGCTGATCCACCGCATCATCCAGGACAACCTGCCGCCGTCCGCGCGCGCCAGCTGAGGTCGCCATGTCCGCTCAAGCTCCCGCGGCGCCGGCCGCCCACGCAGGTGCGGGGCCGGCCAACCTGGCGCTGTGCACCGCCGGACTGGCGCTTGCATCGTTCATGCAGGTGCTCGATACGACGATCGCCAATGTCTCGCTGCCGACCATCGCCGGCAACCTGGGCGCCAGCTCGCAGCAGGCCACCTGGGTCATCACCTCCTTCGCGGTCAGCACCGCCATCGCATTGCCGCTGACCGGCTGGGCCAGCCGCCGCTTTGGCGAGGTCAAGCTGTTTGTATGGGCAACGGTGGCCTTCTCCCTGGCCTCGCTGTTGTGCGGTATCGCGCAGAGCATGGGCATGCTGGTGGCGTCGCGTGCGCTGCAAGGCTTTGTCGCCGGGCCGATGTACCCGATCACCCAGTCGCTGCTGGTCTCGATCTACCCGCGTGAGAAACGCGGGCAAGCGCTGGCGCTGCTGGCGATGATCACGGTGGTG
The DNA here is from genome assembly GCF_056760315.1 of Stenotrophomonas sp. STEN014. Classification (NCBI taxonomy): domain Bacteria; kingdom Pseudomonadati; phylum Pseudomonadota; class Gammaproteobacteria; order Lysobacterales; family Lysobacteraceae; genus Stenotrophomonas; species Stenotrophomonas sp. STEN014. The sequence continues at coordinate 110,904 of NZ_JBRREN010000010.1, read as the reverse complement.
GCGCCCGTCGCCGGACCGATCCTCGGTGGCTGGATCACCGACAACTACAGCTGGGAATGGATCTTCCTGATCAACGTGCCGCTGGGGGTGATCGCCGCGGTGATCGTCGGTGGCCAGTTGCGGCACCGGGTCGAGCAGATCGAGAAGCCGAAGATGGACTATGTCGGTCTGGTCACGCTGGTGATTGGCGTGGGCTGCCTGCAGCTGCTGCTGGATCTGGGCAACGAGGAGGACTGGTTCGCCTCGACCAAGATCGTGGTGCTGGCCTGTGTCGCGGTGGTGGCGCTGGCGGTGTTCCTGATCTGGGAGCTGACCGACAAGGATCCCATCGTCGATCTGCGCCTGCTGCGGCATCGCAATTTCCGCGCCGGCACGCTGGCGATGGTCGTCGGTTACGCCGCGTTCTTCAGCGTCGCGCTGATGATCCCGCTGTGGCTGCAGCGCGATCTGGGTTACACCTCAATCTGGGCCGGGCTGGCCACCGCGCCGTTGGGCATCCTGCCGATCATGCTGGCCCCGCTGCTGGGCAAGTACGGTGGCAAGCTCGATATGCGCATGCTCGCCTCCATGGCGTTTCTGGTGCTGTCGATCACCTGTTTCCTGCGCTCGGGCTTCAACCTGCAGGTGAACTTCGCGCACGTGGCCGGCATCCAGTTGCTGATGGGGGCAGGCGTGGCGCTGTTTTTCATGCCGGTGCTGCAGATCCTGCTGTCGGATCTGGACGGGCGTGAAGTGGCGGCCGGCTCAGGGCTGGCGACGTTCCTGCGCACGCTGGGCGGCAGCTTCGCCGCCTCGCTGACCACCTGGCTGTGGTCGCGGCGCACCCAGCAGCACCATGCCGATCTGACCGCGCACATTTCGGTCTACGAGCCCGGCATGCACGAGCGGATCACCGCGATGGGGCAGGGCGATCTGCAGCATGGCGCCGCGCTGCTGGACAACATGATCGGCCACCAGGCGTCGCAGATGGGCTTCAACGACATCTTCCTGCTGCTGGGCTGGGTGTTCCTGGCGATCATCGTGTTCGTGTGGCTGGCCAAGCCCCCCTTCGGTGCGGGGGCGGGAGCCGCTTCGGCCGGGGGCCATTGAGCGCGGCGGCATGCAGGAATTTGGGGCCATAAAAAAAGCGCGCGCTGGCGCGCTTTTTTTTGCGGATTGCCGGGGAAAGAATTTCAAACGGCAGAAACGAAAAAACCCGCTTTCGCGGGTTGTTTCATTTGAGTCATGGTGCCCAGGAGAGGACTCGAACCTCCACGGAGTTGCCCCCGCTAGCACCTGAAGCTAGTGCGTCTACCAATTCCGCCACCTGGGCGACTCAGGACCGGAATTGTGCCGGCCGCGACGCAGGCTGTCAACAAAAATGATGAAGATGTGACGCTGGAAGAACGGTCCGATCAGCGGACACAAAAAAACCCGCTTTCGCGGGTTGTTTCGTTTGAGTCATGGTGCCCAGGAGAGGACTCGAACCTCCACGGAGTTGCCCCCGCTAGCACCTGAAGCTAGTGCGTCTACCAATTCCGCCACCTGGGCGACTCAGGAGCGAGATTATGCAGGCCGTTTTTCAAGGCGTCAACAACTTTGCAGTGCGATTCGATGATCTCGTCCCTCGCGGTTCGTCGTGGCAATCTGCGCAACAGCATGATGGCAATCGCACATACGAAAAGACCCGCTTGCGCGGGTCTGATCGTTGAACGTGGTGCCCAGGAGAGGACTCGAACCTCCACGGAGTTGCCCCCGCTAGCACCTGAAGCTAGTGCGTCTACCAATTCCGCCACCTGGGCACTTCAGGCCGGCGATTTTGAATAGGGCGCAGGTGTTTGTCAACGCTTTATTTCGTAACGACGGCGTGTGGCACGGTCTGCACTGCATACAGCAATCAGCGGGTACCATGGAGGCCAATGAAAAACAAAAAGACCACTGGGACCGACAAGGTCCACAAGTCCGCCCCCGGCAGCAAGCCGGGCAAAGCACCGGGTAAAGCGCCGGGCAAATCCTCCAAATCAGGCAAGCTGCCGCCCTGGATGCCAGACAGCCTGGCCGCGCCGGCCAAGCCCGGTCGCAGCAAATCCAAAGACAACGGTGCACCGCAGAGTTTTGTGCGTGGCCGTCGCAAGCCGGCGCCGGTATCCACGATCGATGACCCCTATGCATCGCGCGAGGCCGAGCGTTACGAGCAGCCCATCGCCAGTCGCGAGGCGATCTTGCAGGTGCTCGAGCGCTGTGGCGGGCCGCAGAACGCCGAGGAGCTCGGGCGGCACCTGGGATTGACCGAGCCTGACCGGGCCGAGGCGCTGGGCAAACGCCTGGGCGCGATGGTGCGTGATGGCCAGCTGGTCCAGAACCGTCGCGGCGGCTTCGCCCCGGTGCAGCAGTTGAGCTTGATTCCGGGCGTGGTGATCGCCAACCCGGAAGGCTTCGGTTTCCTGCGCCCGGACGAGGGCGGCGATGACCTGTTCCTGCCGCCGTACGAGATGCGCAAGGTCATGCACGGTGATCGCGCGCTGGCCAATGTCACTGGCATCGATCGCCGAGGCCGCCGTGAAGGCACCATCGCGCGCGTGCTGGAGCGAGGCGTCAACCGTCTGATCGGGCGCTTTACCGTGGAAATGGGCATCAGCTATCTGGTGCCCGATGACAAGCGGATCCAGCGCAACGTGCAGATTCCGGCCGATGCCACCGGCGGCGCCAAAGACGGGCAGCTGGTGGTGTGCGAGCTGACGCAGGCGCCGGACACCCGGCGTCCGCCGATCGGTCGCATCATCGCCGTGCTGGGCGACAAGCTGACACCGTCGCTGGTGGTGGAGGCGACGATCCACGGCCATGAGCTGCCGCACGAATTCCCGCAGCAAGTGCTGGATGAAGCCGCCGCGGTGCCGCTGGTAGTGGAGCAGAAAATGATCGGCGGTCGTGTCGACCTCCGTGACATGCCGCTGGTCACCATCGACGGTGCTGACGCCAAGGATTTCGATGACGCGGTGTATTGCGAAAGCAATCGCCAGGGTTTCCGCATCCGCAACCGTCAGGGCTACCGCCTGGTGGTGGCGATCGCCGACGTGTCCAATTATGTGCGGCCCGGCACCCCGCTTGACGACGAGGCGCAGAAGCGCGCCACGTCGGTGTACTTCCCGGGCTTTGTTGTGCCGATGCTGCCGGAGACTCTCTCCAACGGCATCTGCTCGCTGAACCCCAATGTCGACCGCCTGTGTTTCGTCTGCGATATGCAGGTGGACAGTGACGGCGAGGTCACCCAGTCCAAGTTCTACGAGGCGGTGATGCGCTCGCATGCGCGTCTGACCTACGACCAGGTGTGGAAGGCCGTTGGCGAGAATGACGCCGATGCACGCGCTTCAATCGGTCCCCAGCTGGGGCACATCGAACATCTCTACAACTTGTACAAGCTGCTGGAAAAAGCGCGCGAGAAGCGCGGCGCGATCGAGTTTGAAACCTCGGAAGTCCGCTTCGAGCTGGACAATCGCGGCGAGGTCACCCAGGCCGGCATGCTGGTGCGCAATGCAGCGCACAAGCTGATCGAGGAGTGCATGATCGCGGCCAATGTGCAGGCGGCCAAGTTCCTGCTGGCGTCGCATGTGCCCGCGCCGTACCGGGTGCACGAGCGGCCACCGGAATCCAAATATGCGGACCTGCTTGAATTCCTCAAGGAGTTCAAACTGAGTCTGCCGCCGTGGAGCAAAGTACAGCCGGGCGATTACACCAAGCTGCTGAAGAAGGTGCGCGAGCGGCCGGATGCGGCGTTGCTGGAGTCGGTCTTGCTGCGCAGCCAGTCGCTGGCGGTGTATTCACCCGACAACAACGGTCACTTCGGTCTGGCGCTGGAGGCGTACGCGCATTTCACCTCGCCGATCCGCCGCTACGCGGATCTTCTGGTGCATCGGGCGATCAAGCATGCGCTGACTGGCGCCCGCCCGGAAAAATACCTTTACACCCCGCATCAGATGAGCGCGTTGTCGCTGCAGTGCTCCGAGCGTGCGCGTCGCGCCGACGAGGCCGAGCGTGAGGTGGATGAGCGTTATCGCGCCGCGTGGATGGAAAAACATGTCGGTGGCGAGTTTGAAGGCGTCATCAGTGGTGTCACCAGCTTCGGACTGTTCGTTGAACTGGACGACTCCAAGGTCAACGGTCTGGTCCACGTCACCCAGCTGCCGCACGACTATTACAAGTTCGATCCGATCCGCAAGATGCTCAGCGGCGAGCGCAACGGCAGCGAGTTCCGGCTCGGTGACCGGGTCCGCATTCTGGTGCTCAAGGCCAGCATGGAGGAGCGCAAGATCGACTTCCGCCTGGTCGAGCGCAAGGGCGGCCAGGCGGCGGACGTGCCGTCACTGCCTGAGCGTGGCAAACCTGCCAAACGCAGCAAAAAGAAGTACTGATGTCGATGGCGGCTGCCGGCAGGCGGCCGCCCGTTGCGCAGTCCGCAGGCCGGTGGCAGCTGCGGGCCGGACCGAATGGGCCTACCATTGCCACCCCCCGTTTTTCCCCATGTGACGCCCATGAGCAAGCAGAACCAGTGGATCGTCGGCGTCAATGCCGTGGCTTCCTCGATTGAAAAAGACCCGGAGAATGTCCGCGAAGTGCTGATCGAGGCCGGCGCCAAGAATCCGCGTCTGGTGGAAATCGAGGAAGAAGCCCTGCGGAAAGGCATCGACGTGCGCAAGGTCAACGCCCAGGCACTGGGTGGCGTGGCCGGACAGGTCCGCCATCAGGGCGTGGTCGCCCGTTACGCCGCGCCCAAGCTGTGGGCCGAGAACGAGCTGGAAGGCCTGATCGAGGCCGCTGGCGGCAAGGCGCTGGTGCTGGTGCTGGACGAGGTGCAGGACCCGCACAACCTCGGCGCCTGCCTGCGCAGCGCGGCCGCTGCCGGCGTCACCGCGGTGGTGATTCCCAAGGACAAGAGCGCGCCGGTCAACGCCACCGTGCGCAAGACCAGCGCCGGTGCCGCCGACCGTATCCCGGTGGTGGCGGTGACCAATCTGGTGCGCTGTATCAAGGACATGCAGAAGCTGGGCGTGTGGGTGTACGGCTTGGCCGGTGAAGTGGACCAGACCATCCATCAGCTCGACCTGCGTGGCAATGTGGCGCTGGTGATGGGCGGCGAGGGTGATGGCCTGCGCCGGTTGACCCGCGAGACCTGCGATGGGCTGGTGCGCATCCCGATGCCGGGTGATATCGAAAGCCTCAACGTGTCGGTGGCCACCGGCGTGGTGCTGTTCGAGGCGGTGCGCCAGCGCCTGGCCTGAACCGCTACGTTGCTACCCAAAGCCCCGCCATCAGCGGGGCTTTTTTATGGCTGCGACCGCGGTGCGCCGGTGCGAAGCCGCCACGGGCGCATGCCGCGTCAGCCCGCCAGTGCACCCCCGGTGCGGGTTTCTGCCGATACGCGAAGGGGGGCGGGACGGGCGATCCGCATGATCGCCTGGACAGGCGGCCTGCGCGATCACCGCCTGGGCTCTTACGTTTGCCGGGTACCATCTGCCAGGCCGGCATGGGGCTGCCGGCGGGTGGCCAGCCGCCGCGCCCGGATGGACGTGCCGCGATGGATGCGGTGCCAGCCGGCAGAGTCGGGCGACGGGGCATTCGCCATGTCCGACCGCATTTTGATCTCTTCCCGAGCCGCTGTTCGCCGCTGCTGTCACGGTGGCGGGATGTCCCGTGGCCCGCGCGGCAAATGGGAATGGTTGCCGCCGGTCGCGGGCAAGTGGTGTAGGTTGGAAGCTGTCGGAGGATGGCGGCGTTGTCGTTGCAGGCGCGCCGTGGCTTCCCCGGGACCCGGTATTCAGGGGCGCGCCAGGCCGGGGGCGCATGCAAGAGCAGATCGTCCACGATGGAATGGGAAACCGGTCATAAGGCATACCTGGCAGACAGCGCAGGTCGTATGCGCTTGCCCGCCGGGCTGCGGGTAAGCGGCGCGTTGTCGTTGTTTCTGCTGTTGTTGATGGCCGCTTGGCCCGCCTGGAGCCAGTCCAGCCGCACCGCACTGAACGATTACAGCCGCGACCTGTGGACCAGCCGCAACGGCCTGCCGCACAACACGTTGCGGGATATCGCGCAGACCCCTGACGGCCATCTATGGTTCGCCACCTGGGAAGGGCTGGCCCGCTACAACGGGCTGGATTTCACCGTGTTCGATCGCAACAGCCGTCCTCCCGTGCCTGACAACGGCATCGGCACCCTGTACGTGGACCGGGAGCGCGCGTTGTGGATGGGGGATTCGCGCGGCAATGTCACCCGTTTCGACCAGAAGGGCCGTTGGCAGCAGTGGCGGCCGCCCCACGGCGATGCGCCGGCGGTCATGATCGAGGCCATGCACAAGGACAGCCGCGACCGGCTGTGGCTGCTGTATGAAGGCACAGGACTTGGCCGGCTGGATCCGGATGGCCGCTTCCATCATTTCCTGCCGCCGGCGGCGCTGCGTGATGCGGTCAATTTCACCCATATGGCGGTGGACGGGCGTGACCGGGTCTGGATAGGAACCTTCGACGGCCTGCTGTATCTGGATGTCGACGGCGTGATCAAGCGCGCGCCTGCCGCGTTCGATCTTCCGCCCGGTCTGGCCTGGCCCTATCTGGCGCCGGATCACTCGCTGTGGGTGGTGGCGGCCGACCATCTCTACCGGATGGAAGGCGAGCATCTGGTACTCAAACACCGGCTTCCCGGGGTGGGCCAGCTCACCGAGATGCTGCTGGACCGCCACGGGGAGGTCTGGGTGGGGACCGAAAACAACGGGCTGTGGCGGTTGGGCGAAAAGGGCGCCGAGCATCTGCGCTCGACCGGGGCGTTGCTCGACTCGCGGGTCATCAGCCTGCTGGAGGACCAGGAAGGCAGCATCTGGGTCGGCTTGAATGGCGGTCTGTTGCGCCTGCGCGAGGCCCTGTTCAACAGCTACACCCATAGCGATGGACTCAGTGGCGATTTCATCCGCACGCTCACCGAAGATGCCAACGGGGCGCTGTGGATAGGCAGCAGCAGTGGCCTGGACCGGATGCTGCCCGATGGGCGGATCGAGCCGGTCGCCCTGCGGCCCGGCGAACGCCAGCCCTCGATACTGGCGCTGGCTACCGGGACCCGGGATGACGTCTGGATCGGCACCCGTGGCGAAGGCGTCTTCCATATCGACGACCGTGGCCGTGTGCAGCGGTACCGGCCCGGGGAGGAGGTGCCGCGTGGCAATTACCGGGCGATCGCGCTCGCGCCCGACGGCCGGGTGTGGCTGGGCTCGGCCCACGGGGTGCTGCAGCTGGAAAACGGGCGCGCCGTGCCGGTGGTGCTTCCGGGCATGCCGCGCACGGTGGTGCTGGCGTTGAGCTGGCTGGAAGACACCCTGTGGATCGGTACCACCGAAGGCGTGTGGCGCATGCAGGGCGGACGCGCCCAGAAGATCGATATCGCCAAACTTGGCGATGCGCGGGCGGTATACGGCTTCCGCCAGATTGACGATGCGGTGTGGATCACCAGCGACCGTGGTCTCTACCGCTACACCGGCAACGGCCTGGCGCACGTGGGGCTGCAACACGGGCTGCCGGTGGATACGGTGTTCGAGCTGGTGCCCGACGCGCTGGGCAATGTCTGGCTGAGCAGCAATCGCGGCATCTGGCGCACGGACGCGCAGCAGCTGCAGGCGGTGGCCGATGGCACGCGGTCCCGGCTGGAGGGGGTGATGTACCGCGAGATCGACGGGGTCGCCAGCGCGCAGGCCAATGGCAGCTCGGGGCCGGCGGCCGTCCGCCGGCGCGATGGCAGTATCTGGGTGGCTACCGCCGGTGGCGTCACCACGGTGCAACCGGCGGCATTGCAGCGCTTCCAGTCACGTCCGCCGCCGACGGCGGTGATCGAAAACGTGCGGCTGGATGGCGAACCGCTGAACTGGCGCAGCGGCGAGGCGAAGATGATTCCCGGCGGGCTGCGGGTGGCGGTGAACTATGTCGGGCTCAGTTACCTGATGTCCGACCGGATCCGTTACCGCACCCGGCTGGAAGGACTGGAGCGGGACTGGGTCGAGCGCGGCAACCAGCGCGGCGTGGAGTATGTGGGCCTGCCGCCGGGCAACTACGCCCTGCACGTGTCGGCGGCGCATCCGGATGGCCGCTGGAGCGAGGGGGCGGCCCTGTGGCAGTTCACCGTCCAGCCGCTGTGGTGGCAGCGGCTGGATGTCCATTTCGCGGCGCTGCTGCTGGTGTTGTTGGCCTTGTATGCGCTGTTCCGCTACGTGATCCATCGTTACGAGGCCAACAACGCCCGTCTGGCGCGGCTGGTGGAGGAGCGCACCCACGATCTGAAATTGCAGGCCGACCACCTGCTGGCCGCCAACGAGGAAAAGAGCACGCTGGCCGAGCGTCTGCGCGAGCAGGCCGAGGCTTTCGAGCGGCAGGCGCGGGAGGATGCGCTGACCGGGCTGGCCAATCGCCGCGCGTTCGACCAGACCCTGGCGCGCGAGATGACCCGGTCCTCGCGCAATGGCCAGCCGCTGTCGCTGGTGGTGCTGGATATCGACCACTTCAAGAACGTCAATGACACCTGGTCCCACGGCGTCGGCGATGAAGTGTTGCGCAAGGTTGGCCGCCTGCTCCGCAGCGGCTGTCGCGAATCGGACCTGGCGGCGCGGCTGGGCGGCGAAGAATTCGCACTGATCCTCAGCGACACGCCGCTGGCGGAGGCCCTGCGCATCAGCGAGCGGCTGCGCGAGCTGTTCCACGCGCAGCAGGACTGGGCCGATATCGCCGGGCTGCACCTGACCTTCAGTGCCGGCGTGGTGCAGCTGGGCGCGGCCGATCTGGCCCCGGAACAGCTGTACGCACGCGCGGATCTGGCCCTCTACCGGGCCAAGAGTGAAGGCCGCGACCGCATCTGCGAGGGTTAACGGGAGAGGGCGCCCAGGGGCGACGACGGCCACGCATTGACGATCTTGCAGAACAGGCGCGCGGTCTGCTCGGTGTCGTAGACCGCGCTGTGGGCCTCGTTGGCGTCCCAGTCGAAGCCGGCGGCCTGCACCGACCGGGCCAATACCGTCTGGCCGTAGGCCACGCCGGCCAGGGTCACCGTATCGAACACGCTGAACGGATGGAACGGGTTGCGCTTGTGGCCGCTGCGGGCGACGGTGGCATTGACGAAATTCAGATCGAAGTGGGCGTTGTGGCCGACCAGGATCGCGCGTTGGCAGTGGTACTTCTTCATTGCCGCGCGCACGGGTGCGAACACATGTTCCAGCGCCTCGCGTTCGGGCTTGGCCAGGCGGAACGGGTGATCGAGCACGATGCCGGTCACTTCCAGCGATTTGGGATCGATCTCGGTTCCTTCAGCCGGAATCACGTGCGCGCTGGCGGTCTGGCCGGGATAGAGCAGGCCGTTTTCGTCCATTTCCACCGGGACCGCGGCAATTTCCAGCAAGGCGTGCCGGGTGCAGTCGAAGCCGCCGGTTTCCACGTCCACCACGACGGGCAGGAAACCGCGGAAGCGCTGCGCCATCGGCGTGAAAGCGGGTCGGGGGGCCGAGGGCTCAACGTGTTCATTCATCGCAATAGGGTAGCAGAGCACTTTGCCTGGCCGTGCGCGGGTGGCTGAAGCGCGCGCGGCTCAGGCCGGCGTGGTGGTGCCGACAATGCAGCCGCTGGCGGACAGTTGCCGCAGCATCGCCGCGGCATTGTCCAGGAACGTCGCGTCCGCGTGGACCCCAGCCTCTGCCGCCAGCTCCTGCAGGTGCTGGCGGCCACACTGTCGCGGCAGCTGCTCCAGCCGTTCCAGCAGCCGGTGCAGCAAGGGCGACAGCTGCGAAAAGACAATCGCGCCGTCGGGCTGGCGGCGTGCCAGCAGCAGCGTGGGCTGCGCCGGCGCTTGCAGCGGCTGGTAGCCCGGGGCGATGCGGTGCACCGGCCAGGTGTAGGCCAGCGCCCGGCACCACGGTGAAAGCACCGGCGCCTGCGCCAAAAGATCACCGGCCGGGTCATGCGCGGGCAGCGGCGCATCGCTGATCTTCAGCGCCAGCTCGATCCATTCGTAGTGGGCCAGCTCCAGCAGCCACGGCGCATCGGCGCGGACGGGCTGCTGGTCGAGGAAGTGGATGAACTCCTGGCCGATCTCGGGGAACAGCGGGGTGTGGGCACGATGCTCGCGGCAGAACGCACGCACCAGCGGCAGCCAGCGTTCCTCACCCAGCGTGCTGGCGATGACCGGGAAATTGGCCGCCAGCAGGCTCTGGATGTTGTTGAAATACAGCTCGCGATAGACCTGCAGGCGGCGCGGATCGATCTGCGCCGGGGGCGGTTGCCGCTGCGGGTCACGCAGGTGCGCGGCAAAGCGGAACTGCAGCTCGCGCAGGGACTCAGCCATGGGCGTAAACCGCACCCGCATCGGCCGCCTGTTGCAGCTGGCGGATCTGGTCCACTTCGGCCAGCAGCACGGCCAGCGGCGGAAAGTTGAAATCCCGCTCCAGCAGGGTCGGGCGCACCCCATGCAGCGCATAGGCGTGGCCCAGCAGCGCCCACACCTCGTCCTTCACCGGCATGCCGTGGGTGTCGATCTTCAGATCCTGCGCCTCATCGTGATGGCCGGCCACGTGATAACTGGCAATGCGTGCCGAGGGCAGCGTGGCCAGGAACGCATGCGCGTCATAGCCATGGTTGATGGCGTTGACGTAGACGTTGTTCACATCCAGCAGCAGCTCGCAGTCGGCCTCGTCCAGCACCGCGTTGATGAAGCCGGCTTCATCCATCCCGGCGCCCGGCACGGCGTAGTAGGAGGCGTTCTCCACCGCGATGCGGCGGCCGAGGATGTCCTGGGTCTGGCGGATGCGCGCGGCCGCGTGCTGTACCGCTTCCTCAGTGAACGGCAGCGGCAGCAGTTCGTACAGATGGCCGTCATCGCTGCACCAGCTCAGGTGCTCGCTGTACAGGGTCACGCGGTGGCGGTCGAGAAACTTGCGGGTACGGGCGAGAAAATCCACATCCAGCGGGGCCGGGCCCCCCAGCGACAGCGACAGGCCATGACAGCTCAGGGGATGTCGTTGCGACAGCTCGGCCAGCGCCTCGCCCAGCCGGCCGCCAACACCGATCCAGTTGTCCGGTGCGCATTCGAGGAAATCAAAAGAACCTGCCGGCGCACTCAGCAGCGCATCCAGCAACGCGCGCCGCAGGCCCAGTCCCGCACCGGCCGGCACCGGCCAGTGCGGGTGGGATGCGGATGACTCAGTGGCTGCCGCCACACTTGCCCTCGCCGCACTTGCCTTCGGCATGCGCCTTGGCGGCGCCGGCGGCCTTGTCCGCGGCCTTGGCGTCGGCGTCGGTGTTCTTGTCTTTGCTGGCGCCGCACTTGCCCTCACCACACTTGCCTTCGGCGGTGTGCTTGGCCTTTGCATCTTCGGTCTTGGCGGTTTCGGCGGTGGCCTGCTGCCCGGCGGTCGGCGGGGTCTGCGCGGTGGCGCCCAGCGCGTAGCCCTGGGCCAGGTCGGTCATGGCGAAGGCGGGCGCGGCCCCCAGGCTGCCGAGCAGCGCGGCACCGAGGGCGAGTGAGGTGGACTTGCGGATGTCGATGGCCATGGTCGGGGTGTCTCCGGTATCGGCTTGGGCCGGGGGAGGTCGGAGCTTAGCAAGCGCCTGCCGAAAAAAGCGTTAGCTTTCCACGACGACAGGCGCATGACCGCCGATCAGACGTGGTCGACAGTGCTGGTCTCATCGCGCTTCTCGCGCGGGGGCAGCGGCTGCTCGCCCTTGACCAGGAACCACACGTTCTCGGCGATGTTGGTGGCATGGTCGCCGATGCGCTCCAGGTTCTTGGCCATGAACAGCAGGTGCGTGCACGGGGTGATGTTGCGCGGGTCTTCCATCATGTAGGTGAGCAGCTCGCGGAACAGCGCGGTGTACTGGGCGTCCAGGCGGGCGTCATCCTCGCGCAGCTTCAGCGCGGCCTCGGCGTCGTTGTCGCGGTAGGCGTCCATGGCGCGCCGTACCTGCTGCGCGGCCAGCCGACCCAACGCGCGCAGGCCCTGGATCTGCGGCAGCGGCGGCACCGCGACCAGCGCGATGGAACGCTTGGCGACGTTGGCGGCGTAATCGCCGATGCGCTCGATGTCGGCCGGAATACGCAGGCCGGCCAGGATCTCGCGCAGGTCGCGCGCCATCGGCCCGCGCAGCGCCAGCCGCATCACGTCATGGCTGATCTGCTGCTCGAGCTGGTCGATGGCCTCGTCATTGGCGACCAGGTGCAGGGCGGCCTTCTCGTCGCGGCGTTCGATCACATCCAGCGCGGCTTCGAGCTGGGCCACGGACATTTCGCCCATGCGCAGGATTTCGGCCACCAGACGCTGCTGTTCCTCGTCGTAGCTCTTGACGATGTGGTCGTTGGGAAGATTCATGGAATGCTCGCTGGTTGCAGGTGCCGGGAGTGGCAGGGGCTGGGCGTTCGAGGTGCGGATGTCGCCGTTCACGGACGGGCGTCGGGCAGGCCGCGCGGCAGTGCCGCGCCGGTGGCCGGCCTCAGCCGAAGCGACCGGTGATGTAGTCCTCGGTCTGCTGCTTGGAGGGGTTGGAGAAGATCACTTCGGTGCGGTCGTGTTCGATCAGGTCGCCCAGGTACATGAAGGCGGTGTAGTCGGACACACGCGCGGCCTGCTGCATGTTGTGGGTGACGATGGCGATGGTGTAATCGTTCTTCAGTTCCTCGACCAGCTGCTCGATGCGGCTGGTGGAGATCGGGTCCAGCGCCGAGGTCGGCTCGTCCAGCAGCAGCACGTCCGGGCGCAGCGCCACCGCGCGGGCGATACACAGGCGCTGCTGCTGACCGCCGGACAGGCCCAGCGCGCTCTGGCCCAGCTTGTCCTTCACTTCGTCCCACAGCGCGCCCTGGCGCAGCGCCTGTTCCACGCGCACGGCCATCTCGGCCTTGGACAGCTTCTCGTGGTGGCGGATGCCGTAGGCCACGTTCTCGAAGATGGTCATCGGGAACGGCACCGGCTTCTGGAACACCATGCCCACCTTGGAGCGCAGGCGGTTCATCGGGTACTTGGGCGAGAGGATGTTCTCGCCGTCCAGCAGCACTTCCCCGCGCGCTTCGAGCTTGGGATACAGCGCGTAGATGCGGTTGAAGATGCGCAGCAGGGTGGACTTGCCGCAGCCGGAGGGACCGATCAGCGCGGTGACGCGCTTTTCGGGAATCTCCAGGTGGATGTTCTTCAGCGCATGGAACTTGTCGTAGTAGAAGTCCAGGCCGCGCGCGGCGAGCTTGACCGGCGCCGGGGTGTGCAGCGACTGGTGGGCGGCGGGCACGGCGATGCGCTGCATCGGCACGGCGTTGGTGAGGTCGTTCATGGGAAGGTCCATGGGATCAGTCGTTTGAAATGCGGTTGCGCAGCAGCAGGCCGCGCGCGGAGAGGCTGACCAGCAGCACGAACACGGTCAGCACCAGGGCACCGGCCCAGGCCAGCACCTGCCAGGATTCATACGGGCTGCCGGCGAACTGGTTCATCACCACCGGCACCGAGGCCATCGGCTGGAACACGTTGGAATTCCAGTACTGGTTGCCGAAGGCGGTGAACAGCAGCGGCGCGGTCTCGCCGGAGATGCGGGCCAGGGCCAGCAGGATGCCGGTGACGATGCCGGCCATCGCGCTGCGGTAGAGCACCTGCATGATCACCTTCCACTGCGGCACGCCCAGCGCCAGCGCGGCCTCGCGCATCTGCACCGGCACCAGCCGCAGCATCTCGTCGGTGGTGCGGATCACCACCGGCAGCACGATGAAGGCCAGCGACAGCGCGCCGGCAAAGGCCGAGAACTGGCCGCCGGTCTGCATCACGTACAGCGTGTAGACGAACAGGCCCAGCACGATCGACGGTGCCGACAGCAGGATGTCATTGACGAAACGCACCACCGTGCCGGCCTTGCGCGCATTGCCGTACTCGGCCAGCCACGTGCCGGCGGCCACGCCCAGGGGGGTGCCGATGGCGATGGCCAGGGCGCACATCACCGCACTGCCGAAGAAGGCGTTGAGCAGGCCGCCTTCCTGCATCGGCGGCGGTGTCATCTGGGTGAAAAGATTGAGGTTGATGCCGGGCAGGCCCTTGGACAGCAGCGTCCACAGGATCCAGCCCAGGAAGAACAGGCCGAACACCGCGGTGGCACAGCCCAGGAACAGGGCCACGCCGTTGGTGATGCGGCGGCGCAGGTACAGCGAATCGGACGAGGCGGTGGACATCAGTTGCCCTCCTTGCGGGACAGGCGCATCAGCATCAGGCGGGCGATGGCCAGCACCACGAAGGTGACGATGAACAGCACGAAGCCGAGCAGCAGCAGTGCCGAGCGGTAGGTTTCGGTGGCTTCACCGAAGTCGTTGGCGATCAGCGCGGCGATGGTGGTGCCCGGCTCCAGCAGCGAAGGGGTCAGGCGCACGCTGTTGCCGATCACGAAGGCCACCGCCATCGTCTCGCCCAGGGCGCGGCCCAGGCCGAGGAACACGCCGCCGATCACCGCCGAGCGGGTGTAGGGCAGGACGATGTCCCAGCTCACTTCCCACTTGGTCGAGCCCAGCGCGTAGGCCGATTCCTTCAGCCGCGTGGGCACGGTGAGGAACACCTCACGCATCACCGAGGAGATGAAGGGGATGACCATGATCGCCAGCACGAAGCCGGCGGTGAGCATGCCGATGCCCAGCGGCGGGCCCTGGAACAGCGGACCGATCAGCGGCAGGGTGCCGAGGTGGTCGTTGAGGAACGGGGTCACGTACTCGGTCATCACCGGCACCAGCACGAACAGGCCCCACATGCCGTAGATGATCGAGGGAATACCGGCCAGCAGTTCGATGGCGGTGCCGACCGGGCCGCGCAGCCAGCGCGGCGCCACTTCGGTCAGGAAGAAGGCGATGCCGAAGCTCACCGGCACCGCGATCAGCATCGCGATCAAGGCCGTGACGATGGTGCCGTAGATCGGCGCCAGCGCACCGAATTTGTTCTCGACCGGGTTCCAGTCGGCCGAATAGAAAAAGCTCAGGCCCTGCTCCTGCAGGGCATGACGGCCGCCCCACAGCATCGACAGCGCGGCGCTGGCCAGGGCGACCAGCACCAGGATCACCGTGGCGATCAGGAACCAGCGGAACAGCCGGTCGTTGCGGGCATCACGCAGATCGCGCGAGCTGGGCGGAACTAGGGTCGGTGCGATGGCATTCATGGCAGCGGCGGGGGCCCAAGAGGATGCGGTGGTGTTTCTGTCCCCGGGGGCGGGGAGTACATATCGTTGAGGTCGTTGTCCCCGTCTGCGCGGGGACGACGCAATGACAAAGGCGGACGCACCGGTGGTGCGTCCGCGTCATTGCGTCACTTGAACTCGCTGGCCCAGTAACTTTCGATCTGCGTCACCAGCTCGGCCGGCAGCGGCACGTAGTGCAGTTCGTTGGCCTGGGCCTGGCCGCTCTCGAAGGCCCACTTGAAGAACGCGCGGGTATCGGCGCTGCGCTTGGCATCCTTGGGCTGCTTGTGCATCAGCATGAAGTTGGTGGCGGTGATCGGCCACGCATTGGCGCCCGGGGCGTTGGTGATGACCAGGTTGAAATCCTTGGCGTTGGCCCAGTCGGCGCTGGCCGCGGCGGCGGCAAAGGTGTCGGCGGTCGGCTGCACCCAGTTGCCGGCGGCGTTCTGCATCGAGGCGTACGGCATGTTGTTCTGCAGCGCGTAGGCCAGCTCGACGTAGCCGACCGAACCCTTGATCTGCTTCACGTACGAGGCCACACCTTCATTGCCCTTGCCGCCGACGCCATCCGGCCACTGCACCGAGGTGCCTTCGCCGACGCTATCCTTCCACTGGCCACTGACCTTGGACAGGTAGTTGGAGAAGTTGAAGGTGGTGCCCGAACCGTCGGAGCGGTGCACCAGGGTGATCTTGGTATCGGGCAGCGGCACGCCCGGATTGGCTTCGGCGATGGCCTTGTCGTTCCAGGTCTTGATCTTGCCCAGGAAGATGTCCGCCAGCAGCGGGCCGGTCAGGCGCAGCTGGCCCGGCTGCAGGCCTTCCAGATTGACCACCGGCACCACGCCGCCGATCGCCGACGGGAACTGGCCCAGGCCAGCCTGCGCCAGCTCTTCGGTGGAAAGCGGCTTGTCGGAGGAGCCGAAGTCCACGGTGCCGGCCTTGATCTGGGCGATGCCGCCGCCCGAGCCGATGGACTGGTAGTTGATCTTGGCGCCGGTGGCGGCGTTGTAGTCGGCCGACCACTTGGAAATTAGCGGGAAGATGAAGGAGGCGCCGGCGCCGGAGATTTCGACGGACACCTTGTCACCGGCGGCGGCAGCGCCGGTGGCGGCGTTGTCCGGGGTGGAAGCGGCCTGGTTGCCAGCGCCACCGCAGGCCGACAGGCCCAGGGCGATAGCCAGCGAGAGGGCGGCGACAGCGGTCGTGTGCAGCTTCATGGGGGACTCCATAGCGGGCGAAGTGCTGGCACTGCCAGCGGATGAGGCTATGAAATGATGTTTTTGTTACAGCCTGATTACAGCACTGCAACTATCTGGAATGACCGGTGTTGGCGGCGTGTTGTTGCCGGCGGCGGCGAGGGCGGTGATGCCCGGAATCGCGCGTTGATCGCGGTGCCGGCCGGGGCTGGGGCGTCGCCCGGGAGCGGCGGCGGAGGCACCGGCAATGATCCGGCATCACGGCGCTCCGATGCCGTTTGGGACGGCAGCGTTGCACCAAAATGGGGCAACGATGGCACTTGAAACGGCATCGATGCCGCTTTTTTCGCCATCGATGCCACTTTGACCGGCAACGTTGCCCCTTTTTGGGGCATCACTGCCGCTTTTTTCGGCACGCTTGCCCCTTTTTGGGGCATCGATGCCACTTTTTCAGGCAACGTTGCCCCTTTTTGGGGCAACGATGGCACTTGAAGTGGCAACGATGCCGCTTTTTTCGGCATCGATGAGACTTCTGTCTCAAAACAAGGCGCTTTTCGGCCCTTCAGCAGGGACCGCAACGCGACGCGGACAGCGCCGGTGCCACGAAAAAACCGCCGGGAGCGGTTTTTGACATCGCCGGTCGATGGCCCGAAGGGTTGCCGCCATGGAGGGCGGCAACCAGAACCACCCGTAGCAATTCCTGACATCCCCCAGCGCTGCCCCGAAGGGCGCCGCTGCGGGCGGCGGAAACCAGAACCGCCCCGAAGGGCGGCCTGGTGGTGGATGCGGCGTCCGTGCTGACCCGCCGGGGAAGGGAGAGGGCTTCCCCGGCGGGGCCGGTGGCGCAGGCGGCGAGGGAGAGGGTCTCGCCGCCGCAACACTCAGTAGCGGACGTTCTGCTGCCAGTAGCTTTCGATCTGGCGCACCAGCGAGTCCGGCAGCGGCACGTAGTCCAGCTGGCGGGCCTGCGCATCGCCGTTGGCATAGATCCAGCGGAAGTACTCCACGGCCGCCTTGGCACCCTCGGCGCTCTTGGGCTGCTTGCGCATCAGGATGAAGTTGGTGGCGGTGATCGGCCAGGACTGCTCGCCCGGGGCGTTGGTCATCACCAGGTAGAAGTCGCGGGCGTTGGCCCAGTCGGCGCTGGCGGCCGCGGCGGAGAACGTCTCGTCACGCGGCTGCACGAAGTTGCCGGCGGCATTCTTCATGCGCGAGAAGGTCAGGCGGTTCTGCAGTGCGTAGGAGAACTCGACATAGCCGATCGAACCCTTGATCTGCTTGACGTAGGCGGCCACGCCCTCGTTGCCCTTGCCACCGATGCCGACCGGCCACTGCACCGAGGTGCCTTCGCCCACGGTGGTCTTCCAGTCGCCGTTGACCTTGGACAGGTAGTTGACGAAGTTGAAGGTGGTGCCTGAACCGTCGGAGCGGTGCACGACGGTGATCTTGGTATCTGGCAGGGTCAGGCCGCCGTTGAGGGCGACGATGGCCGGATCGTTCCACTTGGTGATCTTGCCCAGGAAGATGTTGGCCAGGGTCGGGCCGTCGAGTTTCATCGCGCCGGCATCCACGCCCGGCACGTTCAGCACCGGCACCACGCCGCCGATCACCGAGGGGAACTGCACCAGGCCCGAGGCCGCCAGGTCTTCGGGCTTGAGCGGCGCATCGGAGGAACCAAAGTCCACGGTGTTGGCCTTGATCTGGGCGATACCGCCGCCCGAGCCGATGGACTGGTAGTTCACGCGCTTGCCGGTAGCGGCGCTGTAGTCGGCCGACCACTTGGACATGACCGGATAGATGAAGGAGGCGCCGGCACCGGTGATATCGGCAGCGTTGGCGGCGAACACGGAGGACGCGGCGAGGATGACGACAGCGGCGCGCGATTTGATGGCGTGGATCACGAAAGGCTCCTGGGAGGGTGAGGTGCGGTAGGTCCGCCCGGCGCCTATTCCATAACCATTGGATGACAACACCGCGACTGTCATATGACGCGCTGGTGACAGCGATTCATTGCGTCAGAGCGTGTCATGCTAAAATTACCCAAACAACGTGATTTACAAGGTAAGTCTGCCTGAAAGGTGGTCACCGCTGAGAATCGCAGCCCCTTTTTTGGAGCATCTAATGCTCCGCCTTGTGATCCAATTTTTTGAACGAGCTTTTCCTATCCGCCTCCTCCAAGAAACCCTCCGGGCGGTTTCGTTGCTGGCTGCTGGTTGCTGGTCAATGGTGTGCCGTACTGAGCCTGTTCGCCGCCCCCATCAACAAGCCAGCCACGGCTGCACTGGTAATCCTGAGCCTGATTTTTTCTCTCTCAGGGACAGATGTGCGTCACCGATGGAAAACCGCTCTTCGTGAGCCGGTGGTAATCGGCTTTTTCATCTGGTTTGCGGTGTTGTTTGCCAGCGCCATGCACTCAACCATGATGTACGGAATACCGGCCTATCGCGAGTCGGCGCTGTGGAGCTGCATCTATCCGGCCTTGATTGCCAGCCTGCTATCCAGTTCGCGCTGGCGCTGGCGAGCCCTGTTGGCGTTTTCTGTCGCCGCGGGATTGATCGTATTGATTTCGTACCTTATGCAGTTTGGCCTTGTTCCTCAGCGCTCGATAGCCGAAGTAATGCCATCGATGCGCAACACCGTGTTCAAAGAATATACCCAACAGGGCCTGGTCAGCCTGATTCTGATGTCGATTTTGATGGCAGCGGCGCTGAAAACTATTTCTAATGGTAAGCGTGCCGGTCTATTTGTCCTGGCTGCGGCAGTGTTGATCAACGTGGTCCTGTTGGTCCAGAGCCGTACTGCCTATATCGTACTGATTCCGCTTCTTGCGTACTGGCTCTATCGGTTGATCGCACGTCGCCTGACAGGTTGGCGGCCTATCCTATTCAGTGCGGTGCTAGCGCTGTTGTCTGCCTCTGTGCTCTGGTCAACTCCAAATATCCGTGAGCGGATGGTCAGCGCGGTCAGCGAAGAAGTCCATAACTATTTCGCTGCCCAAACGGCGACTTCCAGCGGCATCCGTATATGGCTATGGCAGCATACGCTGACAATCATTGCCGATGCTCCTGTAGTCGGGCATGGACTGAACCGGTGGGGGGTTGTTTACCGGGAGCGGATGCATTCTATTCCCGATTCGGCGCCATTTATCAGCGCACATCCACATCAAGAGTTTTTGCTGATTCTCGCTGAGGAAGGTATGGGCGGATTGGCGGTTTTCGTCGTACTTCTGCTCTGTATTTTTCGATACGCGTCAAAGCTCCCAGATCCGCAGCGAGGAATCCTGACCAGTATCTTGATTATCTATTCCACTGCCGGCTTGGCTAACGGGTTGTGGAGCGACTTCACCCATCGGAATGTATTCATCCTGCTGGTGGCGTGCATGCCGGCAGGGGCATCCGCTGCAGGCTGTATTTTTAAGATCAGGGATCCGCATAATGAATGCAATACCTTCTCTTGATGATGTAACTGTTGTATGTGTCACTTACAACAGCTGCGCCATCCTTCCAGCAATGGCAGACACGCTGAAGCATTTTCACAATGTTGTGATCATTGACAATGGCAGCAGTGACGGTACAGCTGCCCGTGCTTCCGCGCTGATCCGTCACGCCCGAGTCATTATCCGACATTCCAACGCCGGATTTGGTGCAGCCAACAACCAGGCAATGGAGAGCGTTACAACTCCATTCGCGCTGCTGTTGAACCCGGACTGTGCGATTGCCCCTGCTGACGTCCAGCGCCTCCTGGATTGCATGTCGCAATATCCAGACGCAGGTGTGGTGGGGCCTCAGACTTGGCGAAGCGAAGGGCTTCCGCAGATATCACATCGCAATGCGTTCTTCAAACCAAAGGCAAGCAACGCTGATCACGTGCCGGGCCAGGTAATCAATGCCGAATGGATCCATGGCTGTTGTCAATTGATCCGATCGAGTGCCTTCCAACAGATCGGTGGTTTCGACGAGGCCTTTTTCCTCTATTACGAGGATGACGATCTCTGCTTGCGCATAGCGCAGGCAGGCTATCAATGCCTGTTTCAACCCGCAGCCAATGCCTTGCATAAAGGGGGGGCGTCCTCTAGCCCCAGCTTTCGTGTTGATTTCATTAAGCGCTTCCATTATGCACGTTCACGTCAGATTGCTATCCGTCGTTATGTGGGAAGCACGGCCGGTCATTTGCATTCAGCCAGGCTGATACTCGCGACGCTACCGGTGATTCTGATCTACAGCATGCTGCTGCGTCGTCGGGACGTAATTAAATGGGCAGCGTGGGGATCGGCAGCGCTATGCGGGCTGCTGGGGCTGAACCTGCTTCCCGGCAGCGGAAACTCCGCGACAGCATCGACAAGATGCCTGAACTAACGGTTCCAGGTTCACTGCTTCCTTGGTCCGATGCCTCCGCACGAGCCGCTAGGAGACAGTAGGTAACGAGCGTCCGGACAGTTGCTGTTGCCGTCGTTGTTGTGGTTGCGGGCACGGTTGTTGGGATTGGCCGTCACCGGGGACCAAGGAGGGGCGGCACTTCCTCGGAAGTCACCGGCCGGAAACAACGAACGCCCCTTGCGGGGCGTTCGTGTCATCAACTGTGGACCGGGCTTACCAGAAGAACTGCAGGCGGGCTTCCAGGATGTTGGGCTTGTCGCTGACGAAGCTGCGCGCGCTGGCGCTGTACTTCTTGCTGTCGACCATCACGTAGTTCAGCGAGGCCTTGAAGTTGGAGCGCCAGTACCAGTTGGCGCCGACGGTCCAGATGTCCATCTTGCCGCCGAGCACGCCGTCCACCAGCGGTGCACCGCCGGTCACGGCCAGGGCCTTCAAGCCGCCATCGTTCAGATCGATGTGGTCGAAGCGGGCGCCCAGCTGCCACATGCCGCGGCCCGGCTCATCCGGCAGGGCCGTAGGCTGGGTTGGCCGTACCAACCCAGCGCCTTTGCGTATTTCGCGATGCTGGGTTGATGAAGCCAACCCAGCCTACGGAACTGCGAGCAGGTATGGTGTTTCTGCAGACAGACCTGCACGTGCTGCTCGAAACCACGGGACCGGCGCTACAGGTGCTCAATGCGGATGTTCCCGCCCTGTAGTTGAGCGATCGGAAGCACCTCTTCACGCCATCTTGGTGACCAGAAATAGATGCTCCGCGCGTGACCCTCTCACGCCTCGCTCCGCAGTTCACCGCGCATGAGGGGGGAGCCGCAGCAGGCGCGGCAGTCTCCCCCCAGATAGATATATCCACTGCACATCCGTTCGTTGGTGCACTGCGTACACCCCTCGTCGAAACCCACCAGGAGAATCAACATGCGTCTTGGCCGCCATGGTTCCGCCAGCCTCATCACACTATTCGCCGCATCCTTCGTCGCGTCTGCGCAGACGCCCCCCGATGTCGAAGATCTAGTCGGTGCGCGCGGCGCCGGTGGAGAGACCCAGCTGCAGTCGCGCGGTTACGAGCAGCGCGATTCCAATACCGTGCGCGACCAGCGCTTCACCTTTTGGTGGAATGCCAAACGGAGCCAATGCATCTCCGTCTCCACCATGGATGGCCGCTACGCCTCGATCCAGTCCGTGCCGGCCGCCAACTGCGGTGCGTCGGGGAGTGGATCAGGCGTCGCATTGTCGCGTCCGAATCCGTCCAGTGAGCGCGATCCCAATTCGCTCGTGCTGGTCTGCTACGGCGCCGGCACGCGTCCGACGGTAACCAGCGAGCCGAACTACAGCTGGGACGACAAGCGCAACAAGTGGCACGAGGCCGATACCGTGCGCGCCACCACCGAAGGCTTCAATAGCGACGTGCAGATCGAACTGTACGGCGACCACGGCCGCATTCACTTGGGCGCGCCGCTGATTCCGCTGATCAACTCGCATGGCGATCACGGCTGGTGGGACCTGGACAACCTGCAGGTCGGTGCCGACCGTATCACCGCGAGCTATCGCCTTAACGGCATGAACAAACCACGCCTCACTGTCGATCGTCGCTCCGGGCGCATCAACATCGAGGGTGGCACCACCTTCTCGGGCCAGTGCGATATCGGGAACTACGGCGGCGGGCAGCGCCGCTTCTAAGCGGAAGGAACCGGCGCCGCACTATCTTGGTGCGGCGCTCTATTATCGTCCCCGGCAATGTCCGCTCCTGACCGAAAGCGGTCACTAGGCGCCCGTGCTTCTTTCGAGGCGGCGGAGGTTCCGGCGGACAATTTCTGGTTGAAACTCTCGGCGCAGCTTGTGCCTTCAGGAACAGTGATTCTGGAGGTGCAGGGGGCAGTTGCGGCTCCCCCCCAATCGGTACGCGCATCCATGCGGTTGCCGGCGGAGCATTCTTGGTTGCTGGTACGGTGGCTGCGATTGACTGTCACCGAGGACTAAAGGACGAGCGCCACTCCCGCCGAAGCCATCGGCCGCAAACAACGAACGCCCCTTGCGGGGCGTTCGGGGCACTACCTGCGGGCTGGGCTTACCAGAAGAACTGCAGGCGGGCTTCCAGGATGTTCGGCTTGTCGCTGACAAAGCCGCGCGCGCTGGAGCTGTACTTCTTGCTGTCGACCATCACGTAGTTCATCGACGCCTTGAAGTTGGAGCGCCAGTACCAGTTGGCGCCCACGGTCCAGACATCCATCTTGCCGCCGAGTACGCCGTCCACCAGCGGTGCGCCACCGGTCACGGCCGGGGCGCGCAGGCCGCCGTCGTTCAGATCGATGTGATCGAAGCGGGCGCCGAGCTGCCACATGCCACGGCCCGGCTCATTGGGCAGGCCCAGACCCGGGGTGCCGCCCTTGTAGCTCCAGGTTTCGCCGGTTACGTTCCACACGCCGCTGACGTAGAAGCCGTCGCTGGTGTAGTTGTCGTGGTCATAGCGCTTGACCTTGGCGTTGAAATACTCGGCCTGCGCCTTGAACGGGCCCTGCACGTACATGGCTTCGGCGCCGAGGGTGCTGATGCGGTCGCTGTCCTTCATGTCGCCGGTGTCGACCAGACGCACGGTGGCCAGGTCGGCATTGGGACGGGCACGCAGGCGCAGGGTGTCGGCGTCGGTGTCGTAGTCGGCGTAGCTCAGGCCCAGGTGCAGGATGTTGCCCTTCTCGTTGATCGGGGCGAAGGTGCCGCGCAGGCCGTAGCCGCTGCCGTGGGCCAGATCGCGGGTCAGCTCGCGGCCGAAGGCCGAGGCGTTGACCGACCAGTTGCTGTCACCGATGCCATAGCCCACACCCAGGCGGCGGGCGACGGCGAAGGTGTTGGTGACGGTGGCCTTGGAGATGAAATCGTTGTTCTTGGTGCTGGACAGTTCTTCCAGGCTGTTAGGCTGCTTGTACTGGCCCACCTGCAGGTAGTGGCTGCTGTTGCCGCCGAGCTTGTACTTGGCGTTGGTGTCCAGGAACTTGTCGGCCTTGGCGTCGTAGCCGACCACCCACTCGATGTTGCCCGGGCCCTTGCCCTTGAGCACCAGTTCGGCACGGCGCAGCTCGAACTCGCTGTCCTTGCCGTTCTTGCCGGTGTTGCCGTTGAGGTCGGCGCGGTCGTTGTCGAACCAGTTGCCGTCGGCCTGCACCAGACCTTCGAAGGTGATTTCGGAGCCGCCGATGACGTCGATGGCGACTTCCGCGTGAGCGACCGGTGCAAACAGCGCCGCAGCAACGGCTGCAGTGAGGAGCTGGCGATGCAGTTTCATGAGTGGAGGGCCTTGCAGGCGGGTTGAGGATGCAGCGAAGGCTAGGGCGTAAAGATTGCGTAAATGTGACAGTTCGGCAACGCCGCGCGTCCCCGCCGGACAGGCGCCACGGTATTGGGACGCGTCGCTGTTACCGCGCCGTGTCGCGCAGATGGCAGTGATACCTGCGCATTCAGCGGGAGCAATGCGGGCATTGCGCGGGGAGCGGGCGCCGCCCGGCGCGCCCGGACACGGCACGCGAGCAGAGGGCTACAGGTGCGCGGCGCGCGGAAACGTCGGAAGGCGAGGCGGGACCCGTCCCATCCGGTCGACAGCGGGCCGGGGGGATACCGTCCGGGCGGCCGCCGGGAACGCTATGCCCCCCGTTGGGTGGCTCCGCCAGCGACGCTCCTGGCTGTTGCAGCCCTGCCATCCGGGCGGACCAGACGGCATCCCCCGACAGCGGGGACGGAGCTCTCCCTGGCGTGCAAACAACCGCCGGGTTTCGGTTCGGCACCGGGCGGCTTCACGCACAGCTGATCCGGCCTGCAGTTAGTTTGTCGGCTTCACACGTGGGACTGCCCCATGGCCAAACGCTGGAGCCGAAAACGCATGGTCTGGACGATCGTGACCACCGCCCTGATTACGCTGCTGTTGGCGGTGGTGGCGATGAACTTCAAAACCTCGGAGAAGAAGCTCGAGCGCAGGATCGAGCATCTGTACGCGGCCGACAGCCCGCAATTCCGCAGGGAAATGGGTGTGTTGCTCGGGCCCGGGCTGATACCGGGCAACCGGGTCACCGATCTGGAAAACGGTGACGAGATTTTCCCGGCGATGCTGGAGGCGATCCGCTCGGCGCAGAAGACGATCACTTTCGAAACCTATATCTATTGGTCCGGGCAGATAGGCCAGGAGTTTGCAGATGCCCTGGCCGAGCGCGCCCGCGCAGGCGTGCAGGTCAAGGTGATGGTGGACTGGGTGGGCAGCCTGAAGATGGACACCCGTCTGCTGGATCAGATCCGCGACGCCGGCGCCGAGGTGCACCAGTACCGTCCGCTCAAGTGGTACAACCTGGGCCGTCTCAACAACCGCACCCATCGCAAGCTGCTGGTGATCGACGGCAAGCTGGGTTTCACCGGCGGGGTGGGCATTGCCGACCAGTGGAGCGGGCATGCCCAGGACGGCGAGCACTGGCGCGATATGCACTTCAGGATAGAAGGCCCGGCGGTCGCGCAGATCCAGGCCGCCTTCAACGACAACTGGATCAAGACCACCGGCCAGGTGCTCAACGGAGCGGACTATTTTCCGCCGCTTGTGCCTGCCGGGGAGATGGACGCCCACATGTTCGTGGCATCGCCTGCCGGCGGCAGCGAGAGCATGCATCTGATGTACCTGATGGCCATTGCGGCGGCCGAGCGCACCATCGACCTGCAGGCGGCATATTTCGTGCCCGATGAGTTGATCATCAAGGCGTTGATCACCGCCCGCCACCGGGGGGTACGGGTGCGCGTGACCTTGCCCGGCAAGCACATCGACTCCGAGACCGTCCGCCTGGCCTCGAAGGCGCATTGGGGCGAGCTGTTGCTGGCCGGCGTGGAGATCTACGAATACCAGCCCACGATGATGCACAACAAGTTGCTGATCGTGGATGGGGTGATGAGTTCGGTGGGGTCCACGAACTTCGATGTACGCAGTTTCCGGCTCAACGACGAAGCCAGCCTCAACGTGTACGACGCCGCCTTCGCCGCACGGATGACCGACGTGTTTGATGCCGACCTGGAGCACACGGTGCGATACACCTACGCCATGTGGGAGCAGCGGCCCTTGAAGGAGAAGTTCATGGAGAAGTTCATCCTGCCGATCAAATCGCAGCTGTGATCCGGCGGCCGCTGTTGCGGCGCCGGTAGGCACTGGCGGGTCCCTGGGGCGCTTTGCCTGGGGCGCCCGGGGGGGATGTGCCGGTGGCTTCGTCTGGAGGAGCTGCTGTCCGGCTGGGGATGAGGGGGCCGGGATGATCGGTAGGAGAGCGGCGCAGAGGGGGAGGCCGCGCCCGACCCACCGCAGACCTCCGGAACCCCCGGATTCTTGATCCGGCCCGTCCTCGGGAAAGGCCGGTGGTGGGTTCGCGTGGGAAGGCGGTAAGGCGCTCAGCTTGTGCTGCGCGGATGAGGGGGATTCAGGCAGATACCCGCTCGTTGCTCGCGAGCGGTCGGCTCACACCGTTGGATCGTGCGGCGGAGTGGATACCCTCCCGCCATGGCATTGGCCTTTACGGCACAATGGATTTGCCTGTGTGCCTGTTCACCTGCGACATGACCTGCAAGGCGGGTCGTAGAGTGATGGGGACGACGCAATCAAGCTTGCCGGGGAATTCAGCGGATGAACGCAACGCGCCCACCCTCGAACCGGGATCTGCAAGGCCTCAGTGGCGAAGAGGCCGCGCGCCGGCTCGCCATGGACGGGCCCAATATGCTGCCCGGCACCCGCCCCAAGACGTTCATCGGCATTGTCCTGGGGATACTGCTCGAACCGATGTTCCTGATGCTGCTCGTCGCCGGCGTCCTCTATCTGCTGCTGGGGGATACCGCCGAAGCGATCTTCCTGTTGAGCTCTGTATTTGTCGTGATTGGCATTACCGTGATCCAGGAGCGCAAGACCCAGCGTGCGCTTGAATCCTTGCGCGATCTGTCGGCGCCACGCGCCCTGGTCCTGCGTGATGGCCAGGAATTGCGCATCCCCGGCCGGGAGGTCGTCGTCGGTGATCTGCTCATCCTGCATGAAGGCGACCGCATTTCTGCAGATGCGTTGTTGATCGATGGCCAGCTGGATGCCAACGAGTCGCTGATATCCGGTGAGGCGGTGCCCGTGGCCAAGTTGCCCGGGACCGCCAGCAACCAGTTGTTTGCCAGCACCCTGGTAACGCGTGGCGTGGGCCTGGCCGAGGTCACCGCGACGGCGGCGGCGACGGCGGTCGGGCGCATTGGTGAGGCGCTGGCGGCGACCGAGGAACCACGCTCCGGCCTGCAACTGGCTTCGCGCCGGCTGGTGCGCAATCTGGCTGTGGGGGGGCTGATCCTGGCAACGGTGTACTTCCTCGTGAACTGGCTGTGGGATGCGCACGGACTGGTGGAAAGCCTGCTCGCCAGCACCGCCCTGATAATGGCCATCCTGCCCGAGGAGATTCCGGTCATCCTGACCGTGTTCCTTGCGCTGGGCGCGTGGCGGATCTCGCAACGCAAGGTGCTGACCCGGCGGGTCCCGGCCGTCGAGGCGCTCGGTGCCATCTCGGTGCTGGCGGTGGACAAGACCGGCACGCTGACCGAAAACCGCATGCAGGTTGCCGAACTGCGGCGGGAAGATGCGACGTTTGTCAGCGCCGGGGCCGAGGCGCTCGCCGAGCCGTTCCACGAACTGGTGGAATTCGCGATGCTGGCGACCCCGGTCGATCCCTTCGATCCGATGGAAAAGGCGATCCAGCAGTTCGGCATGCATTGGCTCAATGGCAGCGCGCATGTGCATGCGGAGTGGTCACCCGATTTCGAGTATGGGTTGTCGCCCGAGATTCTCGCGATGACGCGTGTCTTCCCGGTCGGAGGCGCCGCCGCGCAACACATGCTGGCGACCAAGGGCGCGCCCGAGGCGGTCGTGGATCTGTGCCATCTGGATACCGCCGGCGCGAAGAGGATACTGGTCCAGGCCGAAGCTATGGCCGCGCGCGGCCTGCGCGTGCTGGGCGTTGCACGTGGACGCTGGCAGGGCGGGACGCCGCCGCACAGCCAGCATGATTTCGATTTCCAGTTCCTTGGCCTGCTCGGCTTTGTGGATCCACCGCGTCCCGAGGTGCCGGCGGCGATCGCCGAGTGCCGTGCGGCCGGCATCCGCATCATCATGCTGACCGGCGACCATCCGGCCACCGCCATGGCGATCGCTCGTGAAGTGGGTCTTAGTGAGCGTGCGGACGTCATCACCGGTGCCCAGATCGATACGCTGGATGATCCGGCGTTGCTGGCGCGCTTGCGCCATGTCGATGTGTGCGCGCGGCTGAAGCCGGTGCAGAAGCTGCGGCTGGTCCGTCTGCTGCGCGAGGATGGGGAGGTGGTTGCCATGACCGGCGACGGCGTCAACGATGCGCCGGCGCTGAAAGCGGCCGATGTCGGCATCGCCATGGGCAAACGCGGCACCGATGTCGCGCGCGAATCGGCATCGCTGGTCCTGCTGGATGACAGTTTCGCCAGTATCGTCGAGGCGATCCGCCAGGGACGACGCATCTACGACAACATCACCAAGGCGACCCGCTTCGTGTTTGCGGTGCATATGCCGATCATTGCGCTGACGCTGGTGCCCTCGCTGCTGCACTGGCCGGTGATGCTGATGCCGGTGCACATCGTCCTGCTGGAACTGCTGATCGATCCCTCGTGTTCGATAGTGTTCGAAGCCGAGCCGGAAGCCGAGGATGTCATGCAGCGTCCGCCGCGTGCCTTGGCCGAATCACCGTTTGCCGCGGGAAATATTGCCGTTGCCATCGTGCAGGGCATCGGCGCTGCCATGGTCCTGCTGGCCGGCTATGGCAGCATGCTCAGCGCGGGTATCGATGTGACGCACGGCCGCACGGCAGTCTTCATCGCGCTCATCTTTGGCCTGTTCGCTCTGGTCCTTGCCAACCGTCATCCGGATCATTCCCTGGTTGCGCGCGGCCACATGCGCAACCGCTGGCTCAGGCCGATGTTCCTCGGCGTCCTGCTGCTGCTGACATTGGCGATCAGCGTGCCGTATCTGCGCCACATCATGGGTCTTTCGATGCCGACCCCGGTGATTGTGGCCGGCGCGGCGATCATGCTCGCACTGACCTTCATCTGGCTGGAAGGATTGCGCCTGGCGCTGCGACTGTCAGCCCGTCTCAAGGCAACTCCCCTTGCACGATAGATCCGGGGATCGTGCGCGTCGGCGGCACGCCGCTGTCCTTGAATGGACACAGCTCATGGGTCACTTACGCGCCGTAGCCCGGTTCTCGTGCCTTGCACACGTAGCGGTCATGCAGGATCAACCGGCCCTCGGTGACCGACGGGTGCCATGACGAAGGGGCCGCGCCTGCGGCCGGCGGGGTCACCGCGTCAGGCGGCGGTTTTGTCCTTGAACTGGCACAGATTATGGATCACGCACTGGACGCAGTCCGGTTTGCGTGCCTTGCAGACGTAGCGGCCATGCAGGATCAACCGGCCCGCGGTGACCGACGGGCGCCATGACGAGGGGGCCGCGCCTGCGGCCGGCGGGGTCACCGCGTCAGGTGGCGGTCTTGTCCTTGAACTGGCACAGATCACGGATCACGCACTGGGCGCAGTCCGGCTTGCGTGCCTTGCAGACGTAGCGGCCATGCAGGATCAACCAGTGATGGGCGTCCAGAAGAAACTCATCGGGAATGACCTTCATCAGCCCATCCTCCACTGCACGCACGTCCTTGCCGGGCGCCAGCCCGGTGCGGTTGGACACACGGAAGATATGCGTGTCCACCGCCATCGTCGGCTGGCCGAAGGCGGTGTTGAGCACCACGTTGGCGGTCTTGCGGCCGACGCCGGGCAGGGCTTCCAGTGCGGCGCGATCGGCCGGCACCTCGCCGTCATATTTCTCCACCAGCAGGGCGCAGGCGGCGATCACGTTCTTGGCCTTGGCGTTGAACAGGCCGATGGTGGCGATGTAACGCTTGAGCCCATCCTCGCCCAGCGCGAGGATGGCCTGGGCGGTGTTGGCGACCGGGAACAGCTTGCGCGTGGCTTTGTTCACGCCCATGTCGGTGGCCTGCGCGGACAGCGTGACCGCGACCAGCAGCTCGAACGGCGAGCTGTACTCCAATTCGGTCTTTGGATGCGGATTGAGTTCGCGCAGACGCGTGAACATCTCGCGCACCTGCTCGCGGCTCATGCGCTTGCTGGCGCGGGGTGCAACAGGCGTCTTCGCCGTGGCCGTGGATTTTTTCGCCCCAGCCTTGCTCACCGCGATTTTCTTCGCCGAGGCTTTCTTGATGACCGCTGTGCTCATGCCGACGGGCTCCCGCCGGCACGGGCCTTGGCGCGGGCGAGGATGGCGGCGGCGGCCGAGGGCAGCGCCGGTTTGCTGTCGGGGGCCGGTAGCGGCGCACGCCGGGCCTCGCGTTCGGCGGCGCGTCGAGCCAGACGTGCCGTGCGGGCGCGATAGCGTTCACGGGCGGCCCAGGCGCGTTGCAGGCGCTGTTGCGCTTCGATAAGTACCTGCGACTGTGCGGACGTGAGCGCGGCCTTGCCGGGTTCCGGAACGTAGTCCATCAAACCGGCACGTACAGCGGCGTCCAGATCATCGGCCAGCACCAGATCCAGCAAGTGTTGCGGTGAAACGGGGGATGCGGACATCGAGGGCGGCTCAGCGGTTCTGGAATTCCGGCTTGCGGCGTTCGAGGAAGGCGCGGGTGCCTTCGCGCATGTCCTCGGTGGAGAACACCAGACCGAACTGGGCGCTCTCGTACTCCAGCCCTTCGCCGATCGCGCATTCGCCACCGACATTGATCGTATCGAGAATGCCGCGCAGGGCCAGCGGCGCGGCATGGGCCAGCTGGGTGGCGATCTTCAGGGTTTCCGCTTCCAGTTCCGCGGCCGGTACCACGCGGGTGAGCAGACCCAGCTGCTGCGCGCGGGTCGCATCAATCGGCGCGCCCAGCAGGCACAGTTCCAGTGCGGCCGCGCGACCGGCCAGACGCAGCAGACGCTGGGTGCCGCCAAAGCCCGGGACCAGGCCGAGGTTGATTTCCGGCTGGCCGACCTTGGCGCTGTCAGCGGCGATCCGCAGATGGCAGGCCATCGCCAGCTCCATCCCGCCGCCCAGTGCGAAGCCGTTCACCATCGCGATGACCGGCTTGTTCAGACGCTCGATGCGGCGCATCAGCTGCTGCCCGACCAGCGAGAAGTCGCGGCCCTGCACCGGAGTGAGTCCATTCATCTCCGCGATGTCGGCACCGGCGACGAACGCTTTGGGGCCGGCACCGGTGAGGATGACCACGCGTACCTCGTCCGCTGCCGCGGCCTCGGCGAAGGCGGCGTCCAGTGCTTCCAGGGTCTGCCGGTTCAATGCGTTGAGCTTTTCCGGGCGCTGCACGGTGATCGTGCGGATCAGGCCCTGGGTGTGGATCGAAACCGGCGCCTCGGACATCGGCTAACTCCTGAGAAAAGTTAAAAAAATGTGATTGCGGAACTCTTTTTACCGCCGACTGTCTGAGCAACTGTGATCGGTGGCGGTCCGCGTTTGTGACCGCTATCCTAACCCGTCGCCTCAGGCGGCATGGTTGCCCTGAGACATCCTTCCTGGAGAACTGTTTGATGAAGTTGCGTTCTATCGCGGTGGCCGTGGCCGCCCTGGCCCTGACCGGCACTGCAATCGCCCAGGACGTTTCGTCCGAGAAGGGCAAGCTGAGCTATTACTTCGGCTACGACTACGGCAACAACCTGGCTGAGCTGACCGGCCGCGGTGAGCAGCTGGACATCGCTTCGGTGGTGAAGGGCCTGCAGGATGCCTACGCCAAGAAGCAGCCGGCCATCACCGCCGACCAGCTCAAGCCGGCCGTCGAAGCCTTCCAGAAGCGCGAGCAGGCCCGTGCCCAGGCCGCCAAGGCCGAGTACGAAAAGGCCGCCGCGGAAAACAAGACCCGCAGCGACCAGTTCATGGCCGCCAACAAGGCCAAGGCCGGCGTGCAGAGCCTGGCCAGTGGCGTGCAGTACCGTGTGATCGAAGCCGGCAACGGCGCCAAGCCGACCCAGGCCAGCACCGTGGCGCTGGAAGTGGCCGGTCCGTTCCCGTACGGCCAGCGTCCGACCGAAGCCCGCCCGGCGCAGTCGATCCCGTCGATCAAGGTCAGCGAAGTTGAAATGGCCGCCATGCGCGAAACCCTGCTGCAGATGCCGGCCGGCGCCAAGTGGGAAGTGACCCTGCCGCCAGAAAAGGCCTACGGTGCCGATCCGCGTACCCCGTTCCCGCCGAACGTGGCCGTGCAGTTTGAAATCAAACTGGTCAGCGTGAAGTAAGCGCACCGCCAGTGGAGCAACGTCAATTGCGCCGGTGCGAAAACACCGGCGCAATTTTTTTTGCGGAATCGGTAGCATCGGCCGGTCCCCAACCGCGATAGGCTTGGATGGTGCGTTTGTGATGGATGCTGTACGTCGTGTCGTACCCAGTCCCTGCATTGGAATCTGCGTTCTCGATGCCCACGGTCACTGCCGCGGATGCGCCCGCCGTGGCGATGAGATCGGGGCCTGGCTGCAGATGGATGACGCCATGCGCGAGCATCTGATGGAAGCCGTATTGCCGGGGCGGATGATTGCGCCCGGATCGCTCGCGGCGCGGCTTTCCGATCCGGTGCGGTTGTTGCGCGCACTCGAACCGCTGAGCGCGGCACCCGCCGGGCAAGGCTGGAATCACAGTGAACTGGCCGACATCCTGCCGCCCACGCCGCCGGTGGAAGCGGCCGTGCTGGTCGGGCTGATGCCGCGGCCGCAGGGGGTGCAGCTGCTGTTGACGCGGCGGACCGAACATCTGCGCCACCACGGCGGCCAGGTGGGACTTCCCGGTGGCCGGATCGAGCCGACCGATCGCAATCCGGTCATGGCCGCGATCCGCGAATGTGAGGAGGAGATCGCTCTGGCGCGCCGACAGGTGCAAGTGCTGGGCTATCTGGACCCGTTCCTCACCATTACCGGTTTCCGGGTAAGTCCGGTGGTGGCCGTGATCGATCCGGCGTTCGTGGCGGTGGCCGACCCCTCCGAGGTGGCCGAGGTGTTCGAAGTGCCGTTTGACTTCCTGATGGACCCGGCCAACCTGCGCCAGGTCCCGATGGAGTACAGCGGCCGCATGCGCCACGTGCTGGAATACACTTGGCCGGGGCAGCGTATCTGGGGGGCGACGGCCGCCATCCTCTACAACCTGCGTTGTCGACTGGAGCAAGTGCCATGAAGTTGAGCGATCCCCCCTGGACCACGCTGGTGGATGTCGATTCGCTGGCGGCGCGGCTGCGCGCTGACGGACTGCAGCTGGTTGACGCGCGGGCCACCGCAAGCACCGCGCTGCGTCTGGTGGATGCGCGCTTTTCGCTGGCCGATGCGCACGCAGGCGCTGCCAGCTATGCGGCCGGGCATCTTCCCGGAGCGGTGTACGCCGATCTCAACCGTGATCTTTCCGATCTGGAAAAAAAAGGCCATGGCCGGCATCCCTTGCCGGACAGCGCGGTGTTTGCCGCGACCCTGGGCCGCTGGGGCATCGGACCGCAGACGCAGGTGGTGGTCTACGACGCGGCTGACGGCAGCATGGCCGCGGCCCGGTTCTGGTGGCTGTTGCGCCTGATCGGCCACCGCCATGTGGCGGTGCTCGATGGCGGTGTTGCGGCCTGGCAGGCTGCCGGTCTTGGACTGGAACGTGAGGTGCCCGAGGTTGCGCCGCTGGGGCCGTATCCGGGGCAGTTCGACAGCGCGCAGATCGTCAGCGCCGAGGAGGTGGCCGCGCGGCTGGCGCAGACGCCGGGCTGGCTGATCGACGCGCGTGCGGGCGAGCGCTATCGCGGCGAGGTGGAGCCGCTGGATCGCGCCGCCGGGCATGTGCCCGGGGCGGTCAATCGTCCGTTCGGGATGAACGTGGGCGATGGCCGGTTCCGGCCGGCGGCAGAATTGCGCGCCGAGCTCGAACCGCTGCTGGCCGGTCATACGCCGGCCGAGCGGGTGGCGATGTGTGGTTCCGGGGTCACCGCCTGTCATCTCGTGCTGGCGTTCGAGATCGCCGGTCTGAGCGGCATGCGGGTGTTCAGCGATTCGTGGAGTGGCTGGTCCAGCGACGTGTCGCGACCGGTGGCGACCGGCTGAGCCAGCGCGCAGGAGGGCCGGTCCGCGGGGAGGTGGGCCGGCATGGCAAGGGGCAGGGGGCAGGGGAGTGGGATGCGTTTGCGGATGAGCACAGCGCTGGTGGTGTTGGCACTGGCATGCAGCGGCTGCATGCGCGGTGGCTCGGCTGCGGCCGATGGCGACTCCCAGCGCTACGCGCGCGAAATCGAACAATGGCGGACGCAGCGGCTGGAAGCGTTGCGCGCGCCCGACGGCTGGCTCAGCTATGCCGGTTCCGGGCGGCTGCGACCGGGGCGTTATCGCATCGGCAGTGCGCCCGGCAGCGAGGTGCGGCTGCCGGCCGGGCCTTCCGTCCTGGGAACGTTGACGCTGGGCAGTGATGACACGGCCCATATCCAGGCCGGCGCTGGCAGCACGGCGACGCTGGACGGAAAGCCCCTGCAGCACGCGGAACTGATCCCGGCGGTGGTGGGCGGGGCTGCGGCCAGCCGTATCCGCCTGGGAGAGACGGAGTTCTATCTGGTGCGCACCGGCAATGTCTGGGGCTGGCGCTATCGCGACCCCGGCTCGCCGTATCGACGCAACTTCGGGGGAATAGAGCACTTCCCCGTGGCGCCGCAGTGGCGCGTGCGCGCGCGCTGGCACCCGTACAAGACGCCGGAGGATGTGGTGCTGCTGACCTCCATCGGCACGCCGTTGCCGGCCCAGGTGCCGGGCGAGGCCCGTTTTGAAATCGACGGCCGCAGCTATCGCCTGCGCCCGGTGCTGCAATTGCAGGAAGCCGACGACAAGCGCCTGTTCTTCCTGTTCTCCGACCGCACCAGCGGCCGTGAAACCTATGGCGGCGCGCGCTATCTGTCCGCGGCGAGCCCGCACGATGGCACCGTGGTGCTGGATTTCAATCGCGCCGAGAACCCGCCCTGCGCGTTTACCCCGCATGTGGTGTGCCCGGTGGCGCCGCCCGCAAACCGGCTGGATCTGGCCGTCACCGCGGGCGAAAAGGTCTATCAGGCGCGGGACTGAGCGGGCAAGGGATGCAGCGCGACGGCCTGCAGCACCTGCGGCCAGGGAAACCGCGGGCCAGGATCGCGCTTGCGGGCCACGCTCAGCGTGGCATCGTCGCTGGCCTCCACCTGTGCGGTATCCAGCTCCTCATGCCCGGCAATCCAGCGCAGCGAAGGCAGCGCCGTGGACAGCCAGTGCAGCAGTGCGATCAGGGCCTGGATCTGTGCCGGCGTATACGGCTCCTCCATGGCCTGGTGGCGCGAGTCGAACCAGTGCGGGTACCGCCCGGTATTGACCAGCTCGATGCCGACCGAGCGCGGGTTCATGCCACGCACGTGGTGCGCCACCCGTTCCAGCGCCACGTATTGCACGATGCTGCCGTCGCGATCGATATAGAAGTGGCCGCTGTTGCCGCTGCCGTTCTCATACAGTGCCCGCTCGCCGTATTCGCGGGCCATCACCAGATCGGGCAGCTCGGTGCAGTGGATCACCACCAGGTCGACGTCGGACAGCGCCCGTCGCGCGAGGACGGACTCATACGGCAGTGGCGCGGAAACAATGACGGGAGCAGGGGGCGCGGACATCGGTGGATGCTAGCATTTGCACCATGACTTACCCCGTATCCGGCAGGGCGCCATGAGCCGCGGCCACTGCATTCTTTCCCACGGTTTCGAGAGCGGCCCGGACGCGACCAAGGTCACCGCGCTGGCCGAGGTGGCCGAACGACTGGGCTTCAGTCATGAGCGCCCGGACTACACCGATCTGGATGGCCGCCAGGACATCAGCCGTGTCGGCGATGTGCCCGCGCGCCTGCAACGGCTGGTCCAGCTGGCCGGTGACGCGGCCACCCGCGGGCCGGTGGTGCTGGCCGGCTCCAGCCTGGGCGCCTATATCTCGGCGATCGCCTCGCTGCAGGTACCCACGCGCGCGCTGTTCCTGATGGTTCCCCCCACCACGATGGGGCCGATGCCCGCCCTGGACGCGGCCAAGGTGCCGATCAGCGTGGTCCACGCCTGGCATGACGAGCTGATCCCGGCCGCACAGGTCATCGCCTGGGCGCAGCAGCGTTCGGCGCGGTTGCTGATGGTCGATGACGGCCACCGTCTGGCCCGCCATGTGCAGGCTTCGGCACAGGCCTTCGAGAGCCTGCTGCGCGGGCTTTGATGCCTGCCGCCACGGCCCGTGAGGGCGGCGGCGGCGACAGTTGCCTACAATGGCGGCCTTGGATTCCGGTTTCCGGGTGCGCAGATGGCGTGCCCGCTAGGTGTCCCTCCCTTTTCCGACAGTCGATCCGATCCCGTGAAATTCTTTGTTTCCTGCGCCAAGGGCCTGGAGTACCTCCTTGCCGACGAACTGCTGGCGTTGGGCCTGCCCGTCGCCACCGCCACCATCGCCGGCGTCAATGCCGAAGGCCAATTGCGCGATGCGCAGCGCGTGGTCCTCTGGTCACGACTGGCCAGCCGTGTGCTGTGGCCGCTGGCCGAGTTCGAATGTCCGGACGAGGGCTCGCTCTATCAGGGCGTGGTGGTGATGCCGTGGGAGGAGCACCTGCATTCGGATCTGACTCTGTCTGTGGACGCGCACGTCTCCGGTACCGCGATCACCCATGCGCGCTTTGCCGCGCAGCGGATCAAGGATGCGGTGGTGGACCGTCTGCGCGGGCAGGGCCAGGAGCGCCCCTCGGTGAATACGGAATTCCCGGACGTGCGCATCAACCTGTCCCTGCGCAAGGGCCGGGCGACGATCTCGATCGATCTGAGCGGCGGTCCGATGCACCGGCGAGGCTGGCGCAACGCGCAGAACGAAGCGCCGCTGAAGGAGAACCTGGCCGCGGCGGTGCTGCTGCGTGCCAACTGGCCGAAGATCCACGCCGAAGGGGGCGGCCTGCTCGATCCGATGTGCGGCAGTGGCACCTTGCTGATCGAAGGCGCGCTGATGGCCGCCGATGTGGCGCCGGGCCTGCAACGGCACGGCAGCCTGCCGCCGAGCCGCTGGCGGGGGTTCGATCAGGCGCAGTGGAAGGAATTGATGGCCGAGGCGCGTGAGCGTGAGCGCATCGGGCGCGCGGCACTGAAGCAGGTCATCCACGGCAGCGACAACGATCCGCACGCGATCCGCGCAGCCAAGGAGAACGCGGAAGTGGCCGGGGTCGCCGAGGCGATCTGGTTCGGTGTGCGTGATGTGGTCGATCTGCAGGTACCGCCGCAGGCGACCGGCTGCGTGGTCTGCAATCCCCCGTATGACGAGCGCCTGGCCGCGGACAACGCGCTGTACCGCCAGCTGGGTGATGCGCTCAAGCGCGCGGTGCCGCAGTGGCGGGCGAGCCTGCTGTGCGGCAGCACCGATCTGGCTTTCGCCACGGGCCTGCGCGCGCGCAAGACCTACCAGCTGTTCAACGGCGCGATCGAGTGCGCGCTGATTGTCTGCGATCCGATCGCGGTGCCCAGGCGCGAGAGCGACGGCCAGCCGCGCGAACTGAGCGAGGGCGCGCAGATGGTGGCCAACCGTCTGCGCAAGAACGTCAAAAAGTTCAAGAACTGGCTCAGCCGCGAGCAGATCAGCTGCTATCGCGTCTATGACGCGGACCTGCCCGAGTACGCGGCGGCGATCGACGTCTATCAGGAAGATGGCGGCCAGCGCCGCACGTTTCTGCATGTGCAGGAATACGCCGCGCCGGCGGAGATTCCCGATGTCGACGTGCGCCGCCGTCGCAACGAGCTGCTGGCGGCCGCGCGCGAGGTGTTCCAGGTGCCGGCCGACCAGGTCGCACTGAAGTCGCGCGAGCGTGGCAAGGGCGGCAGCAAGTACGGCCGTTTCGAGCAGCGCGGCGAGTTCGTGCTGGTGCGTGAGAACGATGCGCTGTTGCGGGTGAACTTGTTCGACTATCTGGACACCGGCCTGTTCCTGGACCATCGCCCGCTGCGCTGGCACATGGCCCAGGAAGCCACCAACAAACGCTTCCTCAACCTGTTCTGCTACACCGGCGCAGCCACGGTGCAGGCGGCGGTGGCCGGTGCGGCTACGACCACCAGTGTTGACCTGTCCGGTACCTACCTGCAGTGGTGTGCCGACAACCTGGCCTTGAACGGCAAGGGCGGCAGCCAGCACCAGTTGATCCAGGCCGACGCCTTGGCCTGGCTGGAAGCCGAGCGGCACCGCTTCGATGTGATCTTCTGCGATCCGCCGACCTTCTCCAATTCCGCCCGCGCCGAGGACTTCGACGTGCAGCGCGAGCATGTGCGCCTGCTGCGTGCGGCGGTGGCGCGTCTGAGCCCGGACGGCGTGCTGTATTTCTCCAACAACTTCCGTCGCTTCAAGCTCGATGAGGACGCGATCAGGGAATTTGCCGCGTGCACGGAGATTTCAGCCCAGACCATCGGGTTGGACTTCGAACGCAACGCGCGCATCCACCGGGCGTGGGAGCTGCGACGTCACGGCGCCTGAGCGGCCGCCCGTCCGGCAACCGCTGCCATCCACCCCAGACGCCGGCGCGGCGATCAGCGCCGGCAGGCTTCTTCGATGGATTTTCCAAGCGCGTCGGCGTCGGCGCGGCCAAAGGTCTTGGCCAGCTCGTGACGCCACTTGGCGTTCTCGCAGCGTTCCGGATCGGCCGCCGCATCGATGACGGTGCCGCGCACGCTGGCCGGCTGGCCACGGCCGGCGTCGGCCTGCATGCGCGCCCGGGCGCGGCGCAGCATTTCCTCGTTGCGGTAGCGTTCCTCGTACGTCAGGCGCGGATCGCCCACCACCTTGCGGCTGACGCCGGTGTCCTGCTCGATCGGGCAGGGCAGTGACTGGTAGATGGTTTCGCTGCCCTTGAGGCACTTGTAGACACGTTGTGCGCAGGCGTCGCCAGCCAGTGCGCAGATGGACAATGCCAGCAGTTTACGTTTCATCGATCCCCCCGGAGTGGGCGGAGCTTACTGCATGCCGGCAGATGCCGCAGCAGCCGGTCTCAGAAACGCAGCCAGCCGGTCAAGGCATGCAGCAGCAGGCCGATCAGGCCGCCGACCAGAGTGCCATTGAAGCGGATGTACTGCAGGTCGCGCCCGACGCTCAGTTCCAGCTGTTCGACCAGTTTTTCCTCATCCCAGCCTTTCACTGTCTGCGCGATATGGGTGGTGACGCCGGCACGCAGGCGGTTGGTGAGTTTCCCGGCGCCGGCCAGCATGTGCTGGTTGAGCGCATCGCGCAGCGCCGGATCGCGACTGATGGCGGCGCCGAGCTGGCCGAGGCTGCGCTCCAGATGGCCGGCCAGCGCCGAATCCTCGCGCGCCAGATCCTCGCGCAGGAAGCCGTGCACGCGCTGCCACAGGCCCTGCACATAGTCCTGCAGCGCCGGGTGGTCGAGCATCTGCTGCTTGAGCGCGTCGACCCTGTTGGCCAGCGCGGGATCTTCGCGCAGCCGGCGCATGTAATCGCCCAGCCAGCGCGCATAGTCCTGCCGCAGCGGATGCTCCGGCTGCGACAGCACCGCCTGCAGTTCTTCCAGCGCCGCGCAGGCCAGGCGGTCGGCCAGCGAGTCGCCGATCTCGTCGACCGGTTTGACCCAGTCCACGGTGTTGGCCAGCTTGGGCCACTCCTTGCGGATGTAACGCACGATCAGCGCCGAGGCCTGCTGGCGGACACTGTCGTTGTCCAGCCAGCCGGCAACACGCCTGAGGCCTTCGTCGAGCACGCGCTGGTGGAGGTTGTCGGCGGTGAGCAGGCCCAGCAGATCGCCGGCGGTGGCCGCCGCGTTCCACTGCCGCAACTGCTGGACCACAAAGCCCTGGATGGAGCGACGCACGGCGGCCTCGTCCAGCAGATCCAGCGCCTGTACCGCCCAGCCGCGCGCCATCCCGGCCAGCATCCTGGCCTGCGCCGGTTGCGACAGCCACTCGCCCAGACGGGTGGCAGGATCGAATACTTTCAGCTTGGCCAGCAGTGCCTGCGGCTCAAGGAAATGGTCGCGCACGAATACCGCCAGGCTGTCGGCGATGCGCTCCTTGTTGCGTGGAATGATCGCCGTGTGCGGGATCGGCAGGTTCAACGGCCGCCGGAACAGCGCCACCACCGCGAACCAGTCGGCCAGTGCGCCGACCGTGGCCGCTTCGCAGAACGCCCCGACCCACGCCCAGATGCCACGCTCGTCATTGAGATGACTGACGATGAAGCCGGCCAGCATCGCCAGCAGCATCGCCAGCGCATAGCCCTTCAGGCGCCGCAGCTGCGCGCGGCGCGGATCGCACGGCGTGTTCACCGCCGCTCAGTCCTCATCCTGGAGCGAACGCCGGTAGCAGTGCTCACCGGACGGGTGGTTCCATGCATTGAAGGCGGTGCCACGGCGCAGGCCGACATTGCTGGCGGTGGCGAAGCGGGCACACAGTTCGAAGTGGCTCTCATCCAGACGGCGGTAGCGGTAGTCCGGCCCGCCCTGCGGGTCGGACAGGTTCAGCGCCATACCCGGCTGTGCGGCAAGCGCCGCCACGTCCGATGGCAGCTGGTCGTGGCTTTGCCGGTAGCTGCGGATGGCGCTGTCGAGATTGCGCAGATCCTGCACGCGACTGTCATCTAGGCGTTGCAGGCGCTGTTGCGCGGGGGAGTCGATGATCCACACGCCGGCGGCCACGGCCAGCGCGGTGACGATGCCGGCGGCCCACAGCAGGCGGCTGCCCCAGTTGCCATGGCTCATGGTGTGGCCTCCTCGCGCCGCAGGTCCCACAGGTACCAGCCGAACACGGTACCGGCCAGCACGCCGACCACCAGCACCTTCAGGCCGAAGCGCAGGCTCAGCTCGCCGCCGAGCACGTTGTAGACCAGCGTAGTGAGGTCACCGATCAATACGGTGGCGGCGATAAACAGGGTCAGGTAGGTCAGCCAGCGGCGGACCGGTGACAGCCGCTTGATCGGATGCCGGGTCACGTCACGGCTGATCCGCTGCGACAGAAAGGCAAATACCGGAAAGCTGATCACCAGCGCCGAGACCGACCAGCGGATCGCTGGGCCCAGTCGCAGCACTTGCCATTGGGCATCGGCCGGGTCGGGCAGGGCGTGTTCGATCAGCTTGAACAGCAGGCTGCCCAGGTTCCATGCGAAGAAATACAGCGTGCTGAACAGCAACAGATAGACGAAAGCCTCCCGTGCCGACAGCGAGGCACGGGGGCGCGGCACCGGCAGGGGAAAGTCCACCTCGGCCCAGCTGTCCAGTGCGCCACGGGCCTGTTCGCTGCTCCAGCCGGCCGCCAGCAGCGCCTGGCTGACCTGCTGGCGGGTATGCCCGCGGATCAGGGCGTCGCGGACGAACGATTCAAGTTCAGGGGAAGCCGATGCCATCGCGAGCTCCTTGCAGGGCGTGGCCGCAGCGTAGGGCGCGCGGGCGGGGTGATCAAGCGTCGGCGTCTTCGGCCGCTGCATCGCTACGCTGGGCTGCAACGCGGGCGCGCAGTGCGTCCAGCTCCATGCGCAGCGCCTGGTTCTCGGCGGTCAGCGAGGCCACCCGCTGACGCAGCGCCTGCACTTCCGCGCTATCGAAGGTGTCATCTTGGCCATCAGCCTCGGCGACGCCCGGCGATGGGGCGTTGTCCTCGTCGCGCGCGGCCTTGGGTTTGCGCTTGGCTTCGCGCACGCGCTTGACCGCCTGCTTCAGCTCTTCCTTGCCGCCCTTGGCCGCCGCGCGCTGTTCCTCGGCCGGCAGGCTGGCCACGGTGGCAGCGGCACTGAGCGAGATCGCACCCACGCGCATGGCTTCGATCACTTCCGGTGTGGCGTGATCGTGGATCTTCTCGATCATCGTCACCTGGCTGGGGCTGAGCTTGGCTTCGCGCGCCAGATCGGCCTTGGACAGCTTCGGCGCCGGTTCCCACGGAGGGGTATCGGTATCGCCCTCGTTGGCCGCGCTGGCCGTGGCTTCGCCTTCACTCTCGCGGCGCAGCTGTTCCTGTTCGGCGCGGCGTCGGGCTTCGATGATGTCGCGCTTGCGCAGCGCCAGCACACCGCGCTGGTAGTCCGACACGCTGCGCCGGCCCAGGTGCTGCTCGATCATCCACAGGTGCACGTCGTCCATCGACTTGAACCGGGTGTTCTGCACCGTGTTGAACGGGATGTTGTGGCGGGTGCAGATGCCGTAGCGGTTGTGGCCGTCGATCAGCACGTTGCCCCACAGCACCAGCGCGTCGCGACAGCCCTCGGCCAGCAGGCTGCGCTCCAGCGCGTCGTGCTCGTCCTGCGTGAGCGGGTCGATATAGGCCTTGAGTTCTTCGTTGACGATGATGTCCATGTGCACTGCCGGTAAAACATTGGGGGCGGCATTGTAGTGATCGCGGCGCGCGGGCGGCCAATCCGGTCCGGTTCAGGCCACGCGCGATTCATGCCGGGTGTGCACGGGCGCCGGCGTAACATGCAGGCGTGCGGCGCTGTGCCGCGTCCTGTACGTCCGGAAACCGTCATGACCATTCCGCACCTGCGTGAACAGTGGCAAATGCTGGCCGATGGCCTGGCCTTGCGCACGCGCGCGTTCATCGATGGCCGCTATGTGGATGCGGCCTCCGGGGCCACGTTCACCTGCATCAGCCCGATCGACGGCCGGGTGCTGGGGCAGGTGGCCGATGGCGGGCAGGTGGATATCGACCGTGCGGTGGCCGCGGCGCGGCGCAGTTTCACTGCCGGGCACTGGTCCGGACTCAAGCCGGTCAAGCGCAAGCAGGGGTTGCTGCGGCTG
Source organism: Stenotrophomonas sp. STEN014 (assembly GCF_056760315.1). Classification (NCBI taxonomy): domain Bacteria; kingdom Pseudomonadati; phylum Pseudomonadota; class Gammaproteobacteria; order Lysobacterales; family Lysobacteraceae; genus Stenotrophomonas; species Stenotrophomonas sp. STEN014. The sequence continues at coordinate 68,351 of NZ_JBRREN010000010.1, read as the reverse complement.
GCGGCGCTGGTCGAGCAGCACGCCGATGAGCTGGCGTTGCTGGAAGCCCTGGACATGGGCAAGCCGGTGGCCGAGGCGCGCCGGGTCGATATCGGCGGGGTGATCCGCTGCCTGCAGTGGACCGCCGAGGCGGTGGACAAGCTCTATGGCGAGATTGCGCCGACCGGCACTGACGAGCTGGGCCTGATCACCCGCGAGCCACTGGGGGTGATCGGCGCGATCGTGCCGTGGAATTTCCCGCTGCTGATGGCGGCGTGGAAGATCGCCCCGGCGTTGGCGGCCGGCAACTCGGTGGTGCTCAAGCCTTCGGAGAAATCGCCACTGAGCGCGCTGCGCTTTGCCGAACTGGTGGCCGAAGCGGGCCTTCCCGAGGGCGTGTTCAATGTGGTGCCGGGCAGTGGCAAGGGCGCCGGCGAACCGCTGGCCCTGCATATGGACGTGGACGGACTGGTGTTCACCGGTTCCACCGCGGTGGGCAAGCGCCTGCTGCAGTGTGCGGGGCTGTCGAACATGAAACGCGCCTACATGGAGTGCGGCGGCAAGAGTCCGAACATCGTGTTTGCCGATGCCCATGATCTGGACAAGGCGGCCGAGGCGGCGGCCCGCGGCATCTTCTACAACCAGGGCGAGGTCTGTACCGCCGCCTCACGGCTGCTGGTGGAGCGCCCGATCAAGGATGAGTTCGTTGCCCGGGTGGTCGAACATGGCCGGAAAATGCAGCCTAGGCATCCGTTCGAGCCGGATGCGGCGATAGGCGCGATGGTGGACGAGGCGCAGACCGCGCGGGTGCTGGGCTATGTGGAAGAGGGCATCGCCGAGGGCGGGCGTCTGCTGCTGGGCGGCAAACGTGCCCAGGTGGTGGCCGGCGGCTGTTACATCGAACCAACCGTGTTCGACGAGGTGGCGCCCTCCAGCCGGATCGCCCGCGAGGAGATCTTCGGCCCGGTGTTGTCGGTCATCGCTTTCGATGGCGAGCCGCAGGCCCTGCAACTGGCCAATGACAGCGACTATGGCCTGGCGGCCGGCGTGTGGACGCGGGACATCTCGCGTGCCCACCGCGTCGCCCGCGGCCTGCGGGCGGGCAGCGTGTGGGTCAACTGCTGGGATGGCGGCGACATGACCGCGCCGTTCGGCGGCTACAAGCAGTCCGGCAACGGCCGCGACAAATCGCTGCATGCCTTCGACAAGTACACCGAAATGAAGGCGACCTGGATCAATCTGCGCAGCTGACCGCTACGCGGCGCGTTGGCGCTGGTGGCGGCTGCGCGCCGGCGCTACAGTCGCGTCCATCTGTCCTACTTCCGGCAATTTCCATGTCCTCCAAGTCTTCAGGTCCTGACCATGCCGCGCTGGATCGCATCGTGGCGCAGGCCCGGCGCGATGCCGAACAGCGCGAGAAGGGCTACCGCGAACGTGCATTGAAGATGTACCCCTGGGTCTGCGGCCGCTGCGCCCGCGAATTCACCCGCGCCAACCTGACCGAACTGACGGTGCATCACCGCAACCACGACCACGATTTCAATCCGCCCGACGGCAGCAACTGGGAGCTGCTGTGCGTGTACTGCCATGACAATGAGCATTCGCGCTATGCCGATTACACCGGCGTGGCGGCCAACCAGGCCGAAGAACGCACCGCGGCGGCCACTGCCAACCCGTTCGCCAACCTGAAGGCATTGCTCAAGCGCGAATAGCACCGGCCATCGGTGGCGCTTGCAACCGTTGCTTGCCGGCCGCGGCGGCCGTGGCAGAATCCTGCGGAAATTTCCGGTGATCCTCCGATGACGTCTTCTTTGCTGACCGCGCCTGCCGCCAATTCTCCGCGCCGGGTGCTGGCGGCCAGCCTGGTCGGCACCACCATTGAATTTTTCGATTTCTACATCTACGCCACCGCCGCGGTGCTGGTGTTTCCGCAACTGTTCTTCCCGGAAAGCAGCCCCCAGGCGGCGCTGCTGCAATCACTGGCGACCTTTGCGGTGGCCTTCATCGCGCGCCCGGTCGGCTCGGCGGTGTTCGGCCACTATGGCGACCGCATCGGCCGCAAAGCCACCCTGGTGGCGGCGCTGCTGACGATGGGCCTGTCGACCGTGGCCATCGGCCTGCTGCCCACCTATGAGCGCATCGGCCTGATTGCGCCGTTGCTGCTGGCGCTGTGCCGTTTCGGCCAGGGGCTGGGACTGGGGGGCGAATGGGGGGGCGCGGTATTGCTGGCGACCGAGAACGCGCCGCCGGGCAAGCGGGCGTGGTACGGAATGTTTCCGCAGCTGGGTGCGCCGCTGGGGTTTCTGCTCTCGGCCGGCACGTTCCTGCTGCTGGGCAAGGTGATGGACGATGCCGCGTTCCTGGCTTGGGGCTGGCGGGTGCCGTTCGTGGCCAGTGCATTGCTGGTGATCGTCGGCCTGTGGGTGCGCCTGAACATCCACGAGACCCCGGATTTCCGCAAAGCACTGGAAAACGGCCAGCGGGTGCGCCTTCCGTTGCGTGACGTGCTGGCCGGGCATGGCTTTGCGGTTGTCGCCGGCACCCTGGCGGCCTTTGCCACCTTCGTGCTGTTTTATCTGATGACGGTGTTCACCCTGGGCCATGGCACCTCGGCGCTGGGGTACGCGCGCGAGGAATTCCTGCTGCTACAGATGGTGGGCATCCTGTTCTTCGCCGCGGGCATCCCGCTGGCCGCGCTGTATGGCGACCGGCGCGGCACCTTGAAGGCGATGTTATGGGCGACGGGGGCGATCTTCGTCTTCGGTCTGCTGTTCCAACCGCTGTTCCAGGCCGGGCATCCATGGCAGGTACTGCTGTTCCTGTCGCTGGGTCTGTTCCTGATGGGGCTGACCTACGGCCCCTGCGGCACCATGCTGGCCAGCCTGTATCCGGTGCAGCTGCGCTATACCGGCGCGTCACTGTCGTTCAACCTGGCCGGGATTCTTGGTGCGGCGCCGGCACCGTATGCGGCGACCTGGCTGGCCGGCCGCTTCGGGATTGCCGCTGTCGGTGGCTATCTGTGTGTGACCGCGCTGGTCACCGGGGCGGCGCTGTGGGTGCTGATCCGGCGCCGGCGCCAGCGCGCAGCGGTACCCGCGTAGGCACTTTGCGGGCCGCGGCTGGGTTGTGGCGGTTCAGCCCAGCTGGCGGATCACCCTCACCAGCCAGCGCAGGCCGGTGAACGGTTCGCGGTGCAGGGCGTCGGCGCGGCCCATGCTCAGTGGAACAGGCGCTTGAGCGTGCGTCCCAGCCAGCCACCCTGCTGGTGCTCGCGGGTGAACTGGTTGAGGTGGCGCTTGACCTGTTCGGCATAGGCCTTGTCGTCACCGCGGATATGGTTGAACAGCCAGCGCGAGAGCATGTTGCGCAGCTCGTCGGTCACATCTTCGCCGGCCTGGAAGCGCAGGCGGTATTCGGACACGCGCTTGCCGAACACCTCATGGACCCGCTTGTGGGCGGCACAGAACGGATAGCCGGCTTCTTCCATCAGCTCTTCCTCGAAGGCGAAGTGCGACATGGTGTAGTCCACCAGTTCGTCGATCACTTCGGCCACCGCCACGCGCTCCAGGCTCTTCTGCGCGACGTGCAGGTGGTTGAGCATCTCCACGATACGCATGTGCTGGTGGTCGATGACTTCCACGCCCGTATTGAGATCGTCCTGCCATACCAGTAGTGCCACTGCGCGTTCTTCCTGTGAGAGCTGTGGGCGGCACTCTAGGCAGTGGCGGCCCGGCGCGCGTTGATCTGGATCAAGGCCCGCCGGCGACGCCAGTGGCGCTGGCCATCACGGCAGCTGCTGGCTGCAGACGCGGTTGCGCCCGCCGGCTTTGGCCAGATACAGCTGGCGGTCGGCCTCGGTGATCAGCTGGTGCAGGCTGCCGTGGTGGGCGGGCATGTGGCAAAGGCCGATGCTGACGGTCATGCGCAACGTGCTTTCGCCAAATTGCAGCTGCAACGCCGCCACGGCCTGGCGCAGCTGCTCGAAGTACTCGATGCTGCGTGGCTCGTCCAGGTCGTTGACCAGCATGCAGAATTCCTCGCCGCCAAAACGCGCGCTGAGGTCGTGCGGCCGGGTGTGGGCCTGCAGCACCGCGGCGACCGCACGCAGCGCCTGGTCGCCGGCTTCGTGGCCGAGGCTGTCATTGATGTGCTTGAAGTGGTCGATGTCCAGCATCGCCACGGTGATGGCGCCGGTTCGGTTCTGGCCCAGTTGCCGCTGACTCTGCTCCAGGAAACTGCGCCGGTTGGGCAGGCCGGTAAGGAAATCGCGCGTGGCCAGATCCTGCAGGGTGCCGATCAGCTCCAGCTGGTCCACATTCTGCGAGATGCGGCAGAAAAACTCCTCGCGCGAGAACGGCTTGCGCAGGAAATCGTTGGCGCCGTTCTTCAGAAAACGCGGGATCAGGGACGGATCGGCGTTGCCGGAAATGCCGATCACCGCCACCTTGTCGCGCGCGCGCAGCGCACGCAGCCGGCGGGTCAGTTCCACGCCATCCATGCCCGGCATTTCCTGGTCGACAATGACCAGGCGGATCGCCGGATCGGTTTCTATCACCTGCAGCGCGCTGGCGCCGTCGGCCGCCTCGCTGACGTGATAGCCGTACATGCCCAGCAGCGAGGCCGCATACGCGCGCGCCGAGGGCGAGTCGTCCACCACCAGGGCCGAGATGCGCCGATTGCGTTCCAGGCGCTGCACCAGCCACACCAGGTAGTCGATGCTGCCGGGGGTGTTCTTCAGCACGTAGTCGATGATCTGCTGCTGCAGCACGCGTTTGCGCAGGCCCTCGTCGTAGACGCCGCTGACCACGATGGTGGGCAGGCCGCGATCGACGAAATAGTCGACCACGCGGTCGCGGTGCCCGTCGGCCAGTACCAGCCCGGTCAACACCAGGAACCAGCCGCCTTCGCTGTCCAGCAGTTCGCCGGCCTCCTCCAGGGTGGAGGCGACGCTGACCGGCAGCTCCAGGCGCTGCTCGATGGCTGCGCGCAGCATGGAGGTGAACGTGCGCGAGTTCTCCACCAGCAGGATCCGCTGGGGCAGCGGCGTGATCGGGCGGCTGTCGAAAGTGGCCTGCGGCAGGGCAGGCATGGGGGCAAGGTGCTGGGGCATCACAACCGGTAGCGGCGGCTGCCGTAAGAACTTGAACCGGTTGGCCTAGCCGAGCAGATCGCGCAGCTTGTACCAGGACATGGCCGCCACCAGCAGTGGCATGCGCAGTGCTTTGCCACCGGGGAACACGCCGTGTGGGATGCGCTCGAATACGTCCAGACGTTCGGCCTGGCCGGCAATGGCGGCGGCGATCACCTCGCCGGCCAGACCGGTGCTGGCCACGCCATGCCCGGAAAAACCCTGGGCGAAATAGATGTTTGGCGTCAGCCGCCCCCAGTGCGGGGCGCGGTTGCGGGTGATATCGATATAGCCGCCCCACAGGTACTCCAGCTCCACATCGGCCAGCTGCGGAAACACCCGGCGCATGCGCCGGGTCATGCTGGCGCGCAGGCCCGGCGGCGGCAGCGCCGAATAGTTGGCTTGGCCGCCGAACAGCAGGCGGTGGTCGCGGCTCAGGCGGAAGTAGTCCAGCGCCCAGTTCACGTCGGCCACGGCCATGTCGTTGCGGATCAGTGCCCTGGCGCGCTTGGCGCCCAGCGGTTGGGTGGCGCCGATATAGGTGCCGACCGGCATCATCCTGGTTTCCAGTTCCGGCGCGATGCCCTGCAGCCAGGCGTTGCCGGCCAGCACCACAAAATCGGCGCTGAGCTGGCCCTGCGCGGTATGCAGCACCGCCCGTGGGCCGCGCTGCAGCCGCACCACCGGCGAATGCTCGTGGAGCGTGACTCCGGCGGCTTCGGCCGCACGCGCCAGTCCCTGCGCGTACGCCAAGGGATGCAGGTGGCCGCTGGCCGGGTCATACAGCGCACCGAGGTAACGCTCGCTGGCCAGTTCCTGGCGCAGGCGCGCGCGATCCCACCATTCCAGCGGGTAGTCGTAGCGGGCGGCCATGCGCTCGATGTCCGCCCGCAGGGCGCGTTCCTGGCGCGGCTGGATCGGCACGCTGGCATGGCCGTCGCGCCAGTCGCAATCGATGTTGTGGCGGGCGATGCGGTGTTTCAGCATCGCCATGCCGTCGCGCGAGAAATCGAACAGCCGCCGCGCGTCGGCCTCGCCGACCAGTGCTTCCAGGGTGTCCGGCGCGCAGCCGTAGCCGACGATGGCCTGGCCACCGTTGCGTCCGGAGGCACCCCAGCCGACCCGCTCGGCTTCCAGCACGCTGACGCGGTAGCCCTTTTCGGCCAGGGCCAGTGCGGCGGTCAACCCGGTATAGCCGGCGCCCAGGACGGCCACGTCGGTCTGGGCCGGACCGCGCAAGGGCGGGCGGGCAGGCACTTCCGCCTGGCTGGCGGCATACCAGCTGGGGGGATAGCCGGACTGGGGGGTGTCCACGGACATCAGGCGGATTGATCGGTCAGGTCGGGGGCGGGGAGTGTAAAGCGCGCGGTGTGCAGGGCGCGCACCTGCCATGCCCGCAGGTGACCGGTGTGCCGGGCACGGGTTGAACGGGGCCGGGTGTGTGGTTGCCTAATCGCAGGGGGGGCGGTAGCGTGCTCCGCATCTTTCCAGAGCATGACGCATGGCCAGCCTGCCGCTGGTCGGCTTGCCCACCGACCGCAAGCCGATCGGCTCGCATCCCTTTCTCGTGGTCGGTGAGAAGTACGTGCGCGCCGTGGCCGAGGCTGCGCAGGCGATGCCGGTCGTGCTTCCCCTGTTGCAGCCACCGCTGCCGGCCGATGCCTGGCTGGCACGGCTTGATGGCCTGTTGCTGACCGGGGCAACCAGCAATATCGAGCCGCACCATTACGCCGGCGGTTCGAGCTGGCCCGGCAATCCGCACGACTCGGCACGCGATACCAATGTGCTGGGCCTGATCCCGCAAGCCATGGCGATGGGCCTGCCGATCCTGGCGATCTGCCGCGGCTTCCAGGAGGTCAATGTGGCCTGTGGCGGCAGCCTGCATCCGCAGGTGCACAACGTGCCGGGCCTGGCCGATCACCGTGAAGATCCGGATTCACCGCTGGATGTGCAATATGGGCCGGCCCACCGGCTGACGTTGACCTCGGCGGGCCTGTTGGCCGGCATTGCCGGTACGGGCGAAGTGCAGGTCAACTCCGTGCACGGCCAGGGCGTGTCCCGGCTGGGCGAGGGCCTGCAGGTCGAGGCACGTGCGCCCGATGGGCTGATCGAGGCCTTCCGTGGCCCCGGCCGTGGCCCCGGCTCATCGTTCCTGCTGGGCGTGCAGTTCCATCCGGAATGGCGTTTCAGCGAGAACCCGTTCTATTGCGGTATTTTCAAAGCCTTCGGCGAGGCCTGTCGCCGCTACCAGTCGCAGAAACAGAAAAGTTGATCCGTCATGACCTCGCGCCCCCGAACCCGCAAGACCGCTGCCAGCGTGCAGGAAGAAAGTTCCCTGCTGCGCTGGCTCAAGGAACGGCACATCACCGAGGTCGAATGCCTGGTGCCGGACATCACCGGCAACGCGCGCGGCAAGATCATCCCGGCGGACAAGTTCTCCCACGACTACGGCACGCGTCTGCCCGAAGGCATCTTCGCCACCACCGTCACCGGTGATTTTCCCGATGACTATTACGAACTGACCTCGCCGGCCGATGCGGACATGATCCTGCGCCCGGATCCGGACACGGTGCGCATGGTGCCCTGGGCCACCGACCCGACCGCACAGATCATCCATGACTGCTACACCAAGACCGGTGAACCGCACGAGCTGGCGCCACGCAACGTGTTGCGGCGGGTGCTGGCCGCCTACGAGGAGCTGGGCCTGAAACCGGTGGTCGCGCCGGAGGTGGAGTTCTTTCTGGTGCAGAAGAACACCGATCCGGATTTCCCGCTGCTGCCGCCGGCGGGCCGTTCCGGACGTCCGGAAACCGCACGGCAGTCCTACTCGATCGACGCGGTCAACGAGTTCGACCCGATCCTCGATCTGATGTACGACTACTGCGACGCGATGAAACTGGACGTGGACACGCTGATCCATGAATCCGGCGCCGCGCAGCTGGAGGTGAATTTCACCCACGCCGATGCGATGTCACTGGCCGACCAGGTGTTCCTGTTCAAGCGCACCATGCGCGAGTCGGCCTTGCGCCACGGGGTGTATGCGACCTTCCTGGCCAAACCGATGGAAACCGAGCCGGGTAGCGCGATGCATATCCACCAGAGCCTGGTGCGCATCAGTGACGGCCGCAACGTGTTCGCCGGCAAGAAGGAGGGCGAGTACAGCGCGCTGTTCGAGAGCTATCTGGCCGGCCTGCAGAAATATGTGCCGATGGCGATGGGGTTTTTCGCGCCGAACGTGAACTCCTACCGGCGTCTGGTGTTCGGCGAGGTTTCGCCCAGCAACGTGGAGTGGGGCTTCGACAACCGTACCTGCGGCCTGCGCGTGCCGATGGACACCCAGGAAAATGCGCGGGTGGAAAGCCGCTTTGCCGGCTCTGACGCCAATCCGTATCTGGCGATGGCCGGCACCCTGGCCTGCGGCCTGCTCGGAATCCGCGAGAACCTCAAACCGACCGCGCCGGTCACCGGCAATGCCAAGGGGCTGGGGTACGAGCTGCCGCGCTCGCTGGGTGAATCGCTGGACGGACTGGAAGGCTGCGATGCGCTGCAGGAATTGCTGGGACGCCGTTTCTGTCGCGCCTACATCTCGGTCAAACGCAAGGAATACGAGACCTTCTTCCGCGTGATCAGCTCCTGGGAACGTGAATTCCTGCTGCTAAATGTATGATTTCGCGGAAATTCACAGCGATGGATGGGTGCAAGTGCTGCGTGGCGAGGGTTCGCTAAGCGGCCCTCAGGTGGGACAATAAGCCACCACCGGTCCAACCGGTTCCCCCATTGCTCCCGGATCACCACTGGAGAATCCATGAAGCTGCGCATTTTGACCGCGGGTGTCGCCCTTTCCCTGCTTGCCGCCTGCGGTGGCAAGGACGAAGGCGCCAAGGCGCCCGAAGGCGGCGAGGCCAAGGTCCTCAACGTTTACAACTACTCGGACTACATCGCCGAGGACACCATCCCGAATTTCGAGAAGGCGACCGGCATCAAGGTCACCTATGACGTGTTCGACAGCGATGAGATGGTCGAGACCAAGCTGCTGACCGGTGACAGCGGCTATGACATCGTGGTGCCGACGCTGAACTTCTTCGGCCGCCAGATCCAGGCCGGCGTGTTCCTGCCGCTGGACAAGAGCAAGATCCCGAACCTGGCCAATCTCGACCCGGCGGTGATGGCGCGCATCGCCGGCCAGGACCCGGACAACAAGTACGGTGTGCCGTACATGATCGGCACCACCGGCATCGGCTACAACGTGGCCAAGCTCAAGGAACGTTTTGGTGGCAGCACCGAGATCGCCAACAGCTGGGACCTGGTGTTCAAGCCGGAAAACATCGCCAAGATGAAAGATTGCGGCGTGACCATCCTGGACACCCCGGCCGACATGATTCCGATCGCGCTGCACTATCTGGGCGAAGATCCGCACAGTGCCGATCCGGTGGCGATCGAGAAGGCGGCCGGGCTGCTCAAGTCGATCCGCCCGTATGTGCAGAATTTCCACTCCAGTCAGTACGTGGGTTCGCTGGCCAATGGCAGCACCTGCCTGGTGGTGGGCTGGTCCGGTGACATCATCCAGGCCCGCGACCGTGCCGAGGAAGCCGGCAATGGCGTGGAAGTGGCGTACTCGATTCCGAAGGAAGGTGCGCCGCAGTGGTTCGACATGCTGGCGATCCCCAAGGATGCCAAGCATCCGGAAAACGCCTATGCATTCATCAACTACCTGCTGGAACCGCAGGTGGCCGCCAACAACACCAACGTGACCCAGTACGCCAACCCGGTCACGGCGGCCACGCCGATGGTGGACGAGGCGATCCGCAACGATGCCACCGTCTATCCGCCGGCCGATGTGGCGGCCAAGATGTTCACCTATGGGATCAACACCCCGGAGACGGACAAGCTGTACACCCGTCTGTGGACCCAGATCAAAACCGGGCGCTGATCGCCAGCGCGGGGTCTGTCCCGGCCTGACCGGTCGTTGAACCCGCTGACCGGCAGGGGGACTGTGACGGCTCCCGTACTGCCCCAGGCAGCCTCCGTGCACCGCATGGAGGCTGTTTTGCTTTCTGCCCGGCCTGCCGGCAAGCGGATTCCCCCAGCTCCGGGGCCGGTAACCGGCCCGGCGCAGCCCTGTCCCCTGACCGTGAACGGCTCTGGCTGGAGGGCCATCCGCCAGATATAGCGGTGTCCCCTGCAAAACGCGGGGGCTAAACTACGTCCGTTTGTCCATCTGCCCGTGCCTGGAGCCTGAGCATGCCCGTTGAAGCCACGCCGGCGACCGTTGTCCTGAACAACGAGCCCGGCTACCTGTCCATCCGTGATCTGCGCAAGGAGTTTGACGGCTTTGTCGCCGTTGAAGACGTCAATCTTGACGTGCGCAAAGGGGAGATCTTCGCGCTGCTGGGCGGGTCGGGCAGTGGCAAATCCACGTTGCTGCGCTGTCTGGCCGGGTTCGAGACCCCGACCAAGGGCAAGATCCTGCTCGACGGCCAGCCGATCACCGCGCTACCGCCCTACGAGCGGCCGATCAACATGATGTTCCAGTCCTATGCGCTGTTTCCGCACATGACCGTGGAGCAGAACATCGCCTTCGGCCTGAAACAGGACGGACTGGCCAAGGACGCGGTCGCGCGCCGTGTGGGTGAGATGCTGGAGCTGGTGCAACTGGGCAAGCTCGCCAAGCGCAAGCCGCACCAGCTCTCCGGTGGCCAGCAGCAGCGCGTGGCGTTGGCGCGGTCGCTGGCCAAAGGGCCGAAACTGCTGCTGCTGGATGAGCCGATGGGCGCGCTGGACAAGAAGCTGCGCTCGAAGATGCAGCTGGAGCTGGTCAACATCATCGAGCAGCTGGGCGTGACCTGCGTGATGGTCACCCATGACCAGGAAGAGGCCATGACCATGGCCACCCGCATCGCCGTGATGGACCAGGGCTGGATCCAGCAGATCGGCAAGCCCGATGACATCTACGAGCAGCCGGCCAACCGCTTCGTGGCCGGTTTCATCGGTTCTGTCAACCTGATCGAGGGCGTGATCGATGAAGACCTGCCCGAATACGTCACCGTGCGTACCGCCGATTTCCCGGCGCCCATCTACGTCGGCCACGGCATCACCGGCTATGAAGGCCAGCCGGTGGCGTTCGCGCTGCGGCCGGAGAAGGTGCACATCGGCAAGGACGAGCCGGAAGGGGAGACCAACAAGGCGCGCGGCGTGGTCGAGGACATCGCCTATTTCGGCAGTCATTCGGTCTACCACGTGCGGCTGCCCAGTGGCGCCAAGATCCTGTCCAACTTCGCCAACATGAAGCGTTGGGACAGCGATGGCATCACCTGGAACGACGAGGTCTGGGTGTCCTGGGACGACAACGACGGCGTGGTGCTGACCTCATGAGCGCGATCCGTTCCCAGCGAAACGGCTGGCGGCGCTGGCTGCCCGACATCCGGGCTGCGGTGATCGGAGTGCCGTACCTGTGGCTGCTGCTGTTCTTCGCGATCCCGTTCCTGATCGTGCTGAAGATCTCCTTCGCCAAGATGGCGGTGGCGATGCCGCCGTACACCTCGATCGTGGAGTACGTGGACAGTGCTTTCACCATCAATCTCAATCTGGGCAACTACACGCAGCTGTTCACCGACAGCCAGTACGTCGTGGCCTACCTGAGCTCGATCAAGATCGCGCTGATCTCCACTCTGCTGACGCTGCTGATCGGTTACCCGATGGCGTATGTGATCGCGCGCATGTCGCCGTCGGCACGCAACATCGCGATGATGCTGGTGGTGCTGCCGTCGTGGACCTCGTTCCTGATCCGTGTCTATGCGTGGATCGGCATCCTCGACAGCAATGGCCTGATCAACCGGACCCTGATGGGAATGGGGCTGATCGATGAACCGTTGCGCATCCTCTACACCCCGGTGGCAGCCTACATCGGCATCGTCTACTGCTACCTGCCGTTCATGGTGCTGCCGTTGTACGCCAACCTGGTCAAGCTTGACCATCGCCTGCTGGAGGCGGCCTACGACCTGGGCGCGCGGCCGTGGAAGGCGTTCTTGAAGATCACCCTGCCGCTGTCGCGCAACGGCATCATCGCCGGCTGCATGCTGGTGATGATCCCGGCGGTGGGCGAGTTCGTGATCCCGGAGATGCTTGGCGGCCCGGATACGCTGATGATCGGCCGTGTGCTGTGGGGCGAGTTCTTCAACAACCGCGACTGGCCGCTGGCTTCGGCGGTGGCGATCGTGATGCTGATCCTGCTGCTGATTCCGATCCTGATCTTCAACCGTGCGCAACAGCGCGAGCTGGAGGGGCGACTGGTATGAGCACGACCCGGCGTAATTCCTGGCTGGGCTGGAGCGTACTGCTGCTCGGCTTTGCGTTCCTGTACCTGCCGATCCTGCTGTTGATGCTGTATTCGTTCAATTCATCCAAGCTGGCGACGGTGTGGGCGGGTTTTTCCACCAAGTGGTACGGCGAACTGTTCCGCGACCGCCAGCTGCTGCAGGCGGCATGGGTGAGTCTGAAGATCGCATTCTGGACGGCTACGGCCTCGATGGTGATCGGCACGATGGCGGCGATGGCGATGACGCGTTTCAAGCGTTTTCCCAGCAAGACGCTGTTCGGGGCGCTGATGACTGCGCCGCTGGTGATGCCGGAAGTGATCATCGGCCTGTCGATCCTGCTGATGCTGGTGTCGATGGGGGGGCTGTTCGGGCTGCCCTCCAAGGGCGTGGTGGCGATCTGGATAGCGCATGTGACCTTCACCATTTCCTTCGTCACGGTGGTGGTCTCCTCGCGTCTGCAGGAGCTGGACCGTTCGCTGGAAGAGGCGGCGATGGACCTGGGCGCCAACCGGCTGAAGGTGTTCTTCCTGATCACCTTGCCGATCATCGCTCCGGCGCTGATGTCGGGCTGGCTGCTCGCGTTCACGTTGTCGCTGGATGACGTGGTGATCGCCAGCTTCGTCGCCGGCCCCAGTTCGACCACGCTGCCGATGAAGATCTTCGCCTCGGTGCGCATGGGCGTGAGCCCGAAGATCAATGCGCTGGCGACGTTGCTGGTGCTGGCGGTATCGGCGGTGGCGGTGATCGGCTGGTGGATTTCCGCACGTGCCGACAAGCTGCGCCAGCGCGACATGCAGCTGGCCCTGCAGGACAACGGCTGATCCGTCGCGCCTGCGGTATGCGCGCCGCGGCGCGGCGGCCTGCCACGCGATGTACTGACGCCGGCTTTCCAGTGCCGGCGTTACCATGACCGCCTCGTTGAATGCAGGTGTGTGCCATGGCGTCGTATCAGACAGTGAATCCTTTCAGCGGGCAGGTCGTAGGCACGATCGCGCTGATGGGCGCGGCCGAGATCGAGCAGCGGCTTGCCGCCGCCGAGTCGGTGTTCCCGGCATGGTCGTCACTGGCGTTGGCGCAACGGGGACAGTTCCTGCACAAGATCGCTGCCGGCTTGCGCGCGCGACGCGATGAGCTTCAGCGCACGATGACCGCCGAGATGGGCAAGTTGCGCCGCGAGGCGCTGGCCGAGATCGAGAAAAGTGCCGCCGCCTGCGAGTATTACGCCGATCACGCCGGCGACTATCTCGCGCCGCAGCCGGTGCCCACCGAAGCCCAGCGCAGCTACGTGGTCTATCAGCCCATCGGCTGTGTGATGGCGGTGATGCCGTGGAATTTTCCCGTCTGGCAGGTGATCCGCTTCCTTGCACCGGGCTTGATGGCCGGCAACGTGGCGCTGCTCAAGCACGCCAGCAATGTGCCCGGATGCGCCGATCTGTTGCGCGAGGTGGTGGCTGCCGCCGGTGTGCCGCAGGGCGTGTTCGACGTGCTGCATATCGACAATGAGCAGGCCGCCGCGGTGTTGCGCGACCGCCGTATCAAGGCGGTCACGCTGACCGGTAGCGAGCGGGCAGGGCGTTCGATCGCGGCCAACGCCGGTGATCAGCTGAAAAAGTGCGTGATGGAGCTAGGCGGAAGTGACGCGTTCGTGGTGCTGGCGGATGCCGATATCGATACGGCGGTCGCGGCCGCGGTGAAGTCGCGCTTCGACAATGCCGGCCAGACCTGCATCGCGGCAAAACGCTTCATCGTGGTGGAGCCCATCGCCGACACCTTCGTGAAGCGCTTTGTCGAAGCCGCCAAGGCGCGCATCCACGGTGATCCGCAGGACGAGGCGACCACGTTGGCGCCGCTGGCGCGTGGGGACCTGCGCGACGAGTTGCACCGGCAGGTGCGTGAGAGCATCGACAAGGGGGCAACGCTGCTGCTGGGCGGTGAGCCGGTGGCCGGCAGCCATGCCGGCTACCAGGCCTCCATCCTCGACCAAGTCGGCCCCGGCATGCCGGCCTACGAGCAGGAGCTGTTCGGGCCGGTGGCGGCGATCCTGCGGGTGAAGGACGATGCAGAGGCGGTGCGTGTGGCCAACGATACGACGTTTGGTCTGGGCGGCAGCGTGTGGACCGCCGATGCAGCAAGGGGCGAAACGCTGGCGCTGCAGCTGCAGTGCGGCGCGGCGTTCGTGAACTCGGTGGTCAAAAGCGATGCGCGTCTGCCATTTGGCGGGACCAAGCGTTCCGGCTTCGGTCGCGAACTGGCCGGGCATGGCATCCACGAGTTCATGAACATCAAGACCGTCTACGTGGCTTGAGCGGGAGTCGTGAGCCGGTATCGCCAAGTGGTGCGCGCCGGCGGTAGGAGCCGCGCCGCGGCGGTTACAGCCAGCGCGCCCGTTTGAACAGGCGGTACAGCACGACGCAGGTGACCGCCACACTGGTGATCAACAGCGGATAGGCGAAGCGTCCCTCCAGCTCCGGCATGAACTTGAAGTTCATGCCGTACCAGCTGGTGATCAGGGTGGGCGCGGCCAGCAGTGCGGCCCAGGCGCCGAGGCGCTTGACCGTCTCGCCCTGGGTCAGCGTCACCAGTGACAGGTTCACGCTCAACGCGGTGCCCAGCATTTCGCGCAGGGTATCGATGGCATCGTTGACCCGCGCGGCATGGTCCTGCACATCGCGCAGGTACAGGCGGACTTCTTCGTTGATCAGCTGCGCCTGGTTGCGTTGCAGCTGCGCCAGCGCATCCTGCAGCGGGGCGACGGCCAGGCGCATCTTGTTGAGCTCGCGCCGCAGTTCGTACAGGCGGATCACCGTGCGGCGCTTGTAGCTCTCGGCGAAGATGTCTTTTTCCAGCAGATCCAGCGTTTCGCTGAAGCTGTCGGTGATCGGCAGGTAGTTGTCGACCACCGCATCGAGTACCGAGTACAGGCAGAACGAGGGACCCATCGCCAGCTGCTCGGCCTCGCGCTCCAGTCGCGCCCGCACCGGCGCATAGGACAGCGAAGCGCCATGGCGCACCGTCACCAGATAGCGTGGGCCCAGGAAGGCATGGGTTTCGCCGTAACGGATACGCTCGTCAACCACCTGCGCGGTATGCACCACCACGAACAGCGAGTTGCCATAGGTCTCGATCTTGGGCCGCTGGTGCGCCTTGCGGGTGTCTTCGACGGCCAGGTCATGCAGATCGAACTCCTCCTGCACCTTGTCCAGCACCGCGTCGTCGGGCTCATACAGGCCGACCCAGACAAAACCCTTGGCATCGTCGGCCAGTACGTCGCTGATGCTGTCCAGGTCCAGTGCGCGCAGCGTGCCGTCCTCGCCGTACCAGGTGCAGTTGATCACGCACGCCGGGTTCACTGGCGGCGAAACGGATGCGGGCAGGGTCGGTTCCATGCGGCCTATTCTGCCTTGGAAACGGTCGCTGCCGGGTTGCCGAGCAGGGTCGCCAGAGTCAGGTGGATCGGCAGCAGCAGCACGATCCACTGCACATTGAACTGCGGCTGCAGCGACAGCCAGTGCAGCGGCAGCGCGACCAGTGCGATCACGGCCAGCAGCCCCACTGCGATACGGAAACCGCGGCTGGGGCGACGGCCACGCAGCAGGCTGACCGCGCCGGGAATCAGCAGCAGGGCCAGTGGATTGAGCAGCAACAGATTGCGATTGGCCCAGGCGGCTTGATGCTCGCTGAAGCCCCACAGATAGGTCAGCAGCGCACCGGCGATACCGCAGAACAGCCAGAACGGCAGTGCGAACGCGGCCATCGCCCGGGATTTGCGACGTGCCGCAAACAGGGACGCGGACACTGCCAGCCCCACCAGCAGCCATGGCCACCAGTGACGGCGCTGCTCCTGGGGTTCGGCGGCCAGGCGCTGCGGCAACAGCTGCTGCTCGGCCTGCACCAGGGGGCGCCCCTCACTGTTGCGGGCTTCGCGCAGGCTGTCGGCCAGGCGCATCGGCACGAAGGCTTCCTGCCAGCGCGACAGTGGCCGGTCGGCGAACGGCCCCAGTCCCAGGTCGAATCCCAGCCACATCCACAGTGAGGGCGAGGCAAGGCGAACCGATTCGCTGCGATAGGTATTGCCGCGCGAGCGCCCGGCCAGCTGCGATTGCAGGCCGCCGCCCATGGCCTGATCCAGACTGTCACGCACCATCGTGGCGCAGTTGGCGGTGAAGTAGTCGTAGCGGTAGCGTGCATTTTCCGGTTTGGCACGCTCGGCCAGGGCGTCGGCCAGATTCCGCGCCTGCTGTGGCGGAAGATCCAGCCACTGCAGGTTGGCCCCGCGGCCGGCGTCGCGGTACTGGGCCAGGTCTTCTTCCAGGGGCAGCGCCACCAGGTAATACATCATCCGGCCGCGCACGAAGTTGCCGATGAAATCCGGTTCGGACGGATCGAAGAAGCCGAAGTTGTAGGACGTGGCCTGGTCGCGGGCCGGGTCGAGCACCACCAGCGCATCGTGGCCGAAGCGCTCGAAGAAGACCTCGCCCGGCAGCATGGTCACCACGCCGATACGTGGCGTGGTGGCGTCAGTGGGCTGGACCGCGGCCGGCTGGGCGCTGCCGGTCGTGCAGACCAGCAGCAGGCACAGCAGCAGGAACGCGGACAGCAGCCGCGGCAGATGCCGGCGGATCAATCGTCGTCCCGGGTTTCGGGGGGCAGCACCGTGACGTGGAATGCCTGCACGCGACGGGCATCGGCACGGGCCACGCGGAACACGAAACGGTCCAGGGTCAGCTCGTCCCCGGTCTCCGGCAGGTGGCCGATGGCCTCGGTGACCAGACCGCCAATGGTGTCGTAGTCATCGTCGGGGAAATCGGCGCCGAAACGCTCGTTGAAATCCTCGATGGCGGTCAGTGCGTCCACCACATAGCGGCCGTCGGCCTGGATGGCGATCTGCGCGGTGTGGTCCTCGGTCTCGTCATGCTCGTCGTCGATCTGGCCGACGATCTGCTCCAGCACGTCCTCGATGGTGACCAGCCCGGCGACACCGCCGTATTCGTCCACCACGATCGCCATGTGGTTGCGCGAGAGCCGGAACTCCTTGAGCAGCACATTGAGCTTTTTCGATTCGGGGATCAGCACCGCCGGACGCAGCAACTCGCGCACGCTGGCGTGGGTGTTGTCGGCGACCACGCCGCGCAGCAGGTCCTTGGCCAGCAGGATGCCGAGAATGTCATCCTTGTTCTCGCCGTGGACCGGGAAGCGCGAGTGGCCCGATTCCACCACCTGCTTCATCAGTTCCAGGAACGGCGAGTCGACCGGCAGCGACACCATGTGCGAGCGCGAGATCATCACGTCGCCGACAGTCAGTTCGGCCACCGAGATGGCGCCTTCCATCATGCGCAGGGTGTCCGCGGCGATCAGCCCGTCCTGTTGTGCCGTGTGCAGCACGGCAAGCAGTTCGTCGCGGGTGTGGGGTTCGCCGGAGAAGGCCGCAGTCAGGCGCTCAAGCCAGCTGCGCTTCTTCTCGCCTTGCTCCGGGGAGGTACTACTGTCGTCTTCAGACATCTCTTCAATTGACTGCACCCGCTAAACCGGGCGTTGGGCGCAAGTCTAACAGGATGTCCGCTCCGGTCAGCTCATGCCGGTGACGGTGCCGCCGGGGCCTTTTCCGGGGCCTCCGGCGCTTCATCCTCGGCGGGGATGTCCAGGCTGTAGGTGCAGCCGGCCAGGGTCTTGCCGGGGTGGGATTTGACGTTGGACACGCTCAGGATCACCGATTCGATCAGGGCTTCGCCAGTCCTGGCATCGATCACGTCGCGGCTGACCAGTTCGCGGCCGAACATGGCTTTGTCCGGGGTATCCACTGCCGATTCCAGGTCCAGTTCGCGGGCCAGTTCACGGGGATCGGGCAGGTCGAGGATCGCCACGATGGTGGCGCCGGCCATGGCGATATGGTCGGCACGGCGGCCGAACACGGTGATCGGGGTGTTGAGCCGGTATTCGGCCATGAACAGGTTGCCCTGCGGCAGCGGCCGCCAGCCCAGCGCCACGGCTTTGAGCGGGTCGTTGGCGATCGGCGCCAGCGCGGTGAAATCACTCACGCTCTGGCGACATTCGATCAACGCCGGCAGGTCGATGGCGGTGGCGGCGGCGCTGTTGCCGCTGACCAGGCACAGCAGAATGCACAGGGAAAGACGCTTCATCGGAATTCAGCGTTCGCCGGCGTAGGGATCGGTGATGCCGAGGTCGGCCAGGATTTCGCGTTCCAGCTGCTCCATCGCCTCGGCTTCCTTGTCGTCCTCGTGGTCCCAGCCCAGCAGATGCAGCACGCCGTGCACTGTCAGGTGGGCGTAGTGGGCATTGAGGGCCTTGCCCTGTTCGGCGGCCTCGCGGGCCACCACCGGCGCGCAGATCACCAGGTCGCCCAGCAGCGGGAACTTCACGCCCTTGGGCAGGCCCTCGGGCAGCTCGGCCGGGAAGCTGAGCACATTGGTGGCGTAATCCTTGCCACGGTAGTGGTGGTTCAGCGACTGGCCTTCCTTGGTATCGACCAGACGGATGGCCAGGTCGGCTTCGCGGATACGCCCCTTCAACGCGGCAGCGGCCCATTTGCGGAAGCTCACCGCCGCCGGCAGGCCGGCACGGGGCAGGGCGTAGCTGACGGCTACATCAAGGCGGGTGGGGCCCCTGGTCATAGGTCTGCTCCGGGTTTGACCTGCTGCAGGTCGCGGCGGTCATAGGCGTTGACGATGCGCGCCACCAGCGGGTGACGCACCACGTCGCGCGATTCGAAGAACGTGAAGCTCACGCCTTCCACGCCACGCAACACCTCGATGGCGTCGCGCAGGCCGGATTTGACGTGTTTGGGCAGGTCGTTCTGTGTCAGGTCGCCGGTGACCACCGCGGTGGAGCCGAAGCCCAGCCGGGTCAGGAACATCTTCATCTGTTCGATGGTGGTGTTCTGCGCCTCGTCCAGGATCACGAACGCGTCGTTGAGGGTGCGTCCGCGCATGTAGGCCAGCGGCGCGATCTCGATGACGTTCTTCTCCAGCAGCTTGGCCACTTTCTCCACGCCCAGCATCTCGTACAGCGCGTCGTACAGCGGACGCAGGTACGGGTCGACCTTCTGCGACAGGTCGCCGGGCAGGAAGCCCAGTTTTTCGCCGGCCTCCACCGCCGGACGCACCAGGATCAGGCGCTGCACGCGCGCTTCGTTCAGTGCATCCACCGCCATCGCCACGGCCAGGAAGGTCTTGCCGGTACCGGCCGGGCCGATGCCGAAGTTGATGTCGTGGGTGGCGATCTGGTGCAGGTATTTGGACTGGTTGGCGCCGCGGCCACGCACGGTGCCGCGCTTGACCTTGATCGCCACTTCCTGCGCCTCGTAGGCCTGCCCGGCGACGTGCTCGACGTTGGCCCGGTTCAGTCGCAGGTGGATGGCGTGGCTGTCGAACACCGTCTCGGCGGCCTCGGCATATAGCGCCTTGATCAGTTTTTCGGCCTCGGCCGGGGTTTTGCCCGGGCCGCTGATGCGGAAGATCGGGCCGCGGTTGGCGATTTCCACGCCGAGTTTGAGCTCGATCTGGCGCAGGTGTTCGTCGAATGGGCCGGCAAGGTTGGCCAGCCGTTCGTTGTCTGCCGGTTCCAGGGTGAAATCGCGTTGGGAATGGGTCGTCATTTCAGAAAAACGCTCGCGCCGGGGCGGCGCGGAGGAAAGAGGGACAAGGAAGGGTAGCGCGCGCGGCAGGGGACCACCAGCAACCCGGACCTAGGAGCGGTGGCCGGCTGCGGCTTACGCGCGGTCGTGGAGCGGGATACCGTTTGTCGGCACCGTTGACCTGCGTGCCGGAGGCGTATGGGGCCGGCCGTCGCGTGCCTGCTGGAGCGACCGGTGCCGGGGCAGGTCCCGCCTGCCGCGAGAGCCGCCGGGTTCTCCACAGGCGCTGTGCAGTGCTGCTGCAGCAACCTGTGGACAAGGCCTGCCAGCCGTTGCCGCACAAGGCGTTATGCGGGGTGGTGAAAATTCCGCCAGTCCAGCTGGCGTCATCCACAGCGATTGTGGGCGGTTGTCGGAGAAAGATGTGGATAAGCCTGCAAGACGCCACGCTGGCAAGGGTTTTCGGGTGCTGGTCAAATAATCGCCAATGGCTGCTGATGCGGATTTAACGCCGGCGTGGCCAAGGTGAGGGTGTTGTCCGCTGCCGCCTGCTGCACGCCACTGCGAGGGTTCTGCCGATGCCAGCGTTTTTGCCTGCACCGCGATTGCCGCTGCTGCCGGTGGTACTGGCATTGCTGCTGGCGGCCTGTGGCAAGACGCCACCGCAGGTGCTGGGCACGCTGGAATGGGACCGGATCGTGGTGCCGGCGCCGGCGGCCGAGACCATCGTCGGCATTGAAGTCACGGAGGGGCAGCGGGTCGAGGCCGGTGCGGCGCTGCTGCAGCTGGAAACCACCCGTGCCGCGGCGCAGCTGGCCGCCCTGCAGGCGCAATCCCTGCGCGCGCAGGCCGCCTGGGCCGAGTTGCGCAATGGCCCCCAGCAGGAGGAAATCGCCCAGGCGCGGGCAAACCTGGAGGCGGCGCGGGCACGCGCGGCCGACGCATCGGCCTATCTGGCGCGCTTGCAGCCGTTGGGACGGCAGCAGCTGGTGGCCGCCGCAGAGGTTGACCGTGCGCGTGCGGCAGCCGGCAATGCCCGCGGCGCGGTGGAGGCCGCCGAGCAGGCACTGCTGGCCCTGGCCGGTGGCACACGCCCGGAGCAAGTCGCCCAGGGCAGGGCGCAGCTGCAGGCCGCGCAGGCGCAGCTGGCCGAGCAGGCGGTCACGCTCGAGAAGCTGGCACTGGTCGCGCCGCGTGCCGGGCTGGTCGATGCCCTGCCGTATCGCCAGGGTGACGTCGCGCCGGTAGGGGCACCGCTGGTGGTGCTGCTGGTGGGCGCACGCCCCTACGCGCGGATCTATCTGCCGGCGCCGTTGCGGGCCTCGGTGGTGGTCGGACAGCGCGCGCAGGTCGAGCTGCAGGGACGGGCGGGGCGCTTGGCCGGGCGGGTGCGGGCGATCCGCAGTGAGCCGGTATTCACTCCTTATTACGCGCTCAGTGGTGATGACGCCGGACGCTTGAGTTATCTGGCCGAAGTGGAGCTGACGGCCGACAACGATGCCGGGGAGCTGGCGCGGTTACCGGCCGGCGTGCCGGTGCAGGTGACCTTCTGAGCGGCCCGGCGGAGCACGCTGCAGGGGCTGCCAGGGACGCGGGTCCGGCGATCCGGGCGCGCGGGCTGACCCGGCGTTTTGGGCAGCTTGTTGCGGTCGACCAGGTCGACCTGTGCGTGCCGCGGGCCAGTGTGTACGGGTTCCTGGGCCCGAACGGTTCGGGCAAGTCGACCACCATCCGCATGCTGTGCGGCCTGCTCATGCCCAGCGCGGGCGAGATCGAGGTGCTGGGTCTCACGATTCCGGCACAGGCCGAGCAGCTGCGCCGGCGCATCGGCTACATGACCCAGCGCTTTTCGCTGTTCGAGGACCTGAGCGTGCGCGAGAACCTGGAATTCCTCGCCGCGGTGCAGGGCATTGCCCGCGCCGTGGCGGCGCGCCGGATTGCCGAGCTGATCGAGCAATACGATTTCCAGGACCGGCAGAAGCAGCTGGCAGGCACCCTCAGTGGCGGGCAGAAGCAGCGGCTGGCCCTGGCCGGCGCGGTGATCCAGCGGCCGGAGCTGCTGTTCCTGGACGAGCCGACCAGCGCGGTGGATCCGGAATCGCGGCGCGACTTCTGGGAAAAGCTGTTCGATCTGGCCGATGCCGGCACCACGTTGCTGGTATCCACGCATTACATGGACGAAGCCGAGCGCTGCCATCGTCTGGCGATCCTGGACCGCGGCCGGCTGGTGGCCGATGGCTCTCCGGCCGAACTGGCCGGCGCGCTGCATGGCTGCACGCTGGGGGTGTCGGTGGCGCAGCCGCGGCAGGCGCAGCGCGTGCTGTCGCAGCTGCCGGGAGTGCTCAGTGTGGCGCAGATCGGCAATCTGCTGCGGGTGCTGGTCCAGCCAGGCGATGACCTCCCGGCGCGCCTGCAGCGGCAGTTGCAGGCCGCAGGGCTGCGGGCACAGGTCACACCGGTGCCGCCCAATCTGGAGGATGTGTTCGTCTCGGCCACCCGCGGCCGTGGCGGTGCCGATGCCGAGAAGGGCGGGAGGGACGCATGAGCCTGCGCCGGCTCTGGGCCATCGTGCTGAAGGAGCTGCGCCAGCTGCGCCGCGATCGCATCACCCTGGCCATGATCGTCGGCATCCCGGTGATGCAGCTGGTGCTGTTCGGCTATGCGATCAATCTCAACCTGCGCCACCTGCAGGCCGGCATCGCCGACCAGGCCGGTACCAGCGCCTCGCGGGCGCTGGTGATGGACATGGTCGCCACCGGGGTGATCGCCCCGGCGCTGTGGGTGCAGACGCCGGAGGAGCTGATGCGCGCGTTGCGGCGCGGCCAGATCAGTGTCGGGGTGGTGATTCCTGCGGATTTCGAGCGTCGCCGCTTCGAGGGGCGCGAGGCGGTGCAGGTGCTGGTCGACGGCAGCGACACGGTGGTGCAGAGCACGGCGCTGCAGCTGGCGCAGGTGCCGCTGGAGACACGGCCGTTGCGCAATGATCGGCCGCTGCGCACCGGCGCGAACGGCGGCAGCGGCCAGGTCAGCGTGGTCGCCTTCTACAACCCGCAGCGGCGTTCTGCGGTCAATATCGTGCCGGGTCTGATCGGCATCATCCTGACCATGACCATGGTGATGTTCACCGCGGTGGCGATCGTGCGCGAACGCGAGCGCGGCAACATGGAACTGCTGATCGCCACCCCGCTCAGTCGCAGCGAGCTGATGATCGGCAAGGTGCTGCCGTATGTGGCGATCGGCCTGGTCCAGACCTCGCTGGTCCTGCTGCTGGGAGTCTGGCTGTTCCAGGTGCCGGTGCGTGGCAGCGTGCTGGAGGTCTATCTGGCGACGATGCTGTTGATCGTGGCCAACCTGGCCCTGGGGCTGTTGATCTCGACCAAGGCGCGCTCGCAGTTCCAGGCGATGCAGATGACGATGTTCGTGTTCCTGCCTTCGATCCTGCTGTCGGGTTTCATGTTTCCGTTCGCGGGGATGCCACGGCCGGTGCAATGGCTAGCCGAGCTGCTGCCATTGACCCACTTCCTGCGCCTGATCCGCGGCATCATGCTGCGCGGGGCGCGGCTGTGGGAGCTGTGGCCGGAAGTGCTGGCGCTGCTGGCTCTCATCGTGGTGATGATGGCGCTGGCGATACTGCGCTTCCGCAAGCGGCTGGATTGAACGCTGCAGTATCCACAGCGGTTGTGGACCGGGGCTTGGCAAAGATGTGGATAAGCCCCGGCCGTGCAGGCAGGCCAGGGCTTTTGCGCGGGTGGTCAAAAAATCGCCAAGGCCTGCCGCCCGGCCGGAACGGGTCCGGCCAGAGCGGAATCAGGCCGCGACGATGCGCCCGCGCAGCGAGTTGCTCAGCGCCTCGGTGATGACCACATCGACGAACTGGCCGACCAGGCGCGGGTGGCCGGGGAAGTTCACCGAACGCATGTTCTCGGTCTTGCCGGTCAGCTCGTTGGGGTCCTTGCGCGAGGGGCCTTCGACCAGCACCGACTGCACGCTGCCCACCATCGACCGCGAAATGCCGGCGGCATGGTCGTTGATGTGCGCCTGCAGGCGCGACAGGCGCGCATGCTTCTCGGCGTCGCTGATGGTGTCCTCCAGGTCGGCGGCCGGGGTGCCCGGGCGGCGCGAGTAGATGAAGGAGAAGCTCTGGTCGAAGCCGACGTCCTCGATCAGCTTCATGGTCTTTTCGAAATCGGCCTCGGTTTCGCCGGGGAAGCCGACGATGAAGTCCGAGGAAATCGAGATGTCCGGGCGAACCGCGCGCAGCTTGCGGATCTTGGACTTGAATTCCAGCGCGGTGTAGCCGCGCTTCATCGCGCTGAGGATGCGGTCACTGCCGGCCTGCACCGGCAGGTGCAGATAGTTGGCCAGCTGCGGTACGTCGCGATAGGCGTCGATCAGCGAGTCGCTGAACTCCAGCGGGTGCGAGGTGGTGAAACGGATGCGGCCGATGCCGTCGATTTCGGCCAGGGTGCGGATCAGCAGGCCCAGGTCGGCGATCTCGCCGTCCCCATAGGGACCCCGGTAGGCGTTGACATTCTGGCCGAGCAGGTTGATCTCGCGCACCCCCTGCGCCGCCAGCTGCGCGCATTCCACCAGCACATCCTCGAACGGCCGGCTGACCTCGGTGCCGCGGGTGTAGGGCACCACGCAGAACGAGCAGTACTTGGAGCAGCCTTCCATGATCGACACGAACGCCGACGGGCCTTCGGCGCGGGGCTCGGGCAGGCGATCGAACTTCTCGATCTCCGGGAAGCTGATGTCCACCTGCGGCTTGTTCTGCTCGCGGCGGGCGCGGATCAGCTCCGGCAGGCGGTGCAGGGTCTGCGGGCCGAAGACCAGGTCCACGTAGGGCGCGCGTTTGACGATGGCTTCGCCTTCCTGCGAGGCCACGCAGCCGCCGACACCGATGATGACATCGCGGCCACCGGCCTTGAGTGCCTTCCAGCGGCCGAGCTGGCTGAACACCTTCTCCTGCGCCTTCTCGCGGATGGAGCAGGTGTTGACCAGCACCACATCGGCTTCTTCGGGGTTGTCGGTCAGCTCCAGGCCTTCGGATTCGGCCAGCACGTCGGCCATCTTGGCCGAGTCGTACTCGTTCATCTGGCAACCGTGGGTCTTGATATAGAGCTTGCCGCGCGCGCCGCCGGCAGGCTTCGGCTTGGCGCCGGGCAGGGGAATGAGTTCAGGAGTGGTCATTTCAACAGACGGCACGGCGGAGCCGGCCGGATTCGGCGAGGGAGAAGCGGGCGTCCCGGGCATGGTGCGTATTCCAGACGGGTGGGCGGGCAACGACCCGAAGGCCGCATTCGAAGCCGGCTATTGTATCGGGCCATGCCCGGGTGCAGGGCCGGCGGGCCGTCAAATACTTGGCAAGCCCCGGTGAAGCTGGGAGACTCCCCGCCCATGAAGGGGATTTTGGGGATCGCCGCAGTTCTTGCCGCGACACTGACCGCCGCGCCGGCCAGTGCAGGCACGCTTTACAAGTGTGTCGGTGGCGATGGCGTGGCGAACTATGTCAGCAAGCGCATCGGCGGGGCGCAGTGCAGCGTGGTCAGCAGCTACCGGCCCGCGCGCGAGGCGCCCCGGCGCATGCCGGTGGTGGCCCCTCCGGCTTCTTCGCCGGCGACTCTTGCGGACACCGCTTCCGGATCCAGCCCCACCCCAGTGGCCGCCCAGGTCGCACCGGCTGCGGTGGCGCCCCTTCCGGCACCCGCGCCTGCGACCGCTGGGAAAGCCCAGCGCGTGGTCAGCGGGCAGGTCTATTCCTATATGAAAGATGGCGTCCGCCATTACACCAGCGCCCGGCCCGCACAGCTGGCCAGCGTCGGCCAGGTGCGCACCATCCAGTACAGCTATATCGAGCGCTGCTTTGCCTGTGGCGTGCAGTCGCGGGTCAACTTCGGCTCGGTGCGTCTGAACACCCACGCCTACAGTGCCGAGATTGCGTCGGCTGCCCGCGAGTTTGGAGTCGAGGAAGCGGTGGTGCGCGCCATCATCCATGCCGAGTCGGCGTTCAATCCGACCGCGCTCAGCCGTGCCGGAGCCCAGGGCCTGATGCAGTTGATGCCGCCGACCGCACGTCGCTTCGGGGTTTCCGATTCCTACGACGCCGGACAGAACATCCGTGGCGGCGTGCAGTACCTGGCCTGGCTGCTACGCCGCTTCAACGGCAACCTGACGCTGGCGGCGGCCGGTTACAACGCTGGCGAAGGCGCCGTCGACCGTCATGGCGGCGTACCGCCGTATCGGGAAACCCAGTACTACGTGCAGCGCGTGGCGCAATTGGCTGACCGCTATCGGGGCGAATTGGCGACGCGGCAGTAAGTGCTGACGTTTCTGTTGCAACAGGCCGTGACAAATTTTACGGACTGGTGTTTGATCGCGTTGTGTCACCGTTAAGCGTTCCGCTACACTCGGGCGCGATTTGTTCAGAGCGGGCTGGCCCCCACCAGACCGCTGGCAGCCTCAAGCTACCTAATCAATATCGGAGTGCCGGATGGCCAACGATGGGGTAAACGATCCAGTCAACACCGGACGTCGGCGGTTTTTGACAGCGACCACAGCGGTGGTCGGAGCAGTCGGCGTCGGCTTCGCAGCGGTACCGTTCATCAAGTCGTGGAATCCCAGCGCCCGCGCCAAACTGGCCGGGGCCCCGGTGACGGCCGATATCAGCGCCTTGCAGGAAGGCCAGCGCCTGATCCTGGAATGGCGTGGCCAGCCGATCTGGATTGTCAAGCGCTCCAAGGCCATCCTCCAGGCGTTACCGGGACTGGATGGCAGGCTCAAGGATCCGGAGTCCGACAACAAGGACCAGCAGCCGGACTATGTGCTCAAGGGCAATCCCGAATTCCGCTCGATCAAGCCGGACATCTCCGTGCTGGTCGGGCTGTGCACCCATCTGGGGTGTGCGCCGGAGATGGTCGCCGAGATCCGTCCCGAACCGTATGACGCGCAGTGGAAGGGCGGCTACTTCTGCCCCTGCCACAAGTCGCGTTTCGACATGTCCGGGCGCGTGTTCCAGGACGTGCCGGCACCAATCAACCTGCTGGTGCCGCCACACCATTATGTGGATGACAACACCATCGTCATCGGCGTCGATCCGCAGGGGGCTGCCTGATCATGGCCGACAACATTCTCACCCGCACCGCCACCGGCGTGGCCAACTGGGTCAATGAGCGTGCTCCCGGCCTGATGCCGGTTTATCGCAAGCATGTCAGCGAGTACTACGCGCCGAAGAATTTCAACTTCTGGTACTACTTCGGCTCGCTGGCGATGGTGTTGCTGGTCAACCAGATCCTGACCGGCATCTTCCTGACGATGCACTACAAGACCAGTGCAGCCGAGGCGTTCGCATCGATCGAATACATCATGCGCGACGTGGAGTGGGGCTGGCTGATCCGCTACATGCACTCCACCGGTGCCTCGTTGTTCTTCATCGTGGTCTATCTGCACATGTTCCGCGGTCTGATGTACGGCAGCTACAAGAAGCCGCGCGAGCTGGTGTGGATCCTGGGCATGCTGATCTACCTGGTGCTGATGGCCGAAGCCTTCATGGGCTATGTACTGCCGTGGGGGCAGATGTCGTTCTGGGGCGCGAAGGTGATCATCTCGCTGTTCGGTGCCATTCCGGTGATTGGCAACGGCCTGACGGAGTGGATCATGGGCGACTACCTGCCCGGTGATGCCACCCTCAACCGCTTCTTCGCCCTGCATGTGATCGCGTTGCCGCTGGTGCTGCTGCTGCTGGTGGTGCTGCATCTGGGGGCGCTGCACGAAGTGGGCTCCAACAATCCCGATGGCGTGGAGATCAAGAAAGGGCCCAAGGGCAACCGCTGGTCGGCGGGCGCGCCGGCCGATGGCATCCCGTTCCACCCGTACTACACGGTCAAGGACATGGTGGGCGTCGGCTTCCTGCTGGTGATTGCGGCCTTCATCATTTTCTTCGCCCCGGGTTTTGGCGGACTGTTCCTGGAGCATGACAACTTCACCGAGGCCAACCGGCTGGTGACGCCGGCGCACATCAAGCCGGTCTGGTACTACACCCCTTACTACGCCATGTTGCGCGTGGTGCCGGACAAGCTTGGTGGTGTGATGGTGATGTTCTCGGCCATCGCCATCCTGTTCCTGGTGCCCTGGCTGGACCGGGCCAAGGTGAAGTCGATCCGTTACCGCGGCCCGCTTTCGCGGTTGATGCTGGGCCTGCTGGTGGTGTGCTTCGTGTGGCTTGGGGTAATCGGCTCCGGCCCGGGAACGGCGATCTGGGAAACCTGGGTCGGGCGTGTACTGACTTTCCTGTACTTCGCCTTCTTCATCACCATGCCGCTGTGGACCAAGCTCGACAGCACCAAGCAGGTACCGGACCGGGTGACGACGCATGACTGACAAATGGATAGTGCGGCTGCTCTTTGCAGCAGCGATGCTGTTCTGTACCTCGGCGTCCGCCGCCGATGGCGGGGCCTTGCAGCAAGCGGGAAATGACCTGGGGGATCGCGCTTCGCTGCAACGCGGCGCCCAGGCCTACATGAGTTATTGCTCGGGCTGCCACTCGCTGAAATATCTGCGTTATTCGCGTATGGCCGAGGACCTGGGGCTGACCGAACAACAGGTGATGGACAACCTCAACTTCACCGGTGCCGCGTTCGGCGAGCAGATCCAGGTGGCGCTGCCGCATGAGGCGGCCACCCAGTGGTTCGGCAAGATGCCACCGGATCTGAGCCTGATTGCCCGGGTTCGAGGAAGCGACTGGATCTACAGCTATCTCAAGTCGTTCTACGTGGACGAGTCGCGGCCGCTGGGCTGGAACAACGCCGTATTCCCCAATGCCTCCATGCCCAATCCGCTCTGGGAGCTGCAGGGCATGCAGCATGCGGTGTATGGCAAGGCCGAGCAGCCCGGGCTGGATCCCCCGGTCACCGGGCTGAAGATCGACACGCCTGGCAAGGTGGATGCCCGCGCATACGACCAGACGGTACGGGACATCACCAATTTCCTGGAATATGCCGGTGAGCCGGCAGCCCTGAAACGGCAGAGTATCGGCGTGTGGGTGGTGTTGTTCCTGGCGCTGCTGACGTTCCTGGCGTATCTGCTCAAGACCGAGTACTGGAAAGACGTGCATTGATTCCACGTGGCCCGGTGCGGGTGCAGGCACGGGGTGATGGCAGGGCCTTGGAAATTGTCTCGCCCGATTGCACACTCGGGAGACCGTGGCGACCGTCGGCAATGGGTTGGCGGAGCTGTAAGGCTGGCGGATTCCGGCCGTTGGAGAGCCTTTGATGGCGGCGAGTGTGCGTATGCGTAATACCCTGACTTTGTTCTCTGCCAATGACGATGTGCTGTGCCATCGGGTGCGGTTGGTATTGGCGGCCAAGGGCGTGACCTACGATCTGGTCCCGGTCGATGCGCAGAATCCGCCGGAAGATCTGATCGACCTCAACCCCTACCATTCCGTGCCGACCCTGGTCGAGCGGGAGCTGGTGCTCTATGCCGCCTCGGTAGTGAGCGAGTATCTGGATGAGCGCTATCCGCATCCGCCGCTGATGCCGGTCGATCCCCTGTCGCGGGCCCGGCTTCGCCTGGCGATGCTGCGCATCGAGCACGACTGGGTACCGCAGGTGCAGGCCATCCAGCTGGGCAACAAGACCCAGGCCGAAGCCGGACGCAAGCGCCTGAAGGAGCTTGTGGCGCAGTCGGTGCCGCTGTTCAAGGCGAGCAAGTTTTTCCTGAATCCGGAAATGAGCCTGGCCGATTGTGCGATTGCACCGATCGTGTGGCGGCTGGAGTCGCTGGGCATTCCGCTGCCCAAGGACGGCAAGGCGATCGAGGATTACGGCAACCGCATCTTCCGTAACCCGGGGTTTATCCGCAGCCTGACCGACCAGGAAAAGAAGCTGCGCGACCTGCCGGCCTGAGCGGGGAACAGCTGTACTTGCTCCCATCGAACACCGCCTCCGTGCGGTGTTCGCGCTTCAATGCGGCGTACACTTGGCATATGAGTGAAGAATCTTTTCGCATGAGCAGCCACCGTCCGTACCTGTTGCGGGCGCTGGTGGAATGGATCAACGACAACGGTATGACGCCGCATATCATGGTGGATGCGGGAGTCCCGGGCGTGCAGGTGCCAGCCAGCGCGATCAAGGAGGAGCGGGTCGTGCTCAATGTCGCCGAACGCGCGGTAATGCGTCTGCATATCGACAATGAGACGGTCAGCTTCACGGCACGCTTCTCCGGTGTCAGTTTCCCGGTTAGCGTGCCGATCTCGGCGGTACTTGCGGTGTACGCGCGGGAGACCGGGCAGGGCATGGCACTGCCGGACGATATTCCCGGTGCGGACCTGCCCCCGGACGATGACGATACGCCGCCGTCGGCACCCGAGCCGCCACCGGCGGGCAAGCGCCCGTTCCTTCGGGTGGTCAAGTAACCCGACACATCGCCGCCGCAAGGTGGCGATTCTTTTTGGGCGATGGCACGGTCCGGGTTGCCCGGACTCGGCGGCTGCAATCTCCCCCGCCGTCCGGCAGGGGCGCGATCAGCTCACGGGTTGCAGGAGGACGAGGCCTGGGTGTTGCCGCTGCCTGGGAGGCTGAGAGGGCGCTTGCCTGCTGATTCAGATGTCTTCAGCTTCTTCGCTGGATTGGCGGATCTTGCCGATCTGCGCCGCGGCCGGGCCGGAGAAGGACACCAGCTCACGACCGAGCAGCACCAGGCGGCCGGTGTGGCGTTCTATGCCGTCGTAGGAGTAGTCGAAGCGGAAGCTGCGCTCGAAGCCCAGCCAGCCGCTGGGCAGGCGGCGCAGGCGCATGCCGGTGGCATGCACGCTGTGGTCCAGCCATTGCACATCGGCAGCACGACAGGCGTTGCGGCCCAGTTCGCTGGCACGCTCGGCTGCGGCGCGGCCGGTGTCCCACAGCGCGAAGCCGATGGCGCCGATGATCATCAGGATGAGAAGAGTAGGCATGGCCACACTCTAGGGGCTGTCAGTGGAAAGCGGAACCGGGTGGGCGCTGCCGTCAGCGGGATGTGGCGTTGCCGGTTTCTGTGGCCGCGGGCTGTGCTGGTATGGCTGGCGCAACCGCGGGCCCCGGTGACACGGTCGTGGGCAGCAGTTTCAGCAACGCGGCCCAGTCCTGCCGGTTGAGGTTGCAGTCTTCCTCATTGCCGGGGGTGCAGTCTTGCACGCCGATCTGCCCGGTGTTGCCGCCATCCGGGCGCGGCAGCTCGACCAGGCCGGTGCGGCCCAATGCCAGTTTGCGCATCACCACCGAGTTGGCGACATTGCCGCCGACCAGGTGCAGGGTGCGATCACCGCCGGCGTTGGCGGTCACCACGATCTCGCAATGGGATTGCCAATTGCCGGCGCTGCCGTTGCCCAATGCCTGGATCAACCCGCTGTAATTGAGCGTCGTGCTGCGGTTGCGAAGAAAGCACAGCATGTCGCCGGGGGCGGGTTTCTCGGTGGCCGGATCGGCGAGCCTGTACGGGCCGTTGCCGCCGCTCTGGTAAGCGGCACGGATGTAGTCGATATGGCGCGGTGAGCGGTTGAAACCGGTCACGCCGGCGCGGGTCATGACCCAGGAAATGAATGCCGCCGACCACGGGTTGTCGATCAGGAAGGCGCGGCAGTCGCTGTCGGTGTAGCGGTTGCCGGTGGCAACAAAGCAGCTCTGGGCACCGGGAACACTGCCCATTGCGCCCAGCGTTCCACTTTCGCGCCAATAGCCGGCCACGCGCTGCCATGCGATGACGCCATTGTCGGCCAGGCTGCCGCTGTCGGCCTCGGAAGCGCCGAGGCTGGCGATGCGTCCGTCGCGGTCGATGAACGGGCGATACCAGAGCCGGTGTTCGTTGCAGGTGGTGCGCACGATGGCCTGGGCGGTGGTACTCAGGCCGTAGCGCGGCGGGATATCGCAGACTTCGATCGCCAGCGCGCCGGTTGACATGAGTGCGAGCACAGAGCCGAAAAACAGGTGCCGGTAGACCACGGTGAACTCCTCATCCTTGAACGGAGCGTTGCAGAACCGGCAGTGCTCGTGCCGTGAAATCAGCCCGGTGGCGGGCCGAGCTTGAGGGACAGGTCGATCGCCTGGATGTGCTTGGTCAGGCCGCCGATGGAGATGAAGTCCACCCCGTCCTCGGCAATGGCACGGACCACGGTCAGGTCCACGCTGCCGGAGACTTCCAGCGGAATGCGCCCGGCCGCGATGCGCACCGCGTCGCGCCGCATCCCGGCGCTGAAATCGTCGATCAGGATGCGTTCGCAGCCGGCGGCCAGGGTTTCCTGCAGCTGTTGCAGGTCCTCCACTTCCACTACCAGCGGCAGTTGCGGCTGCTGCGCGCGGGCCGCCTGCACGGCAGCGCTCAGCGAACCGGCGGCGCGGATATGGTTTTCTTTCAGCATCACGGTATCGAACAGGCCCATGCGGTGGTTGTCGCCGCCGCCGCAGCGGACCGCGTATTTCTGGGCCAGGCGCAGGCCGGGCAGCGTCTTGCGGGTGTCCAGGATGCGCGTACCAGTGCCGGCCACGGCCGCCACGTAACGGGCGGTGACAGTGGCGGTGGCGGACAGCGTCTGCAGGAAGTTGAGCGAGGTGCGCTCGGCGCTCACCAGACAGCGGCTGCGGCCTTCCAGCGTTGCCAGTACGGTGCCGGCGCTGACGTGATCACCCTCCAGTACGCGCCAGTGGATCTTCACCGCCGGGTCGAGCGCGCGGTGTGCGGCATCAAACCAGGGCCGGCCGGCAATCACCGCGTCCTGCTTGCACAGCAGGTAGGCGATATCCGCCGTGTCCGGCAACAGGGCGGCGGTGACATCACCGCTGCCGATGTCCTCGACCAGGGCGCGGGCGACGTCGGCCTCGATCTGCGCCTGCGGCGGCGCGGCTGGCGGGTGCGGCAGCATCAGGCGCCCGGGAAGTCGGCGATCTGCGCGGTGGCAATGGCTTCTTCGGCCAGCAGTACCGGAATGCCGTCCTCGACCCGGAACAGCTGTTTGCGGTCACGGGTGACGAGCACTTCGCGCAGTGGCTGGGTCTGGGCGCTGCCATCGGCACGGTTGACCGTACCTGCGGCGATGGCGCGGTTCAGTGCGTCCAGGCCGGCGCTTTCCAGCAGGAGCAGCGGCTGGCGGGTGTCGGGGGAGACGAGCAGGTCGAGCAGTTTGCGGTCCATCAGGTCTTGGTCTTGCGTGGAAGATGGCTAGAATACGTCTTTGCAGCAGGTGACGGCCAATGACCCCCAACCCCTCCGTGCCGCTTGTCGGCATTGTCATGGGTTCCCGTTCCGATTGGGAAACCATGCAGCACGCCGCCCAGAAGCTCGATGCGCTGGGTGTTCCCTACGAAGTGAAGGTGGTTTCGGCGCATCGCACGCCGGACGTGCTGTTCACCTATGCCGAAGAGGCGGGCGCCCGTGGTTTGCGCGCGATCATCGCCGGTGCCGGCGGTGCCGCCCATCTGCCGGGCATGATCGCGGCCAAGACCGCGGTGCCGGTGCTGGGTGTGCCGGTGCAGTCCAAGGCCTTGAATGGCATGGATTCGCTGCTGTCGATCGTACAGATGCCGGCCGGTATTCCGGTGGCGACGTTCGCCATCGGTAACGCTGGTGCGTCCAATGCCGCGCTGTTTGCCGCAGCGATGCTGGCGCCCGAGCAAGTGGCGATCGGCCAGGCGCTGACTGCATTCCGCGCACGGCAGACCGCTGATGTGATGGCCAACGACGATCCGCGGCAATGATCACCGTCGGCATCTTGGGAGGCGGGCAGCTGGCCCGCATGATGGTGTTGGCCGGTGCTCCGCTGGGGGTGCGCTTTGTGGTGCTGGATCCGGCCGCCGATGCATGCGCCGGACAGGTGGCGCCGCTGCAGGTCGGGGCATTCGATGATCCGGCCGCGCTGGCCGAGTTCGCCGCCAAGGTGGATGTGGTCACCTTCGATTTCGAGAACGTGCCGGCCGCCAGTGCGCACTGGCTGGCCGAGCGCAAGCCGGTGTTCCCGAACCCGGCCGCGCTGGCCGTGGCGCAGGACCGCCTGAGCGAGAAGACCCTGTTCCAGGAATTGGGGATTCCACTGCCGCCGTTTGCAGATATCCGCAGCCGCGACGAACTGGCTGCCAGGGTCGGCGAGTTCGGGCTGCCGTGCATCCTCAAGACCCGCCGTCTCGGTTACGACGGAAAAGGCCAGTTCCGCCTCCGCAATGAGGCCGATATCGACGCGGCCTGGCAGGCGTTGGGCGCGCAGGTCGAAAAGACCGGGCTGATTCTGGAAGGTTTCGTCGCGTTTGACCGCGAGGTCAGCGTGGTGGCGGTGCGGGGGCGTGATGGCGAATTCCGGGCGTGGCCGCTGACCGGCAACTGGCACGTCGATGGCGTGCTGTCGGCCAGTCTGGCGCCTGCACAGGCCAGCGCCGCGCAGCACGAAATGGCCATGAGCTACGCCCGGCGTGTGGCCGAGCGGCTGGATTACGTGGGCGTGTTTGCGCTGGAGCTGTTCTGCCGGGGCGAGGAGCTGCTGGTCAACGAGATGGCCCCGCGCGTGCACAACTCCGGCCACTGGACCAGTGATGGCGCCGAGACGTCGCAATTCGAGAACCACATCCGTGCGGTGCTCGGTCTGCCGCTGGGCGATACCCGCGTGCTGGGCCATGTATGCATGTTGAACTGGCTGGGGCGGATGCCGGATGTGGCGGCGGTACTGGTTGAGCCATCGGGCCACTGGCACGACTACGGCAAGTCGCCGCGCGAAGGGCGCAAGGTCGGTCATGCCAACCTGCGCGAGGACTCGGCCGAGGCATTGGCCGCGGCGCTGGAGCGGGTGGGTGCCGCGTTGGGCCGTCCGGCACAGGTGGCACCGGTGGTGGAGACGCTGCGTCGCTGAGGCGCAGCCGTTGCATCGTTCGGGACCTGTGGGCCTGGTGTCTCCGGCACCTCCAGTTGAAGACACTCGATGCCGGGCTGGAGTCGGTATTGCGGTGAGCTCAACGGTCGGATCGGCGAGTGGGTCGCGCCGGCTGCGGTAGTGGTATCACCGTTGGCTCCGGTCTCGGCTGGCGCGCAAACAAGCGTGCTGCAATCGCCACAGGCCATGGGCGCCCATCCTCACTGCCGGCACGGCATCACAACCTTTCGCTGAACCAGTACGGCCGCGGTGCGGCTCAGCGCAACTGGCTGGCGACGAAGTCCCAATTGACCAGTCGCCAGAATGCCCGCAGGTAAGCCGCGCGGTCACTCTGGTGGTCGGTGTAATAAGCGTGCTCCCACACATCGCAGGCCAGCAGCGGGGTGCTGGTGCCGGTCAGCGGCGTGTTGGCATTGCGCGTGGAGACGATGGCCAGGCTGCCATCGGCGTGCTGCACCAGCCAGACCCAGCCCGAGCCGAACACGGCCAGCGCGGCCCGATTGAATTCCTCGCGAAGCTTCTGCACGTCACCGAAATGCCGGGCAATACGGTCGGCCAGCGGGCCATGTGGCTCGTCGCCGGCCCGTGGGTGCAGGCATTGCCAGAAGAACGCGTGGTTCCACGCCTGCGCGGCGGCCTCGAACAGACTGCCCTGGCTGCCCAGCACGATATCTTCCAGCGAGGCCTCGGCCAGCTCGGTGCCGGCGATGCCCGCATTGATCCTGTCGACGTAGGCGCGGTGATGGTGGCCGTGATGCAGGTCCAGGGTCTGGGCGGAAATGTGCGGTTGCAGCGCGGTGCGGGAGTAGGGCAGTTCGGGCAGTTCGACGGGCATGGTCCGTATCTTTTTGAGGGCAAAGGCGCCGGGAGTTGGCCGGCTCGGCTTACAATTGGCCACCACGTGAAAGTCTATCCGACAGGACAGGCCGTTCTTTCGCAGCAGCAGGGAGAATTCGAATGCCGGTGATGGAGCAAATCCAGGCCGAAGTGGAACAGCACCCACTGGTCTTGTTCATGAAGGGCACACCGCAGTACCCGATGTGCGGTTTTTCCAGTCGCGCGGTGCAGGCGCTGATGGCGGCCGGGGCGGCAGGATTACGCACCGTCAACGTGCTCGAGCTTCCCGAGGTGCGCGCCAATCTGCCACGTTATTCCAACTGGCCGACCTTTCCGCAGTTTTTCATGCATGGCGAGCTGATCGGTGGCTGCGACATCATCCTTGAACTGCTCGAGTCGGGCGAGCTGAAGCGCATGGTCGCCGAGGCGGGCCAGGCGTGAGTGCGCAGCCGATGGCGGAGAGCCGGAGCGATCTGGCCGGACGTGTCGTGCTTGTCTCCGGCGCGGCCGGCGGGCTCGGAGCAGCCGCAGTGCGGGCCTGTACCAGTGCCGGGGCCACGGTGGTGCTGCTCGGGCGAAAAGTCGCCAAGCTCAATCGCGTCTATGACAGCGCCGCATCGCTTGGGCCCGAGCCGCTGCTGTATCCGCTGGATCTGGAGGGCGCCACGCCCGATGACTATGCCGCGCTGGCCGAGCGCCTGGCGTCCGAAGTGGGGCAACTAGATGGCCTGTTGCATTGCGCGGCCGACTTCGCAGGACTGACGCCCTTTGCACTGGGGGACCCGGCGGCGTTCGCACGCGCCATCCATGTGAACCTGACCGCGCGCGCCTGGCTGACCCAGGCCTGCCTGCCGCTGCTGCAGAAACGGGAGGATGCCGCGGTGGTATTCGCGCTGGATGACCCGCAGCGGGTGGGGCAGGCCTATTGGGGCGGTTACGGGGTAGCCCAGTTCGGACTGCGCGGGCTGCTGCAGAGTCTGCATCACGAGTTGCGCAACGGGCCGGTGCGGGTCAGCGGCCTGCAGCCGGGGCCGATGCGCACCGCGCTGCGCGCGCGTGCATTCACCCATGAGCAAGACCTGGTCCCAGTCGATCCGGCCGCCTATGCCGCCGCCTGTGTGCAGTTACTGGCGGCCGACGGTAGCCGGTGGCGCGGCAAGGTGATGGATCTGTCCGTGTGACGATCCTGTCGGCGGCATTGCTGCTGTTCCTGATTCTCGACCCACTGGGCAACATCCCGGTGTTTCTGAGTCTGCTCAAGCCGTTGGCGCCGCGCCGCCAGCGCCTCGTGCTGGTGCGCGAGCTGTTGATCGCGCTGGCGGTACTGATGGCGTTTCTGTGGGGCGGCAAGTATGCGCTGGAGCTGATGCACCTGCGACAGGAGTCTGTCGCCATCGCTGGCGGCATCGTCCTGTTCCTGATCGGTATCCGCATGATTTTCCCGCGGCCGGAGGGGCTGATGGGCGCGGTGCCTGATGGCGAGCCGTTCATTGTGCCGATGGCCATCCCGCTGGTAGCCGGCCCTTCCGGAATGGCCGCGGTGATGTTGATGGGCAGCAACGAGCCCGATCGCCTGCTGGACTGGAGTCTTGCATTGCTCCTGGCGTGGGGAGGGACCGCCGCGATTCTGTTGTCCGCCACCTTGCTCTACAAGCTGCTGGGGGCCCGCGCGCTGACCGCGCTGGAGCGCCTGATGGGCATGCTGCTTGTCGCGATTTCCGTGCAGATGCTGCTGGACGGGATCGCCACGTATCTGGCCTCGCTTTCGTAACTTGTTGATTCGTTTGAGTCGGGATTGTTGCGTCGCATCACGACTGTCTTATGCCGGTCATATTCACAATCTAACGTGTTAACCTGATGTTAACCGTTGCGGCTGCAACCGCTCCGGAAGGTATCCCAGATTCAAGCCGATCAGGCGCCCGGTTGATCCCGGGGCTGATGGATCGCGTTTTTTCTTTCTCAATCGCTAACTCGTGTCGAGGCTACCCCAAAAATGAACCACCCACGCATCCGGATGTCCAAGCTTGCTCTTGGC
The DNA here is from genome assembly GCF_056760315.1 of Stenotrophomonas sp. STEN014. Classification (NCBI taxonomy): domain Bacteria; kingdom Pseudomonadati; phylum Pseudomonadota; class Gammaproteobacteria; order Lysobacterales; family Lysobacteraceae; genus Stenotrophomonas; species Stenotrophomonas sp. STEN014. Next base: position 30,581 of record NZ_JBRREN010000010.1, on the reverse strand, counting down.
CTCGTCGCCGCTCTTGCGGCCGCGCCCGCGTTCGCACAAAGCACGTCCGCCGGTGTCGGCGGCCAGGTCACCTCCGCTGCTGGCCAGCCGGTGACCGGTGCTGAAGTCACCATCACGCACGTCGAGTCGGGCACGGTCAGCCGTGCGACCACCGACGCTGCTGGTCGTTACAACGCCCGCGGTCTGCGTGTGGGTGGTCCGTACACCATCACCATCACCAAGCCGGGTGAAGGCACCAAGACCGAAGATGGCGTGTATCTGAACCTGAACCAGGTCAACACCGTCAACGCGGCCCTCACCGGCGATCTGGCTGCCACCACGCTGGAAGCGGTGCAGGTCATGGCTGTCGGTGCTGGTTCGGAAGTGTTCAGTGCCAACAAGATGGGCACCGGCACCAACGTGACCCGTGAAACCCTCGAGGCGCTGCCGTCGGCCAACCGCAACATCCAGGACTACATCCGTCTGGATCCGCGCATCTCGCAGGTAAGCAAAGCTGACGGCGCGATCTCGGCCGGTGGCCAGAACACCCGTTTCAACGCCATCCGCATCGACGGCATCGGCGCCGGTGACCCGTTCGGTCTGGAATCCAACAACCTGCCGACCGAGCGTCAGCCGGTGTCGATGGATGCCATCCAGGAAATCAACATCGATCTGGCCAACTACGACACCACCATCTACGGTGGCACCGGTGCGGTGATCAACGCCGTGACCAAGTCGGGCACCAACGAATTCCACGGAACCGTGTACGGCGCATACCGTGACAAGGACATGGTGCGTGAAACGCTCGATGGCGTGAAGGGCAAGTTCAACGGCTTCGACGACGAAACCACCTACGGCATGACCTTCGGTGGCCCGATCGTCAAGGACAAGCTGTTCTTCTTCGCCAACTACGAGAAGTATGAGCGCTCCGCGCCGGGCGTCAGCCTGAGCGAAGGTCCGTATGGCAAGGGCAGCGTTACCGATGCCGACATCACCAAGGTGCAGGACTACATGTCGGGCCTGGGTTACGACATCGGCAGCCTGAATGCGCCGGCCAACAAGACCGAGATCGAAGAGTACGCGGTCAAGCTGGACTGGAACATCAACGAGAACCACCGCGCTGCGCTGCGTTACAACAAGATGCAGCAGGACGTGATGCGCTTCCCGGGCCTGACCAACAGCACCGTTTCGCTGAGCAGCCACTGGTATTCGCAGCCGAAGATCTATGAAACCTGGATGGGCGAACTGTTCTCCGACTGGTCGGAAAACTTCTCCACCGAATTCAAGGTCTCGCACAAGGACTACTCGGCCAACCGCGTGCCGACCAGCAACCTGCCGCAGATCCGCATCAACGGTTTCGCTGCCAATGGCCGCGATGCTCTGCTGTTCGGTACCGAGCAGAACACCCACGTCAATATCGTGGAGTCCAAGGAACTGAGCGCCTTCGGTGCTGGTACCTGGTACGTCGGTGACCACACCGTCAAGTTCGGCTTCGACTACTCCGACAACGACCTGATGAACTTCTACGGCCGTAATCTCAACGGCGTTTACGAGTTCAACAGCCTTCAGGATTTCCTGGCGGGCAAGGTGAACCGTTACCAGCTGCGCGCGCCGCGTGCCGATGGCAGCATCGACGACATCCCGGCCTCGTTCACCCTGAAGAACACCGGTGTGTTCGTGCAGGACACCTGGGCGATCAACTACAACCTGAACCTGATGTTCGGCGTGCGCGTCGACATGCCGGATTTCAGCGACCAGCGCCTGTACAACCCGGAGATCGAGAAGGTCTACGGCTACAACAACACCAACCTGGTTGACAGCAAGCTGGTGCAGCCGCGCTTCGGCTTCAACTACACCTTCGACAGCGAGCGTCCGACCCAGCTGCGTGGCGGCGTCGGCCTGTTCGGTGGTGCGGCTCCGAACGTGTGGCTGGCAGGTGCCTACCAGAACACCGGTCTGAACTATGTCGAGTACGATCTGCGCGGCGCCAACGCTCCGGCGTTCGATCCGACCGTACCGCCGTCCACCGCGGGCATGACCCCGGGCAACGCCCGCCAGAACGTGGACCTGATCGAGCCGGGCACCAAGCTGCCGTCGGTGTGGAAGGCGAACCTGGCGTTCGATCACGAACTGCCGTGGTACGGCATGGTCGCCTCGGCCGAGCTGCTGGTCACCAAGGTCAAGGACGCGCTGTATTTCGAGCGTCTGGACCTGTACAACGCCGCGGGCGCAGGCCCGACCGCGATTGGCCAGGATGGTCGTGAGATCTTCTGGAATGCTGCCGGTCTGAATCCGAACAATGCTGGCAACTTCGGCATGGAAAACGGCACCAACGGTGCCGGTAACAAGGCCAACCGTCCCGGCAACATCGGTGACGTGATGTTGCTGCGCAACACCGACAAGGGCCGCAGCTCGCAGGCGACGTTCTCGGTGAGCAAGCCGATGACCGAGAACTGGGGCTGGTCGCTGGGTTACACCTACACCCAGGCCAAGGAAGTCAGCCCGTTGACCAGCTCGCAGAACACGTCGAACTGGAACAACACCATGATCTTCAACGCCAACGAGAACGTGGCCTACAACTCGCGTTATGCGATGAAGGACCGTGTGACCGGCACCCTGGAGTGGAAGCACAACTTCTTCGGCGACAACGCCACCCGCGTTGGCCTGTTCTATGAAGGCCGTAGCGGTCGTCCGTACAGCTACATCTTCTACAACGACGTGAATGGCGACGGTGCCGGCACCAACGACCTGTTCTACGTGCCGTCGGGCTACGGTGATGTGCTGTTCGGCAAGGTTGTCGGCGGAAAGTTCCAGCAGGATGCCGGCATGGAGAAGGCCTTCTTCGATTGGCTGGAGAAGACCCCGGAACTGGCGGGCTACAAGGGCCAGGTTGTTCCGGCCAATTCGCATCGCGCGAAGTGGGTCAACAGCTTCGACATGCGTATCAGCCAGGAGCTGCCGGGCTTCTTCAAGGGCCACAAGACCGAAGTTGCGCTGGACATCATGAATGTCGGCAACCTGCTCAATAAGAAGTGGGGCCTGATCGACGACTACGGCTTCTTCTCGACCCGTCGCATCGCCAACTATGGCGGTATCGATCCGGCAACCGGCAAGTACATCTACCAGTTCACCGGCTCGACCGATAACCCGACGATCCAGGAAAACAACAACGACAAGGGCAACACCGGTGTGTCGCGCTGGTCGATGATGTTGAGCCTGAAGTACAAGTTCTGATCGTTTGATTGATCGGATGTGAATGAAAACGGCCGGGGCGACCCGGCCGTTTTCTTTTTTGTGGGGGCGGGGCTAAAGTCGATCGCCAATAAGGATGGAATGACGATGGAAATGAAGAACAGTGACGGTATGGCGCGTGCATTGCCGGTGCAGGATGCGCGCATCTACCCACGTGGCGGGCTGGACGTGCTGTCGCGGGCGGAAGTGGCCCGCCTGCGCGACGCCTCCGGCGGTGGCATGCACGAACTGCTGCGCCGCTGTGCGCTGGCGGTGCTGACCAGTGGCAGCGCCTCGGATGATCCGCGCGCCGCGCGCGATCTCTATCCGGATTTCGACATCCAAGTGGCGCAACAGGACCGCGGTGTCCGCATCGATCTGAGCAATGCGCCGGCAATGGCGTTCGTGGATGGTGAGATCATCCGCGGTATCGCCGAGCTGCTGTTCTCGGTGGTGCGCGATCTGGCCTACATGGCAATCGAGCTGGGGCCGGAATACGCCTCGGACCTGGAGACTTCCGAAGGCATCACCAACGCCGTGTTTGGCCTGCTGCGCAACGCGCGCATCCTGCAGCCGAGCGAGCCGAATCTTGTGGTGTGCTGGGGCGGGCACTCGATCTCGCGCGACGAGTATCTGTACACCAAGCAGGTCGGCTACGAGCTCGGGCTGCGCAACCTGGATATCTGCACCGGCTGCGGCCCCGGAGCGATGAAGGGGCCGATGAAGGGGGCCACCATCGCCCATGCCAAACAGCGCAAGACCAACACCCGTTACATCGGCATCACCGAGCCGGGCATCATCGCGGCCGAGTCGCCGAACCCGATCGTCAACCACCTGGTGATCATGCCCGACATCGAGAAGCGCCTTGAGGCGTTTGTGCGTTTGGGTCACGGCATCATCGTGTTCCCGGGCGGCGTGGGCACGGCCGAGGAGATCCTCTATCTGCTGGGGATCCTGTTGCGCGAAGAGAATAGGGAACTGCCGTTCCCGTTGATTCTCAGTGGTCCGGCGATCGCTGCGCCTTACTTCGAGCAGATCGACCGCTTCATCCGTATGACGCTCGGCGACCAGGCCGCCAGCCGCTACGAGATCATCATCGGTGATCCGGTGGCGGTGGCGCGCAAGATGTCACAGGGCATCAAGCGCGTGCGCGAGTACCGCCTGGCGCACAAGGACTCGTTCTTCTTCAACTGGTCGGTGGAAATTCCTGCCGAGTACCAGAGCCCGTTTGTCCCCACGCACGAGGCAATGGCGGGATTGGACCTGCACCATGGCCGACCGGCACCCGAGCTGGCGGCGGACCTGCGTCGCGCGTTCTCCGGCATCGTCGCAGGCAACGTGAAGGAAGATGGTATGCGCCGGATCGAGGAGTTCGGTCCGTTCAAGATCCACGGCGACCCGGAGATGATGCAGGCGCTGGACGCGCTGCTGCGCGCCTTTGTCGAACAGCGTCGCATGAAGATCGCCGGGGATTACAAGCCCTGCTACCAGGTGGTGACCTGAGTCTCAGGGCGGTATCGGGAGTGTGACGATGGTGATGTAGCGACCGTTCTCCGAGCGTGTCGCTACACCGCCTGCGCCGCCGGTCATTGCATGTATCCGGGCACGTGCCGACTCCAGGCCCACGTTGTGTCCATTCCTTAAAGGGCGTGTGCCGCTAGGGGCCAGATCGTTTTCGATTGTGATACTGATGCCGCGCTCGCTTTGTGTAAGCCGCAGGCAGATTTCGCCGCCCTCGGGCGAGGGTTCGATGCCGTGATGGATTGCGTTTTCCACCAGCGGCTGGATCGAGAGTGAGGGGACGCGTAGCGGAGGGATTGCTGCCGGTAACTGCCATGAGATGCGCATGCGATCCCCGAATCTGAGTGCCTCGATTTCAAGGTAACGCCGCGACAACGCCAGTTCCTCCTCCAGGGGGATTTCCTGGGGGCCGGCCAGTGCGGCGCGGAAGAGATCGGCAAGGTCCAGCAGCAGGTGTTCCGCGCCACTTGGATTGTTGTGCACCATCGCAGCGCCGGTGTTGAGCGTGTTGAACAGGAAGTGGGGACGTATGCGGGCCTGGAGGGCCTCCAGTTCGGCCTGTTTTACGCGCAGGGCGAGCTGGCGTAAGCGCCAGTGGTTCTGGAAAGCAACAACCGCTAGCAGTCCGAAAGTGAGGATGATCCCGGTAAAGCGAAGCAGTGCGGGCTGCCAAGGACTGGCCGACTCTGGCCAGAGATCACGGAGCAGCCACCAGCTCGCAGTGCATACCAATAAGGTGGATAGCACCAGCAGGAGCAGGGTGACGTTTGCGATCCATGAGGGGGAGAGTCGGGACAGCGGGCGCCGCAGGAGGTACAGGGCGCCAAGTGCCGACAGCGATATCCACTGGATCATGAAGGACAACGCGCCGAACAATACCCAGCGGCTGCCGCTGTGTTCCGGTGCCAATGCCAGGATGATCGCCAGCCCCTCGCCGGCCAGGACCGTCCAGGTCACGGCGGGAGCTTTCCAGAGAGTGTCCAGCGGGGTGATGGGCAATTTTTCGGGCATCGGGAGGGGCCAGGGGGAGTTGGGGGCCTTTGGTCGTTCCGGAAGACCGCTCATCCCCCGAAGCGCTGATTTCTGTTGTTGTTTGGCCTAGTGTCCGAGCTTAGTGAATATGGGGAGCGTATGCATGGCCGATTCCAGGCTGCGGAAGTGTGGCGGCGCGATCGGGAGGTGCCGGGTCGAGGGGTTCACCCTGGTCGAATTGATGGTAACGGTTGCTGTCTTGGCCATCGTGGCCGCGATCGCCACTCCCAGTTTCGGGCGGATGATCAGCCACAATCGTCTGGTGGCGGGCGGCAATGAAATGGTGGCCACGATACAGGCGGCACGTTCAGAGGCGATTGCCCGCCGGGCGACCACGACGTTCTGTGCCACTTCTGATGGGCAGACCTGCTCCGGTGCCAGCGGGAACCGCTGGCTGGTGCTGGCAACAAAAAATGGCGTGTCCACGGTTGTGCGATCTGCCGAAGTCAACCCGGCATTGACGGTGACAGTGAGCCCGAATGTGACTGCGGGAAATGCGCGAATCTCCTTCACGCCGGCCGGGTTCGTGCAGGTGGGGGGGCGGACCAGTGGGACGGTCGCTGTATGTGCACCGAGCCTTCCAAATGAGAATTCATTTGATGTGTCTGCCAGCATGGTGCGTGTTGCTTCAGCTAAGCGCGCCGCGGGGGCTGGGTGCCGGGCACCAGGAGATATATGAGTCATGACTAGCAGAAGGAAAATTTCATCGTCGCTCAATGCGCAACTGGGCATTGGCATGATTGAGGTGATGGTGGCGGTACTGGTGCTGGCGATCGGCGTGCTGGGAGTGGCCGCGCTGCAGGCGATCACGCTCAAGAACACCGGCAGTTCGGCAAGCAGGACCCAGGCGGCAGTCCAGATCTACTCGATGATGGACATCATTCGCGCGGATCGTACGAACCTGTCCATCTACAACACGAATATCTACGTCGCGGGCGACGGCAGCGGGCAGGCTGGCACGCTGGATGGCTGGCTGGATGGCCTGCAGTCAACTGTCGCTCCTGATGCACAGGGGCGGGTGATCTGCGACGCGGGACGCATGGTCTGCTCGGTAGGCATCCAGTGGAACGACGAGCGCGGCACCGGTGGTAGTACAGACGATCCTGAGCGAATCGAGGTCACCAGCCAGCTATGAAACGTATCAATTACTCGAGAGCCCGCGGCTTCACGCTGATTGAGCTGATGGTGGCCTTGCTGCTGGGTTTGCTGGTGGTTGCGGCAGCGGGAAGTATTTTCCTGTCAAACCGGCGGGTGTATGGCTCGACCGAGGCGGTAAATCGCATCCAGGAAAACCAGCGAGCCGCTTTTGAAATGATCGCGCGCGATTTGCGCGAGGCGGGAATGAATCCATGTGCGCGCTTCAATGCGACAAAGCCGTTGACGATGCAGATTGCCGCGCCTGATCTGAATTTCTGGAACGGCGTGGTCAACGGAATCTCCGGGGGAACCGCAGGTGGCCAGGATTTCGTTGCCGTGTATCTTGCAAATGGGCAGCAGTACCGTGTGCAGGAGCACGCCCGGCCGGTCAATGCGCTGTCTGTCCATTCCGTTGCGGGGCTGTCCGCTGGGCAGGCATTGATGGTGTGTAACGCGGATGAGGCGATCGCCTTCTCTGCAACAGCAATCTCCGGTTCCAATATCGAGCACGCCGCGGGTGCCAATTGCGGTGCAGGCCTGACACCAGCGCCGGATGCAAGCCGCTGCACCTTGGCTGAGTCCGGCCCGGGTTATTGCTTCCGCATCGCGAGTACGCCGACCGCCGCGGATGTGACCAATTGTCCGCGTGGCATCGGGCGTTCGCCGGCCTTTGTGGTCGCGCCCTATGAGGCGCGATGGACGGTCGAGAACAACGGAAGAGGTGGGCGTTCACTGTATCGAACGGCTCAAGGGGCGAGAAGCGAAATCGCCGAAGGAGTCACTAATATGACGATCGGATACAAAATTGGTGCGGCAGCGGGATATTCGGACGCCGCCGCAGTCACGGCGGCAAATGCTTGGGCACGAGTGACGTCTGTACATCTAACGCTCGCCTTCCAGGCAGAGCAGGGAGCGATGGCTGCGCGGGACGTTCAAGGCGTGGATGGAAATGTTATCACCCGCACAATGGAGGATTTCATCGTCCTGCGTAATCACCAGGAGGATATCCAGTGAGTCCGAGCCGGAATATGGGTGTGAGTGCGTCTGCCCAGTCGGGCGCCGCCCTGATGGTGGTGTTGATGCTGCTGGTGATTATCACCCTGCTAGGTCTGGCTTCGATGCGCGGTGCGATCATGCAGGAACGCATGGCCGCCAATACTGTCGCCCGGAGTCGAGCCTTCCAGGTGGCGGAAGCGGGGCTGAGGCAGGCGGAGATCGTTGTGCGTGATGGCAATGTCACTTTCCCGTCTTCCGGGTGCGCGGCCGGGCGTTGTGCCATGCCCATGCCTGATGCGGAACCGGCTTGGGCAGAAGCGGGTTTTTGGGAAGACGGCGGCCAGTTCCAGGAGGGAACGCCAGTGGGCAGTGGAAGTGCCGGACTCACTCCACGCTTTGTGATCGAAGATTTCGGAACGTCGGTGAACGGGGGCGGTGCGTCAGACTGCATTGATGTTTCCAAGCCCTGTATCACCACTGCGGAACAGAGCGTCTACCGAATTACAGCTTACGCAGCCACGCCCAATGGCGGCGAGGTCGTTGTCCAATCGATGTATCGTCGCTGATCGGGGCGTGCTATGAAATCCAATAATTGCCAAGAAAATATTCTCGCCGCCCGCGTCCGGACGGCTATCGCCGCAATGGCTATGTCGATGGTTGCCGCAGCATCCGCGCAGGCGGCGCCGACGTCCTTTCCCCAGTATCCGCTGCTGACCGGCGGTGAAGCCATACCGCCGAATATCATGCTGATCCTTGACGATTCTGGGTCGATGGAGGCGGTTCATATGCCCACCGATCGCTACTCTTTGAGTGATCTCGTGCGAGACAGGTCCTATATAAACAACACGCTTTACTACAATCCTGATCGGGATTACAAGCCGTGGCGGAAGGCGAGTGTTGATTTGGATGATCGGTTTGGTAATGCAAACTTCCGTTCCGTTTCAAGTTCAACAACGTCCGTAAGCAACGGCGGTTTTGATCTTCGCGATCAGGCGGAATCGTATTTCTACATACCCAAGGCGGGGGTTTCCAATCCAGGGACTAATTCGTCGAATTACGATAAATATCGGATCGCGAGTTCTTCTTCTGCCAACAGCTACAACGGCGGTGTGGTTCAGAAGCAGGTCTCGCGGACGGACGTGATCTTGAGTGGTACGGTTTCGCTCGCAAATAGAGGGAGTTCCGCCTGTTTCGCGATTCCTGTCGATGGTGTGGATACTGTGACTCTTCAGGTGTCGGGAAGTAGGAATGCGGATCTTTATGTTTTTTCAAATAGTAGTTGCGCTAACAACTCGCAGCTGAATAGCGATACTAGCAACAACAATACTAAGAGCTTGTCTGTCAACGTCTCTTCGAGATCGTGGATTTATCTGCAGATCCGAAACGCTTCGAATAGTAATATTTCAAACATAAGCTACTCGGCCTCTGTCTATAGGGAGTGGGAGGACGCCACCCCCGCACGTACCGTGAAAGATAAAGATGGCAATGTGCTTCCGCCTCGGGCACAGGCTGATGAGCTGCAGAATTTTGCCAACTGGTACCACTATCATCGGTCGCGGAACAAGATGGCCAAGGCGGGGGCCTCTGAGGCATTCGGGCGTCTTGGGAAAAATTATCGTGTCGGGTTCGACACCATCTGGAACAGGCGTAATGGGAATACTGTTTCTGTAAGGGGCAGTGTGCCCGCGTTTCCAATTCCCACAGCCACCAACGATGGGCTGTTCGAGAGCGCTAATCGCAGTAATTTCTACGACAGCCTGCAAGCGGCTACCGCGAGTGGCAATACGCCACTTCATGGTGCTTTGCAGCGTGCCGGACGCTACTTCCAGACAGATGCGCCGTGGAAGGACAGTAGTGGAAACATGTTGAGTTGCCGCCAGAATTACGCCCTGCTGACCACCGATGGCTATTGGAACCAGGCGGATTCTGCCGGCGGTTATAGTCCCGCGGTTGGGAATTCGGATCTGGGAAGCAAGCATGGCGATGCGGTCGCCGATACATTGGCCGACGTCGCCTATGAATTCTGGAAAAAGGATCTGCGGGCGGATCTTGGAGATAATGTAAGGCCGACGGGTGCTGATCCGGCGACTTGGCAGCATATGGTCACCTTTGGCATTTCGATCGGCTTGCAGGGTACGTTGGATCCCAATCAGGAACCGCCGGCGGCGGGTAGGTGGCCAAATCCGATTACCAATTCCGGTGCAGCCCGTATCGACGATCTTTGGCATGCCAGTCTGAACGGTCACGGCAGTTTTGTTGTTGCTACAGATACAGATAAGTTCGCGGCAGCGTTGACTGCCGCGCTCAGTGCGATCGACTCGCGTAGTGCATCTGGATCGAACATCGCATCTAGCTCGACCAAAACGGAGTCATCCACCTTGACGTTCGTCGCGGGATTTACTTCGGTAAGCTGGATTGGTGACTTGATTGCAAGCCCATTCAATGCCGCTCTCACCGGGGTGTCAGATACGCCGCTTTGGGCGTTGTCCAAGACGTTCGGCGCAGGGGGGGTGAATAGCGGCTTCGCAGACCGGACGGTCTTGACCAGCTTTGGCGGTACTGCCCAGCAGTTCACGAGCAGTATGCCCTCTGCTGGCGTTTTCGCCCGTAGCGGCACTGCGGATGCGGTTTCCGCAGCTGACAATATCGATTATCTGCGCGGCGACCAGAGCAGGGAGGAGGGGCGCGTGGGTGGAGTATTGCGCAAGCGCGCATATCCGCTTGGCGATATCGTCGACTCCTCGCCCAGCTATGTTGAGGATACCAATACCGTTTACGTAGGGGCCAATGACGGCATGCTGCACGGTATCCGGGCCACGGATGGGAAGGTGCTGTTCTCCTATGTTCCGAAAGGATTGGATTTTGAGGCCATGGCTGGCCTGAGTGCTCCTTCCTACGAACACCGCTATTTCGTTGACGGCCAGATGGATGTGATCAGTCGCGTCAACCAGGGAAGTGGGCGGAACATCCTCGTTGGTGCTTTGGGGCGTGGTGGGCGAGGTGTATTCGCGCTGAATGTCACCAATCCCGCCTCCATGGGTGCCTCGAATGTTCTGTGGGATGACACGTTCCAGACTCCCGCGTCCGGAGCCGATCCGGACAGGGATATGGGCTATGTGTTTGGTGCGGTGCGCATCCGTAAAGGAAATGGGGGAAAGACATACGCGCTGGTGCCGAATGGTATCGATAGCCCGAATGGCTCCGCTACGTTGTATGCCTACGAGTTGGCTGCCAACGGCGCGGTTACCCGGAAGCACACACTTATTGCCGACGCTGGTACCGGAAACGGGCTGATGTCCACGGGCATGGCGGATTTCAACGGCGACGGCTTGATCGATGTCGTATACGGCGGGGATCTGAAGGGCAATGTCTGGCGCTGGGATTTCGAGGGCACCAACCCGGGTGCGGCTGTGAAGCTGTTCCAAGCCAAGGACGCAGGGGGCAACCCGCAGCCGATCACCGGAGGTCTTGCCGTTGGTCGCGATACGTCCGGGCAGGTGTTCGTGGGATTTGGCACCGGCAAATTCATTTCCAACGGCGATGTACCCGCTCCCGGTATTACTTCCCAGACCCAGAGCATTTACGGGATCATCGACACCGGTGCGACTATTGCTGCGCGCAGCCAGCTTGAGGCACGCACGATTCCGTTTTCTGGAAAAACAGCCAAGGGCGAGGATGCCCGCGGGTTCGAGAACTACTCTGTGCTTCCGTCCAGCAAGCAGGGCTGGTATATCGACCTGCCAGTACCTGAGCGCGTGACCTCAGCGCCCACGGTATACGGATCGGCGATGTATCTGGCGTCTGTGATTCCGGCAACGGGAGCCGATTGCTCGGGCGCAGCGGGTAGTGGGTTTGTAAATGCGCTGAATCTTTTCACCGGCACCAGTCCCAAGTCGGGAGGCTATTTCACCGATCAGACGGGTCTGAAGGACAAGGATGGCAACCCTGGCGTGATTGGTTCGGTAGGTATCAGTGGCGGCATGCCGACCGAGGTCAATGTGACCAGCTCGTTGGCAACGGTGGGTACCGGCCAAGGACCCAGTGACCTGAGCAGCGGTACGTCGAGCTCGGGTATCAATCCTCCGACTGGTGGGCGGCCGAGCCGCATCAGTTGGCGTGAGATCGTGGCGCAATGAGGGAGAGTGTGAAGATGCGCAGGGAAAAAGGGTTTACGTTGATCGAGCTGATGGTCGTGGTGGCGGTGCTGGGCATTCTTGCCGCCATCGCCCTTCCCAGTTATACGCAACATATGGTGAAAGCCCGGCGTGTAGCAGGGGCGACATGCCTGATGGAAATGGCGCAGTTCATGGAGCGCCATTACACGACCAACATGTCTTACACCGGGGCGGTGTTGCCCAACACCGCTTGTATACAGGAAGTGTCGGACCATTATGTGATCCAGGCGCCGGCTATCGCGGCTACCAGCTATACGCTTACTGCTACGCCAACGGGCACGCAAGCTTCAAAAGACACCTTGTGCGAGACGCTCAGCATCAATCAGGCCGGAGTGCGAAGCGTCACTGGAAGTGCAGGCAGCAACGTGAGCAAGTGTTTCTGATCAACAGGCCGGCCCGCAGGTGTGGGCCGGCCTTCTTGATTTCTCTGGGAACGGGCATAAAAAAAACCTGCCGTGAGGCAGGTTTTTTTTTATCTGGCGCCCGAAGTTGGACTCGAACCAACGACCCCCTGATTAACAGTCAAGTGCTCTAACCGGCTGAGCTATTCGGGCGAGGCGCACATTGTATTGATGTGCGCACTTGGGCGCAAGGGTGAATTTCACGCGCGATGATCGTGGTCAGGTGCAAGGTGCAGGCGAACTGGATCTGGCGAGCCGTATGCGGCCCGTATTGTTGATGATGATCTGGATCGACTGGCGGTTGTCGATGCAGGTTGTGATGGTGAGATTGCTGCCGGCGCTCCTCCCGTCGGGAAGATAGCGGGCCTGGTTGCGGCCGGCCGACGAGGTGATACGGATGTCGTTGTCCGGGCTTCTTGTCTCGGTAGCAACTATGTGACTTGGGTGGTCCGGTCTTCTGTTGCCATCGGAGTCCATGAACACCAGCCAGCCCGCTGTCCAGTCAGGCGTGGTGTGGCAGGTGCTTCCATTGGTGGAAGGGCAGGTCGCAACGATCGAGCGATGGGTGACTGCCCGACTCCTTGCCAGGTTCAGGTGCGCAACCAACAGGTTGTTGGCGGCGATGCCGCGCTGTCGTTTCAGCAGCTCGCTGAACGAAGGTGCAGCCAGCGCCAGGGTGGTGGCGATGATGGAGGTGGTGACCAGAAGTTCGATCAGGGTGACGCCGTTGGAGCAGATGTACTGGGGCTGATGCCTGGGGCGCGGTGCTCTGGCCATGCTTCCTCCTGTGCCCGGTCCGGATGAAGAGAAGTGGCTATCGTTGTTCGAGACAAGGGCGCGCGTTATCAGACAGATGCAGTACGAGTGGTAGGGAAGCTGCCCGGCCAGTTGTCATCCGGTGGCTCGCTATAATCGGCAAGTCCCGTTGTTGAAGCTGCCATGACCGACCGTTTCCAGCTTGTCTCCCCTTACTCGCCCGCAGGTGATCAGCCGGCCGCGATTGAAAAGCTCGTCGCCAACTTCGAGGCGGGGATCGCCAAGCAGACGCTGCTGGGGGTCACCGGTTCGGGCAAGACCTACACCATCGCCAATGTCGTGCAGCAGGTGCAGCGGCCGACCCTGGTGATGGCACCCAACAAGACCCTGGCAGCGCAGCTGTACGGCGAGTTCAAGGCGTTCTTCCCGCATAACGCGGTGGAGTACTTCGTCAGCTACTACGACTACTATCAGCCCGAAGCCTATGTGCCGTCGTCGGACACCTTCATCGAGAAGGACAGCTCGATCAACGAGCACATCGAGCAGATGCGGCTGGCGGCGACCAAGACTCTGCTGTCGCGGCCGGACGCGATTGTGGTCGCCACCGTGTCGGCGATCTATGGCCTCGGCGCGCCGGAAGACTATCTGTCGTTGCGGCTGATCCTGTCCACGGGCGAGCGTATCGATCAGCGTGATCTGATCAAGCATCTCACCCAGCTGCAGTACACCCGCAACGAATACGAGCTGCAGCGCGGCACCTTCCGTGTGCGCGGTGAGGTGATCGATGTGTTTCCCGCGGAGCTGGACAGCGAGGCGTTGCGCATCGAGCTGTTCGATGGCGAGATCGAGCGGCTCGGCATGTTCGATCCACTCACCGGCGAAAGTCTGCGCAAGCTGCAGCGCTACACGATCTATCCGAAGACGCATTACGCGACCACGCGTGAGCGGGTGCTGGCGGCGGTCGAGACCATCAAGGTCGAGTTGAAGGAGCGTCTGGAGCAGCTGTATGCGCAGAACAAGCTGGTGGAGGCGCAGCGGTTGGCGCAGCGCACCCAGTTCGATCTGGAAATGATGGCCGAGGTCGGCTACTGCAACGGCATCGAGAACTACTCGCGGCACCTCACCGGCAAGGCGCCGGGCGAGCCGCCGCCGACTTTGTTCGATTACCTGCCGGCCGATGCGCTACTGGTGATCGACGAATCGCATGTGACCATTCCGCAGATCGGAGCGATGTACAAGGGTGATCGCTCGCGCAAGGAGACGCTGGTGGAGTTCGGCTTCCGTCTGCCGTCTGCGCTGGACAACCGCCCCCTGCGTTTCGAGGAATGGGAGGCGCGCTCGCCGCGCAGCATCTATGTGTCGGCCACGCCCGGGCCGTACGAGCTGCGCGAATCCGGCGAGGAAATCACCGAGCTGGTGGTTCGGCCGACGGGGCTGGTGGATCCACCGGTCGAGATCCGGCCGGTGGGCACGCAGGTTGATGATCTGATGTCCGAGTGCAATGCGCGGATCAAGATGGGCGATCGCGTGCTGGTCACCACGCTGACCAAGCGCATGGCGGAGAACCTGACCGAGTACCTGGGCGAGCACGGCATCCGCGTGCGCTACCTGCACTCGGATGTGGACACGGTGGAGCGTGTGGAGATCATCCGTGACCTGCGTCTGGGCAAGTTCGACGTGCTGGTCGGCATCAACCTGTTGCGCGAGGGCCTGGATATGCCAGAGGTATCGCTGGTGGCGATTCTGGATGCGGACAAGGAGGGCTTCCTGCGTTCAACCGGCTCGTTGATCCAGACCATTGGCCGCGCGGCGCGCAACGTACGTGGCAAGGCCATCCTGTATGCGGACAAGATCACCCGTTCGATGCAGGCGGCCATTGATGAGACCGACCGGCGTCGGCAGAAACAGGTCGAGTACAACGAGGCCCATGGCATCGTGCCCAAATCGGTGGCGCGTGCCATCGTGGATATCCTCGAGGGGGCGCATGAGGAGTCCTCGCCCAAGTCCAGTGCCAAGGGCAAGGGACGGCGTGTGGCCGAGCCGGAGGCCGACTATCTGCCGATGGAGCCGGCCACGCTGGCCGCGCGGATCAAGGAGCTGGAGCAGCAGATGTACCAGCATGCGCGTGACCTGGAGTTCGAGGATGCGGCCCGTGTGCGCGACAAGATCCATCGTCTGAAAGAAGCCAATCTGGGCTGATCGCAGGCAATGTGAAAATTTTTTGGAAAAACTATTGTCCTTCCCGGATTGCAGGGTTAAGATACGCGCCCTCGCAACGACAAATTGTTGCTGAGAAGGGCGGTTAGCTCAGCGGTAGAGCACTACCTTGACATGGTAGGGGTCACAGGTTCGAACCCTGTACCGCCCACCACTAAGTACCTTGGATTGCAGGGAACAGTGGATAAGAAAAAAGCCGGCCCAGTGCCGGTTTTTTTGTTGTCGCGGGCCGGGCTGCAGATTGCTCCTCGGCATCGCCAGCATACGGCTCTTTGCCGCGGTGCCCATGTTCCTTCGTCGAGCGGCTGTCAGGATCGGGGGTGGGGGGGCTCTGACCTTGGGGGTCAGGATGCTCGGTACCCGTGCGGATGGGGTGTTCTACTTTCGTATCGTCCCCATGCGGTTCCCGGACGTCTGTTTTCTTCTTTTGGGCAGCCATCATGTATGCCGGCGTTTCCTGCCAAGCATCCATTACCTGTTGCGCTTGAAAGCCGGTTCGTCGGCCTTTCACCTTCATTGCGTCGCCCCGTCCCGGCACGCGGGTAGGTGCTTTACGTCTTCTGCTTGACCTGCATATCCGGGTTCCGGAGTTGTGGACTGCATCTCGTCTGCCGGGCGGTCAGGCCTTCCATACTGGAGCACGCCTTGACCGGCGTGCGAGGCGTCCTGCGGTCTAGGCGGTGGTATTGGTGAACGTGATGGCCTCCGTGTCACCGCACGGTATCCCCGAACATACGGTAACCGTGTGTTGCGCATGACCTGTGCGTTGCCGGGATCGTAAAAAATCTAGACAGGTCTTATGGAATGGAGATCGGGATTTGACCAGGAACAAATGGATTGCTCTGGCCTTCACTATCGTCCTGTTCGGCGTAGCCGGCTACATGGTGTCCGGGTATGTCGTGCTGTTGTTGCTCAAGGCCGATACCGCGAATTTCGGTGTGCTGACCTACAAGCAATATCTCAACGCCTTGAGCGTGCCGCAATGGGCGCCGTACGCCGCCAGGATAAGGCTTGCCGGCTACATCGGATTTGGTGTCTGTGGTGCCTTGTGGGTCGCAACGGTCCTGATGCTGCTCCGTCCGCGCAAGCGCTCCCTGCATGGAGATGCACGGTTTGCCAGTGCATCGGACCTGGCCGCGCAGGGCATGTTCAAATCCGGCGGCACCGGACTGATCGTCGGTAAATTCGGGGGCAGGATTGTGCGTCTGCCGGGGCAGCAGTTTGCGATCCTGGCGGCGCCAACGCGTTCGGGAAAAGGCGTTGGCATCGTGGTTCCCAATCTGCTGGACTACGAGCAGTCCGTGGTGGTGCTGGACATCAAGCAGGAGAATTTCGATCTGACCAGTGGCTGGCGGGCAAGCCAAGGGCAGGAGGTATATCTGTTCAATCCGTTTGCCGAGGATCGCCGCACCCATCGCTGGAACCCGCTGACCTATGTTTCAGCCGATCCTGTGTTCCGGGTATCGGATCTGATGAGCATCGCGGCGATGTTGTATCCAGATGGCTCCGATGATCAGAAATTCTGGATCAGCCAGGCCCGCAATGCGTTCATGGCGTTCGCCTTGTACCTGTTCGAGAACCGCGATGACGAGCGGCGTTCCGGCTTTCCAGGCGCCAGCGGGGTTCCGACACTCGGCGCTATCTATCGGCTGTCTTCCGGTGACGGTACCGATCTCAAGCCCTACTTGAAAGGACTGGCGGCACGGCCGTTCCTCAGTGCTAATACGCGCTCGGCGTTCTCGAACCTGCTGTCCCAGGCGGACGAGACATTCGCCTCGATCATGGGAACGTTCAAGGAGCCGCTCAATGTCTGGATCAATCCGGTTCTTGATGCGGCCACCAGTGCGGATGACTTCCTGCTGACGGATCTGCGCAAGAAGAAGATGACGATCTACATAGGCATCCAGCCCAACAAGCTGGCTGAGAGCCGATTGATCGTGAATCTGCTTTTCAGCCAGATCATCAACCTCAACACCAAGGAACTGCCCCGGAGCAATCCGGAGCTCAAGTATCAGTGCCTGCTGTTGATGGATGAGTTCACTGCCATCGGGCGTGTGGACATCATTGCTTCCGCGGTGGCGTACATGGCGGGCTACAACCTCCGTCTGCTGCCGATCATCCAGTCCATGGCACAGCTGGATGCAACGTATGGCAAGGACGTATCGCGCACCATCATCACCAACCACGCGCTGCAGATTCTGTACGCCCCGCGTGAACAGCAGGATGCCAATGACTACTCCGAGATGCTTGGCTACACCACGGTGCGCCGTAAAAACGTCACCAAAGGCCGCGAGACCAGTCATAGCATCAGTGAAGAACGCCGGGCGCTGATGCTGCCACAGGAGCTGAAAGCCATGGGGTCGGAGGCGCAGGTATTTCTGTATGAGGGCATTGCCAACCCGGTGAAGTGCGAAAAAATCCGCTATTACCAGGATCGCTACTTCACATCCCGTCTATTGCCCCGGGTGATTGCGCCGGTACTGACGCTCTGAAGCGGAGTTTTCCTACGCTCGCGTACAGCGTCGGCGGCTTGTCTGGGGTGATCATCTTGAAACTGTGCGCCAGTCGATTGACGTTCATCTTCCCGGAAGGCAGATTCTGTTCAACCGCAAGACGGCGGGTGACATAAAACCGTCGTGCGGTTCTGCTGGATGCTCTGGGGGAGTGATGAGGCAGGGAAGTCCGGGGCCATGCCGCCTGTTGAATATTTTTCCCGTGATACGGAGATCACCTTTTCGTATGCACACCCGTCTTGGCCTGCCGGAATCATCCCTGGTCCGCTGTCCGTAGATGACTTGAAGTTGATTGCCCTGCGATTCCCTGGGAAGGATCCGTCGCGCCTTTTCCCTTGTAGTTCGATCTTTCCATCCGCGCTGGCGAATGGGTAACGAGGTGAATGTGAAGCGTCTTCTTCAGAATATTTTTGTGCTGACAGCGACAGGTCTGATGCTGGCGGGCTGTGGCACGACCCCTGCCCGGGATTTTGGCGGGCGCTGGCAACCGGTGAACCGTTTCGCCAGTACGACGCAGGAGATCCCGCTTTACAGCAGCTATGTGTACCAGGCGACGCCAATGGACGGCACGCTCAAGGCCATGCTTGAGCGTTGGGCCAAGGATGCGGGAATGACCTTGGATTATCGGCTCAGCTCCGATTACACCTTGCATGGCGCGGTCTCGAGGATCGGTACTACCAATCCACACGAGGCCATGACTGACGTCACTGCGGCCTATGCGATGCATGGGGTGTCTGTTTCGATCGTGGGTAACAGCATCGTGGTGCAAACCGCGACCCAAGGGGCTGCACCGGTCGCGTCGACGGCGGGTGGGCCGCTTCATAACGGAAGCTGACGCGGCACTGCAAGCAGCGAACCCGGTGTGCCCACGCGTCGCGTACAGCGTATACCTCTTGATGGCCATGCAACACGGATGAATCCATGTTCGGTAGAAAGGATGCAGGCAGCAGTCAGAAGGTCGATCACGCAGTGGCCAAGGCCGTCAGCTACGAGTTGACTGTTGCCGATATGGCACGACGCAGCGAGCGTCGCGCCTGGCGGGTGGCGAGCGTCTCGTTGCTGATGTCATTGGCACTGGTCGGCGGCTATTACTACATGCTGCCGTTGAAGGAAAAAGTGCCCTTCCTGGTGATGGCCGATGCCTACACCGGCACTGCCACCGTAGCCCGGCTGAGCGGCACCTTCCAGGGTGAAACCATTACCGCCCATGAAGCGATCAATCGCAGCAATGTGGCCCAGTATGTATTGGCGCGCGAGTCGTTCGATTCGGCGGTCATGGGACTGCGGGACTGGGACCTAGTGTTCACCATGTCGTCCGAACCGGTGGCTGCCACGCAGCGGCAACGCTATGCGAACAATAATCCGCAGAACCCGGTTTACGTATACGGCGTCAACAAGGCGATACGGATCAAGATCCTGAGCATCACCCCGTTGGGTGCCGAACCCGATGGTGGCTTCCGAGGCGCTTCGGTACGCATCCAGCGTAGCCTGCTGGACAAGAACACGGGTGTTGCGCAATTTCTCGACAACCAGCTGGTCACGATGCGGTTTGAGTATCGCACTGATCTGGCGCTGTCCGAACACGACCGCGTACTGAATCCGCTCGCTTTTCAGGTGACCGAATACCGGGTTGACAACGACTACGCGCGCGGTGTGCCGGTACCGGATGACGCGGCGATGGCTCCTTCATCCCTGCAGGCGTCGATGCACGCCAATTACGATCCGACCTCTTCCGAGGCAGCCACCCTGATCGATCCGGCTGCGGGTCAGCCGGGTTCCCTGCCGGCTCAACCCGCGCCGGGCCACTCCATGCCCCAGGGAGCCGCCGGGCAAGTCATGCCAGGGATGGTGCTGCCAGGCCACGTCGCACCACCGCAATCGGAGCGGCCGCGTGGCCAAGGAATTTCCACCGGAACTGCTGAGGGAGTTGGCAACCGATGAGTAGTGCAAGAGTTTGGTGGACCATCCTGGTCCTGTTGCCGATGTTGGCCGGGTTCAGTGCTCCGGTTGCAGCGCAGGCGGTGCACCAGTACGAATACGAGAAGGACCGCATCTATCCGGTCCGTACCGGATTGGGGCTGACGACACAGATCGAACTCAGTCCCCACGAGAAGATCCTCGACTACAGCACCGGTTTCAGCAATGGCTGGGAGCTGACGCGTCGTGAGAGCGTGTTCTATCTGAAGCCTAAAAATATCGATGTCGACACCAACATGATGGTGCGCACCGAAACCCATTCCTACATCTTCGAATTGAAGGTGGTCGCGACCGACTGGCGCCAGCTTGAACAGGCGCGGCGGGCCGGCGTGCAGTACAAGATCACCTTCAACTATCCCGGCGGCACCGAGTTCAGTGCGGCCCGGCAAGCTGTTGAGGAAGAGCTCCAGCCGCTGGTGAGTGCGGAGCTGGCCAAGGACCGTCACTACAATTTCGATTACGCGTATTCCACACGTGGCGCGAAGAAAATGGGTTGGCTGATTCCAGTCAATGCCTATGACGATGGACGCTTCACCTACCTGAGGCTGCCTGTGTCGCCGCAGTATAAAACCGGTATTTTCCCCGCGGTGTTTGGTCGCGAGACCGAACATGGCGAGGATTTTGTCGTCAACACCACGGTCGAGGGCAATGCGCTGATCGTGCACGGAACCTATCCCTACCTGGTGATCCGTCATGGTGACAGCGTGGTGGGCTTGCGAAGGAACGTGAAGAAATGAGCCAGCACACTATCCCCGGCAATGCGGCGGACAATGCGCGCGATCAGGGCGGCGAGAGCGCACCGGAAGTCATCGATTCAACCTCGAGCAATCCCTATTACGGTAGGGCATACGCCGAGTCAGCCCCGGATCTTGACGCCGCCGCACCGAAGTTGCGCTCGGCCGAAGAGCAGCGCTTGAATCGCAAGGCGCTGTTTTTTCTGGGCAGCATTGTGGTGCTGCTCATTTCCATGGGCTTCCTGCTGCTGCGCAAATCCAGGGATGATCAGCAGTTGCCGGCCAAGGTCAATGAGACGGCGCGCGTATCCACGCCGGAACTGCCGACCGCGCCGCCGTTGGAACAGCAGGTGCAGGCCGCTCCCATTCCAATGTTGCCGCCGTTGCCACCGCAGGAGTTGCCGCGCGCGCCGGCAATGTTCGCTGCCCCGTCTGCGATACACGACTCCAGCAGTGGCCCGAGCCTGATGGACCGGCGTATGGGATCGGTCGGGGGCATGGGCAGTGGCGATGGGCAGGGTGCTAACGGCGGTGCGTCCGCGGGGATGGACGACTACACGCGCGCGATGCTGGCGCAACTACCCGGCAACCAGCCGCCACAAGAGGCCAAAGTGCGTCGCGGCCCGGACGTGGAAGATGTTTCCAGTGCCAGTTTCCTCCGTAGTCCGGATGCGCTGCTCGTACGTGGTACGTACCTGCGCTGCGTACTTGAAACCCGCATCATCACCGATGTGCCAGGTTTCACCTCCTGCCTCCTGACCGAGCCGGTGTATTCCATCAATGGCCGCAGCCTGCTGTTGCCAAAGGGCTCGAAAATCTACGGCGCCTATGGCGGTGGTCCCAGCGGAGAGCGTGTCGCGGTGGTATGGGACCGCATCACCACTCCCAATGGTATCGACGTGGCCATGTCCAGTCCGGGGGTTGACCAGCTCGGTGGAGCCGGTCACCCGGGCCAGTACAGCGCACACTGGGGCAGCCGCATCACCTCCGCGCTGATGATCAGTCTGCTTGCCGATGCCTTCAAATATGCCGCTGCCGAACATGGCCCGGAATCGACAACGATCACCAACAGCGGCCTGGCCATCCAGTCACCTTATGAAAGTGCCACGGCACGCACCATGGAGCGACTGGCCAATGAGGCGCTGAGTCAGCGTCGGCCACCCACTGTCACCATCAACCAGGGTGTTGTGGTCAGTGTCTACGTGGCCAAGGACGTCGATTTCAGCGACGTGCTGCCCATGCGCCGCTGACGTCAGGGATCGATCATGGATGTCGAAGTGACGCCGATTGCTGATGTTTCCAGTGAATTCCTCAGATACCAGTACGAGGTCTTGGGCATCGACCAGTACATGGCTTCGTCCGAGGTGACGGAAATCTGCATAAACCGTCCGGGCGAGGTGTATCTGGAGACGCGTGAGGGATGGCAACGTGTGGAGGTTCCCACGCTGAGCTTTGAGCGTGCGCGCCAGTTCTGCACCGCCGTGGTCAACGAAAGCAATACCGGACAGCGCATCACCGACACCGATCCGGTGGTGTCATTGACGTTCCCCACCGGCCAGCGCGCCCAGTTCGTGATCCCGCCGGCCTGCGACGCCGGCAAGGTTTCCATCACCATCCGGTTGCCGTCCCGGCACACCAAGACGTTGCAGCAATACCAGCAGGAAGGATTTTTCGACCAGATCCTGGACCAGGGTTCGACATTGAACGAGCAGGATCGTGAGTTGCTCGAACTGCGCCACGCGCGCAATTACGCCGAGTTCTTCCGGCGTGCCGTGCTGTATCGCAAGAACATCGTGGTCTCAGGGGCGACCGGCAGCGGCAAGACCACGTTCATGAAATCGCTGGTCAACCATATTCCCGCCACTGAGCGCCTGGTGACGATCGAGGATGCGCGCGAACTGTTCATCAGCCAGCCCAATGTCGTCCATCTGCTGTACTCCAAGGGCGGGCAGAGTGCCAGCAATGTCACTGCCAAGAGCTGTATGGAGGCCTGCCTGCGCATGAAGCCCGAACGCATCATCCTGGCCGAATTGCGCGGCGATGAAGCGTTCTACTTCATCCGCAACTGTGCATCGGGCCATCCCGGCTCGATCACCAGCTGCCACGCGGGCAGTCCGGAGCAGACCTGGGACCAGCTCGCATTGATGGTCAAGGCGTCGGTGGAAGGCTCTGGACTGGAGTTTTCGGTGATCAAGCGCTTGTTGATGATGACCATCGACGTCGTCGTGCATATCAAAGCCCACGCCGGCAGCCGCTACATCACCGGCATCGACTTCAACCCTGAACGTGCATTTTCCCAGGCCGAAGTGAGCGCTCCGATATGACTTGCCAGAAGATGTGCTGCGTTGTCGCAACGGGTCGTGCCGCACGCTACTGCCAGGCGCAGTTCGTAGTCAGCGGGAGGGGGCGCTGATGCTGCCGGGTATGGAAATGCTGGCGTGTCCGGAAATGGCCGTGCCGATGGATGTGATGAGGCACGTGGTCGAGGTTGAATCCTCGCGTAACCCGTATGCCATCGGCGTGGTTGGCGGGGTGTTGGCGCGCCAGCCGCGGCAGTTGGACGAGGCCCTCGCGACCGTAAGGATGCTCGAACAACAGGGCTACAACTTCTCGGTCGGCCTGGCCCAGGTGAATCGCTACAACCTGGCCAAATACGGGCTGGATTCCTATGAAAAGGCCTTCCAGCGCTGTCCCAATCTGCAGGCCGGCTCACGCATCCTGGCCGAGTGCCACAGGCGCTCAGGCAACGACTGGGGCAAGTCCTTCAGCTGCTACTACTCGGGAAATTTCACCACCGGCTTTCGGCACGGCTATGTGCAGAAGGTGTTTGCGTCCATTGCCGGTGAACGCGTAGGTGGCGGAGCCACGGCAGTGGGAGTCACCCCGATCAATGTGGTCAGTCGGCAGTCGCAGCGGCGGCGGGGCGATATTTCCCGTCATCCGCGAGGTACCGGAGAAGCGAGCGACGTGGTCAGTGCACGGGTTGCGTCTCCATCAGCGGCAGCGGCAGCGGCGCTGGCAGATGGTCAGGCCGCCGGCACAGATCCTGACCGCGCCTACGAGAGGTATCCGTCTACCGGCGCAATGGTGCGTGGCGGGCTGGCTCGCGCCGGCGATGTCGCGTTGTCGCGGGGAGTGCTGGAGGCGATGGACCCTGTGGTGCAGCAGCCGGTATCTATCGCACAGCCTTCTTCCGCTCCGCCGGCAGCAGCGCAGCTGCCGGGTGCTCCGGTGCTGTTGCGACCGTGGAGCGCGCGGAATCCATCGCAGGCGGAACCGGCGCAGACCGATCCGGCCACGGCGATGCCTGCCGCCAATATTCCCGTGGGGGATTCAGCCTTCGTGTTCTGACGAAGTTGTGGCACGGCCAGCCACACGGTATGGCCGATTCAGTTGTTTTGGACCATCGACAAGGAAATCATCAATGAAGCGTACTTCTCTCGATTCCGCCAACGTCCAGCGCACGCTGAAGACCCTGCTGATGGCAATGGTCTTCGCTGGTGTGGTCTTTGTGCCGGACGTATTTGCCCAGGCAACCAATTTTGGAGGCGCTGACAAGAAGGTCTGCGGCTTCTTCAACAACATCAACGGCCTGCTCAACCTGGCCTCCATCGCCGTGGTGACTATCGCGGTGATCTTCGCCGGCTATCAGATTGCCTTCGCCCATAAGCGCATTGCCGATGTGGCGCCGATCCTGATCGGGGGCCTACTGATCGGCGCGGCCGGCCAGATCGCCAAGATGCTGCTGGGCGACAGCAGTGGCACCTGTGCCGCCACCACCATGCTGATCGACGTGGTCCAGCATTACCGTGCATAAGAATGTGCTGTTCCGGGGGTGTACGCGCCCGCCCATGTTTCTGGGCGTGCCGTACGTCCCCTTCTTTCTGGTGGCCGGTGGCCTGCTGCTGTTGGGCATGTATTTCAACATGTGGCTGCTGCTGTTGATTCCGCTCGCCATTTTTGTGATGCGGCATATGGCCAAGCGTGACGAAATGATTTTCCGGCTGATTGGTCTACGCCTGCATTTCAAATTCAAGGCGCGCAATCTGCAGCAGCACGATGGCATGTGGGTGTTTTCGCCCAACCACTATCGCAACAGACCACCGCCGTCATCCTCCGGTGACAGGTAACAAACCGTGCAGGCGACCCCTTCGTCGCCTGCACGGTGCGGCAGGTAGACCCCTTTCGCGGTACCTCAACGGAAGCCGTTCATGTTCAGCCCCGACACCTCCATCAGTGAATTCATCCCCCTCTCGTCGCACGTGGCGCCGACGGTCGTAAAGACCACAGGCGGGGATTTTCTGCTGACGTGGCATCTGCAGGGGCTGCCCTTCGTAGGCCGTGAGGATTGGGAACTGGAGCACCGCCACAACACCTTCAACCGGTTGTTGCAGACCCTGCGTGCCCCCGATTTCGTCAACGTGGCGTTCTGGGTGCACGACATCCGCCGTCGGCGCCAGCTCACCTCGCGAAGCCGGTTCGGCCAGCGTTTTAACCAGGAAGTGTGCGACCAGTACATGGACATGCTTTCGGCGCAGCGGATCATGCAGAACGAGTTGTACCTGACGATGCTGTACCGCCCGGTGGTGGCGGGCAAGCGGCTGATGGACAAGTCCTCGGACGTCGTCAAGCTGCAGGCCGAACAGGATCAGGCGGTTGCCACACTGCTGGAAATGGCGGGCAACGTCGAGGCGGTCATCCGTGATTACGCGCCGTACCGCATGGGTATGTATGAAGCGAAAAACGGCCAGGTATTCTCCGAAACCCTGGAGTTCTTCGGCTACCTGCTCAATCGCATCGACGAGCCGGTGCCGGTGCTGTCGGCCCCGGTCAAAGACTACCTGCCGGTCAGCCGCCACATGTTCTCGGCCAAGACAGGTGATTTTGTGGTCAGTACGCCCCACGGCATCAACCACTTCGGCGCCATTCTCAACATCAAGGAATATGCCGATGGGACGTATCCCGGAGTACTCAATGGACTGAAGTATCTCGATTTCGAGTATGTCATCACCCATTCGTTCAGTCCGATGGGGCGGCAGGATGCGCTCAAGGTGCTGGACCGCACCAAGGGCATGATGATTTCCTCCGGTGACAAGGCGGTAAGTCAGATCATCGAGTTGGACCAGGCGATGGATCAGCTGTCATCGGGCAACTTCGTGCTGGGCGAATACCATTTCATCATCGCGGTCTATGCCGACAGCCAGGAAAAGCTTTCCCACAACATTGCCGCGACCCGCGCCGAACTGTCCAATGCCGGTTTCGTGTCAACCAAAGAGGACCTCGCGGTCACCTCGGCGTTCTATTCACAGTTACCCGCCAACTGGCGCTATCGCACCCGCTTGGCCAACGTCAGCTCGCTGAATTTCCTCGGGCTGTCGCCGCTGCACAACTTCGCCACCGGCAAGCCGCACAACAACCCCTGGGGCGATTGCGTGACCACGCTGCAGACCACCAACGGGCAGCCGTACTACTTCAATTTCCATGCCACGCATCCTTCGGAGAATTCGCTCGGCGAGAAGGCCATTGCCAACACCATGGTCATTGGCAAGTCCGGCACCGGCAAGACGGCGCTGATCAACTTCCTGCTCAGCCAGGTGCAGAAGTACGAACCGTCGCCGACCATCTTCTTCTTCGACAAGGACCGCGGCGCCGAGATCTTTGTGCGCGCCTGTGGCGGCAACTATCTGGCGCTTGAGAACGGGGCATCGACCGGATTCAACCCTTTCCAGTGCGAGAACACCGAAAGCAACGTGCAGTTCCTGGCCGACCTGATCAAAGTGCTGGCCGGCAAGCGCGAATACAGCGCCCGCGAGGAAGATGACATCTACCGCGCGGTGGCGAGCATGCTCGACACGCCGATGCACCTGCGCAGCATGACCAACTTCCAGAAAAGCCTGCCCAACATGGGCGATGACGGCCTGTACGCACGCCTGCGCCGCTGGACATCGGGCAACTCACTGGGCTGGGTGTTCGACAACCCGGTCGATACCGTGGACCTGGGCAAGGCCAGCATCATCGGTTTCGACTACACCGACATCATCGACAATCCTGAAGTGCGTGTACCGGTCATCAATTACCTGTTGCATCGCTTGGAATCGCTGATCGATGGGCGCCCGCTGATCTACGTTATGGACGAGTTCTGGAAGATCCTCGATGGCGAGGGAGGGCTGAAGGAATTCGCCAAGAACAAGCAGAAGACCATCCGTAAACAGAATGGGCTGGGCATCTTCGCCACCCAGAGTCCGGAAGATGCGCTCAAAAGCGACATCGCCGCCGCGCTGATCGAGCAGACCGCTACGCTGATCCTGCTGCCCAATCCCAATGCCAGTCGCTCGGACTATATCGACGGACTGAAACTGACCGAAGCCGAATTCAAAGTGGTCACCGCTTTGGATGAGCGCTCACGCTGCTTTCTGGTCAAACAGGGCCATGCCGCCAGTGTGTGTCAGCTCAATCTGCGCGGTATGGATGACATCCTCTCGGTTATTTCCGCCTCCACCGACAACATCGAGGTGATGCATCGCGTCCTGCTGGATGCCGCGGAACGGGAGAACGTGGCAAAAGCTGACCTCAGTCCCGAGCAGTGGCTGGACGAGTTCTACAAGAGGCGAAAAGGCTCAGGGAAAGCACCGTCGCTCCGGAGCGAGGCCGTAATTTGATTCATTGCGGAATTTCAGAAACCCATGATCAGAAGATCGCTGTTTTGGAGAGCGCCATGAAACGATCGGGAATGAGTAATTCGAATCTTCAATCGCATCGCAGCGGAGCGGCAATGATTTTTGGGGTCGCGCTGGCACTTGGGGCTGTCACCGCCCATTCGCAACAGGCCGTTGTGGAAGTGGGTCCTAGTTTTGGGCAGCAAATTTTAAATCAGATCAATACCTACCGTGCCCAGATCCAGCAAGCGGCCCAGTACATCAAAGACAACACTCAATGGGCTACCGATTGGGCACAGACATTACGGGAATACCAAGAGGCGTTGGTGACGGTACAGGGCATCATCAATTCGTTCGGATTGCCTGATGCGGCGCCGCTGACGCCGGTGGCTCCCAACTACCTGGTCGCTGAGACCTGTGGCAAGGATGCGGATCTGAAGGGCTGGTTGAGCTCAGTCGTGTTCGGCTCCGGCGGTGACTGGAAAAGCCAGCAGACCCAGATTTGCGTGAACATTCGCATGATGCAGAACCGAAAATATAATGAATCGGTGGATTTCATGCTTACTACCGCCCCGTCGTTCCTCAACAGTCTTGACCGGATTGCCAGCCTGCGCCTTCTGAGCAACAGGCGTGGCGACATGGACGCGGTCGTAAACGATTCGCTGCGTACCGCCAACGAAATCAATGCGGCGGCCAAAAATTTCGAGGCGCGCATGAAGTCCTATGACGCCTACATCGAGGTCATGGAGGCCAACCAGAAGCTGATTGCGCATAGGGCGATGAAAGGCCCGTCGTCGTTGGCCGGTGATCTGGTCAAGACGGCCGCACTGAAGACGGCGCTGAGCATCGACTGAGAGCTCAGCGGATGAGCCGGGACATCGTCAGCAGTGGCGACGAAAAGCGGTCTGATGGAACTAATCAGGAATGACAGGAATGAATGTCCGATCGATTGAGAGCTTTGATTTAACCGGCGGGTTGCAGGACCTGCTGGGCCATGCCATACGCATGCAGTCGATCGGGGATTTTGCGTTTTTCCGATTCATCCTGACTTACCTGCGTAAGCGCATCGATGCGTTCAGCATCGAGCTGCTCGGCAATATGATGGCCTGGGTAGGCGGCATCGCACTGACCTTGATGACGCTCTGGGTGTTGCTTCAAGGCTTCCGGATCGTCACCGGGCAAAGCCGCGACTCGATGATGGTTCTTGTCACCAATATGGCGCGGGCTGCATTTATCGTGAGTGTGGCTACCAGCATGGCCATGTTCGGCGGCAGTCTGAAGCAGTTTATAACCAAGGACGTAAGAGACGAGATCACCTGGGTTGTAACCGGCAAGAACGAGTCGCCGGAAGAACAGATCGACAAGAGCCTGGCTTGGATGCAGGTGGCGCTCTCAAGCGTCGATGCGATCAAGGTGCTGGACGATGACAATCTGCGCGACGACAAGAACCGGGCATTGTTGGCCATCGGTCTGGGCACCGGTGGGCCTGCGGTGACTGCCGGGTCGATGTTGTTGCTATATGAGGTGGCGATCGCGCTCTTCATCGGCTTGGGGCCGCTTTTCATCCTGTGTTTGCTGTTCGATCAGACCAAGCAGCTGTTCCAGCGCTGGCTCTTCTATGGACTGGGGACGATGTTCTCGATGGCGGTCTTGGCCGCGATGGTGTCGATCGCACTCGACATGGTCATTCGCGTGTCCGCCGCGTTCTGGACCAGTGCACTGGTCGACAAGTACCTGTTGGATGTGGCGACTGGTGGTGGTTTGAGCAGCCAAGCGATGCAGCAGGGCGGCATGGGGCTGATCCTCACCACATTGATCCTGACCGCCCCCCCGATGGCCGCCATGTTTTTCCAAGGAACGTTGGGAAGTTTCATGGCGTATTCGCAGATAGGTGGTGGTGCGGCTGGTACGCCGAGTGCCGATGGTCGTCCGCCGGGTAGCTATACGCCATCTTCGCCGAATAAGGCACACGCAGATGATGGAGGGCGCCGTGAAGCTGACGGCGGAAGCAGGATGATTCTACCCCAGAATAATGCAGCGGTAGCTCCGGAAACGGGGCTCCGGGCCGCACCTCGCAATACTGGAAACTGAAGGAGATTTAGCATGTTTTCTATATCGCGTGCGTTTTTCTTTATCCTTCTGCTGTTGGTATCAGTCGCGACATATGCGGAAGGACCATGTCCGCCTGGGCAGTATCCGGTCGGAGGGCAGGGGGTGCTTGGTTGTGCTCCAATTCCGAGTGGAGCATCAGGCGCAGTCGGGCCAAGGGCCACAGGGCGCTGGATCAAAACGTGGGGAGTGATTTCAGTCTCCCGTAGCGGCGATATGGGGGCTTCAGTGGGTCAAAGGTCTAAGAGAACAGCTATATCTGAAGCTCAGCAGCGTTGCGCGACCTATGGTGCGAAGGATTGCAGTGTGTTCGCTAGTTATAAGAACCAGTGCATTGCGTACGGAATAGCCCAAGGAGGGCGAAAAATTAGATCGAATACGGCGGCTACAAAAGAGGTGGCCGTCCAGCGTGTTCAGGAAATGTGCGCGAAGGATGGATTGGTGGAATGCGAAATAAAGTACACAGATTGCTCTGAACCTATTTTCGAAAAATTTTAAACAGTTGGCAGCGTGATTTTTGATTATTGCTGAGTAGTGGGCTGTATTTTATTTGGTCTTATTTTAGTGAGTTTGTTTTCTATCGTTAGCTGTCTATTGGTGTTCCTTTCTCCGATCTGCTGAGGTTATTGCTCAAATTGTAGCAGTTCCACGGTGCCAGTGGCGATACCTTTGATATTTCAGTGGTGTGGTGGTTGTTGTCCGTTGCATTCTGGATCGGCG
Source organism: Stenotrophomonas sp. STEN014 (assembly GCF_056760315.1). NCBI lineage: Bacteria > Pseudomonadati > Pseudomonadota > Gammaproteobacteria > Lysobacterales > Lysobacteraceae > Stenotrophomonas > Stenotrophomonas sp. STEN014. The sequence continues at coordinate 427 of NZ_JBRREN010000010.1, read as the reverse complement.
AAATTTTCGGAGATTTCCGATTGGATGTGGCGACTGGTGGTGGTTTGAGCAGCCAAGCGATGCAGCAGGGCGGTATGGGGCTGATCCTCATCACATTGATCCTGACCGCACCCCCGATGGCCGCCATGTTTTTCCAAGGAACTTTGGGAGGTTTCATGGCGTATTCGCAGATTGGCGGTGCGGCAGGAGCGCAGCCCGGCCCGCAGGGGCAGCCACCGGGCTCTTACTTGCATCAAGCTCCTGAAAATAACCGTGGCAGTAGTGGAGGAGGCGGCAGTGGTGCCGCTGACATTTCGCGGGCATCAATGCCCATTTCCTCTCCCGCCTCTACTGGGGGGGGGGGGGGGGGGGGGGGGGGGGGGGGGGGGGGGGGGGGGGGGGGGAGTATTGGGGGGGGTGTGGGGGGGGGGGGGGTTTTGTGTTTTTT
>NZ_JBRREN010000009.1:0-167755 GCF_056760315.1 Stenotrophomonas sp. STEN014 | reverse complement strand
CGCCGGGCCGCGCCGGCACTCCGCCCCCTGGTCAGCCCGGGGGGCTGGCGGGCGGGGCGGCGGCCGCCCGCAATGTGGGCGGGGGCCGGTGCGGGGGGGCCCGCCCGGGCCGCGGAGCCGAACACGCAGGTACCGGCGGGCAGCAGGCACTACGCGGCCACGGGTTTCCCCGATCGCATCGTCGCCTCGCCGGCGCAGGATGCCGCGCAGGGTTTCGCGGTGGCGTGGCGGACCTCGCCGCTGTCGGCCGCGCCACAGCTGGAGCTCGCGCTTGCCGGGGATTCACCGGACCTGGGGCAGGTGCGTGCGCTTGCGGCACGCAGCGGCCTGTTGCAAAGCGAGAACGGCGTGTCGCAACACCACCGGGTCGACGTCCAGGGGCTGTTGCCGGACACGCTCTACGCCTACCGGGTGCAGGGACAGGACACGTGGAGCGCTTGGCATCACTTCCGTACCGCTGGCGCGGCGGGTCAGCCGCTGACGCTGCTGTACTTCGGCGATACCCAGAACAAGAACCTCAGCCATGTCAGCCGGGTTATCCGGCAGGGCTGGCAGACCGCTCCCGATGCGCGCCTTGCCTTGTTCGCCGGCGATCTGGTCAGTGGGGGTGATGGCGAGGACGACAACGAGTGGGGCGAATGGTTTGCCGCCGGTGGCTGGCTGTTGCCGGGCATGGCGGTGGCGCCCGCGGCGGGCAACCACGAATATTTCGAGGAGTTCGAGGACACCCCGCAGGAGCGTCGCGTACTCGGCAGACATTGGCCGCTGAGCTTTGCCTTGCCGGGCAACGGTGCGCCCGGTGCAGCCAGCACCACCTACTGGTTCGATTACCAGGGCATCCGCGTGGCGATACTCGACGGTACCTCGGCGCTGGATCTGGGGACGGCCAAGATGCAGGCCGATTGGCTGGAAGACGTGCTGGGCAGCAGCACGCAGCCATGGAACATCGTGGTGGTGCACCAGCCGCTGTATCCGTTGCGGGCGGAGCGGGACACCTCGGTGCTGGCCACGCAGATCCGCCCGGTCCTGCAGCGGCACAAGGTCGATCTGGTGCTGCAGGGACATGACCACACCTATGGCAGGCGTGGCGACGACAGTGGCGCTTTGCCGCAGTACATCTCCTCGGTGGCAGGGCCCAAGCAGTACCGGCTGTCGCCGCAGGCACGTGGCACGATGAAACCCACGGCAGAGGACACCCAGCTGTTCCAGGTGTTGCGGGTGGACGGCGCGCGTCTGCACTACCGTGCCTACACGGCCACCGGACGTCTGTACGACGCGTTCGAGATCCTGCGGGACAAAGGCGGCGCCAAGCGTCTGGGTGAAATCACCGAAGGCCGCATCGCGCCGCGCGATTGCCCGCGCGCGGTGTCGCCCAAGGGCCGGAGCGATCGCTGCTGGGAGTGATCCGCCCCTCCGTGGCGGCGCAGATGGGCGGCTTGCACGCCGCCAGCGTTGCCACGGAGATCTGCCACGCACGGCCGGGACGGACCCCCGGGCCTGTGTCTATACTCTGCCCCTGCGTCGTGCCGGAGAGCCGGCGGAGGCAGCCTGGCGGCGGTGGTTCGAACGCCGCGGCCGCTGCCGGGACGCGCCATTGACGGTCGCCCTGTGCAGGGGCGACCGCGTCATCATCGGCCCGGTGCCGACGCACCGGGCAAGTATCACGGAGGATCGATATGCGTGCAGACAAGGGGTGGATCACGGCCGGGGCGGCATTGCTGCTGGGCGCGCTGGCCTGGGGCGTGGACGCGGCACCGCCGCTGGAAGAGGAGATCGTCAATCCCAGCGAGGTGGTGTTTGAAGGCGGGCAGGCTTATGCCGATGCCGGCGATGGCAGCCTGGAACGTCTGCGCAGCCGCCAGCAGGACGGGGAAACCGTCTATTACCGGCTGGTCCGTTACGACAACGAATTCGGCTATGTCGCCGACGACGGTTCTCCGCCGGTGGCGCAGGCGTCCCGCGCGCCGGTGTCCGAGCTGGTCACGCCGTTCCGTTACTACGGCTCGGGCCATCTCTATCGGCCGGATTTCTACAACAGCCCGTACAACCGCGACGCCCGCCAGCGTTACTGGGGCCCGGGCTATTTCGGCAGCTGCAGCCGCTATGACGGCTGCAAGGAAGTGCAGTTCGTGCCGGTGGTGCCGTATCGCGTCATCGGTTATTGAGTGGCCCGGGCGGGGTGGAGCATCCACGGACACCTGACGGTCGATACATGGTGGTTCGCGGCCGTCTCTGGCGGGTCGCGAATCCCCGTCTTTCGCCACGGGAACACGAGGTCCTCGTCAGTACGCTGATGGCCGCACGCCGGCAAGTGAAAGTCGCATTGGTGGCGGGCGATCCTGCTGCACTTTCGGCAGCACGTAGTTCGGTCAACGCTGCAAAAATCGCGCTGGGGAGCGGGGGCCTGTCTGGTGGGAGGATGGTGCCCAGGACTTCAACCGTCACCTGGTCAAGAACACGCCTTATCGGGACTGGTACGAGAAGCACATCGGACCGCAGGCCTAGCAGTGCATTGCACTTCAAGGCCGCTTGGCTGCATGGTCTAGGCAGAACGGAGAACGGCGGCCACTGGCCGCCGTTCCTGTTGCACGCGAGGTGGTGGATCAGGCGGCGTCGGCCTGCGCGCGGCGCGGGCCTTCGAGCAGTGCACGGCCGACCATGTCGACCAGTAGGTCCAGCTCGGCCTCGTCCATGTCGAAGTGCGGGGTGAAGCGCAGCGAGTTCTCGCCGCCGTGGATCACGTTGACGCCGTGCATGCGCAGCCATTCCTCGGTGGAGTTGGCGCCGTAGCACTTGAACTGCGGGGCCAGCTCGCAGGAGAACAGCAGTCCGGTGCCCTGGACCTTGGTGATCAGGCCGCCGAGCTTGGCCTTGAGTGCTTCCAGCTTCTGCACTGCCTGCTCGCCGCGCACACGGATGTTCTGCCGCACTTCCGGCGACAGGCGGGCCAGGGTGGCACAGGCCACGTCCAGCGCCCGCGGGTTGGTGGTCATGGTGTTGCCGTACACACCCTTGCGGTACAGACCGGCGGCATGCTCCGTCACCGCCAGCACCGACAACGGGAACTGCGCGCCGTTCAGGGCCTTGGAATAGGTTTCCATGTCCGGCGGGTCCAAGGTCTCGTAACCCGGATAGTCGACGAACGACAGGGTGCCGTGGGCGCGCAATGCGGCCTGGATGGAGTCGATCAGCAGCAGGCTGCCGTGTTCGCGGGTGAGTTCGCGGGCCAGCTTGTAGAAACGGGCCGGTACCGCGCGGCCCGGGTCGCCTTCGCCCATCACCGGCTCCAGGAACACCGCTTCGATGAACCACTGGTTGGCCTGGGCATCGGCGAAGACCTTGCGCAGCGCCGCCTCGTCATACGGGGCGATGGTGATGACGCTGGTCTCGCCACGGTAGCTGGCCAGGTGCTGGTCATAGGCCTTGCGGCTGGAGTCCGAATACAGCGCCGGACGGTCGGTGCGGCCATGGAAGCTGCCCTTGATCACCACGCGCTTGATGGTGGCGCCGGCGTGGCGGGCGCCCGGATCGGTCTGCAGCTTGGCGTTGATATCGGCGATACGGGCGGCTAGGCCTACCGCTTCGGAGCCCGAATTGAGGCACATGAAGTGCGAGAACGGACAGCCGTCGCGGCTGTGGCCGATCTCCTTGCGCATGGCTTGCACGAAACGGCGCTGGGAAAGGCTCGGGGTCATGATGTTGGCCATCACCTGCGGCTTGGCTGCGGCCGCCATGATGTCGGCCGGGGTATGGCCGAAACCGAGCATGCCGTAGCCGCCGGCGTCGTACAGCACCGCCCCCTTGAGCGAGACCACCCACGGGCCGCAGGCGGCCAGCGCGATATACGGCACTACCGCGTCATCGGCATAGAAGTTGACGAAACCGGCCTGCATCGCCGCGATCTGGTCCTTTTCGTCCAGATCCAGCAGATCGGCGGCGTCCTTCTTGATCCGGGCGTATTCGGTGGCGGCGGCATGGATGGCGCCGGTCAGGTCGGGATGGGCAGCGGCCAGGCGTTCGATGCTGGCATCGTCCAAGCCCGAGGTCAGGCGGGTGCCGGCGTGCGCGCGAAGCGGCGCAAGGGGGCCGAGTACGGTCATGCTCATCTCCACAAAGTTTTGTATATACCCATTATCTGGAGATTCTGGACATATGGCAGCTGTGATCTCGACGGTTTTTCGGGTAATTTCGTCGAATCGACGAAACTGGTGGGCAATGTGAATATATCCCCGGCCGATGAGCGGCTGTTGTCCGTGCTGCGCGAGGATGCGCGCGCCTCCACCGCGCAGATCGCCCGCCGGCTGGGCCTTTCACGCACTACCGTGCAAAGCCGTATCGACCGGCTCGAGCAGCAGGGGGTGATCGCCGGCTATACCGTACGCACCCATGAGGACTACGAGCAGGGCCAGGTCCGCGCCCACGTGCTGATTACCGTGTCGCCACGGAAGATGCCGGTAGTGGTCAAGGCGCTGCGCGAACTGCCGGAAGTGCGCACCCTGCATTCGGTCAGCGGCAACCACGACCTGATCGCGATGGTGGTGGTCGGCGGGGTAGGCGAGATGGATGTCGTGACCGACGCCATCGGCGCCATCGACGGGGTGGAACGCACCAACAGCGCCATTATCCTGTCCACCAAGTTCGAGCGCTGATCGCGCCGACCGGGCATCGCCCGTTGGCAGGACTACAATAGCCGGCTCCCCGTACGATGTTCCGGCCTTGAAGAAGTCCGATTTCCACTATGACCTGCCCGAGGCGCTGATCGCCCAGGCTCCCCTGGCCGAGCGTTCGGCCAGCCGTCTGCTGCTGGTACCGCCGGCGCCAGCCGCGTTCGATGACCGGCATGTGCGCGATCTGCCGCAGCTGTTGCAGCCGGGCGATCTGCTGGTGTTCAACGACACCCGGGTGATCCCGGCGCGCCTGTTCGGGCAGAAGGCCACCGGAGGCCGGGTCGAGATCCTGATCGAGCGGCTGCTTGGCGAGCAGCAGGCCCGCGCCCAGATCGGTGCCAGCAAGTCGCCCAAGCCGGGCAGCCGCATCCAGCTCGATGCCGGCGGCGAGGCCGAGGTGCTCGGGCGCGATGGCGAGTTCTATGTGCTGCGCTTCGAGATTCCCGAGCCGCTGGAATCCTGGCTGGTGCACGAAGGCCGGCTGCCGCTTCCACCGTACATCCACCGCGAGCCCGGTGTGGATGACCGCGAGCGCTACCAGACCGTGTTCGCCCGGCAGGTGGGGGCCGTGGCCGCACCCACCGCCGGCCTGCACTTCGATGAGCCTTTGCTGGCGCAGTTGCGCGAGCGTGGCGTGCAGTTCGGCCATGTCACCCTGCACGTGGGCGCAGGCACCTTCCAACCGGTGCGGGTGGATGACCTGAGCCACCATGTGATGCACCGGGAGTGGCTGAATGTCGGCGCCGAGCTGGTGGAGCAGGTGCGCCGCACCCGCGCCGCCGGCGGCCGGGTGATCGGGGTCGGCACCACGGTGGTGCGCGCGCTGGAAAGCGCGATGCGGGACGGCGAGCTGTATCCGTTCGCCGGCGAAACCCAGATCTTCATCACCCCGGGTTACCGCATCCGCAGCGTCGATGCGATGGTCACCAATTTCCACCTGCCTGAAAGCACGCTGCTGATGATGATCAGCGCCTTTGCCGGCAGGGAGCGGGTGTTCGAGGCCTACGCCCATGCCATCGCGCAGCAGTACCGCTTCTTCAGCTATGGCGATGCGATGCTGCTGTTCCCGGCTGCGCACGACGACGCCTGATCCGCCAGGCCCTGCGCCGCGGCGCCCAATCCGCGACAATGCCCGCACGACCGACAGATAGATTCCATGTCCAGATTGCAGTTCAAGCTCCAGACCTCCGATGGCCGTGCCCGCCGTGGCCAGCTGTCCTTCCCGCGTGGCACCGTTGAAACGCCGGCGTTCATGCCGGTGGGCACCTATGGCTCGGTCAAGGGCATCCTGCCCGAGCAGGTGCGGGCGCTCGGCGCCGAGATCATCCTCGGCAACACCTTCCATCTGTACCTGCGTCCGGGGCTGGAGGTGATCGCCGATCACGGCGGCCTGCACGGATTCTGCCAGTGGAGCGGGCCGATCCTGACCGACTCGGGCGGATTCCAGGTGTTTTCGCTGGCCCATCGCCGCAAGATCACCGAAGAGGGCGTGACCTTCGCCTCGCCCACCGATGGCGCGCGCGTGTTCCTCGGGCCGGAGGAGAGCATGAAGATCCAGAAGGTGCTCGATTCGGACGTGGTCATGATCTTCGACGAGTGCACGCCGTACCCGGCCACCGAAGAGGTGGCGCGCAAGTCGATGGAGCTGAGCCTGCGCTGGGCCCAGCGCAGCCGCAACGCGCACGACACGCTGGGCAACGATGCGGCGCTGTTCGGCATCGTCCAGGGCGGGGTGCATACCGACCTGCGCAGCCGCTCGGCCGAGGGCTTGCAGCAGATCGGCTTCGACGGCTATGCCATCGGTGGCCTGGCGGTGGGCGAGCCCGAGCACGAGCGCAATGCGATGCTCGACCACATGCATCCGATCCTGCCGGCCGATCGTCCGCGCTACCTGATGGGGGTCGGCCGCCCGGAAGACCTGGTCGAAGGCGTGGCCCGTGGCGTGGACATGTTCGATTGCGTGATGCCCACCCGCAACGCCCGCAACGGCCACTATTTCACCTCGTTCGGCACGGTCCGCATCCGTAACGCCCGCTACGAGCGCGACATGGACGTGATCGAACCCGGCTGCGGCTGCCATGCCTGCACCAGCGGTTACACCCGTTCCTACCTGCGCCACCTGGACCGCTGCAACGAGATGCTGGCGCCGATGCTGGGCACGATCCACAACCTGTTCTATTACGAAAAACTCATGGCCGACATGCGTGCGGCGATCGAGGCGGGAACCTTTATGGCGTTCCGCGAGTCTTTCTATGCAGCCCGAGGCCTCGCCGTCCCGGCGCTGTCGGGGGAGTAGCGGTAGCGCAAGCGGGCCCGGGACGGGGTTCCGGGCTCGTGGCATACTTCACGGCTGACCCAGTTTCGTGGTGGCGCCACCGGTTTCACCGCCGGGCCACGCCACCCAACACCAAGGACCAATACATGAATCTGATGGCTATCCTGCTCCCCGTCGCCCAGGCCGCTCCGGCCGCTCCGGGCATGGGCACGTTCCTGCTGCCGATCGCCCTGATCGCGGTGATGTACTTCCTGATGATCCGCCCGCAGATGAAACGCCAGAAAGAACACAAGGCGATGCTGGAAAAAATCAGCAAGGGTGATGAAGTGCTGACCTCTGGCGGCATTGCCGGCGTGGTCACCGACATCGGCGACAACTTCGTCACCATCGAAGTGGCCGACAACGTCCGCATCCGCGTGCAGAAGGCCGCTATCGGCAACGTCCTGCCCAAGGGCACGCTGAAGTCCGCGGCCTGAGGCTGATCCCTTTCCGTCACGTCGCGACGCCGGGAAGGCGTCGCGCAGGATCCTGCAATGCTTGAATTTCCACGCTGGAAGTACTTCCTGATTCTGATCGTTCTGGCTGTCAGCACGCTGTACGCGTTGCCGAACATCTACCAGAAGGATCCCTCCGTCCAGATCACCGCCAATCGGGGTGGACAGATCGACGACACCCTCAAGGGTCGTGTCACTGCCGCGCTGGAAGAGGCAGGCGTGCAGGCCAAATCGGTGGAGGAGGAGGGCGAGAACAACCTGATCGTCCGCCTGCCTTCATTGGAAGCACAATCGCGTGCCAACGAGGTGCTGCGTGACACCGCCGGTGACAACTACACCGTCGCGTTGAACCTGGCCTCGACCGTGCCGGACTGGCTGGCCAACCTTGGCGGTAAGCCGATGGTGCTGGGTCTGGACCTGGTCGGCGGCGTGCACTTCGCGCTGCAGGTGGATCAGCAGGCGGCGGTGGACAAGCGGTTCGAGGCGTTCGCAGAAGATGTGCGCACCACGCTGCGTGACAGCCGCATCACCTACCGCTCGGTCGAGCGGCGCGGTGAAAACAGCATCCAGGTGGTGCTGGCCAACGCCGCCGATGCGGACAAGGCGCGTGCGGCACTGGCCAAGTCGCAGCCGACCTTCACCTACGCGGTCAGCGGTGATCGCATCGCCGTTAACGTGCCGCAGAGCGAAATGGCCCAGATCACCTCCGGCGCCATCGAGCAGAACCTGACCACGCTGCGCAACCGCGTCAACGAGCTGGGCGTGGCCGAACCGATCATCCAGCGCCAGGGCGAAGACCGCATCGTGGTCGAGCTGCCTGGTGTGCAGGACACCGCCGAGGCCAAGCGCATGATCGGCGCCACCGCGACGCTGGAATACCGCGCGGTTGTGGACGGCAATGCGCAGGACGCTGTCACCACAGGCCGGATTCCGCCGGAAGCCAAGCTCTATCGCGACCGTGGCGGCAACCCGGTGCTGTTGAACAAGCGCACCATCGTCACCGGCGACCAGATGGTCAAGGCCGACGTGGCGACCGACCAGAACGGCCTGCCGGCAGTGAGCGTGACGCTGAACAGTGTCGGTGGCCAACGCATGTTCGACTTCACCAGTGCCAACGTCGGCAAGCCGATGGCCGTGGTGTACACCGAGCGGATTCCGCAAGTGACCCTGGTCAATGGCGAGGAGCAGCGCAGCTTCCGGGTCAAGGAAGAGGTGATCTCGGTGGCAAACGTCAATGGCGTGTTCGGCAAGAATTTCCAGACCACCGGTTTGGAGAAGGCCGAGGCCGACAACCTGGCCAAGCTGCTGCGCGCCGGCTCGCTGGCTGCGCCGATGGACTTCGTCGAGGAATACGTGATCGGCCCGAGCCTGGGTGCGGAGAACGTGGCCAGCGGCGTCAAGGCCGTGGTCTTCTCCTTCATGTTCACCTTGGTGTTCTTCTCCATCTACTACCGCATGTTCGGCTTGATCACCTCGGTAGCGCTGCTGTTCAACCTGCTGATCGTGGTCGCGGTGATGTCGATGTTCGGCGCCACCATGACGCTGCCCGGTTTTGCCGGTCTGGCGCTGTCGGTGGGTCTGTCGGTCGATGCGAACGTGCTGATCAACGAGCGAATCCGTGAGGAGTTGCGACTGGGCATGCCGGCCAAGGCCGCCATCGCTGCCGGTTACGAGAAGGCCTCGGGCACCATCCTCGACGCCAACCTGACCGGACTGATCGTCGGTGTGGCCCTGTACGCGTTCGGTACCGGCCCGCTGAAGGGCTTCGCGCTGACCATGATCATCGGTATTTTCGCCTCGATGTTCACCGCCATCACGGTGTCGCGCGCATTGGCGGTGCTGATCTACGGACGCCGCAAGAAGCTGCAGTCCGTGGCTATCTGATCGGGAAGAGACCCTCAAATGAAACTGTTTCCACTTCATATCATCCCGAACGACACCAATATCGACTTCATGCGTCATCGCAAGCCCGTGCTTGCGTTGATGGTGGTGTTGCTGCTGGTTTCCTTTGCCGTCATCGGCTTCAAGGGATTCAACTACGCGCTGGAGTTCACCGGCGGTACCGTGGTGCGCACGCATTTCGAGAATTCGATCAACGTCGATCAGGTCCGCGAAAAGCTGGCCAACGCCGGAATCGAAAACGCCCAGGTGCAGAGCGTGGGCAGCGGCAACGATGTGATGATCCGTCTGCCCCCGGATGGTGAGCACAACAACGCCGCTGATGCCGCGCAGAAGGTGGCCCAGCGTGTCCAGGCGGCCATCACCACGGCCGGCAATCCGGCCACGGTCCAGCCGGGCGAGTTCGTCGGTCCGCAGGTGGGCAAGGACCTGGCGATGAACGGTATCTACGCGACGCTGTTCATGGTGATCGGCTTCCTGATCTACATCGCCGCGCGCTTTGAATGGAAGTTCGCGATGGTGGCCAGCATCACCGCGTTCTTCGATCTGATCCTGACGATCGCCTACATGTCGCTGATGGGCCGCGAGTTCGATCTCACGGTGCTGGCCGGCATGCTGTCGGTGATGGGTTTTGCCATCAACGACATCATCGTGGTGTTCGACCGCGTACGTGAAAACTTCCGCAGCCTGCGTGTGGAGCCGCTGGAAGTGCTCAACCGCTCGATCAACCAGACCCTGTCGCGCACGATCATCACCGCGGTGATGTTCTTCCTGTCGGCACTGGCGCTGTATATCTACGGCGGCGAGTCGATGGAAGGCCTGGCCGAGACGCACATGGCCGGTGCGGTGATCGTGGTGGTGTCCTCGATCATCGTGGCGGTGCCGCTGTTGAGCATCGGTCCGTTCAAGGTCAGCAAGCAGGATCTGCTGCCCAAGGCCAAGGACGAGGAAGAGCTGGCACGTCGTCCTTGATTGACCGCTACGGTTGTCTGGAAAAGCCGCGCGTCCGCGCGGCTTTTCTTTTTGCGTCATGCCCGTGCTCAAGCCGCTTTTCCATGCGGTGGCGTCGGTTGTGTTCACTGCGGCCGCGCACTACGATCCTCCCGGTTCAGTGCCCGCCTGCTGAATCCGCTGCCTTTCGACCATGTTGTGGAAGGGCCGGTTTCGCAGCCGAGGGCTGTTTTTCTGCTTACCCAATCGAGGTTTTCATGGTCATCAAACCGCGTGTGCGCGGCTTCATCTGCGTCACCACCCATCCGACTGGTTGCGATGCGGCGGTCAAGGAGCAGATCGAGTACATCAAGGCGCAGCCCAAGCTGGCCCACGGTCCGAAGAAGGTGCTGGTGATCGGTGCCTCGACTGGATACGGGCTGGCGGCGCGTATCAAGGCGGCCTTCGGCAGCGATGCGGCGACGCTGGGCGTGTTCTTCGAGCGTGCCGGCACGGAGAGCAAGCCCGGCACGGCGGGCTGGTACAACTCGGCCGCATTCGAGAAGTACGCGCACCAGGCTGGCCTGTATGCACGCAGCGTCAATGGCGATGCGTTCTCCGACGAGGTCAAGGCCAAGGTCATCGAGATCATCAAGGCCGATCTGGGCCAGGTGGATCAGGTGGTCTACAGCCTGGCATCGCCGCGCCGCAAGCACCCGAAGACCGGCGAGGTGATCAGCTCCACGCTCAAGCCGATCGGCGAGCCGATCACGCTGAAGGGGCTGGATACCGACAAGGAAGTGCTGACCGAAACCACGCTGCAGCCGGCCACCGCCGAGGAGATCGCCGGGACCGTGCAGGTGATGGGCGGCGAAGACTGGCAGATGTGGATCGATGCGCTGCTGGAAGCCGGTGTGCTGGCGCCGGGCGCCACCACCACCGCCTTCACCTATGTCGGCGAAGAGATCACCCAGGCCATCTATTGGAACGGTTCGATCGGCGCAGCCAAGAAGGATCTGGATGCCAAGGTCAAGGACATCCGCGGCAAGCTGCAGGGTATCGGCGGCGATGCGCGCGTGTCGGTACTCAAGGCGGTGGTGACCCAGGCCAGCTCGGCGATCCCGACCATGCCGCTGTACCTGTCGCTGCTGTTCAAGGTGATGAAGGAAGAAGGGACCCATGAAGGCTGCATCGAGCAGCTCGATACCCTGTACGACATCCTCTACAACGGTCCGCAGGGCGGTGCCAACGCCGCAGATCACATCCGCCCGCAGCTGGTGGACGGCAAGGGCCGCACCGTGGAGCTGGTCGATGGCGAAGGCCGCCTGCGCGCCGACTACAAGGAAATGGCGCCGGAAGTGCAGGGTAAGGTGCTGGCGCTGTGGCCGCAGGTGACCAACGAGAACCTGTATGAGATCAGCGACCTGGCCGGCTACAAGACCGACTTCCTGCGCCTGTTCGGATTCGGCATCGAAGGCGTGGATTACGACGCCGACGTGAATCCGGACGTGGTGATTCCGGGGCTGGTCGAAGTCTGATTGAACAGCTGGCGTCGAAAGGAAAAAGCCGCGCACTGCGCGGCTTTTTTTGTGGACTCCTTGCCGGACTCAGTTGAACTCGAAGTCCATCTGCGCGCCGGCGGGGCCGACGAAGTCGCCCTGCACATAGTCCAGGCCGGCACTGAACAACAGACTCATCGTGGCCGCGTCGGAAATGAACTCGGCGATGGTGAGGATGTTGGCCGATTGCGCCTTGCTGGTGATTTCCTGGGTCTTGGGCAACTGTTCCTTGGCCTGTACCGGGTCTGCGGTGAAGTCCGCGTCCAGTTTGAGGAACGCCGGCTGGAAGTGGGCCAGCAGCTGGAACGAATCGAGCCCCGAGCCGAACTGCTCCAGGCCCACCTTGCAGCCCAATGCCGAGACATCGGCCAGGAACTGCTGGGCGTTGCGCAGGTGGGTGAACACCTTCGCTTCGGGAATCTGCAACCACAGCTGCTCGCCACTGACACCTTCGGCCTGGAGGGCGTCGCGGATCGTTGCGATCAGCTGCGGGTCGCTGAACGATTCGGGCGTGATGCGTACCATCAGATGGGTGCGATGACCGGCGCGCTTCCGCTCGCCCAGTGCTCGGATCGCCTGGCTGACCACCCACCGGTTGATCGGTGCCATCAGCTCGTGCTCCTGCGCGATCGGCAGGAAGGTGATCGGACTGACCAGTTCGCCGTTGTTTTCCAGCTGCAGCGAGGTGTCATACAGCTGGATCGGCTCGCCAAGTAGATTCAGCACCGGCCGGTAACGCAGCTGGAAGCCGTCGCCGGCCAGCGCATCGCGCATGCGCTGTACCCAGCGCTGGATGCGTTCTTCCTCAACCCGGTCCATCGCGCCGGGGTCGAATACCTTGACGGTATTGCCGCCCAGCTCGATGGCGGCGCGGGTGCAGTCGGTGGCGCGGGCCAGCACCTGACCGACGCTGGCGATCTTCTCGCCGACCTGCACGCCGCCAACGCTGACCGACACCGTGGCCGAGCGCTCGCCGATGCTGAATACATGCGAGGCGAAAGCATCGCGCACCCGCTCGGCGACGCGGGTGGTGTTGGCATAGTCGCCCGGGGTCAGCAGCGCGAAGTTGTGCTCGCCAAAGCGGGCCAACTGGGCGTCCTGGCCCGCCACGTCCGCGAGATTCTGGCCGAGTGCGGCAATCAGCGCGTCGGCCGAATCCAGGCCGATGTCGGGCAGCAGCCGCGCGTAGTGATCCGGCTCGATCAGCAGGAAGCCATACTGGCCATCGCTGCGGCTGACCTGCGCCACCGCGTTTTCCAGATGCACCATGAAGGTGGGGCGGTTGAGCAGCCCGGTGACCTGGTCACGCTGGCGAAGCGCCTCCACTTCACGGGCCAGTTCGGGATCGAATTCCTCGCGGCGGCGGAATACCACCTGGAAGCAGCTCTCGCCCTCGTAGGTGGCCGGACTGAATTCCATGGTCGCCGGGAATGTTTCCCCGTCCTGGTTGCGGGCGTGGATCTCGTACTGCGGCGGTGGGGGCTCGCCCTTGCTCAGCGACTTGAGCAGCTGCTTGAAGTCCTCCACGTGCTGCGGCGCGACCATGTCCAGCAGCGAAATGCCCTCGACATCGTCGAAGGTCTCGTAACCGAACATATCCAGATAGGCGTCATTGGCACGGATGTGCATGCCTTCATGGATGTAGGCGATCGGATCGCGCGAGGAGGAGATCAGTGCATCGCAGCGGCGCTCGGTCTCGCGCATCTGTGCTTCGATCCGGCGCAGTCCGCGGCGGGCCTGAAGGTCGGTCCATTCGTTGCCGATCACCGAGAGCAGGTGCTCCGGGCGCTGGCGCAGGGCAATGGCACGGATGCCGTTGGCGACCGCCTCGACCAGCACGTTCTCCTCGATCCGGTCGGCCAGCAGGATCATCGGAATGTCCTTGCCGCTGGCCGCGATCTGCTGGGTCAGCAGCAGCTGCGGGATGTTGTGCGAGGGGGCGGCCAGCACCAGGTCGATCGGCTGGCTGCCCAATGCCTGCGAAAGCTCTTCCGGATTCTGTGGCCTGGAAGGGCGCACGGCGATGCCGCTGTTGCGCAAAGTGCTGACGATCGCTTCGGCATTCTCGGCGCTGTCATCGACGATCAACAGGCGCAAGGTGATGTCTTTGCTGTTCTGCATTCAGTACTCCCCTCAGACCGGTTTTAATACACGATGGGTGGCATGGCGTCTATGCGCAGAACGCTTGCCTGTGACGCAATTCCGCCGGGCTTGCATTCACACCGCATTGCCGGCCGCCGCGCCCGACGCCCAGGCCCACTGGAAGTTGTAGCCGCCCAGCCAGCCGGTCACATCCAGCACCTCGCCAATGAAGTGCAGGCCCGGAACCAGTTGCGACTCCATCGTGGACGAGGAAACCTTCCGGGTATCCACGCCACCGAGCGTGACTTCGGCGGTGCGGTAGCCTTCGGTGCCACTGGCCACCAGCGGGAAATCGGCGAGCAGGGCGGCGGTGGCCTTGATCTCGCGCTCGTCCAGCTGCCGTACCGGTTTGTCGGCAAGCCAGTGCTCGCACAGGCGCAGTGCCAGCCGGCGCGGGATCACCTCCGACAGCACGGTGCGCAGTTCAGCGGCGCCGCGCTCCCGCTTCATCTCGCGCAGCCACTGTTCGGCATCGCGGTCCGGCAGCAGATCCAGGCGCAGGTCATCGCCCGGTTGCCAGAACGAGGAGATCTGCAGGATCGCCGGACCACTCACGCCGCGATGGGTCAGCAGCATGAAGTTGCGGAAGCGCTGCCCGTTGCAGCGCGCCTCGATCGGCAGCCCCACGCCGCTGAGCTCGGCAAAGCGCTCCTGGTGCCTGCCGCTGAGCGTGAGCGGCACCAGGCCGGCGCGCGTGGGCAGCACTTCGTGGCCGAAACGCCGCGCGACTTCGTAGCCGAAGCCGCTGGCGCCCATGCTGGGAATCGACAGGCCACCGGTGGCGATCACCAGCGAGGCGCAGTGGAACAGTCCCTGGGCGGTCTGCACGCGAAAGCCGTCGCTGCCGCGTTCAATGTCCTGCACGCCGCAGTCGGTACGGATCTGCACGCCGGCCGCGTCGCATTCGTCCAGCAGCATCCTGACGATCTGCTTGGAGGAAATGTCGCAGAACAGCTGGCCCAGCTCCTTCTCGTGGTAGGCGATGCGGTGTCGCTCGACCATCTCGATGAAATCGGCCGGGGTGTAGCGGGCCAGTGCGGATTTGCAGAAATGCGGATTGGCCGACAGGAAGTTGCCTGCGGTGGTGCCGGTATTGGTGAAGTTGCAGCGTCCGCCCCCGGACATCAGGATCTTCTTGCCAACCTTGTTGGCATGGTCGATCACCTGCACAAGTCGGCCGCGTTGACCCGCGGTGAGGGCGCACATCAAGCCCGCAGCACCCGCGCCGATCACCAGGACGTCGCAGCGGATTGTGTTCATCGCCACGCCGATCTCACTCTGCCGGGCGCTTGCGCCCGACCGGGATCACATCCAGCTGTGTCTGGTCGTTGAGCAGCTGTACTTCACCATCCTGGATCAGCACGTTCCAGCGCATGGCCCGCTGGATCTGCTGTCCCCACTGCTCGACGAAAACGGCCGGCAAATCCAGTACGGAAAGGTTGTCGAAACGCACCAGGTGCTTGCCCTGCTTCTGCCACCAGATGTCGGAGGCATGGCCGCCGTAGTTGACCACCTGCACGCGACCGCTGCGGTTGCAGGCCTTGCGGATGCGCGATTCGTCCGGATGGCCCAGGTCGATCCACTGTTCGATGGCGCCGGTGTAATCGAGCTGCCACAGGTCCGGCTCGTCCTCGGTGCTCAGGCCCTTGCCGAATTCCAGCCGGTCCTGGGCGTTCAGGGCGAAGGCGAGCAGGCGCACCATCAGGCGCTCGTCGGTTTCGGACGGATGCTGGGCCAGGGTCAGGTTGTGGGTCGCGTAGTAGCCGCGATCCATGTCGCTGATCTGCAGCTCGGCCTTGCGGATGGTGGCGGTGAGGGCCATGGGAATACCGGGAAAGAAGACCGGCCATGATAATGCCTGGCCCCCTTCCCGACCTGTACGCCTGTGCCTGATCCCGATCTGCCCAGCCGCCTGCAACTGGCGCCCGGTTCCTGGACCTGCCTGCTGGACGGGCTGTGCGCGCGTTTCCCGCAGGTTTCCCGCGCGCAGTGGCTGGACCGCTTTGCACGGGGCAGGGTGCTGAGCGCCGGTGGCGTGCCGTTGATGCCGCAGCAGCCGTGGCGGGCAGGGCTGGAAATCCAGTATTTCCGCGAAGTGTCCGAAGAGCCCCGGATTCCGTTCGTCGAGCAGGTGCTGTATCAGGACGAGGATCTGCTGGTCGCTGACAAACCGCATTTCCTGCCGGTCATGCCAGCCGGGCAGTATGTCCGTGAAACGTTGCTGACCCGGCTGGTCGCGGCAACCGGCAACCGTGATCTCGTGCCACTGCACCGGATCGATCGCGGAACTGCCGGGTTGGTGCTGTTTTCCTGCAACAGGCGCAGCCGCGCGGCCTATCAGCGGCTGTTCCTTGATCGCCGTATCGACAAAGGCTACGAGGCGCGGGCGCTGGCACTGCCTCAGGCGCGGTTTCCATTGGAGCGCGCCAGCCGTATCGAGCGTGGTGAGCCGTTCTTTCGCATGGCCGAGTGCGCGGGCGAGCCGAATTCGCTGAGCCGGATCTCGGTGATTGAGCGCACCGGAGCCGTCTGGCGCTATGCCCTTGAGCCGGTTACCGGTCGCAAGCACCAGCTGCGCGTGCATATGGCCGCGCTGGGGGCACCGATTCTGGGAGATGACATCTACCCGCAGCTGGTCGCGCGGGCCGTTGATGACTACCGCGCGCCGTTGCAGCTGCTGGCGCGGTGTCTGGCGTTTGTGGATCCACTCAGTGGCAGGCGTCGCGAATTTTGCAGTGAGCGCACGCTGGGCTGATCGGCGGTGGCCGGGCGTCTGGTCGCCTGGATCATTGGTGTGCTCCGAGTGGCGGCGTTGGACGTATTGGGTGACTCCACCGGACGCTCCGAGGTCGTGATCCCACGCAGTCTGGCTATAATTTTTCGCGTTGCAGACGCAGGGAAGTGCGTTTTTTGCGGGTAAGTTTATGAATTCATTCGGTATATTTTGGGGCCTGAATCCATCGGATTACCTGAATACGGTTTTTGTCGCTTTTTGGCGAAAAGCCGCGTATCGTTTGCCCCACTGTGCTTGCAAGGGTCACCGTGAATCGTGGCCTGATGCAGTTGATCTACAACGATCCGCTCATCGATCCGCTTTACCAAACGCCTGCAACTCAGTCTCGGCCCCGATACCCGGTGGCTGCGATTATTTCAACTTATGTTTCAGGAGTTAGTATATGTCTGATCGTCAGACCGGCACCGTCAAGTGGTTCAACGACGCCAAGGGCTTCGGCTTCATCACCCCGGAAAGCGGCCCGGACCTGTTCGTGCATTTCCGCGCCATCCAGGGCAACGGCTTCAAGTCGCTGCAGGAAGGCCAGAAGGTGACTTTCGTCGCCGTGCAGGGCCAGAAGGGTATGCAGGCTGACCAGGTGCAGGCCGTCTAATTCAGACGCCAGCCACCGCAAGGTAGCCAAAAACGCCGGAAGCGCAAGCTTCCGGCGTTTTCTTTTGTCTGCGTGTTGGCCGTGACACTCTCGCTGCGCCGGGCTCGTTAGGATGCGGCTTTGAATCTGCGGAATGGCTGATGATCACGGTCCATCATCTGGAGAATTCGCGTTCGCTGCGCGTGCTGTGGATGCTTGAAGAGCTGGGGCTGCCGTACGAGCTGCTGCGCTATGCGCGCGATCCGCAGACATGGCTGGCGCCGCAGGCGTTGTGGGATGTCCATCCGCTGGGCAAGTCGCCGGTGCTGCAGGACGATGCGCTGATCCTGGCCGAGTCCGGCGCGATTCTGGAATATCTGGCTGATCGTTACGACGCGGACCGGCAGCTGTCACCGGCCCCTTTCCCCGCGCAGGCGCCGGAGCGGCTGCGTTATCGCTACTGGTTGCATTACGCCGAGGGTTCGGCGATGCCGCCGTTGCTGATGAGCCTGGTGTTCGCCCGCCTGCGCAAAGCACCGATGCCGTTTTTCGCCCGACCGGTTGCGCGTGCCATCGCCGCCCGGGTGATGAAGACGTATGTTGGCCCGCAGCTCAAGTTGCATCTGGATTGGATGGAGCGGGAGCTGGGGCAATCCAGCTGGTTTGCCGGCGAGCGGTTCACCGCCGCCGATATCCAGATGAGCTTTCCGATCCAGGCTGCGGCCTCGCGTAGTGGAGGATTGCAGGCCTATCCGCGATTGCAGGATTTTCTGGCCCGCATCGCACAGCGTCCGGCCTACCGGCGGGCGGCGGAGCGTGGCGGCAGGCTGGATCTGGCCGCTGGCCGCCGCTGAGGTTGCAGCCAGCGGGTGGCGCCCCCATCTGCAGACGATGAGCACCCACTCCCTGCACTTTGACAACCGCTTCCTGCGCGAGCTTCCCGGCGACAGTGAGGCCGGATCGCGCCGCCGCGAAGTACAGGGAGCGGCCTGGTCGCGGGTCATGCCGACCCCGGTCGCCGCGCCGCAGTTGCTGGCGTGTTCGGCCGAGGTGGTGGGATTGCTTGGCTTTGATACGGCCGAGGTCGGCAGCCAGGCGTTCGCCGAGGTGTTTGCCGGCAACGCACTGTATGAGGGCATGCAGCCTTGGGCGGCGAACTATGGCGGGCACCAGTTCGGCAACTGGGCCGGCCAGCTGGGCGACGGGCGGGCGATTTCGCTGGGCGAGCTGGTGGCCGATGGACGGCGCTGGGAGCTGCAGCTCAAGGGCGCCGGACCGACGCCGTATTCGCGCGGCGCCGATGGTCGTGCGGTGCTGCGCTCCTCGGTCCGCGAGTTCCTGTGTTCGGAGGCCATGCATCATCTGGGGGTGCCGACCACCCGGGCGTTGAGCCTGGTGGCGACCGGTGAGCCGGTGGTGCGCGACATGTTCTACGACGGTCATCCGCGCCCTGAGCCGGGGGCGGTGGTCTGCCGGGTGGCGCCGTCGTTCGTCCGTTTCGGGACGTTCGAGCTGCCGGCCTCGCGTGGCGATACGGCGTTGCTGCGGCAATTGGCCGATTTCTGCATTGCCCGTGATTTTCCCGAGCTGAGCGGCACCGGTCAGCCGCGTTACGCGGATTGGTTCATGCAGGTGTGCACGCGCACCGCGGTGATGGTCGCGCACTGGCTGCGGGTCGGCTTCGTGCACGGGGTGATGAACACCGACAACATGTCCATCCTTGGTCTGACTCTGGACTACGGCCCTTACGGCTGGGTGGAGGACTACGACCCTGACTGGACGCCCAATACCACCGATGCGCAGGGCCGCCGCTACCGTTTCGGCACGCAGATGCAGGTGGCGTACTGGAATCTGGTGCGGCTGGCGCAGGCGCTGGGGCCACTGTTTGATGAGGTGGCGCCGTTGCAGGCGGGGCTGGATGCCTTCGGTGAGCGTTATGCGGCCGAAGAGCGGGCGCATCTGGTCGCCAAGCTGGGGCTGGGGGAGTTCCGCGATGGCGACGAGCTGCTGATGGCGCAGTTCCGCCAGTTGCTGCATGCCGGGCAGATGGACATGACGCTGGCGTTCCGGGCGCTGGCGGAGGTGGATCCGGCCGCCCCTGCGCTGGCGCCGCTGGAGGAGGCGTTCTATTCGTCCCAGGCGCGCGCGCATGTGCTGCCCGCATTGGAGGACTGGCTGCGCCGGCATGGCCAGCGGGTGCTGGCCGGCGGCCCGCCGATGGCCGAGCGTCGCCGCCTGATGCAGTCGGCCAATCCGCGCTATGTGCTGCGCAACTGGCTGGCGCAGGAGGCCATCGACCTTGCCGAACAGGGCGATCTGGCCGGTATCACGGAGCTGCTGGAAGTGATGCGGCATCCTTATGACGAGCAGCCCGGTCGCGAGGCCTATGCCCGCCGGCGCCCGGAATGGGCGCGCGAACGCGCCGGTTGCTCGATGCTCTCCTGCAGTTCCTGAACCCCTTTTCCCTGGATTGTTATGACCTCTGCCTATCCCGAATGGAGTCGCGCGATCCGCGACGTCGCCGATTTCCCCAAGCCGGGCATCCTGTTCAAGGACATCCTCCCGTTGCTGGGTGATGGTGCCTGCTTGCGTGCGGCCGTCCAGGCCATGGCCGCGCCGTGGCGTGACGCCGGTCTGCATGCGGTGCTGGGTGTGGAGGCGCGCGGTTTCATTCTCGGCACCGCGCTGGCCCTGGAGCTTGGGGTGGGCTTTGTGCCGGTGCGCAAGCCCGGCAAGCTGCCGGGTGCGACGTTGAAGCAGGAATACGCGCTGGAATACGGCACCGATCGCATCGAGGTCAGCGTCGGCGCCACGCCGCCGGGCGCGCGGGTGCTGCTGGTGGACGACGTGCTGGCTACCGGGGGCACCTTGTTTGCCGCCTTGCAGCTGGCGGCCCTGCTCGAGGCCCAGGTTGTCGGTGGCGCGGTACTGGTGGAGCTGGACGGCCTGGGCGGCCGTCAGCGCTGGCCTGACGGTTTGCCGCTGACCGCTACGCTGGTCTACTGAACACCTTGTCCCTGTCTGCGGAG
Organism: Stenotrophomonas sp. STEN014; assembly: GCF_056760315.1. Taxonomy (NCBI): domain Bacteria; kingdom Pseudomonadati; phylum Pseudomonadota; class Gammaproteobacteria; order Lysobacterales; family Lysobacteraceae; genus Stenotrophomonas; species Stenotrophomonas sp. STEN014. The sequence goes on along the minus strand of NZ_JBRREN010000009.1, from coordinate 147,395 downwards.
TTCCCGATGCCGACCTTGCGTGAGCTGCTGTCTTGCTTTGACGTAGAAGAAGGGCTGCTGCTCCCCGACAGTTGGCGCCAGGGACGTACCGCCTACGGCGGCATTGTCAGCGCGTTGGGTGTCGCGGCGGCGATGCAACGCCACGCCGGCGCGTTGCCGCTGTTGCGCTCGATGCAGGTGACCTTCATCGGTCCGGCCGCTGGCCTGCTGCGCTTCATGCCGACGGTGCTGCGTGAGGGCAGGTCGGTGGTGAATGTCGGGGTGGATGTGTACGCGGACGAGGACGAGGCCCTGGCGGCACGCTTGTCGCTGGTGTTCGGCCGCGCCCGCGAAAGCGCGATTGCGCATGATTTCGGTGGCGAGCTGCCGGCCCGGGGGCCTGGTGCGTACCGCGATTTGGATATGGCGGCGATGCCGTTCGCGCCAGCGTTTACCCGGAACTTCCAGATGCGTCCTGCCGGAGGCGCCATGCCGGTATCGGGCGCGGAAATTCCGGAGTTGCTGACCTGGGTCCGCCATCGCGATGCCACCGGGGTCGACCCTGCCTTGGCGCTGATTGCGATGGGCGATGCGATGCCGCCGGCCGCGTTCACCGGCTTCACCGTCGCCGCGCCGATCAGCTCGATCACCTGGAATGCCGAACTCCTGGATCCGGCGCCACAGGGCGAATGGTTCCTGCTGCGCTCCTTCAGCCAGCATGCGCGCGAGGGTTACTCGTCGCAGGACATGCAGGTCTGGGATGAACAGGGGCGGGTGGTGATGCGTGGCCGGCAGAGTGTGGCGGTGTTTGCCTGATGCGCGCCGCGCGGGTGTCGGGTGGACTGGCGTTGCTGCTGGCGCTGCTTGGCTGGAGTGCGTGGTTCGCCGTCTGCAACAGGTATGAATTCGCTCCGCCGTTGGACCCGCTGGCGTTTGCCTGTGGCTGGCTGCTCAGCGCGATACTGGCAGGGCGTGTGCTGCGCCGCGTCGCCTGGCCGTTATTTGCGCAGGCCAGTTGCATCGGTATGTACCTGCTGCTGATCCACCGTGGCATGGGCGAGGGGGCGGCGCAGGTGCTGTTTCTGGCGGCCAGCGTGGCGGTCGTTGCGGCGGCGTTTCGGACGACGACTCGCGTGTCCGATGCCTGAAGCAGGTTCGGCACCTGTGCTGGACGTCGCCAGCGGTCAGTGCGCTCGATACAAATGCCGGCAACATCGGGCCGATGCCTTGACGGCCAATACCCCTGCCGGGTGCGGCGGCGCCAAGGGTGGGCGAATCTGCTGCAAACCGTACACACCACATGCCACGGAAATTCCGTGGCATGTGTATCACCCGGCAATGCTGGAAGAGCGGGTGTCGGGCCGGGAACAGACGTGCGCGCCCGGACGCCCCGGTGCCTGTTTACATCTTGCGTACGCGGAAACGCTTGCCTTTGATCTTGCCGGCTTCCAGCCGCGCTACGGCGTTGTTGGCCTGCTCGCGGGTGATGGCGACGTAGGATCGTGTGGCGAAAATGTCGATCTTTCCGATCGCCCTGGCTGACAGCCCGGCCTCCCCGGTCAGCGCACCCAGGATGTCACCGGCGCGCAGCTTGTCGGTCTTGCCGCCGTCGATGCGCAGCGTGGTCATCGCCGCCTGCGGCAGCTGTGCCGGGCGGGCGGTGGCCAGGGGTGTCTTCTGCCAGTTCAGCGCATTGCCCTGCGCCGTTTCCAGCGCGTCGGCGCGGCTGCGCTCGCGGCCGGTGACCAGGCTTAGCGCAAGCCCGCTGCGACCGGCGCGACCGGTACGGCCGACGCGGTGCTGGTAGGTGTCGATATCGGTCGGCAGCTCGTAGTTGACCACGGCTGCCAGGTCTTCCACGTCCAGTCCGCGGGCGGCCACATCGCTGGCGACGAGTACGTTGCAGCTGCGGTTGGAGAACTGCAGCAGCACTTCGTCGCGGTCACGCTGTTCCATGTCGCCATGCAGCGCGAGCGCGGAGAAGCCGAACTGGCGCAGCGAGTTGGCTACCTCGTCCACGTCCTTGCGGGTGTTGCAGAACACCACCGCCGATTCGGGCGTGTACTTGAGCAGCAGGCCGGCCAGCGCCTTCTGCTTGCTGGACAGCTCGGTTTCGAAGAACAGCTGGTGGATGGACGGCGCCTCGGTCTGGCCGTCGATGGTGACCTCGACCGGCTCGTTGAGCAGCGCCCGGGCCAGCTCGCGGATCGATTCGGGGAACGTGGCCGAGAACAGCAGGCTCTGGCGTTCCTTGTGGGTGCGCCCGGCGATCTCGCGGATCGGCTCCTCAAAGCCCATGTCCAGCATGCGATCGGCCTCATCCAGCACGAAGCAGCGCACCTGGCCCAGGTTCAGCGCGCGCTTGCGGGCCAGCTCCTGGATGCGTCCGGGCGTACCGACCACCACATGCGGGTGATGGACTTCCAGCGAGGCCAGCTGCGGTGCCAGCGGCATGCCGCCGGTCAGCACCAGCAGCTTGAGGTTGGGAATGCCGGTGGCCAGCTTGCGCAGCTGCTTGCCGACCTGGTCGGCCAGTTCGCGGGTCGGGCACAGCACCAGCGCCTGCACCCGCAGGGTGGCCGGATCGAGCCGGTGCAGCAGGCCCAGACCAAAGGCGGCGGTCTTGCCGCTGCCGGTCGGGGCCTGGGCGATCACATCGCGGCCTTCCAGGATCGGCGGCAGGCTCTGCGCCTGTACCGGGGTCATCGTGGTGTAGCCCAGCGCGTCGATGCCGGGTGCGAGTGCCGGGGACAGCGGCAGGGAGGAGAAGTCGGTCATGCCGCATTTTCGCAGATGCCGCATGACCGTGCCTGCCGCCGTGCATTCAGAGCAGGGCACCGATACCCAGGTTGATCGCCATGCCGCCGGCCAGCAGCCAGACAAACAGCAGCGCGGCCAGCAGCATCGGCTTGGCGCCGGCCTGGCGCAGGGCCGAAACGTGGGTGGTCAGGCCCAGCGCGGCCATCGCCATCGCCAGCAGCGCGGTGTCCAGTTCGACCAGCAGGCCGACCAGCGGTGCGGGTAGCAGCTGCAGCGAGTTGAACGCGACCATGCCGACGAAGCCGAAGGCGAACCAGGGGATGGCGATCTTCGAACGCTGCCCCTTGGCGGCGCCCTTGCCACGGGCCAGCAGCGCCGACAGGCCAACCAGGAACGGCGCCAGCATCATCACCCGCACCATCTTGGCGATAACCGCGGCATCGCCAGCCTCGGGGCTGATCGCGCGGCCGGCCGCCACCACCTGCGCCACTTCATGCACGGTGGAGCCGGTGAAGATGCCGAAACCGGTTTCATCCAGCGGCATCCAGCCCGCGCCCAGGCCCCACTGGTAGATCGCCGGGTACAGGAACATCGCCACGGTGCCGAACACCACCACCGTGGCCACCGCCACGGCGACCTGCTCGGCGCGGCCTTTGACCACCGGCTCGGCCGCCATCACCGCCGCCGCACCGCAGATCGAGCTGCCGGCGCCGATCAGCAGCGCCTGGTTGCGGTCCATGCCCAGCACTCGGGTACCCAGCCACCAGGCCAGGGCGAAGGTCGAGCACAGCACCAGCGCATCGATCAGTACGCCGGCGGTACCGACCTGGCCGATGTCCTGCAAGGTCAGGCGCAGGCCGTAGAGGATGATGCCGGCGCGCAGCAGGGTGGACTTGGAAAAGCCCACGCCAGTGGCGGTACGCGGCGCGATGCGACCGTAGATCGAGTTGCCCAGCACGATGCCGATCACGATGGCCAGGGTCAGGGCGCTGATGCCGTGGCTCTGTATCCACGGCAATGTGCCCAGCCAGATCGACAACGCGGCCACGGCCGCTGTCAGTACCAAGCCGGGGATACGTGAAGAGGCGGGAGTGTTCATAACGGTCGGTTATCAGGAGATGGCTCATCTTGATCCAATGAAACCAATCCGTAAAACGGATTATATTTGTAATATCGACCTGATTTTCGGGTGATTCATGCATCTCTCACTGCGCCAGCTGCAGATCTTCACCGCCATCGCCGAGAACGGCACCACCACGGCCGCCGGGGAGAGCATCGGCCTGTCGCAATCCGCCGTGAGTGCCGCCTTGAGTGAGCTGGAGAGCCTGCTGGGGCTGGCATTGTTCGACCGGATCGGCCGCCGGCTGGTGCTCAACGGCCATGGCCGGGCGCTGCTGCCGCAGGCGCATGCCGTGCTGGCCGCGGTGGCCGATATCGAACGGCGCTTCCGCGCCGGCCGTGAAGCCGGAGCGCCGGTACGCTGGCGGCTGGGGGCCAGCACCACGATCGGCAACTACCTCATGCCGGGGCTGATCGCCGATCTGCAGGATGCCAATGAGCAGGCCCATGTCGATCTGAGCATCGGCAACACACGCGAGGTGGCCGCGGCCGTGCAGCAGCTGCAGGTGGACATCGGCCTGATCGAGGGGCCCTGCCATGAGCCGGGGCTGGAGCTGGTGCGCTGGCGTGAGGATGAGCTGGTGATTGTCTACGGCCCGCGGCACCCGCAGGCCGCGGAATGGGCGCAGGGGGCCGGGGAGGTCGCGCTGCGCCAGGCCACCTGGCTGATGCGCGAGCCCGGCTCGGGCACCCGGGAGGCCGCCGAGCAGGCCTTGTTGCCCTATCTGCATGGGTTTGCCGACGTGCTGCAGCTGGGCGGGACCGAGGCCATCAAGCAGGGCGCGGTCGCCGGACTGGGGCTGGCCTGCCTGTCGCGGCACACCGTGGCCGACCTGGTCGCGCTGGGCAAGCTGCAGGTGCTGGCTACGCCATTGCCGCCGCTGACCCGCCAGCTGTGGGCGGTACGGCACCCCGGCAAGCGTGTGCCGGACAGCCTGCGCAGGTTGCTGGCCCTGCCGGATGACGTGTTCAGCGACAGCTGACCGCCTGCAACCCCGGCACTGGCCTTACAATACGCGCATGCCTTTGATTACTTTGCAGAACGTCGACTACAGCGTCGGCGGCCCGTTGTTGCTGGAAAAAGTCGAATTGTCGATCGAGCCGGGTGAGCGTATCGCCCTGATCGGCCGCAACGGCGCCGGCAAATCCACATTGATGAAATTGATTGCCGGCGAGATCAAGCCCGACGACGGCGAGGTGCGCGTGCAACAGGGCGTACGCATCACGCGACTGGAGCAGGAAGTGCCGCATGGCGCGGCCGGCAGTGTGTTCGACGTGGTCGCCGATGGCCTGGGTGAGTTGGGACACTGGCTGGCCGAGTTCCACCGCCTGAGCCATGCCGAGGTGTTCGACGGCGAGGCCATGGGCGATGTGCAGGCCAAGATCGATGCCGCCGACGGCTGGGGGCTGGACCAGCGCGTGGCCGAAACCCTGACCAAGCTGGATCTGGACGGCGACGCCGAATTCGCGCGGCTGTCCGGAGGCATGAAGCGCCGCGTGCTGCTGGCGCGTGCGCTGGTGTCTTCCCCGGACTTGCTGTTGCTGGACGAGCCGACCAACCACCTGGACATTGAAGCCATCGACTGGCTGGAAATGTTCCTCAAGGGCTGGAGCGGCAGCGTGCTGTTCGTCACCCATGACCGCCGCTTCCTGCGCGCGTTGGCCACCCGCATCGTCGAGATCGACCGCGGCCAGGTCACCAGCTGGCCCGGCGACTGGGCCAACTACGAGCGTCGTCGCGAGGAGCGGCTCAACGCGCAGGCGGCCGAGAACGCCCGCTTCGACAAGCTGCTGGCACAGGAGGAAGTGTGGATCCGCCAGGGCATCAAGGCCCGTCGTACCCGTGATGAAGGCCGCGTGCGGCGGCTGAAGGCGATGCGCAACGAGCGCAGCGTGCGGCGCGAGCTGGGCGGCAACGTCCGCATGGAGGCCGCACAGGCCGAGAACTCCGGCAAGAAGGTGATGGAGGCCAAGGATGTGTCCTTCGCCTTCGGCAGCCGCACCATGGTGCGCGATTTCTCCACGGTGATCCTGCGTGGCGACCGGATCGGCTTGATCGGCCCCAACGGCAGCGGCAAGACCACGCTGCTGAAGCTGCTGCTGGGCGAACTGCAGCCGCAGCAGGGCGAGATCCGCCCGGGTACCAATCTGCAGATCGCCTATTTCGACCAGTACCGCGCCACCTTGCGCGAGGACTGGAGCGCGATCGAGAACGTGGCCGAAGGCACCGATTTCGTCGAGTTCAACGGCAAGCGCAAGCACGTTCATGCCTATCTGCAGGATTTCCTGTTCACCCCGGAACGTGCGCGTGCGCCGATCACCCGCCTGTCCGGGGGCGAACGCAACCGGCTGCTGCTGGCCAAGCTGTTCGCGCAGCCGTCCAACCTGCTGGTGATGGACGAACCGACCAACGATCTGGACGTGGAAACCCTGGAGCTGCTGGAAGAGCTGCTGGGCGACTACACCGGCACGCTGCTGCTGGTCAGCCACGACCGTGATTTCATCGACAACGTGGTGACTTCCACGATGGTGATGGAAGGCGATGGTGTGATCGGCGAATACGTCGGCGGTTACAGCGACTGGGTGCGCCAGCGTCCGGCCCCGCCGCCCAGTGCGATGGCGGTGGCCAAGGCCTCGGCGACCGCGGCACCGGCGGTGGTCGCTGCGCCCGTCGCCGCCGAAACGCCGGCCCCGGCCAAACGCAAGCTCAGCTTCAAGGATGCGCGCGAGCTGGAGCAGCTGCCGGCCAGGATCGAGCAGCTGGAAATGGACGTGGAAGGCCTGACCGGTGCGATGAACGATCCGGCGTTCTATACCCGTTCCAGTGCCGAGGTGACCGCACATACGCAGCAGCTGTCCAAGGTGCAGGCCGAGCTGGACGCGTCCTACGCGCGCTGGCAGGAACTGGACAGCTGAGCTGCTTGCCGGGGTTCGCCTCGGTCGCGCATGCTGGCGCCTTCCCTTACAGGTGGGCGCGGGCATGCGCTATGCGGCAACCGGTATTGCACTGATGGTGACGGGCCTGATCGGCTCGGCGCAGGCGGCGGTCAAAGACAGCACGCCGACGGGTTTCACGGTCGAGAACCAGGTGCTGATCCAGGCATCGCCGGCGCAGGTATGGCAGGCGATGACCGCGCAGATCGACCACTGGTGGCCCAAGGACCACAGCTGGTGGGGTGCGGCCTCCACCCTGACGATCGACCCGCGCGCCGGCGGCTGCTTCTGCGAAATCGCCGGCGGCCGGCAGGCGCAGCATCTGCAGGTGGTGTTCGTCGACCCGGGCAAGACCCTGCGCATGAGTGGCGGTCTGGGGCCGATGCAGGCCATGGGCCTGCATGGCGTGGCCGAATGGACGCTGCAGGCCGAGGGCGCGGCGACCCGGGTGAGCTGGCGTTACCGTGCCGGCGGCTATACCCCGGATGACCTGGCGAAACTCGCGCCCGTCGTGGATACGGTGCAGGCGCAGCAGCTGGCCGGTCTGGCCAACTGGCTGCAGCAACCGCACTGAGCCGGCTCAGTCGGCGGTGGGTTCCGTGGATGCTGCGCCGCCATCGGCCAGTTCCAGAAACGCCCAGAACGGAATGTTGTCCTCGGCCCAGCTGGCCGAGGCTTCGGAGAGCACGTCCAGCAGCGTGTCGAAATCCCCGCTGCCGGCTTGACGCAGGTCCTCGGCATCGTTGAAGAGCAGCGCGTAGCCGTTGCCCGGCAGCCAGGACAGGTCGCGCAACGCATCGGACAGCGCATCCCAGTTGCGGCTCCAGCCGGTCGGGAAGTCCAGTTGCGTGCCGATGCGCATCAGCAGCGTGCGCTTGTCGGTACAGGCTTGCAGATCGATCCGGCATACGCGCAGCCCGGCATCGCGCGCGGCGGCAGCCAATCCGCCCAGATCGCCGTCGCCCACGCCAAACACGCCGGCCTGGCTGGCATCGTCCAGCCCCATGTCGAAACCGCTGTCACTCATGGCGCACTCCGGGGGGCGGGGACTTCAAAGCTGCGGAAACTGTCGTAGTGGTCATCGGTGTAATACCAGGCCTCGGGCGGGTCGCCGCCGGTGACGATCCGCCTGGCGCCGCGGTGCTGCAGGCCGGGCGTGTCCACGGTGTATTCGCGGTAATAGCCGCGCGGCCGCTGCGGCAGGCGCTGTTCCCGGTTGCCGAACACGCTGCCGTCCTGCCGGTGTGGATACGGACCGCCGCGCTGGATCAGCGCGATGGTGGCGTGCGCTTCGGAAGGCAGGAAGGCGGGCAAGGCGTCGCGCGCGCGCGGGGCTTGCTGTTCCCCGCTGTCGCCGCCGGTAGCTGTGGCGGGATTGCTCAGTGAAGGGGCGAACTGCGGCGGCGCCGGACGCTGCACTTCGTGCATGCCCCACAGGCCGGCGACCAGCAGGGACAGGGCGACGAACAGAAGAACGGGCTTACGCATCGGCGGGACGGATCAGGTTGCTGCGAAGGGCTTCGATTATCACGTGTGGCGCGGGCTTTTTTTGAACGGAAGCTGCGGCGGCATGCTTTCACCTGGGAATAACAACGGCAGTGCAGGTGTTCCCTATCGGTCGGAATGCTGCAACAGGACAAAGCTTCCTTTACACCGGTCTTGGTAAGTTGCCGCTACCTGCCTACCATTGACCTTGCATCTGCATCGCCCGGCATCGCCGGGCACAGACCCCAGGCACATACCCAAGGAGATTCCTGATGGCCTTTACCCTGCCCAAGCTGCCTTACGCCTACGACGCGCTGGAACCGTACATGGATGCGGCCACCGTGGAGATTCACCACTCCAAGCACCACCAGACCTACGTCAACAACCTCAACGCGCTGCTGGAAGGCACCGAGTACGCGGACCTGCCGATCGACGAGCTGCTGCGCAAGGTCAAGACCCTGCCGGAAAACCTGCAGCAGGGCGTGCGCAACCAGGGCGGCGGCCACGGCAACCACGCGCTGTTCTGGGACGTGATCGCCCCGAACGCCGGCGGCACCCCGGGGGGCGAGCTGGCCAAGGCGATCGACGAGCAGCTGGGCGGCTTTGCCAAGTTCAAGGAAGATTTCACCAAGGCCGCGCTGACCCAGTTCGGCTCGGGCTGGGCGTGGCTGAGTGTCACCGCGGACAAGAAGCTGGTCATCGAGAAGACCGGCAACCAGGAAAGCCCGCTGATGGAAGGCCGTACCCCGGTGCTGACCATCGACGTGTGGGAACACGCCTACTACCTGAAGTTCCAGAACCGCCGCGCCGAGTTCATTGAAACCTTCTACAGCCTGATCAACTGGCAGGAAGTGGAGCGCCGTTACGCCGCTGCGATGGCCTGAGGGCGATCGGCGCCGTCGTGATCGACGGCGCGCGGAGCAGAACGGCCGGGCAGTGATGCCCGGCCGTTTCCGTTTCAGGGAGGGTCCTGTGTAGCGGCGTCGTCAGGCTCGATCAGCCGGACGGTGACCATCAGCCCCAGCGGCCGCGGGTTGGCGGGGCCATCCTCCCCGGAAGTCAGCCGCACCATCTGCTGGGCCACATCCGCGAACCGTCGCACCTGGTAGAGCACATCCATGCCGTGGCCGGATGGCGCACCGGGGATCGCCTCGCTGCGGCGTGCGGCCGGATTCTTGCGTGCGGGCTGGAACCCGGGCAATTGCTCGACCAGCTCACCGGTGGAGGCCGAGAAGTCGCCGACCACCAGCGATGGATACCCGTCACCGGTAGCCGCGATCCAGGTGCGCAGGTCCGCAGCCTGGTGCTCGCGCGCGCTGGCGTCGTCGTTTTCGGGCCGGATCCGTACCAGATAGACGTTCACCGTGTTCGACCCGCGCTGCAGGCGTTGCATGCCGGCGGCGCTGAACTGGTTGGCCCCATGCAGCAGGGTGATGCCATCTTCGACCACGCTGTCGCGACTGAGCAGCACATTGCCCTGGCGCAGCGGCTGGCTTGGCGGATCGGCGGTGATGAAGTCGCAGTTGTATTGCAGGCGGCTGGCCAGCCAGCAGGCGGGATTGGGGACGTCAGGCGACTGCCGCACCTGCTGCACGGCGATCACATCCGGGTGCAGTTCCTGAAGCAGCGCGACAATCCGCTCGCGCTGTTCCGTCCACTGCATCGCCTCGGAAGGCAGGCGCAGAGTGGCCACTTTCAGCGCTGGCGCGGTCGGTTCGGCCGCGCCAGCGAAAGACAGGACAAGCAATCCGAGATAGCCCCAGCGCACCATTGCACAGATTCATTCGAGCGTATTTCATCCTAACGTGCACCGGCGTGGACGGGCTGTGCAGGCCTCAGAACGCGCTGACCTCGCTGCGCATCACCGGATAGAGCTGGTAACGCTCATCCCAGGCGCTGTGGCGGCGGTAGAAGAAGTCCAGTCGCGCGGCGGGATCGGCGGCGAACGCCGGCTCGTCGCGCAGGCGGCGCTCGAACTCGCTGCGCAGTTCCGGATCGGCGTCGAGCATCTGCCGGGCGACCTGTTCGGCGACATAGTCCTCCATGTATTCCTTGCGCTCGAACTGGTTGTTGAACCAGCCCCATTGCAGCAGCGAGTCCGGCGCCTGCGGTTCGAGCAGCGTCATCGCCAGGCGCGCCCTGGGCTGGGCGATCGGCACGAACAGCGAGCCGGCCGGCACGCTGCGTTTTTCCTCCTGCCACTGTCCGCTGACCTGCAGCCGCTGGTGACCTTCCACCGGTTGTGCGGCCGGGGTCGATTTTCCGGCGCGGAAGGTCTGCAGCGGATGTTCCTTGCTGGAGGCGACCGTGCGGAAATCGATGCCGTGCTGGCGCAGCTTGGCGCCTACGGCCTCGGCATGGGCGGCCGGCACGATATAGCCGCCGCGTGGTGCGACCACCTGGACCGACGGGGAGATCGTGTCGCGCATCGGTACGCGCCAGACCTGCGGGGTGGTCTCGTCATAGCGCGTCATCAGCGCGCCGGATACCTCCGAGGGCGTGCGGGTATAGGCATAGCCGAGGAAATCGACGGGATGGGCTTCGGGGCCGGTGGCCCAGGCCAATGGCACCGCGCTGCCGGCCAGCGCGCTGCTGCGGCGGTCGGCGGCCAGGGCCTCGGCACGCCAGCCGGCGCCATGACGGGCGCTCTGTTCCAGCACCGAGACGATGGTGTTGCGGGTCAGCCCGACGCGGACCGGGTAGGTCTTCCACGAATGGGTCTCCACCAGCACGCCGATGCGGTTGCGCAGCTGGAAATAGCCATGGGAAAAGCGCGGCGTCGGCACGCCGTCCTCGAAGCCCGAGGCCGGATCGTCGTTGACCACGAACGAGGGGTAGTACGGCAGCGGCAGCGCGCCCTGCGCGGCCAGATCGGCGATCACCCCGTCGCGCAACGCACGGCCGGTAGAGCGCAACTGCGGATCGCCGGCGTGGACCGGCTCGACCTGGATGGAGATGTCGTGCTGGAACTGGGCGCCATTGGTGGCATGCAGGTCCACGTAGATGAGCGGGTCCCAGCGGTTGACCAGGGCCAGCATCGCCTGCATTTCCGGGGCGTCGGCTTTGACATAGTCGCGGTTGAGATTCAGGTTCTGCGCGGTGGTGCGCCAGCCCATTTCCTCCGGGCCGCGCTGGTTGGGCCGGTTCCAGGCACCGAAGCGCTCATGGCCATCGACATTGAATACCGGCACGAACAGCAGCACCGCCCTGTCCAGCGCGTGGTGGCCGGCCTCACCGTCGAGCAACTGGCGCAGGGCGAGGAAGCCGGCGTCCTTGCCATCGATTTCGCCGGCATGGATGCCGCCCTGGATCAGCACCACCGGCAGCTTGCGCGCGCTGGCGGTTTGCGGATCCAGCGCGCCAGCGGTCGAGGCGATCAGCACCTTCATCGGCCGTCCTTCGGGCGAGGTGCCGAAGTCCTCGCAGCGTACCTGCTGCGGATAGCGCTCTGCGAAGGCGGTGCACAGCGCCAGGACTTCGTCATAGCGGCCGGTGCGCTGGAAGCCGGACTGCTCGGCCAGCGTGCTCAACGGCGTCGCAGGGGCCGCCATTGCCGGCGAGGACAACAACAGGCAGGACAGCAGCAGGCGGGAGACAGTGGGCATGATGGAGCTTCAGGGCCGATGGAAGGGGCATGAAAGCATGCCGGACGCGCAGGGTGTACCTGCCATCCGGCAGATGGCTTTGCGCCACCTCCGCTATGGACGCGCGGGTAACCGGTTGGGTTACGCTTGCAACCTTATGTATCGCAGGATCGCCCCTAGATGACGACCAGTACCGAGGCAGCAATGCCTGATTCCACGGCACGGATGCCCCGCCAGATCGGCTACATCATTGGCAACGAGGCGTGCGAGCGCTTCAGCTTTTACGGGATGCGCAACATCCTGGTGCAGTTCCTGATCACCTCGCTGCTGTTGCAGGAGATCACCTCCGAGGCGCGCGCAGGCGAGGCCAAGGACATCATGCACAGCTTCATGATCGGCGTGTATTTCTTCCCGCTGCTCGGTGGCTGGTTGGCCGACAAGTTCTTCGGCAAGTACCACACCATCCTGTGGTTCAGCCTGATCTACTGTGCCGGCCACGCCTGTCTGGCGCTGTTCGAGGACAGCCGGCAGGGCTTCTTCGTGGGGCTGGGCCTCATCGCGCTCGGCGCCGGTGGCATCAAGCCGCTGGTGGCCTCGTTCATGGGCGACCAGTTCAACCAGAGCAACAAGCATCTGGCCAAGATCGTCTTTGATGCCTTCTACTGGATCATCAATTTCGGCTCGCTGTTCGCCTCGCTGCTGATTCCGCTGGCGCTCAAGAACCTCGGCCCGCAGTGGGCGTTCGGTATCCCGGGCATCCTGATGTTCGTGGCGACCTTCGTGTTCTGGCTGGGCCGCAAGAAGTACGTGCTGGTGCCGCTGCCGCCGAAGGATCCGCATTCCTTCGGAAACGTGGTGCGCACTGCGCTGCTGGCGAAGGTGCCGGGCCATGGGCGCCCGGGGCTGGTCGTGGCGGTGCTGGGCGTGGTGCTGGCGGCGGCGTCGTTCGCGCTGGTGCCGAGTCTGGGCATCGTGATCTGCCTGTGTCTGGCGCTGGTGGCGGTGCTGGCCGGTATCGGCGGCGGCACCATGCTGCAGCTGGAGCGCGCCCGCGGCGTGCATCCGGAAATGGCGGTGGAGGGCGTGCGTTCGGTGCTCAAGGTGCTGGTGATCTTCGCCCTGACCACGCCGTTCTTCTCGCTGTTCGACCAGAAGGCCTCGACCTGGGTGCTGCAGGGCCAGCAGATGAGCATGCCCAGCTGGTTCACCGCCTCGCAGATGCAGGCGCTGAACCCGCTGCTGGTGATGATCCTGATCCCGTTCAACAACCTGGTGCTGTATCCGGCGCTGCGCCGCTTCGGCATCGAGCCGACCGCGCTGCGGCGGATGACCGCCGGTATCGCTTTCAGCGGCCTGGCGTGGATCGTGATCGGCGGTATCCAAGTGGTGATGGACGGCGGCAGCGCGATGTCGATCTTCTGGCAGATCCTGCCGTATGCGCTGCTGACCTTCGGCGAGGTACTGGTTTCGGCCACCGGCCTGGAATTCGCCTACAGCCAGGCGCCGGCCTCGATGAAGGGGGTGGTGATGAGCTTCTGGAACCTGACCACCACCATCGGCAACCTGTGGGTGTTGCTGTCCAACGCGGCGGTGCGCAATGCGGCGGTGACCGACCGCATCGCCACCACTGGGTTGAGCGAGACGGCGTTCCTGATGTTCTTCTTCGCCGGTTTCGCCTTCATCGCGGCGCTGGCCTTCGGCCTGTACGCGCGGCGTTACAGGATGGTCGACAACTACCGGGCGGCATGAGCATGCAAGGACCGATAACCCTGCTTCTGATCGCCATCACCGGCTTGGTGTCGTGGATGGCGTTTTCCAACCGCAAGCTGGCCGACCGGCTGATCCTGTGGCCGCCGGCCATCGACAGGCACAAACAGTACGACCGGCTGGTGACCTACGGCTTCATCCATGCCGATTTCGCCCATCTGATCTTCAACATGGTCACGCTGTTCTTCTTCGGCCGGATGATCGAAGGGCTGATGCTGCGGATCACCGGGCAATGGTGGGTGTATCTGGTGTTCTATCTGCTGGCGCTGGTGGTTTCCATCCTGCCCAGCTACCTGAAGAACCAGAAGAATCCGAATTACCTGAGCCTGGGGGCGTCCGGCGCGGTGTCGGCGGTGCTGTTCGCCTTCATCCTGGTCTCGCCGTGGTCGCTGATCTTCGTGTTCTTCATCCCCGCGCCGGCGATCCTCTATGCCGTGTTCTACGTCGGCTACAGCCTCTGGATGGACAGGAAGGGCGGTGACCGCATCAACCACAGCGCGCATCTGGCCGGCGCCGCGTTCGGGGTGCTGTTCATGCTGTGCATGGAGCCGCGGCTGCTGCAGGTGTTCCTGCAGGAACTGATGAACCCGCGCTTCGGCTGAGTAGCTCAAAACGTCGCCGCACCGGATGGCCGGGGGCGTAGGGAAACGAAAAGGCCGCCCTGGGGCGGCCTTTTCTGTTTGCCTTCTCGCCGGTGGAGTCGTCCTGGTCTGGGCGATTCCGGCGGCAGGAGCGCCTTGGGCGATCAGGCGTTATAGGTGGTGAGCAGGCGCGAATACACTTCGGTATCGATCCTGTCGAACTGCCAGCCTTCGGTTTCGCCGGCGACGGCCAGTTGGAACAGGCCTTCCAGCAGGGTGGCGTCGTGGTCGTTGGCCGGGATGGAACGGTCGAGGTCGTACATGGCGGGCATCTCCGGTTGAGTATGTCGTTTCCTGGAGAGCTGCAAACGCCATGCCAACTGTTGGAGGGCCGAAATGGCCCCCGTTGCCCCGCGTTTTGCGAAGATTGGGGCAGAAAGTGACGCGGTGCGCCCGCACCGCCCCGGCCTTTCACGTCACACCGGTGTTTTTACCGGGCAGAATGGGCCAGCCCTCAAGAGCCTCGCCCATGTCCGATCTCTCCCCGCGCCCGCAGGACGTTGTCCTGGATGCCGCCAACCACCGCTTCGAACTGCTCGTGGACGGCCACGTGGCGGTGCTGGAGTACCGGCTGGAGGAGGGCGGCATGGTCATCACCCATACCGGTGTGCCGGAGGCGATCGGTGGCCGCGGTATCGCCGGGACGCTGACCCGGGCGGCGTTGGATCACGCCCGTGCGCAGGGGTGGAAGGTGATCCCCGCCTGCACCTATGCAGCGGCTTTCATGCGGCGTCATGGAGAATATGCCGACCTGCGCGGATAATCCGCACAGCACGGAGCCCGGCCCCACGTCGCGGCATTTTTGAGGACAGAGAAACGATGAACAGGTTTGGACAGGGAACGTATGCCGCAGCGTTGATGCTGCTGGTACTTGCCGGATGCAAGAACGATGAGCCGGCCACCGCCACGCCCGACACGGCCGTCGCCGAGGTTGCCGATGCAGCTTCCCCGCAGGCGCCTGCCCCGGTGGAGATGCGCGATGTCATCGAGAACACCCCCAGCCATGTCATCGGAATCAGCTACCCGCCGGCCGCGGCCAAGTACCCGGGGCTGGCGGCAGCGCTGGTGGAGTATGCCGAGCATACCCGTGCCGAGCTGCTGAAGGCAGTGGGCGCGCTGGGCAACGACAAGCCGACGGCGCCGTACGAACTGTCGCTGGCCTTCGACATGCTGGTCGATACACCGGCGGTGGTGGCCGTGTCGGCCGAGGGCAGCAGCTATACCGGTGGCGCCCATGGCCAGCCGCTGGTCGCGCGCTTCGTGTGGCTGCCGGAAAAGCAGCAGGCCCTTGCCGCCGAGCAGCTGATCACCGGCGCCAAAGGGTGGCAGGCGATCAGCGAGTACAGTCGGGAAAAGCTGCTGGAGCAGGCCATGGCCCGCGTGCCGGGCGAGGATCTGGACCCGGACGAGCAACAGCGGCAGATCCGTGTCCTTTCCAAGATGATCGATGACGGCACCGGCGCTGAGGCGGTCAATTTCAGCCAGTTCCAGCCGGTGCTCGATGGCGCCGGCAAGATCGGCGCCCTGCGTTTCGTGTTTCCCCCGTATCAGGTAGGACCGTATTCGGACGGTACCCAGAGCGTGGATGTGCCGGCGGCGGTGTTGCTGCCACACGTGGCGGCCGAGTACCGGGGGCTTTTCGCACAGCCGTAGAACCGTGGAGTGCCAGCGATGGATGCAGGGCTGCAACGACGTGTCGAGGCATTGCTGCAGGAGGCGGACGTTATTCCCGGCGGGGATCGGCCGCAGGACATCGATATCCTTGACCCGCGCTTCCACGCGCGGGTGCTGGCCGATGGCTCGCTGGGGCTGGGCGAGAGCTACATGGACGGCTGGTGGGAAGCCCATTCGCTCGATGGCTTCCTGACCCATCTGCTGGACGCGCGTCTGGACGAGCGCGTCCACGGCAGCGGGGAGGTCTGGGACGCACTCAAAGCCAAGCTGTTCAACCTGCAGGTCGGGCAGGGCAGTTACGAAGTGGGCAAGCGCCACTATGACCTGGGCAATGACCTGTACCGGGCCATGCTCGGCAAGCGCCTGGTCTACAGCTGCGGCTACTGGCGCAATGTCGCCAGTCTGGACCAGGCGCAGGAAGCCAAGCTGGACCTGATCTGCCGCAAGCTCGGGCTGCGCCCGGGGATGCGCGTGCTGGATATCGGGTGTGGCTGGGGCGAGGCGCTCAAGTACGCGGCCGAGCGTTATGGCGTGGAGGGGGTGGGCATCACCATCTCGCAGGAGCAGGCCACCTTCGCGCGCGAGCTTTGCGCCGGGCTGCCGGTGGAGATCCGCCTGCAGGACTATCGCGCGCTGGACGAGCGCTTCGACGCGATCCTGTCGGTGGGCATGTTCGAGCACGTCGGCGTCAAGAACTACCGAGGCTATTTCGAAACGGTCCGGCGCTGCCTCGGCGATCAGGGGCTGTTCCTGCTGCACAGCATCGGTACCAACGTCAGTCGCGAGCGCACCGACCGCTGGATCGACAAATACATCTTCCCCAATTCGATGCTGCCCTCGGCCGCACAGATCAGCACGGCCATGGAGGGGCTGTTCGTGCTGGAGGACTGGCACAATTTCGGTATCGATTACGACCGCACCCTGCAGGCGTGGCGCGACAACGTGGAAGCGGCATGGGTGCAGCTCGATCCCCGTTATGACGAGCGGTTCCGGCGCATGTGGCGCTTCTATCTGGCCGCCTCGATGGCGACCTTCCGCACCCGCCACTCACAGTTGTGGCAGCTGGTGCTGTCGCCGCGCGGTGTGCCCGGCGGCTATGTCGCGCCACGCTGACTGCCGCAGGTGGTCAGCAAATGAAAACGCCCGGCATGGCCGGGCGTTTTCATTGCAACAATCGCTGCCGCTTAGTTGGTCGCGGTGCCCGAGCTCAGGCCACGCTTTTCCAGCAGGGGTTCGATCTGCGGCTCATGGCCGGCGAAGTTGCGGAACAGTTCCATCGCATCGACGCTGCCGCCCTTGGACAGCAGGGTCTGGCGGAAACGGTCACCGTTGGCGCGGGTCAGGCCGCCATTCTCGCGGAACCACTTCTGGGTGTTGGCATCCAGCACTTCGGACCAGATGTAGGCGTAGTAGCCGGCCGAATAGCCGCCCATGATGTGGCTGAAGTAGGTGGTGCGGTAGCGCGGCGAGACCGGTGCGTAGTAGATGCCGTCCTTCTCCAGTGCGGCGCGTTCGAAAGCGAGCACATCCTTCGGTGCCGGCACGTCACCCACGCCGATCTGGTGCCAGCTCTGGTCCAGCATCGCCGCGCCCAGGTATTCGGTGGTGGCGAAGCCCTGGTTGAACTTGGCCGCGGCGATCACCTTGTCCAGCAACGCCTGCGGCATGGCTGCGCCGGTTTCATGGTGCTTGGCGTAGTTGGCCAGGATGGTCGGCTCGTCGGACCACATCTCGTTGACCTGCGAGGGGAACTCGACAAAGTCACGCGGCACCGCGGTGCCGGCGAAGTACGGGTACTTCACATTGGAGAACATGCCATGCAGGGCGTGGCCGAACTCGTGGAAAGTGGTGGTCACTTCGTCCCAGGTCAGCAGGGTCGGCTTGCCCGCCGGCGGCTTGGGGATGTTGAGGTGGTTGGCCACCACCGGCAGATCACCACTCAGGCCCGACTGCGAGACGTAGGCGTTCATCCAGGCGCCGCCCCGCTTGGACTGGCGCGCATACGGGTCGAAGATGAAGATCGCCAGCTGGCTGCCGTCTTCGTTGAACACGTCATACACGGTCACATCCGGGTGGTAGACCGGCAGGTCGGTGCGCTGCTTGAAGCTCAGTCCGAACTCCTTGCCGGCGGCGAAGAACACGCCGTCCTCCAGCACCTTGGTCATTTCGAAGTACGGCTTGAGCTGCGATTCGTCGAAGTTGTACTTGGCCTGGCGCACCTTCTCGCTGTAGAACGCCCAGTCCCACGGCTGCAGTTCGAAGGTCGGCTTGCCGGCGGCCTTCTGCTCGGCGTCGATCATCGCCTGCAGGTCGGCGGCTTCGCGCTTGGCGTTGGCCACGGCGGCCGGGGCCAGCTGGCCCAGCATCGCGTTGACCGCTTCCGGGGTCTTGGCGGTCTGGTTGCCCAGCGAGTACGCGGCAAAGTTCGGGAAGCCCATCAGCGCGGCCTTCTCGGCGCGCAGGGTCATGATGCGCGAGACCAGCGCGGTGTTGTCGTACTCGCCGCCGCGGCTGCCGCGCGAGATCGAGGTTTCATAGATCTTCTGGCGCAGTTCGCGGTTGGTCAGGTTGGTCAGCGACGGCTGGCCGGTGGTGTTGAGCAGGGCGATGACGTACTTGCCCTCCAGCTTGCGGGCCTTGGCGGCTTCGGCGGCGGCGGCGATCTGCTCGGCCGACAGGCCGTCGAGCTGCTTGACGTCGTCAACCACGATGAACGAGGCGTTGACCTCGGCCAGCACGTTCTGGCTGAACTTGGTGCCCAGGTTGGCCAGCTCGGCGTTCATGGCCTTGAGCTTGGCCTTGTCGGCCTCGGACAGCTTGGCGCCGGCGCGGACGAAGTTGTCATGGTATTTCTCGACCAGACGCACGCCTTCGGCATCCAGGCCCAGTTTGGCGCGGTTTTTGTAGAGGGTCTCGATACGCGAGAACAGCTTGCCATTGAGGTTGATGGCATCGCTGTGCGCGGCGAACCTGGCCGAATAGTCGGCCTGCAGCTTCTTGCGGGTGTCGTTGGTGTCGGCACCGATCAGCGAGAAGAAGACGGTAGTGGCGCGGTCGAGGATGGCGCCGCTGTTCTCCAGCGCGATCAGGGTGTTTTCAAAGGTCGGAGCGGCCTTGTTGTTGGCGATCGCATCCACTTCCTTGAGCTGCGCGGCCATGCCGGCGTCGAAGGCGGGGGCGAAATCGCTGTCCTTGATCTTGTCGAACTGCGGGTAGTGCAGCGGCAGCGGGCTCTCGGCGAAGAACGGGTTGGCCTGTTCGGCCGACTGGCTGGTCGCGGCGGCAGCGCTGACGCTGTAGGCCGGCAGGGCCAGTCCCAGGGTCGCGGCAAGGGCGAGGGCAAGGCGGGTGGTCAAGGTGATGCTCCGGGAAAATACGAAACCCCGAGGGTAACCCGAGGGGGAGATCGGGGGGAGGTGTCAAAGGGCATGGGGCTGGAAAAGGCCAGATTCGGCGCAGTTCGCCGCTGTCGGGCGTAGGCTTGTCCTCCAGACGCAGGAGTTGTCATGCCCAGTGCTTTTGATTTCCAGACCACCACGCTGGCCGGTGAGCCGTTGGATCTGTCCCGCTTCCGCGGCAAGGTGCTGCTGGTGGTGAATGTGGCCTCGCAATGCGGCTTCACCCCGCAATACGCCGGGCTGGAGCAGCTCTGGCGCCAGTACCGCGAGCACGGATTGGTCGTGCTTGGGTTTCCCTGCGACCAGTTCGGTCACCAGGAGCCGGGCGATGCGGCGCAGATCCAGCGCTTTTGCAGCCTCGATTACGGTGTCAGCTTTCCCCTGTCGGCCAAGGTAAAGGTCAATGGTGCCCAGGCGCATCCGCTGTGGCGCTGGCTGCAGCGGGAAAAACGCGGTGCGCTGGGGATTGCCGCGATCAAGTGGAACTTCAGCAAATTCCTGATCGGCCGGGACGGACAGGTGCGGGCGCGCTATGCGCCCACGGTCCGTCCGGAATCGATCGAAGCCGATATCCGGGCGGCATTGGCCGGCAGAGGGGGCCGCCACAGCGGCGGCTGCTCTTGAGCTCGTCCAGTCCCCCTCTGCGTGGCTTTGCCGGTCTTGCGCTTGCTCCCCACCGGACCAGGAAAGCATAGGACGGGCAACGCGCCAGGGATCGCGGGGCAACGCAGAAAAGGGGATAGGCCCCCCGACCGCGAGCCGTGTCGCCCCTTCGGAGCGCTGGGAAACCCCCTTGCCCCACAAGCAGGCCGCGTCGGCAGACGCTCGGCAGCGACAAGCTGCTTGGCCGGGGAGCGTGTGAATGCCTTGCCCGCGTTTCCGCAGCGGGCATCTGCCAGGATCGCTTTGCGGTGTGCCGCGATGGCGGCATCCCGCGACTCACGCATCGCCGCCACGACCTTTTTCGGAATGCTTCCCCGGGACGGGCTCCTGCCGGGCATTCTCGATTTGCAGCGCCACCCACTGCTGTCCGATGAAGCGGATATGGGAACTGCTCGATCCCATGACCACCCACCCCTGAAAAAAGGCCGGATCGTGATGATCCTGCCTATTCACCATAAAAGGTGCTGGCGTGTCCGTTACGCCATGACGGCGCGTTATTTCTCGACGAACGCGCGCTCGAACACGTAGTGGCCCAGCTGGCCGATGCGCGGCGACACCTGGAAGCCACGGACATCGAGCACGCTGCGCAGGTCGGCCAGCATCTGCGGGCTGCCGCAGATCATGAAGCGGTCGTTGGCCGGGTCCATCGGCGGCAGGCCCAGCGTCTTCTGCATTTGGCCGCTTTCCATCAGCGCGGTCAGGCGGCCATGGTTGCGGAACGGTTCGCGGGTCACGGCCGGGTAGTACAGCAGCTTGTCACGGACGATATCGCCCAGGATCTCGTCTTCGAAGATGCCTTTCTCGAAGTACTCGCGGTAGGCCAGATCCTGCTCGAAGCGCACGCCGTGGGTGAGGATCACCTTGTCGAAGCGCTCGTAGGTTTCCGGGTCCTTGATGATGCTCAGCCATGGCGCCAGACCGGTGCCGGTGCCCAGCAGGTACAGGTGCTTGCCCGGGTGCAGATCGCTGATCAGCAGGGTGCCGGTGGGCTTCTTGCCGACCAGCACCTTGTCGCCGGGCTTGAGGTGCTGCAGGCGCGAGGTCAGCGGGCCGTCCTGGACCTTGATGCTGAAGAAATGCAGCTGTTCTTCCCAGTTCGCACTGGCGATGGAATAGGCGCGCATCAGCGGGCGGCCGCCTTCGTTTTCCAGGCCGATCATCACGAACTGGCCGTTCTCGAAGCGGAAACCGGCATCGCGGGTGGTGGAGAAGCTGAAATAGGCGTCCGTCCAGTGACGGACTTCAAGCACCGTTTCGGTGCCAAAAGCGGAAGACATACCGTTTCTTTATCTTGGATCGGAGTTAGCCGGCCCATTCTAGCAAAATGAGAGCGCCTCTCATTAACCATGGCTGCGCGGGCCTCAGCGGTAGCCGGCGGCCTGCAGTTCAAACAGTTCGGCGTAGCGGCCGTCTTCGGCCATCAGCTGCGCGTGGGTGCCGCTGGCCTCGATCCGGCCATCGGCCAGCACTAGGATGCGGTCGGCCATGCGCACGCTGGAAAAGCGGTGGGAGATCAGCACCGCGGTGCGGTTGTCGGACAGCTCCTTGAAGCGCTGGAACACCTCGAACTCGGCCCGCGCATCCAGTGCCGCGGTCGGCTCGTCGAGGATCATCACCTGTGCATCGCGCATGTAGGCGCGGGCGATGGCGATCTTCTGCCACTGGCCGCCGGACAGGTCCACGCCGGTCTTGAAACGGCGTCCGATCAGTTGCGCGTAGCCTGCGGGCAGACGTTCGATGACTTCGTCGGCCAGTGCCCGGTGCGCGGCATCGCGGATCCGCGCCTGGTCATCCATCGCCTCGACCAGGCCGACGCCGATGTTCTCGCCGGCACTGAGGTGGTAGCGCACGAAGTCTTGGAAGATCACCCCCATGTTGGCGCGCAGGTCGTCCAGGTCGTAATCGCGCAGGTCGCGGCCGTCGAGCAGGATGCGCCCCTCGTCCGGGTCGTACAGCCGCGCCAGCAGCTTGACCAGGGTGGTTTTGCCGGCGCCGTTCTCGCCCACCAGCGCGATCACTTCGCCGGCGCGCAGATGGAAATCCAGATGCCGCACCGCCCAGCGCTCGGCGTCGGGATAGCGGAAGCCCACGTTCTCGAACACGAAGCCCTCGCGGATCGGGCGCGGCACCGCTATCGCATCCGGACAGGAACGGATCTCCGGCTCGATGGCGAAGAACGAGAACAGGTCATCCAGATACATGGCCTGGCTGGCCACCTGCGAGAAACCGATCAGCAAGCCTTCCAGCAACTGCCGCAGACGCTGGAAGCTGCCGGCCAGAAAGGTGAGATCGCCAATGGAGAAATCACCACGCACGGTACGCCAGGCGATGTAGCCGTAGGCGGCGTAGTAGCCCAGCGTGCCCAGCGCCGCCAGCAGCGTGCCCCAGACCGCGCGTCTGCGTGCCAGCCGCCGGTTGGCCAGATAGAACTTGTTGGCCAGCGTGCGATAGCGCTCGATCAGGAAGCGGTGCAGGTTGAAGATCTTCACCTCCTTGGCCGTGTCCACGCTGGCACCGGTCTGGCGCAGGTACTCCAGCTGGCGGCGTTCCGGCGTCCACTGGAAGTTCAGCGAATAGCCCATCGCATTGAAGTGCGATTCGCCGATGAACGCCGGTATCAGCGCCACCGCCAGCAGTGCGATCAGCCATGGCGCGTAGACCACCAGGCCGACCGCCAGGCTGGTCACGGTGATGGCGTCCTGCAGCTGGCCGAACAGCTGGCTCATCAGGTTCATCCGGCCCATGGTCTGGCGCCGCGCACGGTCGAGCTTGTCCTGCACGTCGGGGTCTTCGAAATCCTCCAGGTCGAGTTCGGCGGCATGCTCCATCAGGCGGATGCTGCTGGCGTTGGTGAACAGTTCCGAGAGCAGGCCGTCGGCATAGCCCACCAGCCGGCCGAGCAGGTCCGAGCCGATCGCCAGCGCCAGTTCGATGCCCAGCAATACCAGCAGGTGGCCCAGCAAACCGCTCGCCAGCGCCTGGTCCAGCGGCGGGAACGTGCCCGGCAGACCGGCCAGCCTTACCGCCTCATCGATGATCAGTTTGCCGACATAGAGCATCGATACCGGCACTAGCGAGCGCACCAGCCGCAGCCCCAGGCTGGCCAGGGTCAGGCGCGGGCTGGTCTGCCAGATCATCCGCAGGAACGGCGGCAGGTTGCGCATGGCGCGGAACCGCTCGCGCAGTTTCAACGGGGCGGCGGTAGGTGTCGGGGGCGGCATGGGCGGCGTAGGGCGGCGAAATGACTCCGGGGTATCTCATTGTGCCGGGCGCGATCGGGTACGCGGAGCCCGGCGCGCGGCTCAGCGCTCCGGATCCGTATCCTGTTCCTGCTCAAGCCCGGCGAGCCTGCCGATCTCCTGCCCGTCCGGGTTGTCGCGCACGGCCTGGCCGGGCGCGCCGAAGGAGTGCTCGCCGGAGTCCACATGCAAGGTGCTGCGGACCTCGCGCACGCCGTCAATCGCGCCGACCAGCTGTTCCACCTCGTGTCTGGTCTGGTGGTCGGGGACATCGCCGCGGAGGGCGACGCATCCGTCCTGGACCTGGACCAGCACCTGTGAGGCACGGCCATGCTGGCCGAGGCTGCG
Source organism: Stenotrophomonas sp. STEN014 (assembly GCF_056760315.1). Taxonomy (NCBI): domain Bacteria; kingdom Pseudomonadati; phylum Pseudomonadota; class Gammaproteobacteria; order Lysobacterales; family Lysobacteraceae; genus Stenotrophomonas; species Stenotrophomonas sp. STEN014. Next base: position 123,804 of record NZ_JBRREN010000009.1, on the reverse strand, counting down.
GACGACATCATCACCAATCAGGGTGTCGGAGCGGGGAGCGGACATGAGCGGCTTCCTGTTGCGAGGGGGCTCCACCATGGCCCCGCATCCGTGAGCGTGCCGTGTCGTGACCGCGTTACCGGCGTGGGCCTTCCGGGGGCGGCGGATCGGAGGATTGCAGGGCTACCGGCAGGTGCCAGCCAAAATGCATGGCCATCATCCGCAGGCCGAAGCACAGGCCGGCACCGGCCAGGGCGCACGGCACCGGTGCCAGTTCCAGCCAGTAGCCGAGGGCGACCACCGCCGCGCCGGCGAGCGCGGCCACCGCATACAGCTCGGCCTGCAACACCAGCGGCACCTGGGCCAGCAGCACGTCACGGGCGATGCCGCCACCGATGCCGGTGAGCATGCCCAGCGCGGCGGCCATTGGGGGATCGATGCCATACGACAACGCTTTTTGCGTGCCCGCCACGGCGAACAGGGCCAGTCCCATCGCATCGAACATCCGCACCGGGAACTGCAGGCGTTCGATCATCGGCGCCCAGAAGAAGGTGACGGTGCCGGCGGCCAGGGTGATGGCCGGGTAGCGCCAGTCGCTGATGGCCGCCACCGGGGTGGCGCCGATCAGCAGGTCGCGGGTGATGCCGCCGGCCAGTGCGGCGGCAAAGGACAGCACCAGCACGCCGAAGATATCCAGGCGGCGGCGTACGCCCATCGTCGCCCCGGACAGGGCGAAGACGAAGGTGCCGATGAGGTCGAGGATCAGGACGAGCGTGTTCATGCGGCTATTGTGGGCGCTGCCCGTCGCCGCGGCCATCAATCTGGTCCGACGGCGGAACTACGGGTCCGTCCGCCGGCGTGCGGCAATGCCGGACGCCGGCCGGCCCCAAGCCGTTGCGGAGGGGGCGATCCCGCCACATGCCTCCTTGCCGGCGGGACGCCCGGAGGGCACGGGCCGGCGGCAGGGCGTAAAATGTGCGGCTGGAACCCCCCGCCAGCCCCAAGCAAGCGAGCACGCCGTGACATCGATCAAGCAGGAAGATTTCATCCAGTCCGTAGCCGACGCACTGCAGTACATCTCGTACTACCACCCGGTCGACTACATCAAGAACCTCGCCGCCGCCTATGAGCGCGAGGAGTCGCCGGCGGCCAAAGAGGCCATCGCGCAGATCCTGATCAACTCGCGCATGTGCGCCGAGGGCCACCGCCCGATCTGCCAGGACACCGGCATCGTCACCGTGTTCCTGGAAATCGGTATGAACGTGCGCTGGGACGACGCCACCATGGGCGTGGAGGACATGGCCAACGAGGGCATCCGCCGCGCCTACGCCTACCCGGACAACAAGTTGCGCGCCTCGGTGCTGGCCGACCCGGCCGGCAAGCGCACCAACACCCGTGACAACACCCCGGGTGTGGTCAACATCAAGGTCGTGCCCGGTGACAAGGTCGACGTGATCGTCGCCGCCAAGGGCGGTGGTTCGGAGGCCAAGAGCAAGTTCGCCATGCTCAATCCGTCCGACTCGATCGTGGACTGGGTGCTCAAGACCGTGCCGACCATGGGCGCCGGTTGGTGCCCGCCGGGCATGCTCGGTATCGGTATCGGTGGTACCGCCGAGAAGGCGATGCTGCTGGCCAAGGAGGCGCTGATGGAGCCGATCGACATCACCGATCTGCAGGCCCGTGGGCCGTCCAACCGTGCCGAAGAGCTGCGCCTGGAACTGTACGAGAAGGTTAACGCGCTGGGCATTGGCGCGCAGGGCCTGGGCGGCCTGACCACGGTGCTGGACATCAAGGTCAAGGACTTCCCGACCCACGCGGCTAACCTGCCGGTGGCGATGATCCCCAACTGTGCCGCCACCCGCCACGCCCACTTCACCCTGGACGGCAGCGGCCCGGTGATGCTGGACCCGCCGTCGCTGGAAGACTGGCCGCAGATCACCTACGACGCCTCCAAGGGCACCCGCGTGGACCTGGACAGCATCACGCCGGAAGAAGTGGCCAGCTGGAAGCCGGGCCAGACCCTGCTGCTCAACGGCAAGCTGCTGACCGGCCGTGACGCCGCGCACAAGCGCATGGTCGACATGCTCAACAAGGGCGAGCCGCTGCCGGTGGACCTGAAGGGCCGCTTCATCTACTACGTCGGCCCGGTTGATCCGGTGCGTGACGAAGTGGTGGGCCCGGCCGGCCCGACCACCGCCACCCGCATGGACAAGTTCACCCGCCAGATCCTGGAGCAGACCGGCCTGCTGGGCATGGTCGGCAAGGCCGAGCGTGGCCCGGCCGCGATCGAGGCCATTCGTGACAACAAGTCGGCCTATCTGATGGCGGTCGGCGGTTCGGCCTACCTGGTGTCCAAGGCGATCAAGGCCTCCAAGGTGGTCGGTTTTGCCGACCTCGGCATGGAAGCGATCTACGAGTTCACCGTGCAGGACATGCCGGTGACCGTGGCGGTGGACTCCACCGGCGAGTCGGTGCACAAGACCGGCCCGCGCGAATGGCAGGCCCGCATCGGCAAGATTCCGGTGGTGGTCGAGTAAACCGCCGGCGTTGCTGACGAGACCGAAACGGCCCGGGTTCTGCCCGGGCCGTTTTGTTTTCCGGCGAAGGCTCAAGGCGCAGGGGCACCGGCGCCGGGGGTATCGATAGAATGCGGTTCCGCCTGCCACAGAGAACGCCATGTCTGTCGTGCTGTATGGATCGCAAAGCAGTGCCTCGCTGGTGGTGCACTGGCTGCTGATCGAGCTGGGCATCGACCACGCGTTGCGCCAGCTGGACTTCGAGCGTGGCGAGCAGAAGTCGCCGGCGTACCTGGCGATCAATCCGGCCGGGCGCGTGCCGGCGTTGCTGCTCGACGGGCAGGTGCTGACCGAGTCGGCGGCCATCGTGATGCATCTGGCCGATCTGCATCCGCAGGCCGGGCTGGCACCGGCACCGGGAACCCCGGCGCGCGGCGATTACTACCGCTGGATGTGCTTCTGCGTGTACACCCTGATGCCGGCGTATCGCAGCTGGTTCTACCCGCACGAACCGGCCGGCGAAAACCACAGCGAGGCGGTCCGGGAACGGGCGCGCGTGCAGCTGGAGGCGGCGTGGCAGCAGGTCGCCGACCAGCTCACCCGCGCCGGTCCGTACCTGCTCGGTGAGCGGCTCAGCGCCGTGGATTTCATGCTGACCATGCTGATGCGCTGGAGCCGCAACCTGCCGCGTCCGAGTGACCGCTGGCCGGCGCTGGCCGCGCATGCCGCGCGCATGAAAGCCCGGCCGGCGTTTGCCGAGGTCTACCGGCGCGAGGGCATCAGCGACTGGCGCTGAGCCGGGGCGCTTGGCGGCAGCTTTCAGTCCACGTGGTCCTGGTACCTGCGCCCTCCCTGGAACGGCATCAGGTGCTGGCTGACGATGCCCTTGGGCACGGTTTCCAGCTTCATCACGCCGTATTCCTCCGGCCACTGCGCCTGGTCGCGCGGCAGTTTGAAAGTGCCCATCAGCATGTCCACCAGCGGCAGATGGATGGCGTAGTTCACATCCACATAGTCCTGCTGCCGGGCGTGGTGCCAGTGGTGGTAGCGCGGCAGTACCAGCAGGTATTCCAGCCAGCCGAAACGGATGCCGAGGTTGGCGTGCGCCAGCACTGCCTGCAGCCCGACCAGGATCACGTAGGCGTTCACCGCCGGCGTGGAGAAGCCCAGGATCAGCAGCGGCAGCAGCACCGCGCTGCGGGTCAACACGATCTCGACGAAATGGATGCGCGAGCCGGCCAGCCAGTCCATGTGCCGGCTGGAATGGTGCACCGCGTGGAAACGCCACAGCCAGGGAATGTTGTGATAGGCCCGATGCAGCAGCGCCTGCGCCATGTCGGCCACGAACACGGCGATCAGGAACTGCGCCCACACCGGCAGTGACTGGATCAGGTTCTTCAGCGCCGGGAAGGCGGCCAGTGCGGCAACCGTGGAGGTCGAGGCGGTGACCAGGATCAGGATGAACTGCACCAGCACGTGGCTCATGAAGAAGTAGGCCACGTCGGTGCGCCAGCCCGGCCGCAGCGGCGACAGGGCGCGCTTGCCCAGATAACGTTCCAGCGGCACGAACACCAGCGCCGAGAAGAACAGCGACAGCACGAACCAGTCCAGGCCGAGCGAGTAGGGCGTCTGGCCGATGGCGTCGAACTGCACATTGGTGCCGCCCAGCAGCACGGCCAAGGTGGCACTGCCCACGCCGAGTGTGGCGATGCGCTTGTTGCGGTCGCGCAGGATCGCCATCGTGCCTAGGATGAACGCGGCCACCAGCCCGACCAGCAGCAGGTGGCGCGCGAACTGCTCGTTGTAGACCGCGCGGAACTCGCGGCTGGTCAGCAGTTCGGGAAAGTGGAAGCAGGCCACCGCCAGCAGACTCAACAGGCCCAGCAGGGCCGAGGTGTAGGCGAAGAACGAACGGTACTTGCGGGGCATGCGCTGACTTCCTGTCGGTGTGGCGGGATTTTGCCTGCAGGATCTGCGCAGGGAAAGTGGAGCGGTGGCCAGACGGTGTGCCGTGGCAGTTGGAGCGTTGGCCGCGCTTCACGCCGATAGCTCGGTCGCCGGGGTAGGTTCTCCTGCAGCCCGCGCGTTGGCCGCGGCCGGCAGGTCCGCAATGATCATTGGGGAGGACATGTATGAGTGTGCTGGGTGTTCCGGCGAGTGCGCAGGATCATGTGGCCGGGAACCTTGCCGCTCCGGTCGTGCTGGTGGAATACGGCGATTACCAATGCACGGCGTGCGGCGAAGCGTTTTCGCTGGTCAAACGTCTGCAACAGCGTTTCGGCAGCTCGCTGTGCGTGGTTTTCAGGCACTTCCCGTTGCAGCTGTCGCATCCGCAGGCCTGGGCAGCGGCGGTAACGGCCGAATATGCAAGCACATACGGGCGCTTCTGGCAGGCGCATGACGCGCTCTACAGCGCCCAGCCGCAGCTGGGTGAGGAATTCTATCGGGAGCTGACCCGGGAGCTGGGAATGTCCGAAGAGGGGCTGGTGGCGGCGCAGGAGGATCCGGCCTACCGACAGCGTATCCAAGCCGATATAGACAGCGGCATGCGCAGTGGTGTCACCGGCACGCCGTCATTCTTCATCAACGATCGCGCGTTCTTGCCACGACAGCATCTTGAGGAGTTGTACGAGGCGATCCTCGCCGTGGGTGGTAAGACGTTGTAGAGGGCCGGGGGCGGGAGCGCCAAGGTCCGTCGCCCCGTGGGGCTCAGAGCAGGGCGTTCACGGTTTCCGGTGGGCGGCACAGTGCGGTGCCTTTGGCCGTGCGCACGATCGGGCGGTTGATCAGCGCCGGGTGCGCGACCATGGCGTTGATCAGCGCCGCCTCGTCGTCCAGCTGCGCGGCCAGCCCCAGCTCGCTGTAGGCGGCCTCCTTGCTGCGCAGCAGGTCGCGGGCGGGCATGCCCATTTCGGCCAGCAGGGTCCGCAGTTCGGTCGCAGGCGGTGGCGTATCCAGGTAGTGGATGACCTCCACCTGCACACCGGCCTCCTGCAGCAGCGCGAGCGCACCACGTGAATTGGAACAGCGGTTGTTGTGCCAGATTGTCGCTTTCATTGCCTCAGAACCACTCCAGTAGCGAGACACCGACGCCGACATAGGTCGCGCGGTGGTTGTAGTCGATCATGCTTTCGCCGTAACCGTCGAACACCTGCACATGACCACGCAGCAGGTTGTTGATCGGAAAGCCGTAGTCCAGCTGCAGCGAGCCGTGCGCGCGGTCGCCGCTGCGCAGCGAGTGGCGACCGGTCAGGGCCACTTCATGGCCGTTGCGGTTGTAGATGACGCTGGCATCGCCACGGCCCATGTAATCGTCGATATCCGGGTTGTTGTCGTCCTTGCGCCCTTCCGGAATGCGGTACCACGGGCGCAGCATCACTGCCCAGTTCTCGCGGTCCAGACCGACGTTGAGGATCACCCGGTTCCAGCTGCGCGAGAGCGGGTCGCTGCGGCCGTTGGACTGGTGGTTGAAGCTGACTGCGCTCATGCGGCCGTTCCAGCCGAACAGCGAATAGCCGTTGCGGAAGGCCAGCATCACTTCCGGCTCGTAGTTGGTTTCACGGAACGGGCGCGAGATTTCGCTGTTGTAGGCCTGCCAGCGCGAGCTCTGGGTGTAGCCGACCCAGAGGTCGCCGTTGTCGCCGAACAGGTTCTCGGCCACCTTGGTCTTGAAGCTGAGCTGGAACTTCAGCTCGGTGCTTTCCAGCTCCTCGGCCTGGGTCACCGAATTGGCCGGGTTGGGCGAGCGCGGCATCACGTTGGGCTTGCTGGTCCAGAATGCCGGCAACAGGTACACCGGCTTGTAGGCACGCAGCTGGAAACGGCCCAACTTCGAATCCCTGGCCAGTTCCCAGCGGCTGTCCCACAGCGAACCGCGCCCGGCGTTGGCCGCGGCAGCGGCCAGGTCGTCATGTGCGAACAGCTCGTTGCGTCGCGGCAGCGGCTCGTCCAGGGCCTTGGCGGTGGCTTTGGCTTCCTTGCGTGCCTGCTGTGCGGCAACGGCGGCGGCATCGGCGGCGCGGGTATCGGCCGGCGAGCGTCCCAGTGCCTTGTCGTAGCAGGCCAGCCGGCTGGCATCGGAGTCCAGCGCGAAACAGGCCTGTGGCGATGCCGGATCGGTGATCGATTCCTGTCCCAGCGCGTAGGCGCTGGGTCCGCTCAGAGCGAGCAGGATGGCGAGATGAAGCGGGAGGCTGCGCATGGGCATGATCCGGTCGCGGAAAGTTGAAGCCTGCTTCGGATGCGGGCCATGGAAGGATGTCCGCTGCGGAGCAAGTGGTCAGGTCAGGCGGGATTGTCGGTGATTGTCTCGTGCAGGGGGAGTCATGAGACACCGGCGGCCCGCTCAGAAGAACCACGCCACGGCGAAAACGCCGAGCATGGCTACCGCCAGGCCAAGTTTCAGCGCGACCCCGAGCACGATGCCCAGCCACGTGCCGAGTCCGACCTTGGTGGCCTGGCCGAGCTTGCGCCCGTTGATGTATTCGCCGGCCAGCGCACCGGCGAACGGTCCAACGAACAGGCCGATCGGCATGAAAAACAGGCCGGCCACGGTACCTATCGCCGATCCGACCAGGGCCAGCTTGCTGGCTCCGACCCGCTGTGCGCCGATCACCGTGGACAGCACGTCGATCACCACCGAAATCGCGGTCAGGACGCCCAGCAACAGCAAGGGGAGCCAGCCGACCCGGTCAAACCCGTCGGTCCACGCCGCGACCAGCAGCCCGGCGAACACCAAGGGCACCCCGGGCAGCGCCGGGAGAATGACGCCTGCGATCCCGGTCACAACCAGCAGTCCGGCCAATACGTACAAGATGAATGAATAGTCCATAGGGGTCCGGCTGATGGGTCAAAAGGGGGTTGACAGAGTGACTTTTACCCGATTGCAATTTCATTTGTCCCGGGTTAAGTTGCAGCCGCTGAGCTTGGCAAGGTCACCGTGAATCGTGGCCTGATGGGTAGATCGAACGATTTGCTGCATCGTTGCACCTCGCTTCCTCCTTGCAGTCAGCCGCCTTGCGGGGCGTATCCATCAAACTCAGAGCTACAGGGAGTTAGTCGAGATGTCTGATCGCGAAACCGGTACCGTCAAGTGGTTCAACGACGCCAAAGGCTTTGGCTTCATCAGTCGTGAGAATGGTGAAGACGTTTTTGTGCACTTCCGCGCCATCCAGACCCAGGGCTTCAAGAGCCTGAAGGAAGGTCAGCAGGTCACCTTCACCGTGGTCCAGGGCCAGAAGGGCCTGCAGGCCGACGCCGTACAGCCGGTCTGATACGCCGCTGGCGGCAGTAAAAAGGCCCGCGCGAGCGGGCCTTTTTGCTTGTCCGTGGAGCATTGCCAATCAACGCAGTACGACGCGCCCGTTGACCACGCGCACATAGGTGTTCTCGCGGATGCCGCCCAGATCCTTCTGGTTGACCACGATCACGCGCCCGTCATCCATGCGGACCTGGATGTCATACGAATTGCCGGTGACATTCTGCTGGATCTTGTTGCCGGCCAGAGCGCCGGCCGCGGCGCCGGCTACGGCGGCGATGTTCTTGTTGCCGCGGCTGCCGCCCGTGTGATCGGAGATCTCATGGCCAGCCACCGCGCCGACGATGCCACCCAGCACCGCGCCGGTCGCCGCCGGTGCGGTGCGGCCCGATGCCACGGTGTCGATGCGGGTCACGATCCCGCAATCACGGCACTGGTTCTGGTTGTAGCCATTGTTGCTGTTGCCGTAGCTGCCGCCATTGTTGTAGCCGCCGCCGTAGCCGGGCGACGTGGCGCAACCGGCCAGAGCCAGACTGGCGATGGCGCCTGCAGCGATCAATTGAATTTTCATGGTGTTGCTCCTTGCCAGATGGGGATTACGGGCATGTGGTTTTGCCCGGCACCCGGATCGTGTCGTTTCGCACGTGAATGGAGCGCCAACCACGGGTGAATTGGGTGCGGCTTACTTGAAGTCCTGATGGCAGGCCTTGCAGTCACTGCCCAGCTTCTGCAGGGTGACGGCGAGCGCCGTACAGTCGCTTGGCACGCTGGCCAACGCATCATTGAGTGTGGCGCGGAACTGGCTGGCATGCTGCTGGAAGCGCGCATCGTCCTTCAGGCCGGGGAAGGCCAGATCCAGGTCGTTGGACAGGGCGCGCAGCGTCTGCAGGCGCGGGGTCACGTCGCTGGGCGCACAGCGGTTCTGCTTCTGGCTTTCGCCGAGCAGCTGCGATTGCTTGGCCAGTACGGTCATCAGGCTGTCGGGAAAATGGTCCTGGCGCTCCTGGATCGCACGCATCGCCATGACCGTTGCCACCACCCCGAGCAGCAGGCCGAGAACCAGGATGAACAGATAACGGGAGGCCTTGGACTGGGTGCGGACGGGATCGGACATGCGGGTGTCTCCGGACAAGGAATGCCGATGGTACGACGCACGGACTGCTGCCGACCACGGTTAAAATGGGAGCATGAAAGAGTCATTGCGTGAACGCTTTGCCGGTATCGACCGGCTGTATGGTGCCGGGACCATCGAGCACCTGTCCGGCTGCCGGGTCGCGGTGATCGGCATTGGCGGGGTCGGATCGTGGATTGTCGAGGCGCTGGCGCGTTCGGCGGTCGGGCATCTGACCCTGATCGATGCCGACGACATCTGCGTCTCCAACACCAACCGCCAGCTGCCGGCACTGGCTGGCCAATATGGACGCAACAAATCCGTGGCGATGGCCGAACGCTGCCGGGCGATCAATCCCGAGATCGAGGTCGAGGCCGTCGAGGCGTTTTTGACCGTCGCCAATATGGCCGAGCTGCTGGATCGCCGGTTCGATCTGGTGATCGACGCCTGTGACAGTTTCCGGGTCAAGGTCGAGGCCATCGCCTGGTGCCGGCGGCGCAAGCTGCCGATGATCACCGTGGGGGCGGCCGGCGGACGTACCGATCCAACCCTGGTACGGGTGCGGGATGTCTCGCGTACCGAGCACGATGCGATGATGGCGTTGATCCGCAAGAAGCTGCGTGCCGAGTTCAACTTTCCGAAGAATCCGCAGCGGTATTTCGGGGTTTCGGCGATCTACTCGCTGGAGAACGTCAAGTATCCGCAGGCTGATGGCAGCGTCTGCGGGCTGCGCCCCAACCTGGGCGCGGATGCGGCGCTGAAGCTGGACTGCGGTGCCGGGCTGGGTGCGGCCACCCACATCACCGGGGCATTCGCCTTTGCCGCCGTCGGCCGTGCCCTGGAAATGCTGCTCAAGTCCCGCGACAGGGCCGCTGCCACTTCAACGGCGGCGATGGCCGTGGTCGAGTAAACGCGTTTCCCGGTCAATGACCGGGCAGGGCGAACAGGCGACGGGCGTTGGCGGTGGTCTGCGCGGCGATCTCGCCAGCCGGCTGCTGGCGTAGCTGTGCCATCACCTCGAGAATGGCCGGCAGCCGCGCCGGCTCGTTGCGCTGGCCGCGGACGGCGGCGTCCGGCTGGTCCGGGGCATCGGTCTCCAGCAGCAGGTACTCCAGGGGCATCTGTGTGAGCAGGCCGCGCAAGCGGTTGGCGCGGTCGTAGGTCACCGGGCCACCGAGGCCGATCAAAAAGTCCATCTCCCACAGCTGCCGGGCCTGTTCGGGGCTGCCGGAAAAACTGTGGACCACGCCGCGCAGCCCGCCGATCCGCCGCATCGTGTGGATCACCTCGTCGAGGGCGCGGCGTGCATGCACGATCAGTGGCAGGTCGAACTCGCGCGCCAGTACCAGCTGTCCGTTGAAATAGGCGCGTTGCGCATCCGGGTCGAGACCGTCGACGAAGAAGTCCAGTCCGCATTCGCCGATGGCACACGGACGTTCCCGGGTGATCCAGTCGCGCAGCTGGTCCAGGTGTTCGGGCCGATGCTCGGCCACAAACATCGGGTGCAGGCCGTAGGCTGGATACAGCCCGCTCTCCAGTGTGCAGACCGTGCGCAGCTTGGGCCAGCGGGCGGCGGTAATGGCCGGGACGATCTGTACCGTCACGCCCGCGGCGCGCGCACGTTCGATCAACGCGGCACGGTCTCCATCGAACTCGGGCGCGTCCAGATGGCAGTGGCTGTCGATCAGCTGCACGGTTCAGCGCTTGCGTGCAATGACCGCAGGCTCGATGGCTGGATCCTTGCGCCGCTTCCAGTTGGCCAGCAGCAAGGTGCCCAGTGCGAACAGGATTTCATCGATGAACGGGATGGGATCGGGCAGCAGCATGCTGATCACGAACAATGCCGCGGTGATCTTGAACAGGGTCGGGTAACGCAACTTGCGTGCCCAGGACATCAACGGCAGCAGTATCGGGCTGGACATGTGGGTGGCCTGCGGGAAGAGGAGGGAGACGGTCGCAATATTGCGACGAAGCCTGAATTTTGTAAGGGGCAGATGCGGAAATACCTGCCTCTGTTCAGCATTATCATGCTGGAATCCCCCCCCAGTCAGCGCGGATGGACCGCAAGGAGCCGACGATGAAGAGCAACACCACAACGATTCTGGTCGCCGCCGGCGCGCTGCTGGTGGGCGGTATTGCCACGGCGGCTTTCATGAGTGGGCGCGACAGGGCGCCGCTTGCCGCCGGCACCGAGGGGACGACTCCGGTGCTGGACAATTCCGCCTTCACCGACGATGCGGCGGTCAGCGATGCGCTGGCTGCCGGTGGCAAGCTCGACTACGCCGATGTGCTGAAGGTCGCTCCGGTGACACAGAAAGAGCGCGCCTATGCCACGGTGATTGGTACCGAACCGGTGCGCGAAACCTCCACCACCACCGTGCCGCACGAGGTCTGCGAGGATATGGTGGTGCAGGAGCGCCTGCCCGAGCGTGATGGCAATGTCGGTGGTACGGTCGCCGGCGCGGTGATCGGTGGCCTGCTGGGCAGCCAGGTCGGTGGCGGCAACGGCAAGAAGGCCGCGACGGCCGCCGGTGCGGTCGCCGGTGGTGTGATCGGCAACCAGGTCGACAAACGTCACGTCGGTGGTCGCGTCGTCAGCCGCACCGAGCGCCAGTGCCGCACCGAGAACACCACCTCCGAATCCTCGCGGGTAACCGGCTACAACGTCACCTACCGCAATGCCGACGGTAGCACCGGCACCATGCGGATGGACAGCAAGCCCGGCAACCGCATTGCGATGGGCAACACCGATCAGACCATCGGCTACGACGTGACCTACCGTCACGACGGCGCTGAAAAGACCGTCCGTATGGAAAGCCGCCCGGCCAGCGACCGCCTACCGGTCATCGATGGCCAGGTGGTGACGCAGACTGCCAAAGTGGATGCAGGTAGCAGCCGCCAGTAATCGCAGTACTGTCGCGCATAACAAAAGGGCCGGCTTTGCCGGCCCTTTTCTGTTGCCGGCCTCCCGGAAATTGCTGCAGGCGCACTTTCCAACGGCCAGTGATTGCGGTGTGATGAGGGCGCATACGTTGTACCGGCCGCCACCTTCTGGAACCGTATCAATGGTGAAACCTGACGCTCCGTTGACTGTGCATGGCATGTCGACTTCGGGCAATTGTCACAAGGTGCGCCTGCTGCTTGAGCAGCTTGGCGGGCGCTATCGATGGATCGAGGTGGACAGCGCCGGTGGTCAGACCCGCACGCCGCAGTTCCTGGCGCTCAATCCCAATGGAAAAGTGCCGGTCGTGGAACTGGGCGACGGGCGCGTGCTCACCGAATCCAACGCCATCCTGTTCTGGCTGGCCGAAGGCACGCCCTTGCTGCCGGTTGATGGCTGGCAGCGTGCGCAGGCGCTGTCGTGGATGTTCTTCGAGCAGTACAGCCATGAGCCGTATATCGCCGTGGCCCGTTTCATCAGTGGCTGGGCACCGGACGACTCCCCACGCCGCGATGATCTACCGCGCCTGCGCGAACACGGTCATGCCGCACTGGCGGTGATGGAGCGGCACTTGTCGCTCGCTACCTGGTTTACCGGGCCCGACTACGGCATCGCGGACATCGCCCTGTTCGCGTACACCGCCGTTGCCGAAGACGGGGGCATTGCGCTGTCCCCGTATCCGGCCATCCAGCAATGGCTGCAGCGGATACGCGCGCAACCCGGCTTCGTGGCGATGCCCGCACCGGAGGCGCAGGTGCTTGCCCGTATCGCCACCCACTGCTGAACCCCCTTTCCCCCGCCCAACGCGACTGTCACGTGGAGTCTGTCTGCATGTTTGCCCGTGTACCGAATCCCCTTCCGGCCCGCATGAAGGGCCTGAACCGCGCCGAGATCTGCGATACCAATTTCATCGAATTCGTAACGGGGCTGGGCCAGGGGCATGGCGAAGGGCCGCAGGACGGCGCGCCGGTGCTGCCGGGTAGCGCACTGGACGCCCGGGGCTTCCGCGAACTGTTCGAATCACAGCTGATCAGTCGTCATCTGGACCTGATGGCGCGGGTGTTGCGCGTCCAGAACAAGGTCTTCTACACGATCGGCTCCTCCGGGCACGAGGGCAATGCGATGGTCGCGCGCGCTGCACGGCACACCGATCCGGCCTTCCTGCACTACCGCTCCGGCGGCTTCATGGCCGAGCGTTTCCGCAAATTGCCGGGCCTGGACCCGGTGATGGATTCGGCCCTGTCCTTCGCCGCCAGCAAGGATGATCCGGCCAGCGGCGGCCGCCACAAGGTGTGGGGCAGCAAGCCTTTGTGGGTGTTGCCGCAGACCTCGACCATCGCCTCGCACCTGCCCAAGGCGCTGGGCACGGCGATGGCGATCGAAGCCGGCAAGCGCGTGGGACATGCGCTGCCGATTCCCGACGACAGCATCACCATCTGTTCCTTCGGCGATGCATCGGCCAACCACGCCACCGCGCAGACCGCGTTCAATGCCGCCGCGTGGAGCAGTTTCCAGAAACTGCCGGCGCCGGTGCTGTTTGTCTGCGAGGACAACGGCATCGGCATCTCGGTCAAGACGCCGGAAGGCTGGATCGCCGAGAGCTTCCGCCATCGCCCGGGTCTGGACTATTTCCATGCCGATGGGCTGGATCTGGCCAGTGGCTATGCCGAGGTGCAGCGTGCGGTGGAGCATTGCCGCAAGACCCGGCGACCGACCTTCCTGCATCTGCGCACCACGCGGCTGATGGGCCACGCCGGTACCGATTTCGAGATCGAATGGCGCGCGCTGGAGGAGCTGTGCGCGGTGGAGGCGGGTGATCCGCTGCTGCGCTCGGCGCAGATCGCGGTCGAGTCGGGGCTGATGGACAAGGCCGAGGTGCTGGCGCTGTACGAACAGACCCGAAAGCGCTGCTTTGCCGCCGCCGAAGCGGCCGACCAGCGCCCGCGCCTGACCGGGCTGGCCGAGGTGATCGCTCCGCTGGCGCCTTACACGCCAGACAAAGTACAGGCGGAGGCCAGGCGGGGCGACTACCGCGAGCGGCGCCTGCAGGTGTTCGGCAGCGATGCGGCCTTGCCGGAGAGCCAGCCGCCGAAGCATCTGGCCGTGCAGATCAACCAGGCCTTGCACGACCTGTTCGCCAAATATCCGGAAACGGTGCTGTTCGGCGAGGACGTGGCGCAGAAAGGCGGCGTCTACACGGTGACCAAGGGCCTGCAGAAAGCATTTGGGCCGCGCCGGGTTTTCAACACCCTGCTGGACGAGACAATGATCCTGGGTATGGCGCAGGGGTTTGCCAACATGGGCATGCTGCCGCTGCCGGAAATCCAGTACCTGGCCTACCTGCACAATGCCATCGACCAGGTACGCGGCGAGGCTTGTTCGCTGCAGTTCTTCTCCAACGACCAGTACCGCAACCCGATGCTGATCCGCATCGCCGGGCTGGGCTACCAGAAGGGCTTCGGCGGCCACTTCCACAATGACAACTCGATCACGGCCCTGCGCGACATTCCCGGATTGGTGGTGGGCTGCCCTTCGCGCGGCGACGATGCCGTGGCGATGCTGCGCACCTTGGCGGCGCTGGCCAAGGTGGACGGCCGGGTGTGCGTGTTCCTCGAGCCGATCGCGCTGTACATGGGCAAGGACCTGTACGCAGCGGGAGACGGGCAGTGGCTGTTCCCATACCCGGCCCCGGAACAGGCGCTTACCCTCGGTGAAGGACGTGTTTACGGTGCGGGAAGCGAGGATCTGGTCATCTTCACCTATGGCAACGGTGTGCCCATGAGCCTGCGTGCGGCCAAGGCCATCGAGCAGGCGCAAGGCTGGAAGGTGCGGGTGGTGGACCTGCGCTGGCTGGTGCCGCTCAATGATGCCTGGATCGCCGCGCAGGCCAAGGGTGCCAAGCGGATTGTCGTGGTCGATGAGGGGCGGCATAGCGGCGGTGTCGGTGAAGGGGTGATCACCGCGCTGGTCGAGGCCGGTTACGGGGACATTCCGCTGCGGCGGGTGACCGGTGTGGACACCTATACACCACTGGCCAGCGCCGCGTTGCTGGTGTTGCCGGGGGAGAACGACGTGGTGGCCGCAGCGGCGCAGCTTGCGTCAGACACCGCGGGCGCATGAACTCGGCTTCATGCGCGCCGGCGACAGGCAGTGGCGGTTTCAGGGGGAGTGAAAACGGCCATCTTCCTTGGGTGGGCACGCTCCTTCATCCACCGCGAAGGCGTGCCCGGCTAGTGTCTATCCACTTTTCATGACGAGGTCGCCATGAGCCCCTACAAGATCGCGGTTTTCGTTGGCAGTCTGCGCAAGGAGTCCATCAACCGGCGTCTGGCCCATGCGTTGGAAAAGCTGGCTGGCGACCGCGCCAGCTTCGATTACATCCAGCTCGATGACATCCCGCTGTACAACCAGGATCACGACAGCCGGTTTCCGGCCCAGGGCACACGGCTGAAGAACCAGGTGCGCTCGGCCGATGCGGTACTGTTCATCACGCCCGAGTACAACCGCTCCATTCCCGGGGTGCTCAAAAACGCCATCGATACCGGTTCCAGGCCACAGGGGGACAATGCGTTCCAAGGCAAGCCGGCGGCGCTGATCGGCGCCTCCTTCGGCAGTGCCGGTACCGCCATGGCGCAGCAGCACCTGCGCAACGTGCTGGTGGCGGTGGGCTTGGCCGCAATGGCGCGGCCGGAGGCCTTCGTGCAGTTCAAGGAGGGGCTGATCGAGGCGGACGGCACCGTTGCCAGCGAAGGCACGCGCAAATTCCTGCAGGGCTTTCTGGATGCCTTCTTCGACTGGATCCAGACCCAGCAGCCCAGGTGACGGCCTGGCGCGGCCCCGGTAGCCCCATTCACGGTCGGTACGTGCCCGGGCGTCGGGTTTTGCGATAATCATGTCCCCGGCATTGCAATGGTGCCGGGGACTTTTCTGTATGGCCACCCACGTCCGGTACGCCAGCGCCCCCGCGCGGGGTTGGTTTGTGGACAGGTTGTCCACAGAGTTGTCCGTATCCCGGTGGCCGATGCCCACCTAACATGGCCGCACGGCCTTACTGCAGGAAATACGCTTTTCATGTCCGCCCGCACTGGTTTCCGTTCCGACCGTAAAGACCGCGCTGATCGTGCCGATCGCAGCGAGCAGCGCATCGACGCCTTGCGTGTGCCCCCGCATTCGGTGGAAGCCGAGCAGGCTGTGCTCGGTGGCCTGATGCTGGCGCCGGAAGCCTACGATCGGGTCAACGAGGCGCTGACCGACAAGGATTTCTACCGGCGTGACCACCAGCTGATCTACCGGGCGATCTGCGAATTGTCCGAGCGCGATCGTCCGTTCGATGCGGTGACGCTGGGTGAGTGGTTCGAATCGCAGGGCAAGATGGAGTTGATTGGCGATGGCGCCTACCTGATCGAGCTGGCCAGCACCACGCCATCGGCCGCCAACATCAGCGCCTATGCCGAGATCGTGCGTGACAAGGCCGTGCTCCGGCAGTTGATCCAGGTCGGTACCGACATCGTCAACGACGGCTTCCAGCCGGAAGGGCGGGACAGTGCGGAACTGCTTTCGGCGGCGGAGAAGCAGGTGTTCGCCATTGCCGAGCAGGGCGCCCGTGGCCGTACCGACTTTGTGGCCATGCCCGGCGCACTGAAGGACGCGTTCGAAGAGCTGCGCAACCGCTTCGAGAACGGCGGCAACATCACCGGACTGCCGACCGGCTACAACGATTTCGACGCGATGACCGCCGGCCTGCAGCCGACCGATCTGATCATCCTGGCCGCGCGTCCGGCAATGGGCAAGACCACCTTTGCGCTGAACATCGCCGAATATGCGGCGATCAAGTCCAAGAAGGGCGTGGCGGTGTTCTCGATGGAAATGTCGGCATCGCAGCTGGCGATGCGCCTGATTTCCTCCAACGGCCGCATCAACGCCCAGCGGCTGCGCACCGGCCAGCTGGAGGACGAGGACTGGAGCCGCGTCACCGGCGCGATCCGCATGCTGAAGGAAACCAAGATCTTCATCGACGACACGCCGGGCGTGTCGCCGGAGATCCTGCGATCCAAGTGCCGACGTCTGAAGCGCGAGCACGATCTGGGCCTGATCGTGATCGACTACCTGCAGCTGATGAGCGTGCCGGGCAACAGCGAAAACCGCGCGACCGAAATTTCGGAGATCTCGCGCTCGTTGAAGGGTCTGGCCAAGGAGCTGAACGTGCCGGTGATCGCCCTGTCCCAGCTCAACCGCTCGCTGGAAACGCGTACCGACAAGCGCCCGGTGATGGCCGATCTTCGCGAATCCGGCGCTATCGAGCAGGACGCGGACATGATCGTTTTCATCTACCGCGACGACTACTACAACAAGGAAAATTCGCCGGACAAGGGCCTGGCCGAGATCATCATCGGCAAGCACCGTGGTGGCCCGACCGGCTCGTGCAAGTTGAAGTTCTTCGGTGAATACACCCGCTTTGACAACCTTTCGCACGACTCGGTGGGATCGTTCGAGTAAGTGGCCCGCTCAGGGGCGCCCTTGGCGCTCCTGGGTCAGTTTGCCCAGCACCTTGACCGCGAATCCCCCGCCGGGCACGGCGGCCGAAGCCATTTCCGCGCCCAGTTCGAACAGCATCTCGCGCGACATCACGGTATCGAGCTTGTCGCGGAACCACTGGCCGTCCTCGACCACCTCGCCGGTCAGGCCGTCGATTTCGATCACGCCGATCTTGCCGGCGCCGGTCCACAGATATTCGAAGGCGAATACCGGGCGGAAGTACAGGTTGGCGCTGACGAATTCGAGCAGGTCATTGTCGATGCGATGCGCGTCGATGGCTTCGGCGGCCAGTTGCGACTTGATCACCTGCACCACCGAGGCGAACGGCATCTGCGGCGCGATACCGCCAGATAGATCCAGTTGCTGCTGCTCGATCGCGCGGTAGCGCTCCACGTAGCCCTGCAGCTTCGCCTGGCGGATCGGCCGCTTCAGTCCGTCCTGGTACAGGCTGGTATCGATCTTGCGGTGGCAGCGTTCGTTGACGGTCAGCTCCACCCGGGGCTTGTTGCCATTGGCGAGCACTTCGAACGTCTGCCCGGCGATTTCCAGCTGGCGCGCGTAGGGATTGGCGATCTGCAGCGGATACACCGCCTCGTGCAGGTAATCGATCTCGCGCCGCGCGGCCACATACCAGAACGGCTCATAGCGCAACTCCGACTTGGACAGGTTCACGGTCTCGGTCTTGGGCCGGTTCAGCGGATTGAGCCGGGCCAGCGTGCCAAAAGCGGACAGCTTGCTCTTCTCGGCTTGTTCCTCGGCCGCGCGCGCTGAGTACACTTCATCGAAAACCAGAATCCGGTAGACCGATGCGGCCGGATTGAGCTGCGTTTCCATCGAGTATTCCTCTCTCTGGCGGCGGCCGGTAAGGGCGTCCGGGCCGCGTGGCCGGGTTGTCCCGGAGATGATGGCACAGCATCCCGGGCGCTCTTTTCACGGCGCGACGACCTATCATGAGCGCCTTCAAATCGACTGGTTCTGACTGAAGATGTCCGTTGCGTTGGTATGGTTCAGGCGTGATCTGCGCCTGCAGGACAATCCGGCATTGCAGGCGGCGCTGGCTGCCGGGCACGACCCGGTGCCGGTGTACGTGCATGCGCCGGCGGAGGAGGGGACGTGGGCGCCCGGCGCGGCTTCCGACGCCTGGCTGCATCGCTCACTCGCCGCGCTGGATGCCGATCTGCGTGCGCGTGGTTCGCATCTGGTGATCCGCCGCGGCCCCAGTGCCGGGGCCTTGCAGCAGTTGATCGCCGAAACCGGCGCCCAGGCGGTGTACTGGAACCGCAAGTACGAGCCTGTCACCCAGCCGCGTGATGCGGCGATCAAGCGCGATCTGCGCCAGCAGGGACTGCAGGTGGAAAGCCACAACGGCTATCTGCTGTTCGAACCCTGGGAGCTGACGACCCAGCAGGGCGGCCCCTACAAGGTATTCACGCCGTTCTGGCGCAATGCGCTGAGCCGCTGGCGTCTGGCGGAGCTTTGCGCTGCGCCGGATACGCTGGCCGCGCATGGGATCGATGGATTGCCCCTGGAGGCACTGGGCCTGGCGCCGCGATTGGCCTGGGACGCCGGTTTCTGGGAGCGCTGGCAGCCCGGCGAGGCCGGTGCGCAGCAAACGCTGGAGGTGTTCACCGACGGTGCGCTCAATGGCTATTGCGAACAGCGCGATCTGCCGGACCGTGTCGGTACCTCCCTGATCTCGCCCCATCTGCATTTTGGCGAGATCGCACCGTGGCGCATCGCCCATGTGCTGGAGGGAATGCGTAGTGCCGGTCGCAATGCCGATATCGACGGCTACCTGCGCCAGCTGGGCTGGCGCGAATTTTCCTGGCATCTGCTGCATCACTTCCCGCAGACCTCGGATGCCAACCTCAATCCGCGTTTTGATGGCTTTGCCTGGGCGCCGCCGCAGCAAGCATTGTTGGAGGCCTGGCGGCAAGGACGTACCGGCATCCCCATCATTGATGCCGGCATGCGCGAGCTGTGGGCAACGGGCTACATGCACAACCGGGTGCGGATGCTGGTGGGCAGCTTCCTGTGCAAGCACTTGCGCATCCACTGGCTGCAAGGCGCGCGCTGGTTCTGGGACACGCTGGTGGATGCCGATCTGGCCAACAACAGCATGGGCTGGCAATGGATCGCCGGCACCGGCGCCGATGCGGCGCCGTACTTCCGCGTGTTCAATCCGGTCACGCAGGCGCAGAAGTTCGACCCGCAGGCGCGCTACATCACGCGCTGGGTGCCGGAACTGGCGAAGTTGCCGGTGAAAGCGCGCTTTGCGCCGTGGCTGTCGCCCGGATTGCTGGCGGAAATGGCCCCGTCGTATCCCGCACAGCCGCTGGTGGATCTGGCAGAAGGCCGGGAGGCGGCGCTGGCGGCCTATCACCTCTGCCGTTAGCCGCTTTCGTTCCCGTGGCAGCTTTATGAATGGATGCCATGGGTAGGCGATTTTCATCATGTCCGGATTGCGCAGTGCTGTTTATGCTGCGCGGGCAAATCCCCGCTGGCCCGGCCGGCTCATGAAGGAGACTCAGATGATCCCACTTACCGTTGTTCGCAATCTTTCCATTGGTCTGGTGGCCGCTGCCGTCCTTTCGGCCTGTGCCACCGGTGGTTCGTACGTGCAGAGCGACCAGTACGGCAACCCTTCGCAGCAGCAGAACCGTACCGGCAAGGGCGCGCTGATCGGTACCGCCATCGGCGTAGCCGCCGGCCTGTTGAGCGGTGACAGCGCCACCGAGCGCCGTCAGCGCGCGATGGTGGGCGCCGGTATCGGTGCATTGGGAGGCGCCGCGGTAGGCAACTACCAGGACCGCCAGGAGCGCGCATTGCGTGAGCGCACCGCCAACACCGGTATCGATGTTCAGCGCCAGGGCGACAACATCACCCTGAGCCTGCCCGATGGCATCACCTTCGATTTCAACAAGACCTCGCTCAAACCGCAGTTCTACGGGGCGCTCAACGGCGTGGCCAGCACCCTGCGCGAATACAACCAGACCATGATCGAGGTGGTCGGGCATACCGACAGCATCGGCACCGATGCGGTGAACAACCGCATCTCCAAGGAGCGCGCCGATGCCGTGGCCGCCTATCTCACCGCCCAGGGCGTGCAGCGTGAACGCATCGAGACGCTGGGCGCGGGCAAGGCCTATCCGATTGCCGACAACAGCACCGAAGCCGGTCGCGCGCAGAACCGCCGCGTCGAGATCCGTGTGATCCCGCTGCGTTCGTGATCCATCGGTAGTTGATCCAGGGGAAGGGCCGCGCGAGCGGCCCTTTTCCCGTGAACAGCAGCGCTAGGGAAGATCGTCGGCGATGGCAAAGCTGTTGCGGCCTTCGCTCTTGGCCCGGTACAACGCCGCATCGGCACGCGAGAACCAGTCCTGCCAGTGCTGTTCGCCGCCATACATTGCCGCGCCCAGCGAGATGGTGATGCGTCCGTCAGGCCCGTTCAGCGCCTGGAAGACCGCATTGCGTATGCGTTCGCTGAAGCAGGCCAGCGCTTCGCGCGAGCCGGTTTCGGCCAGTATCACGAACTCCTCGCCACCGAAGCGGAATACCTTGTCGTTGTCGCGAAGCTCGGCGTGCAGGATGGCGGCAAGATCGGACAATGCCGCATCACCTGCAGCATGGCCATGACGGTCATTGACCTCTTTGAAATGGTCGATATCCAGCACCACCAGCGCCTGCCGGAAGCGGTTTTCGCGCGCACCGTTGATCTGTTGTTGCAGGGCTTTTTCCAGCGCGCGGCGATTGGGCAGGCCGGTCAGTGCGTCCAGCGAGGCCAGAAGCTCCAGCCGGGTGTGATCGCCCTGGAGGCGTCGTGAAAAGCGATAGCCGAAGCCGAAGATCAGGATGATGACCACCAGCGCCTGCAGATCCGGAGGCGGGCCGCGCAGCAGCGGGGGCATGGCGATCAGGCCGGCGACCAGCAGCAGGTTGGCGGGTGTTGCAATGCTCTGACGCACGAGGAAGAAATTGGCCATCAAGGCCAGGTACGACCAGGGCAGCGCGCTCCTGTCCAGCAGCCCTGCGGCGAGCAGGCAGCCGGTGATATGCGCGATGCACAGCAACAGACCCGCCGCGCCCATCCTTGGAGCGCGCCTGTAGATCAGAGTGCAGGCGATGACCGCAGGGATCGCGACGGCTGCGCTGCACAGTGCCCATCCCCATTGGCGGTTGAGCGCCAGCCAGACACTGAAGAACAGCAGCAGCAGGCTGGTGGTCGGGGCAATGGTGCGCAATGGCACCCTGCGCAACTCGTGTGGCAGGTCGGGAGAAGAGGGGGAAGGACCGCTGACGGGTTCCATGGTTCGCGAACGATAGCAGGCTGTGGGGCGATGTTGGATTTCGCCTGAATTGGACTCTTCAAGCGCTGGCAGGTTCCCTTGTGATGGAGTACAAATGTACTCCATGAGTGACCTTAGTCCCCGCCGTGCCGCGATCCTCGCCTTCATCCATGACCGTATCGACGGGCAAGGACAGCCACCGACGCTGGCTGAAATCGCCCAGGCCTGCGGTCTGGCCTCGCGCGGGGCGGCCCGCAAGCATGTCTTGGCGCTCTCCGAAGCCGGATTGATCGATGTCACCGCCGGACAGGCCCGCGGTATCCGGCCGGCTGATTTCCGCGCTCGCGCCGACCGGTTGCAGGTTCCCATCCTGGGGCGGGTGGCGGCCGGCCTCCCTATCGGTGCCGATGCCGGACTGGTGGATACGTTGGAGCTGGATGCGCGGCTGTTTGCGGCCCGGCCGGATTATCTGCTGCGCGTGCAGGGCGATTCGATGATCGAAGACGGCATCCTGGATGGCGACCTGGTCGCCGTACGTCGCGCGGATGACGCGTACGACGGACAGACGGTGGTGGCACGGCTGGAGGGCGAGTTGACCATCAAGCGTCTGTCGCGCGGCGGCGCCCACGTGCGCCTGCTGCCACGGAATCCGGCCTATGCGCCGATAGAGATACAGCCGGATCAGGAGTTCGCCATCGAGGGCGTGTTCTGTGGGCTGGTGCGACGCGGCTGATGGGCGCGGTCGTTGCCCTCGACAGCCTGTTGCAGGAACGCCGTGTCTGGCGTGGACGGCCGGCTGCGCTGCCGGCCAGCCGGCAACCTACCGGGCATCCGCTGTTGGACGAAGTCTTGCCGAGCGGTGGCTGGCCGGAGGCGGCACTGAGCGAAATCCTGCTGCCTGCCGAGGGGGTGGGGGAGTTGCGCCTGCTGTGGCCCACGCTGACGCGGTTGACCCGTGCCGGAGAACGGGTGGTGCTGGTGGCGCCGCCGCATATTCCCTATGCGCCGGCCTGGCAGGCGGCGGGAGTGGATCTTCGCCAGGTGCAGGTGGTGCAGGCCGACGGGTTGCGCGATGCATTGTGGGCCAGTGAGCAGTGTCTGCGCTCGGGTAGTTGTGGCGCGGTGCTGTGCTGGCCCCAGTTGACCGAAGACAAGGCGCTGCGGCGCTTGCAGGTGGCGGCCGAATCCGGGCGGACACTGGGGTTTGCGTGCCGGCCGTTGCAGGCGGTGTGCAATCCGTCGCCCGCGGCGTTGCGTATCGCCATCGATGCGCAGCCGGCGCAGCTGCGGGTGCTCAAGTGCCGGGGCGGGATGCCTCCGTCCCGGCCGCTGCCGTTTGCACGGATGCAGTGAGGCACCATGCGCTGGGCCTGCATTCTGCTGCCACATCTGGCCATGGACGGCGTGCTGCGTGGTTGCGCCGAACCGGCGCTGCCGCGCGTGCTGGTCAGTGGTCCGGCCCAACGGCGGGTGCTGCATTCGGTGAGCCCGGCCGCCGCAGCGCTGGGATTGAAGGCGGGTCAGTCGCTGGTGACCGCACAGGCATTGGTTGCCGGTTTCCAGGTGCAGCCCTATGCACCGCAGATGCAGACGCATTGGCAGGAATTTCTGGCGGCATGGGCCTACCGCTTCAGTTCGCAGGTAAGTCTGCAATACGCACAGGCATTGGTCATCGAGGTCGAACACAGCCTGGGTCTGTTTGGTCCGTGGCCACAATTCGAGGCGCGCTTGCGGCGTGAGCTGGACGCGCTGGGTTTCCGCCATCGCATCGCCCTGGCCCCCAATCCGGTGGCGGCGCGGGCGCTGGCCAATGCCGGCGACGGCCTGGTTGTGGATGAGGCCGGACTGGCCGCGCTGCTGGGCCAGTTGCCGGTGGCGCGGGCAGGTTTCGGGGCTGCGGCCGCTGCGGCGTTGGCGCGCATGGGCGTGCGCAAGGTCCGGCAGTTGCAGGCGCTGCCGCGTGCCAGCATAAACCGCCGGTTTGCTCCGGAAGTACTGCAGCATCTGGATGCATTGCTCGGTGAGCGTGCTTTCGTATTGCAGCCTTATCAGCCGCCGGAGGTGTTCGAACTGCGCATCGAACTGGGCTATGAAGTGGAATCCTCGCAGGCGTTGCTGTTCCCGTTGCGGCGGCTGACCTCCGACCTGGCTGCGTTTCTGGCCGGGCGCGATGGCAGCGTGCAACGGTTTTCACTGTTGCTGGAGCATGAAGACCGGCCGTTGACCTGCATCGATATCGGCCTGCTTTCAGCCGAACGCGATGCCGGGTTGCTGTTCGATATCGCGCGCAGCCGCCTGGAGCAGGCGGAAATTCCCGCCCCGGTGCGCCAGTTCGGGCTGCGTGCTGACCAGCTGCCTGTATTTGTGCCGGAATATCGGGAGCTGTTTGATGCCCGGCCCCAGCAGAGCATGCCGTGGGAGCAGCTGCGCGAACGTCTGCGCGCACGCCTGGGCGACCAGGCGGTGCACGGGCTGCGTGTGCATGCCGACCATCGCCCGGAACAGGCGTGGCGGAGCGACATGGCAGGCCTGGCGGGTGATGTCCCGGCCCTGTTGCGCCCCGGTTGGCTGCTGCGCGAACCCCGGCCGTGGCCAGGGGCGGCGCCGGAGCTGCTGTCCGGGCCGGAGCGGATTGAAAGTGGCTGGTGGGAGGCGGATATACGGCGGGACTACTACCGGGTCGCTACTCGCTTCGGCCAGCAGGCCTGGGCCTGGCGCGACGTGGGTGGCGAAGGCGGGTTCATGCTGCATGGCTGGTTTGCATGAGTGAGGGATATGCCGAGCTGCATTGCTTGTCGGCCTTCAGTTTCCAGCGCGGCGCCTCGACTGCGGATGAGCTGTTTGCCCGCGCCAGGCAACACGCCTACAGCGCGCTGGCGATCACCGACGAATGCTCGCTGGCCGGCATCGTGCGCGCACTGCGTGCATCGGAAGCCAGTGGCGTGCCGTTGATTGTCGGCAGTGAAATACAGCTGGAGGCTGGCCCTCGGCTGGTGTTGCTGGTGGAGGATGACAACGGCTACCGCAGCCTGTGCTGGCTGATCACCCAGGCCCGGCGACGTGCCGACAAGGGCCAATACCGGCTGCTGGCCGAGGATCTCGATCAGGTGGATCGCAACGGTCTGCTGGCGCTGTGGCTGCCGCCGGCGGTGCCGGAGCCGGCGCACGGGTGTCGCCTGCGGGAATGGTTTCCTGATCGTTGCTGGATCGCGGTCGAGCTGCATCATGGGGCGGATGATCCAGGGCGCCTTCAGTTATTGCAGCGCCTGGGCGCGGAGCTGGGGATGCCGCTGGTGGCGTCCGGTGATGTGCACATGCACGCGCGGGGGCGGCGTGCCCTGCAGGACGTGATGACGGCTATCCGCCACCGCGTCACCGTGGCCGACGCCGGTCATCTGCTGTTTCCCAACGGCGAGCGGCATCTGCGGCCGCTGTCCGCCCTGCGGTCGATCTATCCGTCCGCGCTGCTGCGCGAAACGCTGCGGATAGCAGCGCGTTGTACCGGCTTCGATCTGAGAAAAGCCGTGGACTACCTGTATCCCAGTGAGCTGGTGCCTGCCGGCCATACGCCGCAAAGCTGGCTGGCTGAGCTGGTGAGGCAGGGCGCTTGCAGACGTTGGCCGCAAGGGACGAGCCCCCAGGCGCAGGCACTCATCGACAAGGAGCTGGCGTTGATCGCCCGCAAGCGCTATGCCTCCTATTTCCTCACCGTGCATGACCTGGTGGCCCACGCCCGCAGCCTTGGCATCCTCTGCCAGGGGCGCGGTTCGGCGGCCAACTCGGTAGTGTGCTTCGTACTGGGAATCACCGAGCTGGATCCTTCGCACAGCCACCTGCTGTTCGAGCGTTTCATTTCAGAAGATCGCGACGAACCGCCGGATATCGACGTCGATTTCGAGCACGAGCGGCGGGAGGAAGTCATCCAGTATGTGTTTGCACGTTACGGACGCGAGCGGGCCGCGTTGGCTGCGGTAGCCACCCAGTACGGCGGACGCGGGGCGATCCGCGATGTGGCGCGGGTGCTGGGGATGCCCGGTGACGCGATCAGCCGGCTGACCAGCTGTATCGGTCAGTGGTCGGACCGCCTGCCCGACGGGGAGCGATTGCGCGAGCACGGGTTCGACCCGGACAGCCCGCTGCTGCATCGCATCCTGGTGCTGGCTGGCGAACTGATCGACTTTCCGCACTACCTGTCGCAGCACCCCGGCGGGTTCGTCATTTCCGAGCGGCCATTGCACAGCATGGTGCCGGTGGAGAACGCCGCGATGGCCGCACGCACGGTGATTCAGTGGGACAAGGATGACCTGGAGTTCCTAGGCCTGATGAAGGTCGACGTGCTGGCTCTGGGCATGCTTACCGCAGTGCGGCGCTGCTTCGATCTGATACGGCACCATCGCGGGCGTCAGCTCACACTGGCCACGATTCCACAGGAGGACGCGGACACCTACGCCATGATCAGCCGTGCCGACACGGTGGGTGTATTCCAGATCGAATCACGCGCACAGATGGCGATGCTGCCGCGATTGCGGCCACAGACGTTCTACGACCTGGTGATTGAAGTGGCGATCGTGCGCCCGGGGCCGATCCAGGGGGATATGGTGCATCCCTATCTGCGGCGTCGAACCGGTGAGGAGCAGGTCAGCTATCCCTCACCGGCGTTGGAGCAGGTGCTGGAGCGCACCTTGGGAGTGCCGCTGTTCCAGGAGCAGGTGATGCAGATCGCGATGGTCGCGGCCGGTTACAACGCCAGCGAGGCCGATGCGCTGCGGCGCTCGATGGCGGCATGGAAACGCCATGGCGGCCTGGAGCATCATCGCGAGCGTCTGACTGCGGGGATGTTGGCGCGCGGCTATCCCTTGGAATTTGCAGAACGTATCTTCGAGCAGATCAAAGGCTTCGGCAGCTACGGTTTTCCGGAAAGCCATGCCGCCAGCTTCGCGCTGATCGCCTATGCCAGCAGCTGGCTCAAATGCCACTACCCGGCCGAGTTCGCCTGCGCCTTGCTCAACAGCCAACCGATGGGCTTTTACAGCCCGGACCAGCTGCTGCAGGATGTGCGTCGACATGGCGTCGCAACGCGGCCGCTGGACGTGCGCTACAGCGGCTGGGACTGCTCGCTGGAACCCGAGCGCGATGGCCGGCGCCTGGCGATCCGTCTGGGGTTCTGCCTGGTGCGCGGCTTCAATCAGGCAGATGCGCTGCGTATCGAGCAGGCGAGGGCACAGCGGGCGTTCGCCGATGTCGCCGACCTGTGCCAGCGAGCGGCGCTGGATGGTCGCACCCGCGCGCTGCTGGCTGATTCCGGCGCTTTGCGCGGAATGGCGGGGCATCGCCACCGCGCGCGCTGGGTGGTCGCCGGCGTGGAAGCGATGCGGCCGTTGTTCCAGGGCCTGGCCGAGACCGACGAGGCGGCGGTGCCCTTGCCGATGCCAAGCGCGGGGGAGGATCTGGTGGCCGACTATGCCCTGCTGGGCACCACCCTGTCCGCCCATCCCCTGTCACGTCTGCGGGCGCAGTTGCGGGCCCGGCGCTGCCGCAGCTCCAACGATCTGGCAACGATGCCGGCTGCAGGCCACGTGGTGGTTGCCGGGCTGGTGCGTGGTCGCCAGCGCCCGCAGACCGCCAGTGGCGTTACCTTCCTGACGCTGGAGGATGAGTTTGGCCAGATCAACGTTGTGGTCTGGCGGCAGCTTGCCGAGCGCCAGCGCCAGGTCTTCCTTGAATCCCGCCTGATGCAGGTCAGCGGACGCCTCGAAGTCGAAAACGACGTACGGCATCTTGTCGCCCGCCGCCTGGAGGATCTGACTCCGCTGCTGGCGGGGCTGGATGTGCAAAGCCGGGATTTTCATTGAATGACGCCGGCTCAGTGATTCGCTTGGGGAGCACGGACGCCCCGGTTTCGAGCAGCGCAACAACCTGGAGGGCAATCCTCGCGCATTGCGAAGGGATTGCCTCAAAGAAACCCGCATGGGAGTAACTTGTCTGGCGGAAGGACTCGCCGGATCGCGGTTGTAGTGGATCATTTCAGGCAAGAAAAAAGCCCCGATTTCTCGGAGCTTTTTAGAAATGGCGTCCCCACGGGGATTCGAACCCCGGTCGCCACCGTGAAAGGGTGATGTCCTAGGCCTCTAGACGATGGGGACGCGTATTCTGAAAATCTCAAGTTGTAAGTCCGAACGGCCTAAAGTCCGGATTTGGTGGAGCCAAGCGGGATCGAACCGCTGACCTCCTGCATGCCATGCAGGCGCTCTCCCAGCTGAGCTATGGCCCCACGTTGCTTTGCGAGCGCGCTATTATAGCGGGCTTTTGCTGGAATGGAAGAGGTGGGCTTCCTCTTTGGGACCGCTTGGGAGTGCGGTTCCTCCAACAAAAAAGACCCGGTTTCTTGGGTCTTTAGTTTTACTTGATGAATGGCGTCCCCACGGGGATTCGAACCCCGGTCGCCACCGTGAAAGGGTGATGTCCTAGGCCTCTAGACGATGGGGACGCGTAAACTTCATCAAATTTTTCGACAATCCAGACGGCCTAATGTCCGGATTTGGTGGAGCCAAGCGGGATCGAACCGCTGACCTCCTGCATGCCATGCAGGCGCTCTCCCAGCTGAGCTATGGCCCCGACGTTGCCGAGGAGGAAATAGTAACGGGGCTTTGTTTTTCCCGCAAGCAATTTGTTAAAAAATTTCACGACTGTTTATGCGGATGCGGGCTGCGTGCTCTGTCAACCACACAGCAGGCATTTGCCTGACATCCGCCTACGGATATTTCCGGCATCCACAGTTGGTCTGCCCGGATAGCGTCAATGCTGTCGCTGGCCCTACGGAGGGGAGATGCCTATCTGGATGATGTCTTCGATTCTGGCGTTGCAGCTCGCCGGTGGGCAATCCGCATTGCGCGTCTTCAAGTGCATGGATGCAGGAATCACGGCCTATCAATCCACGCCGTGCACAAGCCGCCAAGTGACCTCCTGGGAGGTGGCTTCCGAGCGCGTAGATCCCGAAATCGAGCGGAAGCTGGAGCAACTGCGCGCGGAGCTGCGCAGCCGGAAAAGCTTGGAGGTAGCCGTCGCCCGTGGCGGGAGCCGATCACGCTTGCGCCGGCAGAGCGTCCCATCCCCCACTGCCTGTGAGCGCGCCAGGTCGGGGAGAGAGGCCGCCTTCAAGAAGGCCGGCCACAAGCGGAGTTTTCACCTGTCAAGCCGCTGGGACAACGCAGTCCATGATGCATGTCGATGAGCGGATCTGCACTCTGGCAGAGCATGCGGTTCTTGAAGTTGTAACGCGTTGGCAGGGGCAGTGAAAAATGCGGAGGCCCCCGACCGGGTGGCAGCCGAGGGCGCACGGCGCATCACTTCAGCAATTCCTGTATGGGTGTTTGTCATGCTGCTCGATACCGCAGGTGCGTTCACTACGGTTCTTGCCTGCAGCTTCTTCTTTCCCCGGCTCGGCACCTGGAATTCGGGGACATCCACGGGCGCAGTGGAAGCCGGGGCTCCCCCGGATGGGGGCGTCGCAGATCGGGCTCCCCCAATTTGACCCGGGTGCCTAACCGGCGCAAGCTCAAGCCCTGCGTTGCACAACCCAGGACCGGAGATCATGACTGCTGTCACTTCGATGAGTGCACCGGGCGACAAGCTGCCCTCTTCGCGCCTTTGGCGGGTGTTCTGGCTGCAGGGCGTGCTTCCCAGCAACCTTTTATGGGCAGGAGCGATGTGGGCTCTGGCGCACGGCAAGTTACCGCTGCTGCTGGGGCTGTTCGTGGTACTGCTGCTGTACACCGGCTGGATCATCCCGGCGGTATGGCGCGCTTCGGCCAATGCTCGAACGCCCGGGTATGGATTGGCCGCGCGTGGCTTGACCGTTGCATGGGGATTGAACACGGTGCTGGTGGTGTTCTTTCTGACCCTGCAACTGTTGGCTCAATAAAATTGAATGGGATCACCCTCCCGGTCGAAGGCCGCGAAACGGCTGATTTGTCCGTTGTTGATGGCATCGACCATCAGCCTTAGCGGTTGAGCGGCTTCATCACCGGAAGGAGGGATCCCGGCGCGACCTTCCATGGCGGCGACAAACACCAGATCCCAGGTCAGGCCGGTGTTGCCGGACTCGCTGGCCAGTGCGCGGAATGAGGCGATTTCCTGCGGTGCCTTGTCCACGCACAGCACTGGCGTCAGGGTGCCGCCTTCTCCCTGGGCATGGCGCTCATGCTGGTCGCGGGTAGGGGATTCGGGAAGTTCGGTGCGGACAAATACGAACAGCAGGCGCTGCGGTTGCCCCTGTTCGCCGGCAGCACGCAGCAGATCATCGAAGTTGCTCAGCATCATGATGGAGTTCACGGGAAGCAGGTCCGGGAACAGGCATGCTGCCATAACCATCACGCAACCGGCGGGGATGAAGACTTGATTTAAGTCATGTCACTGCAGCATCTCGCCACGTAGGCTGGCGCCGGGCCGCTGCTGAAAGGGCTGGTACCCCGGGCGAGCATGGAAATCTCGAGTCAGGAGGTGATACAGCCATGAATCAACTTGCTGACGGCTTCGGTCGCCGCTTTCCCTATCTCCGGCTGTCGCTCACCGAGGCCTGCAACTTCCGTTGCCGCTATTGTCTGCCTGAGGGCTATCAGGCAGACGGTCGACCGAAATTCCTGACGGTCGACGAAATCGCCCGGCTGGTGCGCGCATTTGCGATCCTGGGCATGCACAAGATCCGCCTGACCGGGGGCGAGCCCAGCCTGCGCAAGGATCTGGAGCAGATCATCGCCACCGTGGCGCAGGTGCCGGGCATCCGCAAGGTCGCCATCACCACCAATGGCACCTTGTTGCCACGACATCTGCCGGGGTGGTGTCGCGCCGGTCTCAACGCGTTGAACGTGAGCATGGACAGCCTGCAGCGCGAGCGCTTCCGTGCCATCACCGGGCACGACCGGTTACCGCAAATCATGGAAGGCATCGCCCTGGCACAGGCCTTGGGCATTCCATCGATCAAGCTCAACGCGGTACTGCTGCGTGGCGTCAATGACGATGAGCTTCCGCAATGGATGGAGTTCCTGCGCGAGCGTCCGCTGAGCATCCGCTTCATTGAATTGATGCGCACCGGTGACAACGCCGATTATTTCGAGCGCTATCACCTGCGTGCCGAGGTGTTGGTCGAGCAACTGCTGGCCGCCGGATGGAGTGAGCGTGCGCGCGCCGCCGATGCCGGCCCGGCCCGTGAGTTCGCCCATCCCGACTACTGCGGGCGTGTGGGCATCATCGCGCCGTATTCGCGCGATTTCTGTCGAGGCTGCAACCGTTTGCGCGTGACCGCCCGCGGCGACTTGCGGTTATGCCTGTTTGGCGACTTCGGGGTGCCGTTGCGACCGCTGCTGCAATCAGATGATGACAGTGATGCGCTGTTGGCGTGCATCACCACCCAGTTGGGCTTGAAGGCGGCCGGGCACGGACTGCATCAGGGCCTGACCGGCTTGACCCCGCACCTGGCCTCGATTGGAGGATGAAAGAACGATGAGCGTTGGAATGAGTGCGGCCTTCCACATGGCAGATGTCCGTGACAAACGCGTGACCCGGCGTCGTGCGGTGGCAGTGGGTGAGCTGATTGCCGGACCCGCGGCGTATCCGATGATCGTCGAGCGCCGGCTGCCCAAAGGCGATGCCCTGGTGATGGCGGAGATCGCCGGGCTGCAGGGGGCCAAGTCGGCCTCGACACTTATGCCTTTGTGCCATCCATTGCCGCTGGAACTGGTGCGCGTGTACTGCGCGCCGGTGCCCGAACGGCAGGCGATCCGGGTGTGGTGCGAATGCGCCAGTGAAGCGCGTACCGGCGTGGAGATGGAGGCACTGGCCGGTGTCAATGCCGCCCTACTCACGCTGTATGACCTGAGCAAGCCGGTTGAGCCGGCACTGGAAATCAGTGGTATCCGCCTGCTGTTCAAGGAAGGTGGCAAGAGTGGGGTGTGGATGCATCCACAGGGCATGGCGACCGACGAGCTGGCACGCTTCCAGCCGCGTTCGCCCAAAGGACTGCACGGCACGCGCTGCGCGGTGATCACCCTCAGTGACCGTGCGAGCGATGGCCGCTATATCGACGAGTCCGGCCCAGGCCTGGTGCAGGGGCTGCAGACACTCGGTGGCGATGTGGAAGCGGTGGAAGTGCTGCCGGACGGTATCGAGCCACTGGCGGGGCGTCTGCAGGCGCTGGCAGCTGAGGGGGTGCGACTGTGCATCTGCACCGGCGGCACCGGACTGGGGCCGCGTGATCTCACCCCCGAAGCCTTGCAGTCGCTGGGGGGACGTCGTGTCGAAGGGCTGGCCGAGATGGTGCGCAGCCTCAGCGCGCAGCATACCCAGCACGCCTGGTTGAGTCGCGCTGAAGTGGTGCAGCTGGGCACGATGCTGGTGATCGCATTGCCGGGAAGCCCACGTGCGGCAAAGCAGTGTCTGGATATCTTGGCACCGCTGCTGGGCCATGCGCTGGCCATGATCGGCGGTGGCAGCCATGACGAAGGCGGGCATGCATGATCAGTTATGCCGAGGCGCTGCACCATCTGATGGCGGCGGCCCAGCCGTTGCCGGCTGAAACATTGCCGCTGGAACGGGCGGAAGGACGTACGCTGGCAGTGGCCGTGACTAGCATGCAAGCACTGCCGCCGTTCAACAACTCGGCGATGGATGGATTCGCGCTGCGTGCCGCCGGTGCGGTGGTTGCCGGCGGCAGCACTTTCGAGGTGCAGGGCTGGCAGGCTGCCGGCGATGCCACAGCCCGAGGCGGGGCCGGCGCCTGGGAAATCATGACCGGTGCACGGATGCCCGAAGGTCTGGACAGCGTCGTGCCGGTGGAGCAGGTCGAGGTCCTGGAGGCCGATGCCGGGCGACCGCTGCGTATCCGCCTGCGGGAGGCGCTCAAGCCCGGGCAGCATGTACGCCTTCGCGGGCAGGACGTGGAGCTCGGCGAGGTGGTGCTTGTCGCAGGCACGTTGCTCGACATCAATGCCTTGACCCTGTTGCAGGCGATCGGCACGGTCAGCGTGCCGGTCCGCCAGCAGCCGCGCGTGGCAGTCATCGCCACCGGCAAGGAGCTGGTCAGTGACGCCGGGCAGGCGCTGGAATCGGGACAGATCCGCGACAGCAATCGGCCATATCTGGTCCGCCGGCTGAAAGCGGCGGGGGCCAAGGTGGTGTGGCAGGGCGGGGTGGCCGATGAGGTGGCGGCTTTCACCCGGGCGCTGGAGGACGCACTGCAAGCAGGGGCGCGGCTTCTGGTCAGTACCGGTGCGGTGTCGCAAGGGCGCTACGACTTCATTCCCGATGCCTTGCGTGCACGTGGCGCGCAGATCATTTTCCACAAAGTCGCGATCCGCCCGGGCAAGCCATTGCTGTTCGCGCGGCTGCCGGACGGCGCGTTGTATTTCGGCCTGCCCGGCAATCCGGTCTCGGCGGCGGTGGGCCAGCGTTTTTTTGTCGAGCCGGTCTTGCGCCGACTGTTGGGACTGGAGGATGAACCGGTTTTGCAGCTGCCGCTGCAGGCCGACGTGCGCAAGCCACCGGGGCTGCGCGCGTATGTCCGCGCCCGGGTGGAAGTGGATGCGGCAGGACGCTTGAGTGTCCGCGTGCTGGGTGGGCAGGAATCGTTCCGTTTGAAGACCACGCTGCAGGCCAATGCCTGGGCGGTACTGGAGGAAGAGGGCGGTCTCGCCGTTGCCGGCACGCCGGTTCGTGTACAGGGCTGGGGTCACTGCGAACCGGTGCAACTGGTTGCACAGGAGATGTCATGAAACAGATGCAGGTTCAGCTGTTCGGCGCGTTTTCGGATCTGGATCCGCAGCGCGAGATCGAGGTGGTCACGCATGGCGAGCACATCGCGGATCTGCGCCAGGCATTGCGTGAATTGATCGTGCAGCGCTGGCCACAGTTCCGCGCGGGGCTTATCGACTACTCCGTTTTTGCCGACGAGCAGCGGGTGTTGCGTGACGATGATCCGCTGCCGGACGATGGTCGTGTTGCCATCCTGCCTCCCGTCAGCGGAGGCTGAACCATGCGCACAGGCAGCCTCTGGAAAATTGTTGAACGGGCGAACGGCAGGGTTGATCCAGCCGAAGCCATCGACTTCGTTTCCGATCCCGCATTCGGCGGCATCGATGTGTTTATCGGCAAAGTGCGTGATCTCAACCAGGGACGTGGTGTGCAGGGCATCACCTATGACCTGTTCGAGCCGCTGGTCATGAACGAGTTCCAGCGCCTTGTCGCCGAGGTCGAGGCGGACTTCGGTCCGCGCATCAAGCTGTATGTGGCACATGCCAAAGGCCGGTTGGCGGTGGGCGATGTCGCCGTGGTGGTGGCTGCCGGAACGCCCCATCGCGATGAGGCGTTCCGGGCGTGCCGGCAGCTGATCGAGGCGGTGAAGCACCGTTCGCCGATCTGGAAACAGGAGCACTATCTGGACGGTGACAGCCAGTGGAGTGAGGGCTGCGCGTTGTGTGAGCCGGTCGTGGGGCCGGCGGACGAGAGACACGTTCATGAACACCCACACTGAGTCTTCACTTCTGGCCGGCATCGTGCTGGCCGGAGGTCTGTCCAGCCGGATGGGACAGGACAAGGCGCGGCTGCTGTGGCGCGGGCGGCCTTTACTGACGCACATGTGCGGGCTGCTTGAGCAGTCCGGTGCACGACCGGTCAGGGTGAGCGGTGACTATCCGGATTTCGACGCGGTACCCGACAAGCTGCCAGGTTGCGGCCCACTGGGCGGCTTGTACAGCGTGTTGCCGATACTTGAAGATGGTCCCGCGTGGGTGGTCCCGGTAGATATGCCGCGCTTGAACAAGGCATTGCTTGGGCGCCTGCGGGATGCCGGACCGGCGCCGTGCGTGATCTTCCAAGGGCAACCGCTGCCGATGCGGTTGAACATCGACGATGCATGCCGCAAGGTAGTGGCGTCCATGGTCCAGCAACGCGAAGGGCCGCGTTCCCTGCACGCCCTGCAAGCGCGCCTTGGCGTACTTGAGCTGCCCTTGTCGGACGATGTCGCTCCATGGCTGGTGAACTGCAATACCCCCGCACAATGGGAGGAGGTTGCATCATGAAAGTGCAGATTCACCGCCAATCGATACGATTGCGTATTGATGAGGCGGAATTGGCCAGACTCCTGGCCGGCCAGAGGGTGGAAAACCACACTCGTCTGGCTGCTGAGCGCTGCTGGTCGCAGACCCTGCGCCTGGTTCCTTCCGGTGAAGTCCTCATCACGGGTGATACGGCGATACTGCAGATCAGCCTTCCGCGCGATGCCGTGTTGGCGTTGCAGGCGCGGTTGCCGTGCCGTGACGGCCTGAGCTTTGACGTTGCTGCGGGCGGAGAACCGCTGCAGTTGCGGCTTGACGTGGATGTACGCGACAGCCTGCGACAGCGCGGTCCTTCGCGCCGGTCCGCGGCGGCCACATCCTCCATGGTTTGACATATATCAGGAAACCGGCGCGCAGGCGCCGTTGATTGATCCAGATCAATCGCGCCACCAGCGCGGCCCGGGCTTAATGGCGCCGGTGGCGCGATTGAGCACAGTAAAAGCACAGCAAGCCAGCGCCGTTTCATACCGCATTGGAGCCATGCATGACTGTCAGTGACGATGTCAAAACAGGCAAGAAGGCGAGCACAGGCCGGGTCATCACCGATTGGCGGCCTGAAGATCCCGACTACTGGGAACGCACAGGCAGGCGCGTCGCCACGCGCAACCTCCTCATTTCCATTCCCGCGTTGCTGCTGGCGTTTGCCGTATGGGTGCTGTTCTCCTCGGTGACCATCAGCCTGCCGCGCATCGGCTTCAACTTCAGTACCGATCAGCTGTTCTGGCTGGTGGCGCTGCCCAGTCTCTCCGGGGCCACGCTGCGCATTTTCTACTCGTTCGTTATTCCGATCTTCGGCGGGCGCCGGTGGACCGCATTGTCCACCGCCTCGCTGCTCATCCCCACGTTGTGGCTGGGCTTTGCGGTGCAGGATCTATCCACGCCCTACTGGGTGTTCGTGCTGATCGCGATGTTCTGCGGCTTTGGCGGTGCGAACTTCTCCTCCTCGATGTCCAACATCTCCTTCTTCTATCCCAAGCAGCGCCAGGGCTCGGCACTGGGGCTGAATGCGGGGCTGGGAAATGTCGGCGTCTCGGTGTCACAGGCGGTCATCCCGCTGGTGATCACGGCAGGCGTGTTCGGCGCACTGGGCGGGGCGCCACAGCCGACCATGGATGGTGGCGAGCCGCTGTTCCTGCAGAACGCCGGCTTCATCTGGGTGCCGGGCATTGTCCTGTTCGCGGTGGCCGCGTGGTTCGGCATGAACGACCTGACCAGCGCCCGCTCCTCGTTCTCCGAGCAGGCCGTCATCTTCCGCCGCAAGCACAACTGGCTGATGTGCTGGCTGTACATCGGCACCTTCGGTTCCTACATCGGCTTTTCGGCCGGGTTTCCGATGCTGGTCAAGAGCCAGTTCCCGGAAGTCAACCCGATGACCTATGCCTTCATCGGCCCGTTGCTGGGTGCGCTGATGCGCTCGGTGGGCGGCAGCATGGCTGATCGCTGGGGCGGCGCACGCCTGACGTTCTGGGTGTTCGCGCTGATGATCGCCGCGGTGTTCGGCGTGCTGCACTTCCTGCCCAGCAACGGCCAAGGCGGCAATTTCTACGGCTTCCTGCTCTCGTTCATGGCCTTGTTCGTACTCAGCGGTATCGGCAACGGGACCACGTTCCGGATGATTCCGGTGATCTTCCGCACCCTGCACGAGCGCCTGTCTGCCAGTGAGGGGGCCGAAGGCAAGAAGGCCTCTGCCCACCAGGCCAGCATCGAATCGGCCGCCGTGGTCGGCTTCTCCGGCGCGATCGGTGCCTATGGTGGCTTCTTCATCCCCAAGAGCTACGGCACTTCGATCAGTTTGACCGGCAGCCCGGACATGGCGCTGTACGGGTTCATCGTGTTCTACACCACGTGCCTGGCGGTGACGTGGTGGTGGTACTACCGGCGCGGCGCCGAGACGCCCTGTTGAGACAGCCACGCAGCGTAGCCACAAGACACACCCAGTCATGATGCAGAAGTTTGCGAACGGAGATTGACCATGAGCTACTTCCTTGATCGCTTGCAGTTCTTCAAGCGGGACCCACAACCCTTTGCCGATGGCCACGGGTTCAGCAAGAGCGAGAACCGCGACTGGGAGAACAGTTACCGCGCCCGCTGGCAGTACGACAAGATCGTGCGCTCCACCCACGGCGTGAACTGCACCGGCTCGTGCAGCTGGAAGATCTACGTCAAGAACGGCCTGGTCACCTGGGAAACCCAGCAGACCGACTATCCACGGACCCGCCCGGACCTGCCCAACCACGAGCCGCGTGGTTGTCCGCGTGGCGCCAGCTATTCCTGGTATCTGTACAGCGCCAACCGCCTCAAGTACCCGCTGATCCGCGGCACCTTGCTGCGCATGTGGCGGCAGGCACGCAAGACCCTGTCGCCGGTCGAGGCCTGGGCCAGCATCGTGCAGGACCCGGCCAAGTCGCGCGAGTACAAGCGCCGTCGCGGCATGGGCGGTTTCGTGCGGCTGAACTGGGACGAGGCCAACGAGATCATCGCCGCCTCCAACCTCTACACGACCAAGGAATACGGCCCGGACCGTATCGTTGGCTTCTCGCCGATTCCGGCCATGTCGATGGTGTCCTATGCCGCCGGTGCGCGCTATCTGTCGCTGCTCGGGGGCGCCTGCCTGTCGTTCTACGACTGGTATTGCGACTTGCCGCCGGCTTCGCCGCAGGTGTGGGGCGAGCAGACCGACGTGCCGGAATCGGCCGATTGGTACAACAGCCGCTACATCATCGCCTGGGGCTCGAACGTGCCGCAGACGCGCACGCCCGATGCGCATTTTTTCACCGAGGCGCGTTACAACGGTACCAAGACGGTGGCGATCTGCCCGGACTATTCCGAGCTGGCCAAGCTCACCGACCATTGGCTGCATCCCAAGCAGGGCACCGACGCTGCGCTTGCATTCGCTTTCGGTCACGTGATCCTGCGCGAATTCCACGTCGATACACCCTCGCAGTACTTCCAGGACTACTGCCGCCAGTACTCGGACATGCCGATGCTGGTGCGCATCGAGCGCCGTGCCGATGGCCGACTCGTACCGGGCCACTTCCTGCGCGCCAGCGAACTGGGCGGGCTGGGCGAGAGCAACAACCCCGAATGGAAGACGCTGGCGTTCGATGAGAACAGCGGCGACATCACTGTGCCCAATGGTTCGGTCGGTTTCCGTTGGGGTGAGAAGGGCAAGTGGAACATCGAGCAGAAGGCCAGCGATGGCCATGAGACCCGCCTGCGGCTGAGCCTGGCCGATATCCATGACGGCGTCGAGGCGGTGAGCTTCCCGTACTTTGGCGGCATCGAGAGCGACGGCTGGACCGCCGCGCCGGCCGAGGACGTGCTGGAGCGCAATATCCCGCTGCGCCGCCTGCCGCTGGCCGACGGCAGTGAGGCGCTGGTAGCCACCGTATATGACCTGCTGCTGGCGCAGTACGGCGTGGATCGGGGTTTCGGCGGCGGCAATGTCGCCAGGAGTTTCGATGACAACGTGCCGGGTACGCCGGCCTGGCAGGAGCGCATCACCGGCGTGTCGCGCGCCGAGGTGATCGAGATCGCTCGCGAGTTCGCCCGCACCGCCGACAAGACCCATGGCCGCAGCATGATCATCGTCGGCGCCGGCATGAACCACTGGTTTCACAACGATATGAACTACCGCGGCCTGATCAACATGCTGGTCATGTGTGGCTGCGTGGGCCAGACCGGCGGTGGCTGGGCCCATTATGTGGGCCAGGAAAAGCTGCGTCCGCAGACCGGCTGGCAGCCGCTGGCCTTCGGCCTGGACTGGAGCCGCCCGCCGCGGCAGATGAACGGCACCTCGTTCTTCTACTTCAATACCGGGCAGTGGCGTTACGAAAAGTTGCAGGTCAACGAACTGCTGTCGCCGCTGGCCGATCCTGCCAAGTACAGCGGCAGCCTGGCCGACCTCAACCTGCGTGCGGTGCGCATGGGCTGGCTGCCGAGCGCGCCGCAGCTGGACCGCAATCCGCTGCAGCTGGTGCGCGAGGCCGAACAGGCCGGCATCGCGCCGGCCGACTATGCACTGTCCAAGTTCAAGGACGGCTCGCTGGACTTCGCCTTCGCCGATCCGGATGCCGCGCAGAACCACCCGCGCATGATGTTCATCTGGCGCTCGAACCTGCTCGGCTCCTCCGGCAAGGGCCACGAGTACATGCTGCGGCATCTGCTCGGCACGCGCCATGGCCTGCAGGGCAAGGATCTGGGCGAGATGGGCGCGGTCAAGCCCGAGGACGTGAAGTGGCGTGACGAGGCTCCGGAAGGCAAGCTCGACCTGCTGGTGACGCTGGACTTCCGCATGTGCACCACCGCGCTGTACTCGGACATCGTGCTGCCCACCGCCACCTGGTACGAGAAGGACGACCTCAATACCTCGGACATGCATCCCTTCATCCATCCGCTGTCCAAGGCGGTGGACCCGGCCTGGGAATCACGCAGTGACTGGGAAATCTTCAAGGGCGTCGCGCGCACGCTCAGCGACATGGCCCCGGGCGTGCTCGGCGTCGAGAAGGACCTGGTGCTGGTGCCGACCTTGCACGACACGCCCAACGAACTGGGCATGCCGTTCGGCGTGGCCGACTGGAAGAAGGGCCAATGCGAGGCCATCCCCGGCAAGACGATGCCGAGCATGGCGGTGGTCGAGCGCGACTATCCCAACCTCTACCGCAAGTTCACCTCGCTGGGCCCGCTGCTGGACAAGCTCGGCAATGGCGGCAAGGGCATGAACTGGGATACCAAACACGAGGTGGAATTCCTCGGCAAGCTCAACCACACCGTGCGGGACGAAGGCATCAGTCACGGCCGGCCGGCCATTGATACCGCCATCGACGCCTGCGAAGTGATCCTGCACCTGGCACCGGAAACCAACGGCCATGTGGCGGTCAAGGCCTGGGAGTCGCTGGGCACCTTCACCGGTCGCGAGCACACGCATCTGGCGGTGGGCAAGGAGCACGAGACGATCCGCTTCCGTGACATCCAGGCACAGCCGCGCAAGATCATTTCCTCGCCGATCTGGTCCGGGCTGGAAGACGACAACGTCAGCTACAACGCCGGCTACACCAATGTGCACGAGCTGATTCCGTGGCGCACGGTGACCGGCCGCCAGCAGTTCTACCAGGACCACGAGTGGATGATCGACTTCGGTGAGGCCTTCATGGGCTATCGACCACCGGTCAACACCAAGACGGTGGCGCCGCTGCTGGGCAAACGCTCCAACGGCAACAAGGAAATCGTGCTGAACTGGATTACTCCGCATCAGAAGTGGGGCATCCACAGCACCTACAGCGACAACCTGATCATGCAGACGCTGTCGCGTGGTGGCCCCATCGTCTGGTTGAGCGAGGACGACGCGCGCAATGCCGGCATCGAGGACAACGACTGGATCGAGTTGTTCAACGTCAACGGGGCGATCGCCGCGCGTGCAGTGGTCAGCCAGCGCGTGATGCCGGGCATGGCGATGATGTACCACGCCCAGGAACGCATCATCAATGTGCCCGGTTCGGAAATTTCCGGTACCCGCGGTGGTATCCACAACTCGGTGACACGCATCGTGCTCAAGCCCACCCACATGATCGGCGGCTACGCGCAGCTTGCCTGGGGTTTCAACTACTACGGTACCTGCGGCACAAACCGCGACGAGTTCGTGATTGTGCGCAAGATGGACAGGATCGACTGGCTGGACGGCGAAGAGACCGCAGTTTCCGCCCGGGAGGTGGTGTGATGAAAGTTCGTGCCCAGATTGCGATGGTGTTGAACCTGGACAAGTGCATTGGCTGTCATACCTGTTCGATCACCTGCAAGAACGTGTGGACCTCGCGCGAGGGCGTCGAGTACGCCTGGTTCAACAACGTCGAGACCAAGCCGGGTATCGGCTATCCCAAGGAATGGGAAAACCAGGAGAAGTGGAACGGCGGCTGGGTGCGCACCCGCGCCGGCAAGCTGGTGCCACGCGCCGGCGGTCGCTGGCGCATGCTGGCCAAGATCTTCGCCAATCCGGATCTCCCGCAGATCGACGACTACTACGAGCCGTTCGATTTCGACTACCAGCATCTGCACGATGCACCGGATCTGAAGCACCAGCCGACCGCGCGGCCGCGTTCGCTGCTCACAGGCGAGCGGATGCAGAAGATCGAGTGGGGGCCGAACTGGGAGGAGATCCTGGGCACTGAATTCAGCAAGCGTTCGCGCGACTACAACTTCGACCAGGTGCAGAAGGAGATCTACGGCGCCTTCGAAAAGACCTTCATGATGTATCTGCCGCGCCTGTGCGAGCACTGCCTCAATCCGGCCTGCGTGTCCGCCTGCCCGTCTGGCGCGATCTACAAGCGTGAGGAGGATGGCATCGTCCTGATCGACCAGGACAAGTGCCGGGGCTGGCGCATGTGCGTGTCGGCCTGTCCGTACAAGAAGATCTACTACAACTGGAAGAGCGGCAAGTCCGAGAAATGCATCTTCTGCTACCCGCGGATCGAGATGGGCGAGCCCACGGTGTGTTCGGAAACCTGTGTGGGGCGCATCCGCTACCTCGGCGTGATGCTCTATGACGCCGACCGCATTGCCGAGGCGGCCTCGGTCGCAGCCGAGAAGGACCTGTATCAGGCGCACCTGGATATCTTCCTGGACCCGGAAGATCCGAAGGTGATCGAAGCGGCAAGGGCCG
Source organism: Stenotrophomonas sp. STEN014 (assembly GCF_056760315.1). Taxonomy (NCBI): domain Bacteria; kingdom Pseudomonadati; phylum Pseudomonadota; class Gammaproteobacteria; order Lysobacterales; family Lysobacteraceae; genus Stenotrophomonas; species Stenotrophomonas sp. STEN014. The sequence goes on along the minus strand of NZ_JBRREN010000009.1, from coordinate 82,418 downwards.
AGGGTATTCCGGACAGCTGGCTGGAAGCGGCCAAGGCCTCGCCGGTGTACAAGCTGGCCATCGACTGGAAGCTGGCGCTGCCACTGCATCCGGAGTACCGCACCTTGCCGATGGTCTGGTACGTGCCGCCGCTGTCGCCGATCCAGTCGGCGGCCGAGCGTGGCCGCGTCGGTATGAGTGGCGAGTTGCCGGACATCGCCTCGCTGCGCATCCCGGTACGGTATCTGGCCAATATGCTCTCGGCCGGTGACGAGATGCCGGTGGTGCGGGCGCTGGAGCGTTTGATGGCGATGCGTGCCTGGCGCCGGGCCAAGAACGTGGACGGTGTCGAGGACCACAAGGTGCTCGACCAGGTAGGGCTGAGCGCGGCGCAGGCCGAGGACATGTATCGCTACCTGGCCATCGCCAACTATGAAGACCGCTTCGTGATTCCCAGCGCCCACCGCGAGTACGCCAACGACGCCTTCGGTGAGCGCGGCGGCTGCGGCTTCACCTTCGGCAATGGCTGCAATGGTGACAGTCCGGCGGATCTGTTCGGCCAGCGCAAGAACACCACCTACGCGGTGCATCCCAACCGCCAGCACCGGCATGAGGTGGCCAAATGAGCCTGCTCAAACTGATCGGGGTGCTGCTGGATTACCCGCGGGAGGAACTGTGGCAGCACGGCGAGGAGCTGCTGCAGGCCTGTGATGATCCGGCGCTGTCGCCGGCCCGGCGCAAACAGCTGCGCCGGTTCGTCGAGGAGCTGCTGGCCAGCGATCCGCTGGACGCGCAGGACCGCTGGTTGGCCACCTTCGACCGTGGCCGTTCGATGAGCCTGCTGGTGTTCGAGCATATCCACGGCGAGTCGCGCGACCGGGGCCAGGCTATGGTCGATCTGATCGAGGCCTACCGGCGCAATGGCTTCGAGCTGGACGCCCGGGAACTGCCGGACTACCTGCCACTGCTGCTGGAGTACCTCTCGCACCGGCCGCAGGCCGAGGCCAAGGACTGGCTGCACCACATCGGCCATATCGCCGGCATGCTGGCCGCGCGCGCGGCCGAGCGGAAGCTGCCGCATGCGGCGCTGCTGGAGATACTGGTGGAAGTGGGTGAGGGCAAGGTCGACCTCGCGCTGTTGCGCCAGCGTGCCAGCGAGGAAGTGCGCGATGACAGCGTGGAAGCCATGGACCGCCTGTGGGAGGAGGAGGCGGTGCGCTTCGGCGCCGAGGCGCCCTCGCAGGATTGCGATCCTCCCCACCGTTCACCCGCGCGTGCCGTACACCGGGAGATGCAGCCATGAACTATTACCTGAACCAGTTCGCCTTCCAGTTCTATCCGTATATCGCGGTCGCTGTGCTGCTGATCGGCAGCTGGGCGCGCTATGACAAGGCCATGTACAGCTGGCGCACCGGCTCCAGTCAGCTGTTGTCCGATCGCGGCATGCGGATCGGCAGCAACTGCTTCCATATCGGCATCCTGGCGATTCTGGGTGGCCACCTGGTCGGACTGCTGACACCGCATGGGGTGTATGAGCACTTCATCACCTCCTCGCAAAAGCAGTTGCTGGCGATGGTGGTCGGTGGCCTCTTCGGTGCGCTGTGCTTCATCGGCATCGTGATCCTGCTGGTGCGCCGCCTGACCAATGCACGCGTGCGTGCCACCGGCAACTTCGGGGACGTGCTGGTGCTGGTGCTGCTGTTCGCGCAGCTGTGCCTGGGCATGTACAGCATCCGCATCTCGGCCGGGCACATGGATGGGAGCGTGATGGTCATGCTGGCCGAGTGGGCGCAGCACATCGTGACGTTCCGTGCCGGCGCTGCCGACTACGTCGAAGGCGTGCACTGGGTCTACAAGCTGCACATCTTCCTTGGCCTGACGTTGTTCCTGATCGCACCGTTCACCCGTCTGGTGCATGTCTGGAGCATCCCGATCAGCTATCTGTGGCGGCCGTACCAGGTGGTGCGCCGCCGCCAGGCCACGCTGCGCTACGGCCCGAGGGAGTGAGCCATGGGCAGCCTGCCAAGAATCCTGCCGATCACCGTGATCGACTCGGCCCAGCCGGTGCCGGTCGAAGCCGATCATCACCACGACGACGCGGCGCAGCAGGGGCCACGCTCGCTTGGGCAGCCGGCACCGTGCAGTCTGTTTGTCGATGACACACCCATCAGCGAGGCCGAGATAGCCCGCGAGATGCAGTTCCACCGCGCGATGCGGCCGGAACAGGCGCGTGCCGATGCCGCCCGTGCCCTGGTGGTGCGCGAACTGCTGCGTCGTGAGGCCCAGCGGCTGGGCCTGCACCAAGAGCAGGGCGACGGCGTCCATACGGATGAGGAACTGCAGATCCAGCGCCTGCTCGAGCAGCAGGTGGAGGACCGTGTGCCGAGCGAGAACGATTGTCGTCGCTATTTCGAGCAGAACCCCGAGCGCTTTCGTTCGCCCGACCGTATCCGCGTACGCCACATCCTGCTGGCTGCGCCCGCGGACGATATCGCCGGCCGCTTCAAGGCCCGCACCCAGGCCGAGCAGCTGGTCGCGCAGCTGGCTGAGCAGCTGCATCTGTTCGCCGATCTGGCACAGCGTTATTCGCAATGTCCCTCGAGCAGCGAAGGTGGCGATCTGGGATGGTTGCAGCGCGGCCAGACCACGCCGGAGTTCGATCGGCAGGTCTTCCGGTTGCGCCAAGGGTTGGCGGGCTTCCCGGTGGAATCCCGCTGGGGATACCACGTGGTGAGTGTGGATGCGCTTGAAGCCGGGCAGTCGCAGCGCTTCGAGCAGGTCCACACACAGATCCGCGACTACCTTGAGCTGCAGGTGCGCCAGCGCAACGTGCAGCAGTTCCTGTTGGAGCTGCGCGAGCGCTATCCCGTCCGCGGTCTTCAAGAAATTGAAGCCTTGGCCGAATGAACTGACGTTCTGGAGGAGTGGCGATGAGCCAAAGTCTGCAAGCAGTCACCCATGGGCAGAAACAACGCGCGTTGTGGTTGAGTACGTTCGCTTTCACCGTCTGTTTTGCGGTGTGGATGATCTTCTCGATCATCGGTATCCAGATCAGCGCGCAACTGGGATTGAACGACACCCAGTTCGGTCTGCTGATCGCCACTCCGGTGTTGACGGGCTCGTTGAGCCGGGTGTTCCTGGGCATCTGGGCCGACCAGTTCGGTGGCCGCAAGGTGTTGGTACTGGTGATGCTGTGCGGCGCCGTCGCCACCTGGATGCTCACGTATGCGCACACCTACCCGCAGTTCCTGTTCGCCGCGTTGTGTGTGGGTATCGCCGGTGGCAGCTTCTCGGTGGGGGTGGCCTATGTGTCCAAGTGGTTCCCGGCCAGCAAGCAGGGAACCGCGCTGGGCATTTTCGGTGCGGGCAACATCGGTTCGGCAGTCACCAAGCTGCTGGCGCCGATGGTGATGGTGGCCGCCGGTTGGACCATGGTCGCCAAGATCTGGGCGGTCGGTCTGGCCGTTGCCGCCGTGCTGTTCTACATCTTCAGCAAGGAGGACCCGCAGCTGGAACAGCGTCGCCGTGATGGCGTCAAGCCGATGCCGTTCTCCGAGCAGATGGCGCCGTTGAAGAACCTTCAGGTGTGGCGCTTCTCGCTGTACTACTTTTTCGTGTTCGGCGGCTTCGTGGCACTGGCGCTGTGGCTGCCGCATTATCTGGTGGGCGCCTACGGCATGGACGTGGCGACGGCCGGCATGCTGGCGGCCTGCTATTCGATTCCGGCCAGTCTGTTCCGCGTGGTCGGTGGCTGGCTGTCCGATCGCATCGGCGCCCGCCGGGTGATGTACTGGACCTTCAGCGTCTCGGTCATCTGCACTTTCCTGCTGGCCTATCCGGACACCGAATACGTGGTGAAGGGCATCAACGGTGAGCTTCGCTTCCACCTGGCCATCGGCGTGACCCTGTTCACCGTGCTGGTGTTCGTACTGGGGTTCTTTATGTCGCTGGGCAAAGCGGCGGTATACAAGCACATCCCGGTGTACTACCCCCACCACGTAGGTGCGGTAGGGGGTGTGGTAGGCATGATCGGTGGTCTGGGGGGGTTCATCCTGCCTATCGCGTTCGGCGCCTTGAATGATGCCGTGGGTATCTGGAGCAGCTGCTTCATGCTGCTGTTCGTGGTGGTTGCCGCAGCGCTGGCGTGGATGCATTTCGCGATCCGTCGCATGGAACGCCGACACTTCCCGCAGCTGGATGGCGAAACCGATCTGCCGGAAGCCATTGACGCCGGTGCCGCCGAAAAGCTGCGGCGCGTTTGATCCATATCAGGGAGCAGGGGGCGCGGCGTGCGCGAGGATGCAGACATACCAGTGGAGACCGCCGGGATGGACGACACCTCGTTGCACGCCGCATTGCTGGAGCAGCCGCGTCATGTCCTGTTTCCCGCATCCGGGCAGCTCAGTCACGGGTTCGGCGAGGCAGGGTGGCGTGCTGCGATGCTGGCCAGCAACGAACATCTGATCCCGCGCGACCTTACCTTGGGCTTCTGTGCCCCGCAGGGGGGCAAGGAGGATCCGGACGGGTTGCTTGAGGCGCTGCTGAACAGTCTTCGCCTGCATGCCAGCGTGGTGGCCGGTGATCGTGAAGTGGGCGCGATGGTGCTGCAGCTGGGCATGGCCGAGCATCTGCCGCCGCCGCTGCTCGGACGTCTCCTTGATGCCGTGCCACATCATCTTTCCACCATCGCCCGGCCACAGGTGGAGGTCAGGCTGGACGCGGCCAGCGGCGTTGCGCCGGGCGCACTGCGTGAGGTGGGCTGCACGCGGCTGACCGTGATCGACCATGCCGGCGCCGATGGCCCAGCGGTGCTGGCGCAAGGCCTGCATGCCGGGTTCACCGCATGCTATTACCAGTTGCGCATACCGGCACGGGATGACCTCTCCTTCCGGCAACGCCTCCAGGCCGTGCTGGCGTCGGCACCCGATCGCCTGCTGCTGCCTGCGCCGTGTGTGCTGCCAAGCCAGCCGGCAGCGGCGCACTGGCTGCAGGCCTGGCGAATGGTCCGTGCCGCGGGCTATCGCCCCATCGGCGGAGACCACTACCAGCGTCCTGACCTCACCCTGCCGGTACGCAATGGCGATGGCCAGCGCTACTGTGACTTGCTGGGCGTGCCGCGGCGCAAGCGCCACGACCTCCTCGGAATCGGGCCAGGCGCGAGCAGCCAGATTGGCAATGTCGTGTGCGAGATCGAGTCGCAGCCGCAGCGGTGGCGTCAATGTCTGGCGGCGGGCCAGCCGGGTGTGGCAGCCGGGCTGATCTTGTCCGGGCAGGAATGTCTGGTTGACGAGGTGGTACAAAGTCTTGCGTGTGACCATGCACTGGACATGCGTGCATTCGAATGGCGCAACACCGTGCCATTCGAGGAGTTTTTCCAGGATGCGATGGCGCGGGTTACCTCCTTCATCCAGTGCGGTTGGCTGCAGCGCGAAGGTCACGTGTTGCGGATCCAGAATGAAGGTGAGCTGTTGTGGCGTACGATTGCGGCGTGCTTCCGGCCTTCGACTGCTTCTGCATGATTTCGGAATGAATTCCTCCAGCCCAGCATCACGCGGTCCACCGGGAGCCGCCATAACCAATCCTGCCGCCGCCAACGACGGTGATGCCTTGAAATTCTGCAGCACCTGCGCGTTTTCCGATGCCTGCACTTCGCAGGGCTATGACAAGGGCGCGCTCGCCGAGCTGCACGTGCTGGTCGATCATGTCGGACCCTATCACGCCGGACAGTACATCTTCCGCGCCGGCGAGCCGTTTGAGGCCATCGCCGCCGTGCGCGCCGGCGTGGTCAAAACCTTCATCGATGACAGCCTGGGAAACGAGCAGGTACTGGGATTCAGCCTGCCGGGAGAGGTGATCGGCCTCAATGCGATCCATGGTGAGCGCTATCCCTGCAATGCGGTGGCGCTGGACACCGTGTCGCTGTGCCGGATCTCGTTTCCCCGCCTCAGCCTGCTGGCAACACGGATGCCGACACTGCAGGCCAAGCTGTTCAGCCTGCTCAGTGCAGAGATCGGCAAGGCCGCCGTGCTGGCGGCCAATTACCGCACCGAGGAGCGTATGGCCGCATTCTTGCTGGATATCTCCGCCCGCTACAGCCGGCGCGGATTTTCAGCCAATCGCTTCAATCTGACCATGACCCGCTCGGAGATCGCCAATTACCTGCGCATGGCGCCGGAAACCGCCAGCCGGGTGCTGCGACGCCTGAGCGATGACAAGGTCATCCTGGTCAACCAGCGGGAAATCATCCTGCTGCAGCCGGAACGGCTGGCGCAGATGGCGGCCCAGGACGATGCGAACGCGTGATGCCCGAACCAGGACCTGTCCATGAACACGTTGTTGTCATTGGTACTGATGTTTGCCGCGATTCCGGCCGCCGCAGCCGAACTGACCGTGTCGGCCGCGTCAAGCTTGACCGAAAGCTTCCGTGAAATAGCCGCAGCCTATGAAGCGGTGAATCCAGACATCCGTGTGGATCTGAATTTCGCCGCCTCCGGTGTGCTGCTGCAGCAGATCGCGCGCGGGGCACCGGTGGATGTATTCGCCTCGGCCGATCAAGCCACGATGGCGCTGGCCGCACAACGTGGTCTGGTGGTGCCTGCGACGCGGCAGATATTCGCCGTGAACAGCCTGTGGGTGGTGGTGCCGCCGCAGGCTCGGGTAAAGCCGGCATCACTGGTGGCATTGGCCGAACCGGGAGTCAGGCGGATAGCCATCGGCAATCCGGACAGCGTACCGGCCGGGCGCTACGCGCGCGAGGTGCTGCAGCAGGCGGGTCTGTGGCAAGCGCTGCAGCCGCGGATGATCAACACCCAGAATGTACGCCAGTCGCTGGACTATGTGGCACGGGGCGAGGTGGATGCCGGTTTCGTCTATGCCACCGACGCGCAGGCGATGCCTGGTCGCGTACATCGCGCGTTCCAGGTGCCGGTTCCGGGCGGTATCAGCTATCCGCTGGCAATGGTGAGAACGGCGCGGTCTCCCGCGCATGCACGTGCCTTCATGGCTTTCGTGCGTTCAGCGCAAGGGCAGGCCATTCTGCGCAGACATGGTTTCGGCAGTCCCTGATGGTCGACCTGGATTGGAGTGCCTTGTGGTTGTCGCTGAAGGTCGCCGGTTGGGCCACGCTGCTCAATCTCGTGTTCGGTGTCGCCCTGGGCGCGCTGCTGGCGCGGCGGCGCTTTCCAGGACGTGAGTTGCTGGACACGGTTCTCACTTTGCCGATGGTGCTGCCGCCCACCGTGCTCGGTTACTACCTGCTGGTACTGATCGGCAGCCATGGTCCGCTGGGAGCATGGCTGCTGGACAGCTTCGGTATCAATCTGGTTTTCACTTGGCAGGCGGCGGTGGTTGCCGCTGCAGTGGCATCGTTTCCGCTGGTGTTCAAGCCGGCCCGGGCGGCGTTCGAGAACGTCGACACCCAGCTGGAGCAGGCTGCGCGCACGCTGGGAATTTCCGAGATGGCGCTGTTCTTCCGGGTGACGCTGCCATTGGCATGGCGCGGAATTCTGGCCGGTCTGTTGCTGGCGTTCGCGCGTGCGATGGGCGAATTCGGCGCCACCATCATGGTGGCTGGCAGTATTCCCGGGCGCACCCAGACCCTGTCCATCGCCATCTACGAGGCAGTGCAGGCAGGCAACGACGGACGTGCCAATCTGCTGGTGATGGTGTCCTCGGTGGTTTGCATCAGCGTGCTTCTGCTCGCCTCGCGGCTGGTGGGGCGACAGCCAGGAGGCACACGTGATGTGGCTTGAGCTGGAGATCGCCTGCCACCTGCAAGCCGCCGGCCAGCATTTCCATTTGCAGGCGGAGCTGCGTTGCAGCCAGCCCCGCGTGGTGTTGTTTGGTCCTTCAGGCGCGGGCAAGAGCCTCACGCTGAAAGCCGTGGCAGGCCTGTTGCGGCCGGACAGCGGCCTGATCCGGCTGCATGGCCATACGTTGTTTGATGCCCGTGCGGGTGTCCACCTGTCACCACAACGGCGTCGGATCGGTTATGTGTTTCAGGACTACGCATTGTTTCCGCATCTGAGCGTGCGCCAGAACGTGGGCTTCGGTCTGCAGCGCGGTTGGTGCAACCCGGCGCGCGGGAGCCGTATCGCGGCGGTGGAGCAGTGGTTGCAGGCGTTCCGCATCGAGCACATCGGCGATCTGCTGCCTGCACAGATCTCCGGTGGACAGCGCCAGCGCACTGCACTGGCGCGCGCACTGGTGACGCAACCGCAGGCGCTGTTGCTGGATGAACCGTTCGCGGCGCTGGATCACCACTTGCGCGCGCACCTGCGTCAGGAACTGGAGACGGTCCTGGACCAGACCGGCATTCCGCTGCTGCTGATCAGCCATGACCCGGAGGACATGGACATGTTCGGCCAACAGGTGGCGCATCTGGTCGAGGGCCGGATAAAGAGTGGTTGATGGCTGTCCGCAGCGTGGCTGGACCAATGATCGGCGCAGCGCTGGGGTGGAAGACCCTGGCGCGCCGCGCCAGCAGCGACACATCCATCAGAGGGAGCCAGCAGGAGCGCTGCTTGCCAGTTGCGACTTTGTCCGCGCGCTTTCCAGAGCGGGTGCTGCTTGGCGGGGCCTTGGCCTGAGGCGGTGGGCTGTCGTCTACGCGCCGCCCGTCAACGCAGTGCCCGTTGCAACCTGGCCTTTGCTGACAAGCGCATGGCCGGGGGAGGGGAAGGTGTCCAGGGGCACGGGTCTTTCCTCTCTGTAGATCCCAACCTTGTAGCGACCCGCATTGCGACTCCATAAGGCAGGAAATGGCCGCCGTCGTTGAAAACAGCGGTCGTCGCGGACCTGCTTTTGCCGAACGCAACATCGCTAAGGAGCATTGAGGGCCATGCTTCATGCGCAGTTACCGCGCCCTGGATTGCCCAGTGTTGCCCCGCGTGGTTATGGGCGCTGTCGGACTGTCGCAGGCACAAAAAAGGCCGGAACCTTTGATTTCTCTAGGGTTTCCAGCCTTTGTTGTACCGTCCCAAGACGGCTATATGGTGGAGGTGGGCGGAATTGAACCGCCGTCCGAAGGCACTCCATCCCCGGTACTACATGCTTAGCTCACCGTTGGGTCTCGTCCTGTGGCAGCACGGTATGCGAAGCGCACCCCAAGACCAGCCTGTTTTGGTTAAGCCATGACTGACAGGCAGCCGTCACAGCCGGTTCCGTGATAATGACCCTACATCCACGAGCACGGGCACAAGTGGGTTCGGGGCTTACGCCTTAAGCGGCGAGAGCGTAGTTGTCGTCGTTGGCAACTAGAGTTTTGCAGCTGGATTTACGAGGAAAGCTACCCCCTCGGCATGCACCAAGCGACTTCATAACCCCCGTCGAAACCAGTGCACCCCCGGTTTCTTCGAGCCTTACAAGTCTTCAGCGATCCGTCCGCTGTTGCGGGGCGGGCCGATGCTCGACGTGGGTGATGGTACGGCAAAGCATCTGAATCGTCACGCGCTGCGCGCCGGTGCGCGGCTGGTCGGTTCATCTGACGCCCATCCTTTCGCCGTGTTTCTGGTGCAAATGCTGAATAGGCGGGGCACACGCGCCGCCCTCAAATGAAATGCGTCGGGTGCAGGTGCGATCAGCGAACCGTGGCTGTATAGACAGGCCGATGCAGACGCTCCGGGATCAGGTGGAGCGGCTGGCGCGTCGCTAACTGTTGTGTCGAATGCCGGACTGGAAACCAATCCAAGCGGGGCCAGCATCGCCGGGGCGTTCCGCGCGCCGGAGCGGCCAAGCGCGCAGGGGTTTGCTCAGGCGCTACGGTTGTGCGCACGCATGGCGCGCTGCTTCTCGCGGGCCCAGTCACGGTCCTTGGCGGCATCGCGCTTGTCGTGATCCTGTTTGCCCTTGGCCAGCGCGATCTCGAGCTTGATCTTGTTCTTGCTCCAGTACATCGCGGTGGGCACCAGAGTGTAGCCCTCACGCTCGACGCGGCCGATCAGTTTGTCGATCTCACGGCGGTGCAGCAGCAGTTTGCGCTGACGGCGGTCTTCAGCCACGACGTGGGTGGAGGCCTGGATCAGCGGGGTGATCTGCGCGCCGATCAGGTAGATCTCGCCATCTTTCACATACGCATAGGCGTCGGTCATATTGCCGCGACCGGCGCGGATGGCCTTGACCTCCCAGCCTTGCAGCACCAGTCCAGCCTCGACACGCTCCTCAAGGTGGTATTCGTGACGGGCACGCTTGTTGAGCGAGATGGTTTTGTCGACCGTCGCGCTCTTTGCTTTATCCTTGCCGGGTTTCTTGCTCATTTACATATTGTCTCCGATTCGGGGGCGTTCCGGACATTCTTTGTAATCCCATGCCTACCATCCGCCGCAGCGCTTTGGTCGAACACTCCGCAGGATGCATGTTCGACTTGGTCAATGACGTCTCCGCCTATCCGCGCCGCTTCCGCTGGTGCGACAAGGCCGAGATCCTGGAGCAGGGCGGTGATCGCGTTGTTGCCCGGCTCGATCTGGGGCTGGGCTCGTTCCGGACCTGGTTCATGACCGAGAACACGCTGCAGCGTCCGCACAGTATCGATATGCAGTTGCGTGATGGCCCGTTCAAGCGCCTGCACGGACGCTGGGAATTCCACTCGCTTGCGGAAGATGCCTGCAAGGTGACGTTGACGCTGGAGTTCGAGCCAACCTCGCGCTTGTTGGGTCCGGCGTTGGCGCTGGGTTTTCAGGGGCTGGCCGATCGCATGGTCAATGACTTCGTGCGCGTGGCCGATCAGGAGGCCTGAGGCATGCGCGTGGAAGTAGTGCTGGCCTGGCCGGATCGTTATCTCCGCCGCGAGCTGCAGTTGCCGGAAGGTTGTGTCGTGGCCGATGCGCTTGCAGAAGCGGCGCTGGTCGCAGACGGCGAAGTGGTGGCCTGCGCGGTTCATGGCGTCGTCGCGCGTCCAGAGCAGGTGCTTCGGGACGGGGATCGCATTGAGATGCTTCGGCCGCTGGTGGCCGATCCCAAGGAAAATCGCCGCCGGCGTGCGCGCGGCGGCTGAGGTTCAGCAGGCGGCGATCAGCGGCCGCCCTTCTTCTTGTCCTTGGCCAGATTGCGACCGAACTGGCGCACGCTGTTCTTGGCCAGCTCCGCATCCTGGGTGGCGAAGTAGTCGCCTTCCCAGCGCGTCACTGCATCGTTCTCGAAGAAAACAGTGAAATTCTTCACTTCGGTCTTGCCCAGGCGGTTCACACGTTGGCTGGCGGTGTAGTCCCAGCGCTGGGCGTGGAACGGGTCAGCAATCGAAGGTGTGCCCAGCAGCGCGTTGACCTGCTGCTTGCTCTGGCCGACCTGCAATTGCGCCACGGACTGCTCGCGGATCAGGTTGCCCTGATAGATGGGCTGCTTATAGATGATGCCGCAGCCAGTAGTGGACAGGGCGACAACGGCGATCAACAGGAGGTTGCGCATTGGGTAGGGCGGTTTTAGGAAATCAGGCCGATGATACACTCCCCGGCACCCTGCGCGATCTGACAGGAGACAACTGGCGTTAAACCGCCAATGAACAGGATGGCTATGGAATCCAATGAGCTGCGCAAAGTCGGTTTGAAAGTGACGCATCCCCGCATGCGCATTCTCGCTTTGCTCGAGCAGAACACCCCGCATCACCACCTTACGGCCGAAGACATCTATCGCCAGCTGCTTGATTGCGGCGATGAGATAGGTCTGGCCACGGTCTACCGTGTGCTGACCCAGTTCGAGGCGGCCGGTCTGGTGCTCAAGCACAATTTCGAAGGCGGTCAGGCGGTCTACGAGCTGGATCGCGGCGCCCACCATGACCATATGGTGGACATGGATACCGGCAAGATCATCGAATTTGAAAGTGCCGAGATCGAGGAGCTGCAGCGGAAGATCGCCGCCGAGCACGGGTTCGAGCTCGAAGAGCACTCGCTGGTGCTGTACGTGCGCAAGAAGCGGCGTTGAGCCCGGCTGCGGCGGAGCATCATCTGATCTCAAAAAAAACCGGCGCATGCGCCGGTTTTTTTTCTCACACTTCTGCCAGCAACTTGCGGGCCGCGGCGCGGGCCTCCTTGCTGACCTCGGCGCCGCCGAGCATGCGCGCCAGCTCTTCCTCGCGGCCCTTGCCGTCGAGCAGCTCCACCGCGCTCTGGGTCATGCCTTCCACCGGCGCCTTGCTGACCCGGTAGTGGGCGTGACCCTTGGAGGCGACCTGTGGCAGGTGGGTCACGCACAGTACCTGGCGGCGTTCGCCCAGCGCCCGCAGCTTGCTGCCGACGATGTCGGCGATGGCCCCGCCGATGCCCGAGTCCACCTCGTCGAACACCATCGTGGGCACCGCGTCCAAGCCCAGTGCGGCCACCTCGATGGCCAGTGAAATGCGCGACAGCTCGCCGCCGGAGGCGACCTTGCGCAGCGCCCGCGCCGGCTGGCCGGCATTGGCAGCCACCAGGAATTCGACCCGCTCGGCGCCATTGGGGTCCGGGCGGAGCTGCGCCTGCGGTTCCAGTTCGATCCGGAACTGGCCGCCGCCCATACCCAGTTCGCCAATCAGTTCAGTGGTGGTCTGCGACAGCGCCGCGGCTGCCCGGGTGCGGCCCAGGGTCAGAGCGGCGGCCTGCGCCTGCCAGTGCGCGCAGGCCTTGTCGATCTCGCCGGCCAGCCTGGCCAGACGTTCGTCGGCGCCGCGCAGCTGCTCCAGCTCGGCCTCGATACGGTCGCAGGTGCCTGCCAGCTCCTCCATCGGCACGCGGTGCTTGCGCGCCAGATCATGCAGACGCCCGAGGCGACGTTCGATGTCTTCAAATGCCTCCGGATCGCTGTCCAGGTCGTCCTGCACCCGGTCCAGCTGTACCAGGACCTCGTGCAGCTGGATGGCGGCGGCATCGAGCATGCTGTCGATCTCGCCCAGTCGCTGATCGTGCTGGCTGACCCGCGCCAGTTCGCCGCGAACCTGCTGCAGCTGGGCGAGCAGGGAGGGGCTGTCGTCGCCGTTGAGCAGGCCGCTGGCATGCTGGCAGGCCTCGATCAGGGCGGTGGAATGGGCCTGGCGGCGGTGGCTGGCGATCAGGGTGGCGATGGAAGCCGGCTCCAGCTCCTCGCGCTGCAGTTCGCCCAGCTGGTGTTCGAGAAAGCCGATGCGATCGGAGACATCACCCTGTTGCGACAGGGCCTCGCGCTCGTCCAGCAACGCCTGCCAGCGTGATGCGGCCAGGCGAACGGCGGCGCGCTCGGTCTCGTTGCGGGCGTAGGCATCCAGCAGTGCCAGCTGGCTGTGGCGGGCCAGCAGGGCCTGCTGCTCGTGCTGGCCGTGGATTTCGACCAGAAAGGCGGCCAGTTCGGCCAGTTGCGATACCGGTACCGGGCGGCCATTGATGAAGGCGCGCGAGCCGCCATCGGCGCGAATGACCCGGCGCAGCTGGCACTGTTCCTCGTCATCGAGTTCGTTGTCGCGCAGCCATTGCCGGGCGGGGGTGTCATCGCTGAGGCTGAATTCTGCTGACAGCTCGGCCCGGCTGGCGCCGTGGCGCACCACGCCGGAGTCGGCGCGCTGGCCGGAAAGGAAGCCCAGCGCATCGACCATCAGCGACTTGCCGGCGCCGGTTTCACCGGAAACCACGGTCATGCCGGGGCCGAACTCCAGTTCGGTGGCGCGTACTACTGCAAAATCCTTGATGGAAAGATGTCTGAGCATGGTCGGCAGGTCTTGGGGCCGCGCAAAACTAGCATGCGCGAAGGGCCGGGCAAATGTCCGGGGGGATTTTCCTGGCAGGGTAGGTGGTTGGCGTCTCACCGCGTGATTCTTGGCCTTGAAACCGCCGCCGCCGCCCACATACGGGGCAGGGTAGGCGGCTGAACTTCCGCCAGGGAACCGGAAATGAACCAAGAGCACCCAGAACTCGACCCCATTACCCCCGCTGACAGCGAAGCGGCCACTGATCCCCAGCAGGAGCAGATCCAGGCGCTGCGCGCCGAGCTGGAGCAGGTGAAGGCTGACGCGCTGCGTGAGCGCGCCGACCTGGAGAACCAGCGCCGGCGTGTGGCCCGCGATGTCGAACAGGCGCGCAAGTTTGCCAACGAGAAGCTGCTGGGTGAACTGCTGCCGGTGTTTGACAGCCTGGATGCGGGCCTTGCCGCCGCGGGCAGCGAGCCCAACCCGCTGCGCGAAGGGCTGGAACTGACCTACAAGCAGCTGCTCAAGGTGGCGGCCGACAACGGCCTGGCGCTGCTGGATCCGGCCGGGGAAACCTTCAATCCGGAGCACCACCAGGCCATCAGCCAAGTGGATGCGCCGGCTGGCGTGAACCCCGGCGCGGTCGTGACCGTGTTCCAGAAGGGCTACCTGCTCAACGAGCGCCTGCTGCGTCCGGCGCTGGTGGTGGTGGCCCGGGTCGACTGACCCGCAGGCTGGCCGCCGGTTAAACGGCGCCGGCCATCCGCAAACCGTGTTCCGGGGGTGGCTTGAATGTCACCACGCCATCCCCCACATCCCATTCATCCCCGGCGGCTGCCGGCAAACGAATCCTCAGGAGTCCCCCATGGGCAAGATCATTGGTATCGACCTCGGCACCACCAACTCGTGCGTGGCGATCATGGACGGCGGCAAGGCCCGCGTCATCGAAAACTCGGAAGGCGATCGCACCACGCCCTCCATCGTCGCCTATACCAAGGACGGCGAAGTGCTGGTGGGCGCCTCGGCAAAGCGCCAGGCCGTCACCAACCCGAAGAACACCTTCTATGCGGTGAAGCGCCTGATCGGCCGCAAGTTCACCGACGGTGAAGTGCAGAAAGACATCGCCCACGTTCCCTACGGCATCCTGGCCCATGACAACGGCGATGCCTGGGTGCAGACCAGCGACGGCAAGAAGATGGCGCCGCAGGAAATCTCCGCGCGCGTGCTGGAAAAGATGAAGAAGACCGCCGAGGACTTCCTCGGTGAGAAGGTCACCGAAGCGGTCATCACCGTGCCGGCCTACTTCAACGACAGCCAGCGCCAGGCGACCAAGGACGCCGGCCGCATCGCCGGTCTGGACGTCAAGCGCATCATCAACGAGCCGACCGCTGCGGCTCTGGCTTATGGCCTGGACAAGGGCGACAACAAGGATCGCAAGATCGTTGTCTACGATCTGGGCGGCGGCACTTTCGACGTGTCGATCATCGAGATCGCCAACGTCGACGGCGAGAAGCAGTTCGAAGTGCTGGCCACCAACGGTGACACCTTCCTGGGCGGCGAAGATTTCGACAACCGCGTCATCGAGTACCTGGTGGAAGAGTTCCAGAAGGACCAGGGCATCGACCTGCGCAAGGATCCGCTGGCCCTGCAGCGCCTGAAGGATGCTGCCGAGCGCGCCAAGATCGAGCTGTCGTCCGCGCAGCAGACCGAAGTCAACCTGCCGTACGTCACCGCCGATGCCTCCGGTCCGAAGCACCTGAACATCAAGCTGACCCGTGCAAAGCTCGAGGCGCTGGTGGAAGACCTGGTCAAGAAGTCGATCGAGCCGTGCCGTGTTGCGCTCAATGACGCCGGCCTGCGTTCGAGCGACATCAACGAAGTGATCCTGGTCGGTGGCCAGACCCGCATGCCGAAGGTGCAGCAGGCCGTGAGCGAGTTCTTCGGCAAGGAGCCGCGCAAGGACGTCAATCCGGACGAAGCCGTGGCACTGGGTGCCGCGATCCAGGGTGGCGTGCTGGGCGGCGACGTCAAGGACGTGCTGCTGCTGGACGTGACCCCGCTGTCGCTGGGTATCGAGACCATGGGTGGCGTGTTCACCAAGATCATCGAGAAGAACACCACGATCCCGACCAAGGCTTCGCAGATCTTCTCGACCGCCGAGGACAACCAGTCGGCCGTGACCGTGCACGTGCTGCAGGGTGAGCGTGAGCAGGCCCGCTACAACAAGTCGCTGGCCAAGTTCGACCTGTCCGGCATCGAGCCGGCCCCGCGTGGCATGCCGCAGGTGGAAGTGTCCTTCGACATCGACGCCAACGGCATCCTGCATGTGTCGGCCAAGGACAAGAAGACCAACAAGGAGCAGAAGGTCGAGATCAAGGCCGGCTCGGGTCTGTCCGAGGAAGAGATCGCACGCATGGTCGCCGATGCGGAAGCCAACCGTGAGGAAGACAAGAAGTTCCAGGAGCTGGTGCAGACCCGCAACCAGGCCGATGGTCTGATCCACGCGACCCGCAGTGCCATCACCGAGCACGGCAGCAAGGTCGGCGGCGATGTCATCGGCAAGGTCGAGGCGGCACTTGCCGATCTGGAAACGGCGATGAAGGGCGACGACAAGGCGCAGATCGAAGCCAAGTCCAAGTCGCTGGAAGAAGCCGGCCAGGCGCTGTTTGCTGCGGCTTCGGCGGGCGAGCAGGGCGGCACGGCCGATGCCGGTGCCGGTCAGTCCAGCGATGACGTGGTCGATGCCGAGTTTACCGAGGTCAAGGACGACAAGAAGTCCTGATCCGGCGGTGGAACGGGGTGGTGGCGCAGGCCATCGCCCCGTTCCCCCCCCCCTGCAACAACTGGTCCTGACAGAAGGGTAAGCCGGCGTCGGGGCGGCCAACAGAGGAGCGGAAGCGGTTTTCGCTCCTTTGTTTTGACGAATCCCGAGTGACGGAACTCTATTCCTGAAATGAGCAAGCGCGATTACTACGAAGTGCTGGGTGTTTCCCGCACTGCCAATGACGAAGAGCTGAAGAAGGCCTATCGCCGTTGCGCGATGAAGCACCATCCCGACCGCAATCCGGGAGACTCCGCGGCCGAAGCGGCGTTCAAGGAGTGCAAGGAGGCGTACGAAGTCCTGTCCGATGGCAACAAGCGGCGCATGTACGACACCCACGGTCATGCCGCGTTCGAGCATGGCATGGGGGGTGGGGGCGGCCACGGCGGCCCCGACATGAACGACATCTTCGGCGACATCTTCGGCAATATTTTCGGGGGCGGTGGCGGCCCGCGCCAGCCGCGTCGCGGGGCCGACATCGGCTATGTGATGGAGCTTGACCTGGAGGAGGCGGTGGCCGGCGTCGAACGCCGCATCGAGATTCCCACCTTGGCCGAGTGCGACGACTGCGATGGCAGCGGCTCGGAAGACCGCAAGGTCGAGACCTGCAACGTCTGCGGCGGACGCGGCCAGGTGCGGGTGCAGCGTGGCATCTTCGCCATGCAGCAGGCTTGCCACAACTGCGGCGGCCGTGGCCAGATCATCGCCAAGCCCTGCAAGACCTGCCACGGCAACGGCCGGGTGGAGGAAGACAAGGTGCTCTCGGTCAAGGTGCCCGCGGGCGTGGACAGCGGTGATCGCATCCGCCTGCAGGGCGAGGGCGAGGCCGGTCCGCCGGGCACGCCGCCGGGCGATCTGTATGTGGAAATCCGCGTTCGCGAGCATGCAATCTTCACCCGCGATGGCGACGACCTGCATTGCGAAGTGCCGGTGCGTATCTCGCAGGCGGCGCTGGGCGACACGATCCGGGTGGCCACACTCGGGGGCGAGGCGGAGATCCGCATTCCGGCCGAGACCCAGACCGGCAAGCTGTTCCGCCTGCGCGGCAAGGGCGTCAAGTCGGTGCGCAGCCGCACCGAAGGGGACCTGTACTGCCGCATCGTGGTGGAAACTCCGGTCAACCTGACGGCCGAACAGCGCAAGCTGCTGGAACAGTTCGAGGCCAGCTTCAGTGGCGAGGACGCGCGCAAGCATTCGCCCAAATCGGCCACGTTCATTGATGGCGTCAAGGGGTTCTGGGACCGCATGACCTCCACCTGACCGGTTAGTTTTCAGCAATGACAAAGCCGCAGCTTGCTGCGGCTTTGTTGTTTCCGTGCGCGGCGTTGGTTGCGCACGCAATCTACGCCGTCGCCTCGGGGGTGTGCGGACGTAGAATGTAACGATGAACGAAGTCGACCACAGCCATCTCGTGCACGGTCGTCGGCAACGCCCGGATGGGCCGACGCCGGTGGACGTGATTTCGGTCCAATCCCAACTGGTCTACGGCCACGCCGGCAACAGCGCGGCGGTGCCGCCGTTGCGTGCGCTGGGTCTGCGCGTGGCGGAAATCCCCACGACGCTGCTGAGCAATGCGCCGTTCTATTCGACGCTGCGCGGGCACGTGCTCCCCGCGGACTGGTTTGCCGATCTGCTGCTGGGGGCGAGCGAGCGTGGTCTGCCGCAGCGTGCCGGTGCGCTGGTGTCCGGCTATTTCGGCAGTGTGGAAAACGGTGTCGCATTCGCCGACTGGCTGGATACAGTGCTTCCGCAGTCGTCCCAGTTGCGTTACTGCCTGGATCCGGTGATCGGCGACACCCATACCGGCCCCTATGTGGAGCCGGGGCTGGAGAAGGTCTTCGCCGAGCGCTTGCTGCCACATGCCTGGCTGGTGACGCCCAACGCGTTCGAACTGGGACGGCTGACCGGCATGCCCGCATTGGCGCAGGACGATGCCATCGCCGCTTCGCGCAAGTTGCTGGAACGGGGGCCGGAATGGGTGATCGCCCATTCGGTCTCGGGGAATCCCGGCGACCTGGTGACGCTGGCGATCGGGCGCGATGAAGTCTGGCGTTGGACCTCGCCGCATCTGCCGGTGGATGTGGCCGGTACCGGTGACGTGCTGATGTCGCTGATCGTCGCCTTTCTGCTCAAGGGACACGCCTTTGAAGATGCGGTGGGCCGCGCCATTGCCGGTGTGCATGCCGCGCTGGAAGCGACGTTGGCGCAGGGCGTGGAGGAATTCGATGTGCTTGCCGCAGCGCCCGCGGCGCTGGGTACGCCGCACCGGTTCCGCGCCGAGCGCCTGGCATGAGTGGTCCCGTCATCGGCATCGTCGGCAGCGGTGGCGCCTATGGCCGTTGGCTGCGCGGATTCTTCCAGTCGCGGATGGGTCTGACGGTCATCGGCCACGATCCGGTGGATGTGGATTCGCAGACGCCTGAACAGCTGCTGGAGCGGGCCGACGTGCTGCTGTTTTCCGCGCCCATCCGCCATACGCCTGATCTGATACGCCACTACGTCCACCGCTCGGGCGGGCGCGAGCAGGGCCGTCTGTGGCTGGATGTCACCTCGATCAAGGCCGGGCCGGTAGCGGCGATGCTGGAGTCCAGAGCATCGGTCGCCGGACTGCATCCGATGACCGCGCCGCCCAAATCGCCGACGCTCAAGGGCCGGGTGATGGTGGTCTGTGAAGCCCGCCTGGATCCCCGCTGGCAGGGCTGGCTCAAGGAGCTGTACGCCGGGTTGGAGGCCGAATGCGTGCATGCCACGCCCGAGCATCATGACCGGGTGATGGCGCTGGTGCAGGCGATGGTGCACGCCACCCATCTGGCGCAGGCCGGTGTGCTGCGCGAGTACGCGCCCCTGCTGGGTGATCTGCAGGCGCTGATGCCTTACCGTTCTACCGCCTTCGAACTGGATGCGGCGGTCATTTCGCGCATCCTGTCGCTGAATCCGGTGATATACGAAGACATCCAGTTCGGCAATCCGCATACCGCCGAGATGCTGGATCGTCTGCTGGGCCAGCTGCAGCAGTTGCGCGGACTGATCGGACAGAGCAGCGATTCGGCCCGCGCCGTGTTCCGTCAGCAGTTCCTGCTCGACAACCGGGCGGCGGTGGGCGAGGACACCCTGCGCGACGGCAATTACAGCTTCGAGCGGCTGGGCTATCTGCTGGCCGATCTCACCGAGCAACGGGCGATGAGTGTACATCTGCCGCAGGACCGCGCCGGTTCACTGCGTGAACTGCTGCATGTGTTCGAGCAGCATGGGGTCAGCCTGGCCTCGATCCACTCCTCGCGTACGCCGTCAGGGGAAGTGCATTTCCGTATCGGTTTCGAGCACAGCTATGCGCCGGAGGTGTTGGCCGCGGCCGCACAACAGATCGATCACAGCGGTATCGGACGCGTGCTGGGACGCTGACCTACCGGGGGACTGTCGCAGCAGCTGCGACTTAATCCACAGGGGGTGTGGATGAAATGTACACAAACGTGTGGATAAGCGTCGGCGCGCCTTGTGGCACAAGGCTGTCAAGACACTTGTTCAATAATTGACCAGCATCGGGCTGGTTTGGCAAAGCCCATTCAGGCCCACATAGTCCACGCGTTTTGCCGCTGCATCTGCTGTCGCATGGAGGTCCTGTTTTCAGGCACGGTATGGCTGGTTCAGTGACAACCTGACCGCGCCATCGGCGGTTCCCAGGTGGCTGCCCTGGCGGATCAGTGGACGCCCGTCGGCCAATTCATAACGCGGCGCGGGCGTGGAGTTGCCACTGGCCGCGCCTGGTGTCTCGTCCCTGAATTCGATGACGATCCAGCTCTGGCCATCGGCGCTTGTCGCAGGGAATTGTCGGAACGCCATCGCTCAGCTCCTGGTGGCAGGGACCCGGATCGGACGCGTTGATCATGCCGGCAGCGGCGTTACCCTGCTGTCGGCATGATGTTCTCAATCTATGAACTGCAGTCGCGCCAGTTCGGCATACAACCCGTCCTGGGCCAGCAGCTCGGCATGCGAGCCCTGGGCGATGATGCGACCGTGGTCCATCACCACGATGCGGTCCGCCTTCAGCACCGTGGCCAGGCGATGCGCGATCACCAGCGTGGTGCGGCCGCTCATCAGTCGTTCCAGCGCCTGCTGCACCGCGCGCTCGCTCTGCGCGTCCAGCGCGCTGGTGGCCTCATCCAGCAGCAGCACCGGCGCGTCCTTGAGCAACGCGCGAGCGATGGCGATGCGCTGTTGCTGGCCGCCGGACAGGCGCGCGCCGCGCTCGCCCAGATCGCTGGCGTAACCTTCGGGCAGCTGGCAGAGGAACTCGTCGGCTTCGGCCGAGCGTGCGGCGATCCGTATCGCTTCATCACTGGCCTCGAGCCGGCCATAGCGGATGTTGTCGGCGGCGCTGGCGGCGAACAGGGCCGGCTGCTGCGGCACCAGCGCGATGTTCTGGCGCAGTTGGGCCGGATCGAGCCGGCGCAGATCGATGCCATCAAGCTGCACGCTGCCGGCGTCCGGATCGTGGAAACGCAGCAGCAGTGACAGCACCGTGCTCTTGCCCGCGCCGGAGGGGCCGACCAGGGCAACGGTCTCGCCGGGCGCCACCGTCAGGCTGAAGTCGTCCAGTGCCGGCTGGTCCGGACGCTGCGGGTAGTGGAAGGACACGTGCTCGAAGCGGATTTCCCCGCGCAGCGGTACCGGCAGCGGCTGTGCGTGCGCCGGCGCGGTGATGCGCGGCGTTTCGGCCAGCAGCTCGGCGATGCGGCCCATGCCGCCGGCGGCGCGCTGCAGCTCGTTCCACACTTCGGCCAGTGCGCCCACCGAGCCGCCGCCGATCAGCGCATACAGCACGAATTGTCCCAGCGTGCCGGCGCTCATGTTGCCGTCCACGACATCGTGCGCGCCGGACCACAGCACCGCGACGATGGCACCGAACACCAGCACGATGGCGATGGCAGTGACGACGGATTGGGTGCGGATGCGGCGCCGTGCGGTGGCCACCGAAACCTTCAATGCGTCTTCAAAGCGGCCGCGTTCGTAAGGCTCACGGGCATGGGCCTGCACGGTGCGGACCGCGCCCAGGGTCTCGGCGGCCAGTGCATTGGCGTCGGCGATGCGGTCCTGGCTGACGCGCGAGATCTTCTGCAGCTGGCGCGCGCCCAGCACGATCGGCAGCACTGCCAGTGGAATACCGATCAATGCGTACGCGGCCAGGCGCGGGCTGGTGACAAACAGCATCACCATGCTGCCAACGACGGTGACGGCGCTGCGCAGAGCCACCGACATGGTCGAACCGATCACGCTGCGCAGCAGTTCGCAGTCGGCGGTCAGCCGGGATACCAGCTCGCCGCTGCGGTTGCGGTCGTGAAAGCCGGCATCCAGGCCGATCAGGTGGGCGTACAGGCGTCCACGCAGATCGGCGACGACCTTCTCGCCAAGCAGCGACACAAAGAAGAAGCGGGCGGCCGTGGCCAGCGCCAATACCACCGCCACCACGAATAGCAGCGAGAACGCGCGGTTGATCTGGCCGCCGCCGGAGAAACCGTGGTCGATCATCTGTTTGACCGCCATCGGCAGGCTCAACGTTGCCGTTGAGGACACCGCCAATGCGACCAGCCACGCCCCGAACAGGGCGCCATGGCGACGCACGAACGGCCACAGCGCCTTGAGGCTGCCCAGCTTCTGCAGCTTGGGTGAGGGAGGCATTGGTTCAGTCATGGGGGGAAAACTCGCTCATGCGCAGGCGGTCGCGGGTGGCGTCACGCAGGCGCAGCGCCAACGCGTCGATCTGGTCGGCAGCCAGGCGCACGTGCAGGCGCAGACCCTCGGGCAGGAATTGTTCTTCAAGCTTCTCGGCACCGGCATTGCCCAGCAGGGTGTGGACGATGCCCATGTCCTCGAAGCCGCATTGCAGGATGCGTTCGGTCATTGCCACCAGCGGGCTGCGCTGGGCCAGCCGCAGGCACTCGGCGGCGGTACCGCCATAGGCGCGCACCAGACCGCCGGCGCCCAGCTTGATGCCGCCATACCAGCGCGTGACCACCACCGCGATGCGGTCGTAGCCTTGGCCATCGATTGCCGCGAGGATCGGCCTGCCCGCGGTGCCGGCCGGTTCGCCGTCATCGCTGGAGCGGTATTCATTGCCGTGGCGGTAGGCCCAGCAGTTGTGGGTGGCATCGGCGAACGAGACCGCACCGATGAACGCCAGTGCTTCGGCGGCAGTGCCGATGGGGGCGGCCTGCGCGAGGAAGCGGCTGTGTTTTATCTCCAGCTCATGGCTGGCGGGGGCGGCAAGGGTGTCGAGCATCACCGCCATTCTAGAGGCTGGCAACCGACGCGTGTGTCTGCGCGATCAGTCCGTGAGCAGGGGGCGCAGGTCACGCGGAATACGCGCCTCGGGATACTCCTGCATGAAACGCCGCAGGCTCAGACGTGCGCCGGACAGATCGCCGGAGTCGCGGCGTTCGCGGATGCGCTTGAGCCACTGCCGGCGCGGGAGCGCGGCATCGCTGTCGAGGTCGCTCTGCCATTGCTGCAGTCGTTCGGCCGCGAGATATTCGGCACTCTGCGGCGTGCTGCCGGAACTGCGGACCGCCGCCAGCGGTTCGGGCCGAGGCGCGGCCGTGCGGGCAACCGGCGGCGCCTGGAGCGCGGTGCGCCGATCGGCCTGCGCGCCGGCGTATTCGTCGTTTTGCGGAGCCATCGCCGGTGCTGGTGCGGGTGGTGCTGGCGGGGAAGGGGAAGTGACCATCGGCGTGGCTTCAACGGCGGGCGCCGTTACCACTGCCGCGTCGCTTGCAGATGCCGCGCGCGGTGCCGGTCTTTCACTGGTCCGTGCCCTGGCTGGCAGGGGCGTTGTGGCGGTTTTTGCGTCCGGGGCCTTCTTGTCCGTTGTGGCAGCCGGTGCCCCGATGGAGGCGGGTGCGGTTGTACCCGCCCCATCTACGGCAGCCTCGGCCTGCGGTGGTGCTGACGCCGGGTAAATGGTCGGTGCGGTGCGGACGGCACTGGGAACCGGTGCTGCGGGGGGTGTCGGCCGCCACTGCCAGGCAAGGCCCACCACCAGTACCAGCGAGGCGGCGATTGCCAGCGGGGAGGTCACGCTGCGGCGACGGCCCCAGCCTTGGCTGCGGGCCGAGCGCGGTGGTGCGGCGGGCGCGCTGGACAGCGGTTGTCGCGCCGTTGCCAGGACCCGGGCGTCGAGCTCGGCGCCGGGCTGCTCGCTGGAGCGCGGTTGCCCCAGCAGCCGGGCGAGTTCGCGTTCTTCCGGGGTCAGCCTGTCGGAGATGTTCATTCGTTCAACCTCGCGCGCAGCTTGTCCATCGCGTAACGCAGTCGCGATTTGACGGTTTCGCGGCCCACGCCGGTGATCTGCCCGATTTCTTCCAGACTCAGCTCCTGCTCAAGGCGCAGGATGACCACTTCCTGCTGCTCGGGCGGCAGTTCCGCCAGCGCCTGTTGCAACTGCTGGCGCCGGATGTGCTCATCGGCCAGCAGTTCCGGGGTGCGTACATCGGCCAGTCGCGCTGTGCGCTCGTCTGCATCGGCCGGTGCCGCAGGGCGGTGCCTGGCGGCCCGCCAGTGATCATTGAGCCGGTTGTGGGCGATGCGGAACAGCCAGGTGGCGAAGGCGGCCTCCGGCTGCCAGCTGCCGCGGGCGTTGATGACCTTGTGCCAGATATCCTGGAAAAGTTCCTCGGCCAGCGAGCGGTCACGCAGTTGGCCCAGCAAGTAGTGGAACAGGCGGGTCCGATGGCGGGCATACAGCTCGGCGAACGCGTCGCCATCGCCACGCGCATAGGCCAGCATCAGCGTTTCGTCGGAAACAGGTTGGACGGCGGTATCCACTTTCCCAGCCTAATGATTCCTCGGGTGGATGCCTAGCCGGCCGGCGAGTCGGCTCCTGCGGATTCAGATAAAGAACTTTTGCCCGGCCCTGTATATCCGCGTGGGTGACGGTATGCTGCGGATCAGGGGAGCCCATCCAGTTTGGGAGCCAAAGAGACCGGATGTATGCTCTACAGCCCGCTTGATATCCTTGCCGCCCACCCGCGTGCGGACAGTGATTCCCCCACGGCCCGCGTGGTGGCGACCCTGCAGGGACTGCTCCCCGCCGGAAGTACGGTGGCGCTGGCGTGGGAGGACGCGGTGCTGGCTGCCGGCGGCTGTACCAGTCCGCCGGATCGCGATGCGCTGCAGTCGGCGGTGCGACAGCAGCTCGAGGGGGCCGCGTTGACGGGTGATCTTCCCCTGCGTGTTTCAACCACGTGGACGCATGCCGACAGCGGTACTCGGATTGCGCTGATCGCCGAGCTCACCGAAACCGTGGCGCACGAGCAGCGCGAAGCGTGGCTGGGTACGGCGCGGGCGCTGGTGACCACGGTACTGATGACCTTGCGCCAGCAGCTGCGGATCCAGGAGCTGGAGCGCTCCAAACGCTTGCAGAAGGCACTGTTCGAGATCGCCGATCTGGCCGGTTCGGATCTGGATTTCGATGAAATGCTGGCGCATTTCCATCAGATTCTCGGCTCGCTGATGTACGCGGAAAACTGCTATATCGTCGAATGCGACGAGCAGCAGAGCAGTCTGCGCTTTCTGTATTTCGTGGATACCCAGGATGATTTCATCCCCGAGCCCGAACGCAGCTATCGCCACGAGGAAATGCCGGCCAGCCTGACCTTCGCCGTGCTGCGGCATGGCCAGGTGATGAGTGGCCCATCGCGTGAGCTGCTGAGAAATATCGATTCACGGTGTGACAAGGCCGAGGGGCTGGAAAGTGCCGACTGGCTGGGGGTGCCGATGTGGCGCAACGGGCGGGTGTGCGGCGCCATCGTGGTGCAGAGCTACCAGCTCGAGGTCCGCTACTCGGACGAGGATCGCGCGGTACTGAATTTCGTTGCCAAGCACATCCTGACCGCTATGGACCGGCGGCAGGCGCATGTGCGGCTGGAGCAGCACGTACAGCGGCGCACGCTGGAGCTGGAGCGGGCAAACCGCAGTCTGCAGGCGGAAATCAACGAGCGCCGTCGCGCTGAAATGGTGCAGACGGCGCTGTTCCGGATTTCCGAGCTGGCCATGAGCTGCAACAGCCAGGCCGATTTCCATGCACAGCTGCACGCAGTGATCTGCACGTTGCTCGATGCCCGGAACTTCTACATCGCCCTGGTGAACGCCACCGGCGATGGGGTGGACTTCGTCTACTCGGTGGATGAAAAGAGACCCCGGGAAACCTCGCGCCCGTTCAGTGGCGGCCTGACCGAATACACCATCCGCCGGGGACAGCCGTTGCTGGCCATGCGCGAGGATATTGATCGGTTGATCGCCAACGGTGAGCTTTGCGAGTTTGGCACGCCTTCCTATTGCTGGCTGGGGGTACCACTGCTGAACGATGACGAGATTATGGGAGTGATCGCGGTTCAGAGCTATTCGCCTGACGTGGTTTTCAACGCGCAGGACCAGCGGCTTCTCGCGTTTGTGGCCGGCAATATCGGCAACAGCTTGACCCGTCAGCGTGATCGCGGCCGCCTGCTCGATGCGCATTCGGAACTGGAGCGCCGGGTCGTGGAGCGCACCTACGAGCTGGGGGAGGTCAACCAGAAGCTGCTCGGGCAGATCAGTGAACGTCTGCGCGCGGAGGAGCGGCTCACCCACCTTGCCTTGCACGACGTGCTGACCGGTCTTCCCAATCGCATGCATCTGCAGCAGACGCTTGAGCAGACCATTGCCCATGCGCGCCTGGGCGCTGGCCCGCCTTTCGCGTTGTTGTTCCTGGACCTGGACCGCTTCAAATGGGTCAATGACAGTATCGGCCACGCCGCCGGTGATCAGATGCTGGTGGAGGTCGCGCGACGGCTGGTGCGGATGATCCGCACCGATGATGTCGTCGCCCGCCTGGGAGGCGATGAGTTCGCGCTGGTGGTGCGTTGTGACGGTGGTGCTGTGGCGGCCATGGATCTGGGGCGGCGTCTGCTGAAAGTGCTGGAGGCGCCGATGTGGGTGGAGGGGCGCGAGCTGTTTCCTTCCGGTAGCGTGGGTATCGCGTTGTGGCACCCGCGCTACACCTCCGGCGCGGATCTGCTGCGGGATGCCGATGCGGCGATGTACCGGGCCAAGGTGAAAGGCCAGGACCGCTGTGTGGTGTTCGATGCCGCCATGCATCAGGAAGCGATGCGCAGCTTGGAGCTGGAGTCCGATCTGCGGCGTGCGATCAACAATCGTGATTTCGTGCCCTTCTACCAGCCCATCGTGTCACTGGAGGATGGTCGCCTGATCGGCCACGAAGCGTTACTGCGATGGCCGCACGAACAGCGCGGCCTGCTGTTGCCCGGGCAGTTTCTCGCGCTGGGCGAGGAGAGCGGACTGATCGAGCAGGTCGACTGGCTGATCTATGAACAGGTGGTCAAGGATCTGGCCCGCACCACGCGTGGCTACGTGTCGGTCAATGTCTCGCCCCGGCATTTCCGCGTGGCGGATTTCGCGCCGCGCCTGCTGGCAGTGATCGAAGAGGCAGGTGCCGATGCGGATCGATTGCGCATTGAAATCACCGAAACGGCCTTGCTGGATGATGCACCGCGTACGCTGCAGACCCTGCACCAGTTGCGGGAGCGGGGCGTGGTGGTGCAGCTGGACGATTTCGGAACCGGGTATTCGGCGCTGTCCTATCTGCATCGTTTTCCGATCAGCGCGTTGAAGATCGATCGCAGTTTTGTCGCCGGACTGCACGCACAGAGCGGCAAGAGCACGCTGGCACTGGTGGACGGAGTGCTGTCGTTGGCCCGGACCCTGGGTATCGAAACCATCGGCGAGGGCGTGGAAACCGAGCAGCAACGCCAGACCCTCCAGCAGCTGGGCTGCAACTACGGGCAGGGATATCTGCTGGGGTATCCCGCTCCGCGCCAGGCCACTTTGCATCAGCTTTGATGTACAAAAAAAACAAGCCCGCCGATGCGGGCTTGTTCTGGACGGGCGCTCACTGTGCTTGAACGGCATGCCCGAAGAGGATCGATCTGGATGATCCCCGGCGCGGCCGCATCAACGCAATGGATTGCGTTTTCTCCCGGCCGCGCCACGTCCGGAGGCGGGCGCTTTCCAGCCACTCGCGCTGCGCCGTGCCAGTGACTTACCGCAACGCGGCGCGCAGCTTCTCGTCGAACCACTTGCTGGCCTGCGCCGGCGAGTAGGCGCGCATCCATTCGAGCATCTGCGCCGGATCTTCGCCGTGCCACAGATCATCGCGCTGTTCCGGATGCAGGAAGCGTTCGCTGACCATGGTGTCGATCATGCCGATCAGCTGTGCATAGAAGCCGTCGATATCGAGGAAGGCACAGGGCTTTTTGCCAATGCCGAGCTGGCGCCAGGTCAGCATCTCGAAGATCTCCTCGGCGGTGCCGAAGCCGCCGGGCAGGGCGACGAAGGCATCGGACAGGTCGAACATGCGCGACTTGCGCTCGTGCATCGAGCCGACGATCTCCAGCGTGGTCACGCCTTTGTGCGCCACTTCCATGTCCACCAGATGCTGCGGAATCACGCCGGTGACTTCGCCGCCGGCGGCCAGCACGCCGTCGGCCACCGCGCCCATCAGTCCGGTCCTGCCGCCGCCGTACACCAGCCGCAGGCCTTCTTTGGCAATGCGCGTGCCCAGTTCGGTGGCGCGTTGCATGTAGATGGGCTTGGCGCCGGGATTGGAGCCGCAGTAGACGCAGATGGACTTCATGGTTGTTCCTGTTGGATGGGGAGAGGTGTTCGGATTCCGTCTATGAACAGGGGCGGGATCAGAGGATTTCAAAAGCAAGAAGGCCCCGCCGGGGCGGAGCCTTCTGCACACAGGCCGTGGAGCTTAGTTGGCCTTGTGGATCGAACGCTTGCCAACGGCCATGGCCGCGTCGTGGACCACTTCCGACAGCGACGGGTGGGCATGGCAGATGCGGGCCAGATCGTCGGCCGAACCGCTGAACTCCATCGCCAGCACGCCTTCGTGCACCAGCTCGGAGACGTTCACGCCGACCATGTGCATGCCGAGGATGCGGTCGGTTTCGGCATGGGCCAGCACCTTGACGAAGCCAGCCGGCTCGGACATCGCCACTGCGCGGCCGTTGGCGGCGAACGGGAAGCTGCCAGCCTTGTACGGAATGCCTTCGGCCTTGAGCTGCTGCTCGGTCTTGCCGACCCAGGCCAGTTCCGGCTCGGTGTAGATGACCCACGGGATGGTGTCGAAGTTGACGTGGCCGGGCAGGCCGGCGATCAGTTCGGCCACCGCGATGCCTTCCTCGAAGCCCTTGTGGGCCAGCATCGGGCCGCGCACGCAGTCGCCGACCGCCCACACGCCGTCGACGCCAGTGTGGCAATGGTCGTCGACCACGATCTGGCCGCGCTCGTTGACCTGCACGCCGGTACCGTCGGCCAGCAGGCCCTTGGTGGCGGCACGACGGCCCACGGCGACCAGCAGCTTGTCGACCGTGATGGTCTTCTCGCCGCTGGCGTCGCTGTAGGTGACCAGCACTTCCTTGCCCTTGACCTCGGTCTTGGAGACCTTGGCGTTGAGCTGGATGTCCAGGCCCTGCTTCTTGAATTCCTTGGCGGCGACCTTGGCGGCTTCGCTGTCGGCAGCGGCCAGGAACTCCGGCATGGCTTCCAGGATCGTCACTTCCGCACCCAGGCGCTTCCACACGCTGCCCAGTTCCAGGCCGATCACACCGGCGCCGATCACGGCCAGGCGCTTGGGCACTTCGGTGAAGTCCAGCGCGCCGACGTTGTCGACGATGGTGTCACCGTTGAACTTGGCGAACGGCAGCTCGATCGAATCCGAACCGGCGGCGATGATGACGTTGGTGCCCTTCAGCTCGACGGTGCTGCCGTCGTGCTGCTTGACGGTGACCACGTTGCCGGCCTGCAGCTGGCCGAAGCCGTAGTAGGCGGCAACCTTGTTGGCCTTGAACAGCTGGGCGATGCCGCCGGTGAACTGCTTGACGATCTTGTCCTTGCGGCCAACCATCGCGCCGACGTCGATCTTGGCGTCGTTGAAGCTGATGCCATGGTCGCCAAAGATGTGGCCCATGTTCCAGAACTGGCGCGAGGAATCCAGCAGCGCCTTGGACGGGATGCAGCCCACGCGCAGGCAGGTGCCACCGAGGGCCGGCTTGCCGTCCTTGCCCAGCGCTGCGTCGATGCAGGCGGTCTTCAGACCGAGCTGGGCGGCGCGGATGGCGGCGTGATAGCCGGCAGGACCGGCACCGATGACGACGACGTCGAATTGTTCAGCCATTGATAATTCCTTGTTGCTTTCCGTCGGCCCGGAGGCGGGCCGCTGGCGCCTGGCGCCGGGAAGAGGACGGTGATGCGAGCCTGCAAAACCAAGCCCCTCGCCATTGCGGGCGAGGGGCCGGAGGGATTACAGACCGAACAGCATGCGGCCCGGGTTTTCCAGCTGGTTCTTGATGTCCACCAGGAACTGCACCGAGTCCTTGCCATCGATGATGCGGTGGTCATAGGACATGGCCAGGTACATCATCGGGGCGATCACGACCTGGCCGTTCTCGGCGATCGGACGATCCTTGATCGTGTGCATGCCGAGGATCGCGCTCTGCGGCGGGTTGACGATCGGGGTCGACATCAGCGAGCCGAAGGTGCCGCCATTGGTGACGGTGAAGGTGCCGCCCTGCAGTTCTTCCAGCGACAGCTTGCCGTCGCGTGCCTTCTTGGCGTAGTCGGCGATGGCCTTTTCGATGTCGGCGAAGGACATGCGCTCGACGTTGCGCAGCACCGGGGTCACCAGACCCTTGTCGGTGGACACGGCGATCGAGATGTCCGAGTAGCCGTGATAGATGATGTCGTCACCATCGATCGAGGCATTGACCAGCGGGAAGCGCTGCAGCGCGTTGGCGGCGGCCTTCACAAAGAAGCTCATGAAGCCCAGCTTGATGCCATGGGCCTTGACGAACTCTTCCTGCAGTTCCTTGCGCGCGGCGGAGACCTTGGCCAGGTTGACTTCGTTGAAGGTGGTCAGCATCGCGGTCGAGTTCTTCGACTGCATCAGACGCTCGGCGATGCGCTTGCGCATGCGGGTCATCGGCACGCGTTCTTCCGGACGGGCGCCGCCGGCCTTGCCGACGCCACCGTTGCGGGCGAAGTTGACGATGTCTTCCTTGGTCACGGCGCCGTGGCGGCCGGTGCCGGACACGTCAGCCGGGTTCACGCCTTCGGTGATGGCCGAGAAGCGGGCGCCCGGGGGCAGGGTGTCGGCGGCGGACTTGGCAGTCGGAGCCGGCGCGGCAGCAGCGGCCGGTGCGGCGGCGGCCGGAGCGGCAGCCTTCGGCGCTTCGGCCGCGGCGGCCGGTGCGGCAGCGGCAACCGCGCCTTCCTCGATGATGGCCAGGATCTGGTTGGAGGTGACGGTGTCGCCTTCCTTGAACTTGATTTCCTTCAGCACGCCATCAACCGGTGCCGGCACTTCCAGCACGACCTTGTCGGTTTCCAGGTCGAGCAGGTTCTCGTCACGCTTGACGGCCTCGCCCAGCTTCTTGTGCCAGGTGGCGATGGTGGCGTCGGAGACGGATTCGGGCAGTACCGGTACTTTGACTTCGGTGGCCATTGGGCGGATTTCCTGGTTGCAGATTCTTGAGAGAAAGGTGGCTTATTCGGCGTAGTTGTCGTCGATCTTGTTGACCAGCGCGTCGGCGAGCAACTGCTGCAGTTCGCGCAGGTGATCGGACATGTGGCCAACAGCAGGCGACGGAGAACGCGGGCGACCGGCATAGTGCAGGGCCTGGCCATCGGCCACGCATGCCTGCAGGTGGTGCCTGATCTGGTACCACGCACCCTGGTTCATCGGCTCTTCCTGGCACCACACCACGTCAGTGGCCTTGTCGAACTTCTTCAGTTCGGCAGCCAGCGCCGGGCGCGGGAACGGATAGAGCTGTTCGATACGCACGATGGCCACATCGTCCTGGCCACGCTTGGTCTGGTCTTCCAGCAGGTCGTAGTAGACCTTGCCCGAGCACAGCACCACGCGCTTGACCTTCTTGGCGTCGGCAGCGGCGTCACCGATCAGGTGCTGGAACTCGCCGTTGGCCAGTTCGTCCAGGGTCGACACGGCCAGCTTGTGGCGCAGCAGCGACTTGGGCGACATCACCACCAGCGGCTTGCGGGTGTCCATACGCATCTGGCGACGCAGCATGTGGAATGCCTGGGCCGGGGTCGACGGTACGCAGACCAGCATGTTCTCCAGCGCGCAAAGCTGCAGGAAGCGCTCCAGACGCGCGGAGCTGTGTTCCGGACCCTGTCCTTCATAACCGTGCGGCAGCAGCAGCGTCAGGCCGGAGATCCGGCCCCACTTGGCTTCGCCCGAGGCGATGAACTGGTCGATCACCACCTGGGCACCGTTGGCGAAGTCGCCGAACTGGCCCTCCCAGATGCACAGGGTGTTGGGATCGGT
The DNA here is from genome assembly GCF_056760315.1 of Stenotrophomonas sp. STEN014. Lineage (NCBI taxonomy): Bacteria > Pseudomonadati > Pseudomonadota > Gammaproteobacteria > Lysobacterales > Lysobacteraceae > Stenotrophomonas > Stenotrophomonas sp. STEN014. The sequence goes on along the minus strand of NZ_JBRREN010000009.1, from coordinate 50,597 downwards.
GGTGGAGAAGCCGTACTCGTAGGCCATCACCGCTTCTTCGCTGAGCAGCGAATCGATAATGGTGGCCTTCTCCGGCGACTCGACCAGCTGACGCAACGGCAGGTAATAGCTGTCGGTCTTCTGGTCATGCAGGATCGCGTGGCGGTGGGTGAAGGTACCGCGGCCGACGTCCTGGCCGACCAGACGCAGGCCGTGGCCTTCGTCCAGCAGGGTGGCGTAGGCCAGGTTTTCGGCAAAGCCCCAGTCACCCGGGATCTCGCCGGCGGCCATCTTGCGGCGGTCGTCATAGACCTTGGCCACGCGCGAATGCACTTCCACACCCTCAGGAATGGTGTTGATCATCGCGGCCAGCTGGGTCAGCTTGCCCATCTCGACCTTGGTGCTGACCTGGTCGGACAGCTTGCCCGCCAGATACTTGCCCCAATCCACGAACAACTTGCTGGTGGCCGGGGTCTTGCCCACATCGGCCAGTTCGGTGGTCACTTCACCGGCATCGAGCTTGTTGCGATAGCTGTCGACCAGCTCCTTGCCAGCACCGGCCGGGATCACGCCGGCGGCTTCGAGCTGTTCGGCATACAGCTCGCGGGTGGTCTTGTGCTTGCGGATCACCTGGTACATCAGCGGCTGGGTGATCGCCGGCTCATCGGCTTCGTTATGACCCCAGCGGCGGTAGCAGATCAGGTCAATCACGACGTCCTTGTTGAACTGCTGACGGAAGTCGTACGCCAGCTTGGCGGCAAACACCACCGCTTCCGGATCGTCGCCGTTCACGTGCAGGACCGGTGCGCCGATCATCTTGGCGATATCGGTGCAGTACAGGGTCGAACGCGAATCGTCGCGGTTGGAGGTGGTGAAGCCCACCTGGTTGTTGACCACGATGTGCATCGTGCCGCCAACGGTGAAACCGCGGGCCTGCGACATCTGGAACAGTTCCATCACCACGCCCTGGCCGGCAAAGGCGGCGTCACCGTGGATCAGGATCGGCATCACCTGCTTGCGCGCGGCATCGCCGCGACGCTCCTGGCGCGAACGCACCGAGCCGGCAACCACCGGGTCGACGATTTCCAGGTGCGACGGGTTGAACGCCAGTGCCAGGTGCACCGGGCCGCCATCGGTGGCGACGTCGGCGGAGAAACCCATGTGGTACTTCACGTCACCGGCGACAGCACGCTCGTCGTGCTCGAACTTGCCTTCGAACTCGTCGAACAGCTTGCGCGGGTTCTTGCCGAGCGTGTTGACCAGCACGTTGAGGCGACCGCGGTGGGCCATGCCGATGATCACGTCCTTGACGCCATCCTTGCCGGCGCTGCGGATCACGGTGTCCATCATCGGGATCAGCGAATCGCCGCCCTCCAGCGAGAAGCGCTTCTGGCCGACGTACTTGGTGTGCAGGTAACGCTCAAGGCCTTCGGCCGCGGTCAGGCGCTCCAGCGTGCGGCGCCGGGTGTCGGCATCGAGGTTGTAGTTGCCGCCGGCGTTCTCGAGGCGCTGGTAGAGCCACTGGCGCTGCTCGACCTCGGCGATGTGCATGAATTCCGCACCGATCGAGCCGGTATAGGTCGCCTTCATGCGTGCAACCAGATCGCGCAGCTTCATCCGCGGCTGGCCAGCGACGCCCCCGGTGCTGAACTCGTCGTTGAGGTCGGCGTCGGTGAGGTGATGGAACGGCAGGCTCAGGTCCGGCGGATTGACCGGCGGGGTCAGGCCCAGCGGATCCAGGCGGGCACCCAGGTGGCCGCGCGAACGGTAAGCGGTGATCAGACGGCCGACGTTGCGCTCACGCTCGTCGCCTGCACTGGCAGCGCCTGCGTTGGACGCGTTCTTGGCGGCTTCGGTGATGAGGGCGATGGCGGCCGAGTGCGGGACATCACCTGCTTCGCGGCCCTTGAAGCCATCGAAGTAGGACTTCCACTTGGGGTCCACACTGTCCGGAGAAACGAGGTACTGCTCGTACAGATCCTCGATATAGGAGGCGTTGCCGCCGGCGAGTTGCGATGACTGCGCAAACTGCTTCAGGAGATTGTCCACGATGGAGTGTCGGATTCGCTTGTGGGGTATGACTCAGGGAAACCGGCGCGTCACATGAACAGGCGCGCACGGGCGTGATCTAACCGCTGAATTATACCCCTGCCGGGACAGGAAGGGGCATTCACACTGTCCCGCGGATTAATGCCAGGCCGCCATTTGTCTTGCCGTGTCTGGCGTCAGACACCGAGGACACGCAGTGCGCTGCAGACGCGCGAACGCTCCCAGATACGCTGGAACAGCTCGTCCTGCTGCCGGGCGCGCGCATCGTTGGCCAGGGACAGCTCGCCCTCCAAACGTTCGCCCATTGGACGAAAGTAGCAGTCGCCATTGTCATTGCCGATGCCGGCCGACGCGACGGCGCAATCGACCGGATCGACCGGCTCACGCAGCTCGAAAACGCTGGGCAGGCGCTGGATCAACGCCGTCAGTGGCGCAGGCAAGGTGGCCAGGTCTCCTTCGGCGAGCAGCAGCTGTACCTGCTTGTCGTGGCGGGCGGTGGCAAAGCGGCGCAGCGCCGCCAGCAGCTGGGGTTGCCCGAGCAGGACCGAGTCGTCACCGCGGATCTGGAGCCGCAACCGCCGGCGCGCGCGATGGATCACGCTGCTGGCGGCGGCCGTCGCTCCGGTCAGATCGGCCACGCGCATGGCGCCATCGAGCCGGCGGCGCATGGTCTGGTGGGTGATGCCGGCCTCTTCGAAGGTATCGCCTTCGGGCAGGAAACCGTTGCGGGCGTAGAAGTCGCGCGCGGTCAGCTGGGCGTGCAGGCTCACCTCGCCCCAGCCGCGGCGGCGGGCCTCGGCGACCAGGGCTTCGAGCAGGGCGTCGCCGACGCCGTTGCCGCGGGCGCCGGCCACGACCGCCATGCGTCCGATCCGGCGCTCGGGAGTCAGCCGGCCGGTACCGATGGGCTGGCCATCGGCATCGCGCGCCAGCACGTGATGGCTGAGCGGGTCCAGCGCATCGACCTCCAGCTCCACCGGTACCTGCTGTTCAATCACGAACACGGCATGCCGCACGCCATGCAGCGCGGCCTGCTGGGTGGCGTAGTCGGCGGTTTCGATATGGAAACTGGGGGCGGGGATCATGCTGCGGGGGTATCCGTGTCGTCGTTGTCGCAGATCACCACGACCTCGACCCCGTCTTCGCTGACATTGACGGTCTGGATGTCGGCCTGGGCCGGCTCGCCTTCGGCGGCCTGGGTGTACTCGAACACCTCGATCTCGACTTCCGGCGCGTCGTGGTCGTCGTCGGCGTCATTGTCGCTGTCGTCCAGTTCTTCGGCAGCGGCCTGCAAACGGGCGAGCGTCTCCACATCCAGCAGCTGGAAGTAGCCGCCGGCCAGCAGCTCCAGCATGGCGCTGCGGCCCTTGGCCGAGAGCTTGCGGTAGGCGGTGGCGTCGATGTGTTCGGCGGCGGCCAAGGTCTGCGCGTCCTTCACCGACAGCGGAAATTCGCGACCTGAGCAGTACAGCGTGCCGCCCCGGGTGGCACGGCGCCAGGCCAGACGGGCCCACGGGTGGCGCTCCAGCTCGCCGCCACGGGCCAGTTCGGCTTCCACCTCTTCCAGCGGGCGCGGTGCCTGTGAGGGCAGGATGTCGCCGGCCGAGCGGTAGGTGGTGATGAAGCGGCCGAACCAGTCGCCGAGGCGGTCCGGATCGTTCATCCGCAGCGCGTTGAGCGCGGTGACCACCCGCTTCATCGCCGCCGCATCGATCTCGTTGGGATCTTCAGGCAGCTTCAGGTCCGGATCCTGGAAGCGGATGGATTCATCGGCATTGGCCACCAGGTCATCCAGCCAGTCGCTGATCAGCTCGGCCGATGACGGTGCGCGCATGCCGAAGGAGTAGGTCAGGCACGGGTCTTCGGCCACGCCGTTGTGCGGCACGTTGGGCGGCAGGTAGAGCATGTCACCGGGCGCCAGCACCCAGTCGTGGCTGGCCTTGAACTTCTTGAGCAGCTTCAGCTCCACGTCCGGACGGAAATCCAGCGGCGGGCGCTTGCCCTTGGTCGATTCGCTGGCGTCGATCTGCCAGCGGCGGTGGCCGTAGCCCTGCAGCAGGAACACGTCGTACTGGTCGACATGGGCGCCGACCGAGCCGCCGGTGGCGGCGAAGCTGATCATCACGTCATCCATGCGCCAGCGCGGCAGGAAATCGAAGTGGGCCAGCAGCGCGCGCACGTCCGGGTCCCACTTGTCCACGTCCTGCACCAGCAGGGTCCAGTCGTGGTCGGGCATGCCCGGGAACTCATCTTCCTGGAACGGGCCGGTACGCACGGTCCAGCCGTCGGCGGCGCGGTCGTGGTTGATCAGCCGTGCCAGCGCGCCGTCCTCGCAGGCCAGACCGGCCAGATCGTCCGGCGAGACCGGGCTCTGGAAATCCGGGAAGGCACCGCGGATCAGCAGCGGACGCTTCTGCCAGTAGTCGCGCAGGAAGGTGGCCGGGGCCATGCCCAGCGGCTGGCCCGGCTTGGCCTGGACTTCGATCGGATAGGTCTTGTTCTTGCGTGCAGCCATGGGAAATCCTTGCAGCGTGGAAGCGGGGTTGCGGGCGCCAGATGCGCGCAGGCCGCTATTGTCCCCTTGTTGGCGCCAAACCGCACGACTGCCGGCGCGAAGTCAGGCCGGCGCGCGGGCGATCCCGTCATGGCCGTCACCGGTGAATGGCAGCGGGCACCGGCGATGATCGGAGGGATCGGCCGTGGTCACGAGGCGGCCCCAGGCGGTTTCGCGTATCCCGGTTTCCGGGCGCATTCCGGCCGCTTTGGCTCGGGCCAGTACCGGCTCCAGCAGCGGTACCACCACACCCAGGTGCAGAGGCGTCCAGTGACGCCCGCAGTGGCGCGACTGGCCGGCGGCCGCATCGCCGCCCGCCGGAGGGGCCAGCAGCCACAGCGGGGCCTCGGCGCCGAGCAGTTCGACTCCGGCATCGTCGATGCGTCGGCCGGGGCGCCGCCCGAACGCCGCGCAGTAGCAGACCGGGACGGCGGCCAGGTCGGGCACATCCAGGTTGATCCGCAGTTCCCTTGAGACCTGGACTGCCAGCATAGGCGTGCACCACCGCCCCGGGGCAGCGCGGTTTCACAATGCGGGGCTGCGGGCAGGCGCCAGATGGCAGAAGAGCCGGCAGTGCCGGCTCCTCTGGGGTTCGCGCAGGTGATCAGGACTCAGATCGCCTTGGCCAGCTGTGCGGCCAGGCCGGCATAGCTGCCCGGGGTCAGCTCGCGCAGGCGCTGCTTGGCCTCGGCCGGCAGCTCCAGCGATTCAATGAACGTGCGCATCGAATCGGCGGTGATGCCATGGCCGCGGGTCAGGGCCTTGAGCTGCTCGTAGGGATTGGGCAGGCCGTGACGGCGCATCACCGTCTGCACGGCTTCGGCCAGCACTTCCCAGGCCGCATCCAGATCGGCATCCAGACGCTCCGGGTTCACGGTCAGCTTGCCCAGACCCTTGGCCAGCGAGTCCAGCGCGATCTGGCTGTGGCCGAAGGCGGTGCCGACCGCGCGCAGCACGGTGGAGTCGGTCAGGTCGCGCTGCCAGCGGCTGATCGGCAGCTTGGCGGAAAAGTGCTCGAACAGCGCGTTGGCGATGCCGAAATTGCCCTCGGCATTTTCGAAGTCGATCGGGTTGACCTTGTGCGGCATGGTCGAGGAGCCGACTTCGCCTTCCTTGAGCTTCTGCTTGAAATAACCCAGCGAGATGTAGCCCCAGATGTCGCGGGCCAGGTCGATCAGGATGGTGTTGGCGCGACGGGCGGCGTCGCCGATCTCGGCCACGTTGTCGTGCGGCTCGATCTGGGTGGTGTAAGGGTTGAACACCAGCCCCAGCGATGTTACGAACGCTTCGGCGAAGGCCGGCCAGTCGATATCCGGGTAGGACACGACATGGGCGTTGTAGTTGCCGACGGCGCCATTGATCTTGCCGGTCAGCTCGACCGCGCCGATCTGCTTGATCTGCCGTTCCAGGCGGGCGACGACATTGGCCATTTCCTTGCCCAGGGTGGTCGGCGAGGCGGTCTGGCCGTGGGTGCGCGAGAGCATCGGCTGTTCGGCCTGGGCGTGGGCCAGCTGGCGCAGCGTGGCGGCGATGCCGCTGTAGGCCGGCACGATTACCTTGTCGCGGGCTTCAGCCAGCATCAGGCCGTAGGACAGGTTGTTGATGTCCTCGCTGGTGCAGGCGAAGTGCACGAACTCCAGTGCCGGCGCCAGCTCGGCGTCGTCCTTGAGCTGTTCCTTGATGAAGTACTCCACGGCCTTGACGTCGTGGTTGGTGGTGCGCTCGATTTCCTTGACGCGTGCGGCATTCTCGACCGAAAAATCCTCGGCCAGCGCGCGCAGCCTGGCCTTGCCGGCGGCGCTGAAATCGGCCAACTCGCTGATGCCCGGTTCGGCACCCAGCGCCAGCAGCCACTCGATCTCGACCTTGACGCGGGCCTTGATCAGGCCGTATTCGGAAAAGATCGGGCGCAGTGCGTCGACCTTGCCGGCATAACGGCCGTCAAGCGGGGACAGGGCGAGCAGGGTGGCTTCTTGGCGGGACGTATCCGTCATGGCGGCAGGCGTTGGGCAGTGGCGGGGGCGCATATTCTACGCCGACGACGGCGGCAGGCTGTGCCACGGGCGGCGCCGCAAACGAATTCCTCGCAGGTGATGGGCTAGATTGCCGCCGGAATGTCGATCTGTTGGAGGAATCCTATGAAGATGCGTGTCGAGCACGACAGCATGGGCGAGCTGCAGGTGCCGGCCGAGGCGCTGTGGGGGGCGCAGACCCAGCGTGCGGTGGAGAATTTCCCGGTGTCCGGGCAACGCATGCCGCGAGCCTTCATCCGGGCACTGGGGCTGATCAAAGGCGCGGCGGCCGAGGTCAACGCCGGCCTGGGGCTGCTGCCCAAGGGGGTGGCCAAGGCGATCCAGTCGGCGGCGGCCGAGGTGGCCGGTGGCATGCATGACGCGCATTTCCCGATCGACGTGTACCAGACCGGCTCGGGCACTTCCTCGAACATGAATGCCAACGAGGTCATCGCCACCCTGGCCAACGCCAGCGGCAGGGCCGGCAAGACGGTGGTGCACCCCAATGACCACGTCAATCTGGGGCAGAGTTCCAATGATGTGATTCCCACCGCGATCCGCGTCTCGGCGCAGCTGGCCACGGTCGAAGACCTGTTGCCGGCGCTCAAGCACCTGCGCCGCATCATCGACAGGCGTGCCCGCGGACTGGGCAAAGTGGTCAAGACCGGGCGCACACATCTGATGGATGCGATGCCGCTGACCTTTGCCCAGGAGTTCGGCGCGTGGTCCGCGCAGCTGGCCTCGGCTGAAGGACGCATCGAGGACGCCCTGAAGCGGCTGCGCCGGCTGCCGCTGGGCGGCACCGCGATCGGCACCGGCATCAATGCCGATCCGCGCTTCGGCGGCAAGGTGGTCAAAGCGCTGTCGACCGCGACGAAGGTGAAGTTCGACAGTGCCGCCAACAAGTTCGAAGGACTGGCCGCGCAGGACGACGCGGTGGAGCTGTCCGGCCAGTTCAATGCGTTGGCGGTGGCGCTGATCAAGATCGCCAATGACCTGCGCTGGATGAACGCCGGGCCGCTGGCCGGGCTGGGCGAGGTGGAGTTGCCGGCGCTGCAGCCGGGCAGTTCGATCATGCCGGGCAAGGTCAATCCGGTGATTCCCGAAGCCACTGTGATGGCCGCGGCGCAGGTGATCGGCCACCACACCGCCATCACCATTGCCGGGCAGACCGGCAACTTCCAGTTGAACGTGACCCTGCCGCTGATCGCAGCCAACCTGCTGGATTCGATCCAGCTGCTGTCCAGCGTGATGAACCTGCTGGCCGACAAGGTGATCGCCGGGCTGGTGGTCAAGCAGGAACGGGTGCGTGAGGCGCTGGCCCGCAACCCGATCCTGGTGACCGCGTTGAACCCGATCATCGGCTACGAAAAGGCCGCCGCGATCGCAAAACGGGCCTACAAGGAGCAGCGTCCGGTGCTGGAGGTGGCGGTGGAGGACAGTGGTCTGTCCGAGGCCGAGCTCAAGCGGCTGCTGGACCCGGCGGCGCTGACCCGCGGCGGCATCCACGGCGGCTGAGGCGGGCATCTGCCCGCCTTTGCGCTGGAGCCGGAAGGGCGCGTGGTCAGCGCAGCGCGCGCGGGTTGGCCAGCGCCTCGCTGTACTGCTTGAACTCGGGAATATGTTCGACCAGATCGGCCGGGAACGGTTCCTGCCCCGGCGGGATCACGATCGGCAGGGTGCGCTCGCCCGGCTTGCTGGCCGGCGTGGCGTCCACCAGTGTGTTCTGGCGCAGGATCTGCAGTTTGACGAAACCGGTCTGCAGGATCTGCTGTTGTTCGGACGTCAGCGGGATGGCGATGTCATCCACGCGCAAGCCGCCATCGGGCTGGATGTCGAGATTGGGATAGGGGGCGCGACGCAACGCGATACGGTCATCGGTCACTTCCATCTTCGGTTTGCTGCGCTCGACGCGGTGCGCGGCGTATTCGGCGCGGTCGCCACAAGCGGAGAGCAGGGAAACCAGGGCCGCCAGGGCCAACAACAGCAGCTTGTTCATGAGAGGGCAAAGCGTGGGGCAGGGGGCGGCAGTTTACCGCCCCGCTGCCAATGCGGCTTACGGAGCGGAGAACTCACCGTTGCTGCGGCAGTCGTCGATATCGCTCTGGTCCATCTTCGCGTACGGGGCGAACTGGGGTACGGCGGCGGCCAGCTTCTGCTGGGTGGCCATCAGTCCGGGCAACTGGTCGCAGATCAGCTGCGCCTGCTGTTTCAGCTTGTCGGCTTCGGCATTGATCCGGGCTTCGACCTGTCCACTGTTGCCGCTGAAAATGCCCTTGATCGCTTCCCCGGCGGCATTGACGCCGAGGTTGGCGCCGGCTATGCCGACATCGATACCGGCTTCGGCCACTTTGACCATCTGCGCGCGGTACTGCATGACCAGCGCCCGCTGCCCGGCATCGAGCGGTACGGCAGTACCGTTGATCAGCAGCTCGCCGCTGGGCGAGATCTCGACCTTGGCGCCGCCGTCTTTGGAAATGCTGATGTTGCCTTCGGCCAGCTTCTTGCGGGCTTCATCGGTAGCGGCGCGGACCTTCTGGCCAAGCGCTGTATCGGTGCCCGGAGCACCGGTCTGGGGGCGTTCACCGCAGGCGGCCAGCGGCAGGGCCAGAACCAGGGCGAACAGGGGGGCGACAGGAATTTTCATGAGGTGCTTTCCGTTGCGGTTGGGAATGTCAGCGTTTTTTTGGCAGATCGACCGTGCCAGAAACGCCACTGTGACGGATCGAACCGCTGCCCACGCGTTGCACGCGCAGGCTGGCGGCGTTGTGGACGTCAACGTCGCCCGAGCCGATCGCGCCCAGGCTGACGCCGCCGCGGGTGTCACGTACCTCGATATCGCCGGAGCCAAGGCTTTCGATGGTCACCGCGCCCTGTACGCCACGCAGCTCCAGGTCGCCCGAGCCTACGCTTCCGACCCGTGCCTCACCACGGACGCCGTGGATCCGGGCGTCACCCGAGCCCAGTGACAGCAGGTACAGGGCGCCGACGTTGTCGAACTGGATATCACCGGAGCCGACCGCCGCGGTGGCCAAACCCTTGATGTCGCGGGCGCTGACATCGCCGGAGCCGACATCGGCGCTCATCGAGTGCGCGCCGGCCAGCGTGGCGTCACCCGAGCCGACCTTGAGCTGTACCAGGATGTTGTCCGGCACGGTGCCGGTCAGGTCCAAATAGGCGTAGGTGCTGCCGCTGAAGTTGATATTCAGGCCCTGGCTTTCGCGCTTGAGGGTGACCACCAGCTTGTCGCCCACCCTGCGCTGGGTCAGCGACAGCTGGCCCAGCAGATCCTGGGTCGAGGCGCAGGCGCGACCGCTCAGCGCGGCGCTGGCGCCGGGGCTGGCCTGCAGCTTCAGGTCGTGGCTGTTGACTTCAAACACCACGGCTTTGGCGCCGGCCAGCTCCAACTCCAAGGCCTGTGGCTGGCTGAACTTGCAGTGCTCCCCGGCAATGGCGCTGGCGGGCAGCAGGGCCAGGGCGAACAGGAGGGGTTTGATGTTCATCTCGGTTCCTTGCGTTGGCGGAAGGCGGTTCAGATGTCGTCGCGGCGCTGGCGCAGCCAGATGGCCAGAACGATGAAGGCGATGCCGACAACGGCGCCAATCCACAGCTGCGGGCTGACCAGCGTCGTGAACTGGTCGGCTGGAGTAAGGCCATGTAGCACCGATTGCAGCGATTGCCCGCCGTTGAGGTCAGCCTTGTAGGCCATCTCGATACCCGGCACGGTGCCCAGCAGCAGGCGGCCGACCACATGGGCCCAGAACCACCCGGCATTCATGTCGAACAGCTTCATCAGCCCGAACCAGCTCACCACCACACCGGCGAACACCGGCAGCATCACCGCCCACAGGAACGGCTTGCTCCTGGCCCAGGCCGAGCACAGCAGCAGCCAGCCGGCGGTAGGCAGTGCCCACAGCGCGTAGACCGGAATGCCCGCGAGCAGGCCGGCGGCCAGGGACAACGGGCTGGCCGGCCCCCAGATCAGGGTCATCGGGCTGCCGCCATGGGCCAGCGCCACCAGGCTGATCATCAGCAGGAAGCCGAACATGGTCACGATGGCGGCGGCGGTGGCCAGCACCGGCGCCACGAGCAGCGCGCTGGCCAGCTTGGACAGCACCGTCTGGGTGTCCGACAGCGGCATCGATTTCCAGAACAGCACGCTGCGATCGCGGCGGTCGTCGTACAGCGCGCCCAGACAGTAGAAGAACACCACGAAGCCCAGCACGATGAACGGCCACGCCGCGCTGAGTGCCAGGGTGAAGTTCATGCCTTCGGCCCACTTGCCCATATCGGCGGGCGACATCTGCGAGGTCAGCAGCTTCAGGTCCAGGCCGTTGACGTTCACACCATTGATATGGAGATCGCCATTGTCCGCGGCGCGGTTGGCCGCCCACAGCCCGGCGACGATCGCCATCAGCGACAGCAGCAGGGACACGCCGCCGGCGATCAGCGGCGCCCACAGGAAGCCGCCGCGGTTTTCCCAGTATTCGCGCTTGAGCAGCCACTTGAACTTGCCCAGCGGGGTGATGTGGTGAACGGCGTTCATGCGTAGGTTCCCTTCATGATGGCCACGAACAGGTCGGCCAGGCCCGGGTTGCGGGTTTCGCCCAGGGCGGTGACACGGCTGCGTTCGACGTTGTCATACAGCAGTACGGTTTTGCCGAACGGCAGGGCGCGCTCGTCGATCGGGCCCAGTGCGCGGGCGGCCTCCAGCGTATCGGCCGAGGCCAGCAGCTCGGTGTAGCGTCCGGCCATCGATTCCATGTCGGCGGCGAGCACGATCCTGCCATCGCGGATGAACAGCACGTCGGTGAGGATGTGTTCGATCTCCTCCACCTGGTGGGTGGTGATGATGATCGTCTTCTGCTCGTCGAAATAATCTTCCAGCAGGCGCTGGTAGAACTCCTTGCGGTACAGGATGTCCAGACCCAGGGTCGGTTCGTCCAGCACCAGCACCTTGGCGTCGATGGCCATCACCAGCGCCAGGTGCAACTGCACCACCATGCCTTTGGACAGCTCGCGCACCCGCTGCCTGGGCTGCAGTTTGGTGTTGGCCAGAAAGCGCTCGCAGCGCGCGCGGTCAAAGCGCGGATGCACGCCGGCGACGAAGTCGATGGCTTCCCTGACCCGGATCCAGCGCGGCAGCACGGCCACGTCGGCGATGAAGCAGACTTCGTTCATCAGCGCGTTGCGCTGGGTGCGCGGGTCCATGCCCAGCACGCGCAGTTCGCCTTCGAACGGGGTCAGCCCGAGCAGGGCCTTCAGCGCGGTGGTCTTGCCGGCGCCGTTGGGGCCGATCAGGCCGACGATGCGGCCCGGTTCGATGGAGAAGCTGGCGTTGTCCAGTGCCGGCTTCTTCTTGTAGGCCTTGCGCAGGCCGGTGGCGGAAACGACCGGTTCAGTAACGGCATTCATAGCGTGGTCCCCGATGGCAGCAGATCTTCCAAGGTCAGCCCCAGACGCTGGATACGCTCCAGGACCGCGGGCCATTCGTCTTTGAGAAAACGTTCGCGCTCGTTGCCACGTAGCTTCAGCGCGGCTTCCTCGGTCATGAACATGCCCAGGCCACGGCGCTTCTCGACCAGGTTCTCGTCGGCCAACTCCTGGTAGGCGCGCGATACCGTGATCGGGTTGAGCTGGTATTCGGCCGCCACCTGGCGTACCGAGGGCAGGGCATCGCCCGGCTTGAGCAGCCCGTCCAGCATCATCGCGATCACGCGATCCTTCAACTGGCGGTAGATGGGAGCACCATCGCTCCACTGGATATCAGTCATGAGTCAGCTCCGCGGGTTCAGCGACTGTGCGAAGGAGAAGTAGGGCAGTGACAGGCTGGTTCGCATCCGCCTGACCGGCCGCTTCGCTTTGGGAAGGTCATTCGCATCCTGCTCATCACCGGCCGCCTCGGCTGCATAATCCCGGACGTTGGTACGGCCGGTTTCAGGCGCCGCCGAGCAGCCGAGCAACAACAGGGTGCCCGTGGCCATCACTGCCTGGAGTACGTGTCTGCTGCGTTTGATGCTCATCTCGGCTCCCTGTGTAGGGTGGCTGGTGTTGTATGCAACTATAACACCGACACGGCGCCGCGCAACTGTTCTGTCACTAAAATTACGGCCGATACGTATCCATCAGTGCCGATTGCTCAGGAGAAGGATTTTGAAAATTCGCAAGATACTGATTTCAATGGTTTTTATGGCATCACTTGGCGGTGCGGCGAGTGCCGTTGCCGGGCCGCTGCTGGACCGCGACTACCGGCTGTTGGCGGGAAACAGCGAGGTGAACCTGAATCGGACCTATGGTGGCAAGGTGCTGTTGATCGTCAACACCGCCTCCAAATGCGGTTTCACCCCGCAGTACGAAGGACTGGAGGCGCTGCAGCAGGAGCTGTCGGGGCAGGGATTTGCGGTGCTGGGTTTCCCCTCCAACGACTTCAAGGGTCAGGAACCGGGCACCGAGGTGCAGATCCAGGAGTTCTGCACGCTGACCTATGGCGTGAAATTCCCGATGTTCCAGAAGGTGCATGTGGTCGGCCCGGAAGCCACGCCGCTGTACCGGGACCTGACCCGCGCCACCGGCGTGGCGCCGGGCTGGAATTTCCACAAGTATCTGGTGTCGCGCGACGGGCGGGTGGTCGCCCAGTTCCCGAGCAAGGTGCGCCCGGATGATCCGGCGCTGCGTGCGGCGATCGAACGCGAGCTGGCGGCACCGTCGCCTCGGCGTTGAGGCGCCTCGACATATCCAGCGTGCGTGCGACAATGTCGCCCCTTGCGCCGACCGCGGCGTTTGTTCACTTCCAGGAAAGCAGCGAATGAAGATGGGAAAGCGCGGCGCCGTGGCGTCGCTTCTGATTCTGGCGATGGCGGCACCGGGTGTCGTGATGTCGCAACAACCTGCCGCCCCGGCGGCTACCAAGGAGAAGTCTGTTTTGACCTCGGATCGTGAAAAAGTCGGTTACGCCATCGGCATCGACGTTGCCAGCTCGTTTGAGCCCATCGCTTCGGAAGTCGACATCGCGGCACTGCGTCGTGGCATCGAGAACGCATTTGCCGGCGGCCAGCCGCTGCTCTCGCAGGAAGAGGCCCAGCAGACCGACCAGGCGCTGCGCACCGTCATGATGGCCCGTTCCGGCCAACAGGTGCCGGGCATGGCGCCGGGCAGCCAGCCGCCGTCGGTGGACAAGGAAAAAGTCGGCCTGATGCTGGGCAGCTATGCGGTGGGCCCGTCGCTGGCGCCGATCCAGAAGGAAATCGACCTGGACTCGGTGTTCCAGGCCATCACCACCGTGTTCAGCAAGGGCACGCCGCTGATGGACCGCCAGCAGGCGCAGGCCATGCTGCAGGCTTTCAGCACCGCCAAGCAGGCCGCTTCGGCCGGCAAGAACCGTGAAGAAGGCAATGCCTTCCTTGCCAAGAACAAGACCCAGCCGGGCGTGGTGACCACCGCTTCGGGCCTGCAGTACCAGGTGATCCGCCCGGGCAGCGGCGAGCGTCCGGTCCCGACCAGCCGCGTGCGCGTGAACTACGAAGGCAAGCTGCTGGACGGCACCGTGTTCGACAGCAGCTACCAGCGTGGCGAGCCGGTCGATTTCGGCCTGAACCAGGTCATCAAGGGCTGGACCGAAGGCGTGTCGCTGATGCCGGTCGGTGCCAAGTACCGTTTCTGGATCCCGTCGGAGCTGGCTTACGGCAGCGCCGGTACCCCGGGTGGCCCGATCGGTCCTGACGCGGCGTTGACGTTTGACGTGGAACTGCTGGGTATTCTGCAGTAACACAGCTACGGAGTTCCCGCTGCCATGCGCGTCGCGATGTTCGGTACAGGCTATGTCGGTCTCGTCACCGGAGCCTGTCTGGCCGAGGTCGGTCATGACGTGGTCTGTGTCGATATCGACCAGGCCAAGATCGATGGTCTGAACCGGGGCGTCATCCCGATCTACGAACCGGGATTGGCGCCACTGGTGCAGGCCAACCACGCCGCCGGGCGTCTGGCCTTCACCACCGAGGCGGCCGGCGCCATCGCGCATGCACAGGTGATCTTCATTGCAGTCGGCACCCCGCCCGATGAGGACGGCAGTGCCGACCTGCAGTATGTGCTGGCCGTGGCCCGCACGATCGGTCGCCACCTGGACCATCCGGCAGTGGTGGTCAACAAGTCGACGGTGCCGGTCGGTACCGCCGACAAGGTCCGCGCGGTGATCGCCGAGGAGTTTTCCGCCCGTGGCGCCCGGATCGCCTTTGATGTGGTCTCCAACCCGGAGTTCCTCAAGGAAGGTGATGCGGTGGCCGACTGCCTGCGGCCGGACCGGATCATCATCGGTGCGGACGATGCGCGCGCGGTGACCGTCCTGCGCCGTCTGTACGCCCCGTTCAACCGCAAGCGCGACCGTGTGGTGGAGATGGATGTGCGTTCGGCCGAGCTGACCAAGTACGCGGCCAACGCGATGCTGGCGACCAAGATCAGCTTCATGAACGAGATCGCCAATATCGCCGAGCGCGTGGGGGCGGATATCGAACAGGTCCGCCAGGGCATCGGTTCGGACCCGCGCATCGGCTGGCACTTCATCTATCCCGGCGCCGGTTACGGCGGCTCCTGCTTTCCCAAGGATGTGCAGGCGCTGGCGCGCACTGCCGCCCAGTACGGGCATACGCCCCGGCTGCTGGAGGCGGTGGAAGCGGTCAACGAGGCGCAGAAGGGCCACCTGTTCACCCTGATCCAGCGTCATTACGACCGGGGCGAGGATGAAGGCGTGCGGGGCAAGACGTTTGCGGTATGGGGCCTGGCGTTCAAGCCCAATACCGATGACATGCGCGCCGCCCCCAGCCGGCGGCTGCTGGCGCAGTTGTGGGAGGCCGGCGCGCAGGTGCGCGCCTATGATCCCGAGGCGATGGGCGAAGCCCGTCGTGTTTTCGGAGAGCGCAAGGATCTGATGTTGTGCGAGTCCGCGTTCGAGGCACTGGAAGGTGCCGACGCGCTGATCGTGGTCACCGAGTGGAAGCAGTTCCGCAGCCCCGATTTTGTCCGTCTGCGCGAGGCGCTCGGGGATGCGGTGGTGTTCGATGGGCGCAATCTGTACGACCCGCAGGAAATAGAGGCCGCAGGCCTCGCTTATTACGGCATTGGCCGAGGACGTTCCCTGCATGCATGAGTTTTCTCCGAACGAGCGCGAACAAGCGCTCGAAGCCCGTCTGGTTGAGCTGGAAATGCGGGTCTCCTTCCAAGAGCAGGCACTGGCCGAAATGAGCGAAGCCCTGGCCGATGCCCGCATGCAGGGCTCGCGCAACGCCGACCTGCTGCGGCACCTGCTGGACGATCTGGGCAAGGTGCGTACCGCGCTCTATGCCGATGCCGCCGACGAACCACCGCCCCCGCATTACTGACGGTTACCTATGAGCGACACACTCCGCGACCAGCTCCTCGGGCTGGGCTTCAAATCTGCGCCCAAGCCGGAGCGCAAACCCGATCAACGCCGCGATGGCCGTCCGCACGGCAAGCAGGGCAGTCGGCCGTCTGCCGCTGCCGGCGCTCCCAAAGCAGGACAGGGCAAGCCCGGCCAGGGCCGGCCGCAGGGCGCGCGCAAGCCGCGCTCGCAGGAAGACATCGATCTGGCCAAGGCCTACGCCATCCGTGCCCAGCGCGAGAAGGACGAGCGCATCGAGGCCGAGCGCCGGAAGCAGGAAGAAGCCCGCCTGCGCCGCGAAGCCCGCGCCAGGCTCGACGAGCTGATCAAGGACAAGGGACTGAACGACCCTGAGGCCGATATCGCCCGGCACTTCGAGTACGGCGGCAAGATCAAGCGCATCTATGTCAATGCCGACCAGCTCAAGGCGCTCAATGCCGGCGAGCTGGGGGTGTTGCAGCAGAACGGTCGCTACCTGCTGGTCACCGCGGCGGTCCTGGCCGAGGCCGAACAGGTGTTCGCCCCCTCGGTGGCGCTGAAGATCGACCCGAACGCGCCGGCCGAAGCCGATCCGTATGCCGATCCGATGTACCAGGTGCCGGACGACCTGGTCTGGTAAAGCGGTTCCGGCCGCCTCGGTGTGACAGAAAAGACAGGCCGCTGGCCTGTCTTTTTCCATGTGCGGCGCCGGCTACGGTTTGGGGCGCGGCTCGCCTCGAGGCTGACGATCCGCACCGGCAACAGGCGCAGTGGCCCTGCAAGTGACTCGCCTCCGCGGCGGACGGCGCTCCCTGCGTGGGGAATGGCTGCCTGCACAGGTATCTGCTAGCCCGCGGCCCCCCGGGCCTGTCGGGAGGGGGGCAGCCAGTACAGCGCGATCAGCGCGCCGGCCAGGGCGAAGCCGCCACCGACGAGGAAGGCGACCTTGCCATCGCCGAAGCGCCACAGCTGGCCGGCGATCAGCGCGCCCAGCACGCCGCCCAGTCCTGAGGAGAAGCCGTAGAACAGGCCCTGGCCGTGGCCGTTGAGCTGGCCGGGGAAGTAGCGCGCCAGCAGTTGCATGGCCGAGGCGAAGAACGCGGCAAAGCCAAGACAATGGGTGGCCTGGGCGACGAGCATCACCGGGATGTTCTCCGGCCACAGCGCGGTGGCCCACCAGCGCAGGGCGGCGCTGGCCATGGAAATGATCAGCAGCCAGCTGGCGTCCCAGCGGCGGAAGAAGCGCGAGATCAGGAAGAACACCGCCACCTCGAACACCACGCCCACCGTCCACATCAGCCCCAGCAACGAGGTGCTGTAGCCGTGCTGGTCCATGTAGAGCGAGAAGAACGTGTAGTAGGGGCCGAACGAGAGCTGCTCGAGGAACGCGGCGACGAAGAACGCCAGTACCGGCTTCTGCCGGACGATGGCCCAGAAACCGCCCTCGGTGTGGGTGCCGCCGGGGATATCGCGGGCGTAGCGGTTGAGGAAGGCCGAGCCGATCATCAGCGCGAACAGCGGCAGCATCAGCCACGGCAGCTTGCCGGCGCCATGGTGTTCGATCAGCCAGCCGAAGCTGGTGACCACGGCGATGAAGCCGAATGAGCCCCATACGCGGATTAGGCCGTAGCGGTGGCTGTCACTGCCCAGATGGGTGATGGTGATCGATTCGAACTGCGGCATCACCGCGTTGTAGAAGAAGCAGAACGCGATCATCACCGCGTACATCGACCACTGCGGCGCGGGAAACAGGAAGGCGGCGAAGCTGAGCAGGGTCAGCACGCAGCCGATCCGCAGCCAGCGGATCGGCCGTGGCGAGGCCGCCGCCAGCGAGGTCCAGGTGCTGGGCGCGACCACCCGGGTGGCATACCACAGGCTCATCATCACGCTGATGGCGGTGACACTCATCCCGCGCGACTGCAGGTACAGGCTCCAGTACGGGGTGAACGCGCCGAGGGCGGCGTAATAGAAGAAATAGAAGCTCGACAGCCGCGCGGTGGGCACGGATGGGCGTGGCAGGGAAACGGCGGTCATCACAAGGCGCCAGCGGCGCGGGTGGGGGCGGGGGAGCGGCTGGGCCGCGCCGGCTATTGTGCCTTGTGCCCGTCTCCGCGGGCAGCAGCGCGGTCACCTTTTGGCGGGTGACCGCTCAGCAGGCATCCGTCTCAACGCGTTTCAGCGGCATCCCAGGCAGCCACTTTGGCCTTGGCCTCGGTCAGCAGCGCGTCCAGCGCGGCGCGGTCGAGCACCCGGCCGCGCAGGATCATCGTGTCGATGGCGCGGGTGGCCGCGATGTCCTGCAGCGGGTTGCGCTCCAGCAGCACCAGGTCGGCGGCCTTGCCTGCTTCCACCGCGCCGTAGCGGTCCAGCGTGCCGAACCATTGCGGGCCGGCGCGGGTGGCCGCGACCAGCGCCTGCTGCGGGGTCAGGCCTTCGCGCACGTACAGCTTCAGCTCGTTGTGCAGGCCGATCCCCGGGTAGTTGTAGGAGTTGAGGAAGCCCGCGTCGGTGCCGGCCATGATGTTCACCCCGGCCTGCTGCAGCATCGGCAGCACCTTGGCTACCTCCGCATAGCCCTCGTGGCGGGCCTGGATCTGCGCCGGCGTGGCCTTGGCCGCGCGCTCCACGCGCCATTCGTAGGTCTTGCGCAGGCCCGGGCCGATGTAGGCCAGGTAGGCGTCGTTGTCGTGCGGCTCGCTGTCGAGGAAGTCGAGGATGCGGCCACCGTCCAGCGTCGGCGTGACCGCGACACCCAGCGCGGCGAAGCGACGGTAGGCGGCCATCGCGGTGTCGTTGTCGAAACCGGCCGACAGGCGGCGGTTGGCTTCGGCACGGTCGATGCGGCCGGCGGCGTAGTCCGCGGCGATGCTGGCCTCATCCTTCACCCCGGCCTTGAACGCATAGTCCAGGTGTTCGATCGAGCTGATGCCGGCATCCACGGCCTGGCCCACGGTCAGCGCCATCGGGATATGGCCGGAAGTGCGCAGGCCGCGCTGGCGGGCCTGGCGCAGGGCGTACAGGAACAGCTCCGGGGACAGCGTGCTGTCGGTGATCTTGACGAAGTCCACCTGGTCGCGCTGCTCGCGGTCCAGGGCGGCGTCCACGCCGGCCTCGTCGCCGGCTTCGATCGTGCCTTTCCAGACCGGCTTGAGGCCTTCGATCTTGGCACCGGAAGTGAACAGCTGCGGCCCGAACAGCTGCCCGTTGGCGATCTGCCCGCGCCAGGACAGCACCTGTTCGGCCAGATCGCCGGAGGCGTCGCGCACGGTGGTGATGCCATGGGCCACGTACAGCGGCAGCAGCGCCTTGTTCTCCTCGATCAGCGCCGGGCCGCCGCCGAAATGCACGTGCATGTCCCACAGGCCGGGGATCAGGTAGCGGTTCTTCGCATCGATGGTCGTGCCGGCGCGCCACTGGCCGGCCAGGGTCTGGTCCTCGCCGACGGCCACGATGTCGTCACCGCGGATCACCACCGTCTGGCCGGGACGGGTGCTGCCGTGTTCGACGTCGACCACGGTGGCGTGGCGGATCAGCACGTCGGCGGTGGAACGTGCCGCCAGGGCTGCGGGCGCGACCGCCAGCAGCAGGCCTGACAGGGCGAGGGAAAGCGTGGTTTTCATCAGCGGTGTCCAGTGGCGTGCGGCGGGCCGCACAGCGGAGTAAAGGGGTCAGTGCGCGCCGGCGGCGACCAGCAGGCGCACGATGGCGGCCTGCTGGCGCTGGCGGGCGCGTTGCAGTGGAGAGATGCCATAGCTGTCGGGGAGGTTCACGTCGGCACCGGCATCGATCAGCATGCGCACGATCTGCTGATGGGCGACGCCGCCATCGCCGAGAATGATCGCCTCCAGCAGCGCGGTCCAGCCAAGCCGGTTGACGTGGTCCAAGTCGATGCCGGCCTCGATCAGCGTGCGCACGGTTTCCACATGGCCACGCTCGGCAGCCGGAATCAGCGCGGTGCCGCCGTAGCGGTTGGTGCTGCGTAGATCGGCCCCGTGGGCCAGCGTCATCTTCAGGATCTCCACCTGCCCACTGGCGCCGGCATACAGGTAGGCGGTGTCCTGGATCGAATCCCTGGCATTGACGTCGGCGCCGGCTTCCATCAGCAGCCGTGCCGTTCCGATCTGGCGCTGGTGGACGGCGGCCAGCAGCGGGGTGCGATCTTTTTTGTCGCGGGCGTGAATGTCGGCGCCCTGCGCCAGCAGGCTGCGCACCGTCTCGACGTTGCCGGCTTCGGCCGCCTGGAACAGCTGGCGCGACAGCCCCCTGTCGTCAGCGCCGGCCGCGCACGACGCCAGCATGGCGCTGGCCAGCAACTGGGCGGTGATCCAATGTCGTGCGGACATCGCCCGCCTCCTGTCTCTGCAATGTGGCGTGCCGTGGAGCGGGCACCGGGGTGGGGCGCGACGGTTTGCACCGGTTATGGGTCGATGCTACAAGTCCTTTCATCCATCCAGAAATGAAATGTAACGATGGCTACCAGTGCGAAATCGAATAGATCCCTGTTCGATCTGGATCTGCTGCGGGCACTGGTGACCGTGGCCGACTGCGGTGGTTTCACCGCTGCGGCTGCGCGCCTGCACTCGACCCAGTCCACCATCAGCCAGAAGGTGCGGCGGCTGGAGGAACTGGCTGGGCACCGGTTGTTGGACCGCGGCGTGCGCGATGCGCGACCGACCGATATCGGCGAAACCGTGCTGGGCTATGCGCGGCGGATGCTGGCATTGAACGAGGAACTGTCCGATGCGCTTTCGGGCGAGGGCGCCACGGCCACGATCCGGCTGGGTGTACCGGAGGATTTCGCCGGTGGCCGTACCACCCGGCTGCTGGCCGTCTTCAGCCGTGAGCATCCGCAGGTGAAGCTGGAAGTCAGCAGCGGCCTGAGCCGGGCGCTGGGCGACAGCTATGACCGCGGCGAACTCGACCTGGTGCTGCTCAAGCAGCGCCGTGGCGGCCGTGACGGCGTGGCCTGCTGGCCGGAGTCGATGTGCTGGGTCGATGCGGCTTCGGCACCGGCGTTCGCGCAGGACCCGGTGCCGCTGGTGGCGTTTCCGCCGCGCGGGCTGTACCGCGAGGACATGATCGACGCCATCGAGGCGCTCGGGCGCCGCTGGCGGATCAGCTTCACCAGCTCCAGCCTGGGGGGACTGCAGGCGGCGGTCGCTGACGGGCTGGGCATCAGCCTGTTGCCCGCACGCGCGGTAACCGCCGGCCATACGGTGCTGGGACTGGCCAGCGGGCTGCCGCTGATCGACAGCATCGAGCGGGTGCTGCTGCACCGTCCCTCCGCCGGGCCGGAGGTCAAGGCACTGGCGGCGCGGCTGATCCGGATGCTGGGCCAGGAGCAGGACTGAGGGCGGCCTGCGGAGCCGCCGCGCCGCCGGTCATCCAATGGAGGCGTCCTGCGCCCTGCAGGGACGCAGGACGCCAGGCCTCATTCCGGGTCGTAGTCCAGGTTGGAGGCCAACCACCTTTCCACCTGCGCGCGCTCCACGCCCTTGCGCCTGGCGTAATCGTTGACCTGCTCCTTGGATACACGGCCCACCACGAAATACTGGCTCTGCGGGTGGCTGAAGTAGTAGCCCGATACCGCGGCGGTCGGCAGCATGGCGAAGCTTTCAGTCAGCGACATGCCGATCCCTTCGGCGCCGAGCATCGCGAACAGGGTCTGCTTCTCGCTGTGCTCCGGGCAGGCCGGATAGCCAGGAGCCGGGCGGATGCCGCGGTACTTCTCGGCGATCAGCGCCTCGTTGTCGAGCTGCTCGTGGCGGTCATAGCCCCAGAATTCGGTACGTAGGCGCTGGTGCAGGCGCTCGGCCAGCGCTTCGGCCAGACGGTCGGCCAGGGCCTTGAGCAGGATCGCGTTGTAGTCGTCGTGATCGGCCTCGAAGCGGGCCACGTGCGGCTCGATACCGATGCCGGCGGTCACCGCGAAGGCGCCGATCCAGTCCTGCCGGCCGCTGGTTTCCGGGGCGATGAAGTCGGCCAGGCAGAAATCCGGGCGTTCGGCCGGCTTGTCCACCTGCTGGCGCAGGAAGTGCAGGGTGGTGGGTTGTTCGGCGTTGTGGACGATCACATCGTCGCCACGGCTGTTGGCCGGCCACAGGCCGAACACCGCGCGGGCGGTCAGCCATTTCTCCTTGATGATCCGCTCCAGCATCGCGCGGGCATCGCGGTACAGGTCGCTGGCCTGCGGGCCGACGACCTCGTCGGTGAGGATGGCCGGGAACTTGCCGGCCAGCTCCCAGGCCTGGAAGAACGGCGTCCAGTCGATGACCGGCAGCAGGTCCTCCAGCGGGTAGTCGTCGAACACGTGGATACCGGGCTGCGCCGGCACCGCCGGTTCGTACTGTTGCCAGTCGCACTGGAAACGCTGGCTGCGGGCGTGCTCCAGCGACACCAGCCGCTTGGCGTCGCCGCGGTTGCGGTGGCGCTGGCGGATATCGGCGTAGTCGGCGTCATTGGCGGCGACGAAACTGTCGCGCAGTTCGCGCGAGATCAGCGACTGGGCCACGCCGACCGCGCGCGAGGCGTCCTTCACCCACACCGTCGGCGCGTTGTAGAACGGATCGATCTTCAGCGCGGTGTGCGCGCGCGAGGTGGTGGCGCCACCAATCAGCAGCGGCAGCTCGAAACCCTGGCGCTGCATCTCCCGGGCGACGTGGCTCATCTCCTCCAGTGACGGGGTGATCAGCCCGGACAGGCCGATGATGTCGGCCTGATGCTCACGGGCGGCATCGAGAATCTTCTGCGCCGGCACCATCACGCCCAGGTCCACGACCTCGAAGTTGTTGCAGGCAAGCACCACGCCGACGATGTTCTTGCCGATATCGTGCACGTCACCCTTGACCGTGGCCATGATGATCTTGCCATTGGACTTTGCGGTATCGCCGGTGCGCGCCTTCTCCGCCTCGATATACGGCAGCAGGTAGGCCACGGCCTTTTTCATCACACGGGCGGATTTGACCACCTGCGGCAGGAACATCTTGCCGGCGCCGAACAGGTCCCCGACCACGTTCATGCCGTCCATCAGCGGGCCTTCGATCACATCCAGCGGGCGGGTGGATTGCTGGCGGGCGTCTTCGGTATCTTCTTCCACCCAAGCGTCCAGGCCATGCACCAGGGCATGGGCCAGGCGCTCGCGCACCGGCTTGTCACGCCAGGCCAGGTCCTCGACCTTCTTCTCGCCCTTCCTGCCCTTGTAGCGCTCGGCGATTTCCAGCAGCCGTTCGGTACCGTCGCTGCGCCGGTTGAGGATCACATCCTCCACGCGCTCGCGCAGTTCCGGGTCCAGATCGTCATAGATCGGCATCGCGCCGGCGTTGACGATGCCCATGTCCATGCCGGCCCTGATGGCGTGGTACAGGAACACCGAGTGGATCGCCTGGCGCACGGTCTCGTTGCCACGGAAGGAGAACGAGACGTTCGACACGCCGCCGGAGACGTGGCAGTGCGGCAACGTGCGCTTGATGATGCGGGTGGCTTCGATGAAGTCCACCGCGTAGTTGTCGTGCTCCTCGATGCCGGTGGCCACGGCAAAGATGTTCGGATCGAAGATGATGTCTTCGGGCGGGAAGCCCACGTCTTCGGTGAGGATGCGGTAGGCGCGCGTGCAGATTTCCACCTTGCGCGCGCAGGTGTCGGCCTGGCCGACCTCGTCGAACGCCATCACCACCGCGGCAGCACCGTAGCGGCGCACCAGCCGGGCGTGTTCGATGAACGCGGCTTCGCCCTCCTTGAGCGAGATCGAATTGACCACGCTCTTGCCCTGCAGGCATTTGAGCCCGGCCTCGATCACGCTCCACTTGGAGGAGTCGACCATCACCGGAATGCGGGCGATGTCCGGCTCGGACATGATCAGGTTGAGATAGCGGGTCATCGCTTTCTCGGAGTCGATCAGGCCCTCGTCCATGTTCACGTCGAGGATCTGCGCGCCGCTGGCGACCTGCTGGCGGGCGACCTCGACCGCTTCCTCGTAACGCTCTTCCTTGATCAGCTTGCGGAACTGGGCGCTGCCGGTGACGTTGGTACGCTCACCGACGTTGATGAACAGCAGGTCCGGGGTGATGACCAGCGGTTCCAGTCCCGACAGCCGGGTATACGGCGGATGGCTCATGCCGCCTGCTCCTGCCGCGACGGCAGCGCACGCGGGGGGAGCCCGGCCACCGCAGCGGCGATGGCGCGGATATGCTCCGGCGAGGTGCCGCAGCAGCCGCCCACCAGGTTCAGCAGCCCGGACTGGGCGAACTCCTTGAGCGTGGTGGCCATTTCTTCCGGGGTCTCGTCGTATTCGCCAAACGCGTTGGGCAGGCCCGCGTTGGGGTGCGCGCTGACATAGCCGGTGGCGATCTGCGCCAGGGTTTCCACATGCGGGCGCATGTCGGTGGCGCCGAGCGCGCAGTTGAAGCCGATCGACAGCGGCTGGCCGTGCGCGACCGAGGCATAGAACGCCTCGGCGGTCTGCCCGGACAGGGTGCGTCCGGAGGCATCGGTGATGGTGCCGGAGATCATGACCGGCAGGCGGCCGCCGCGCGCCTCGAACACTTCCTCGATCGCGAACAGCGCGGCCTTGGCGTTGAGCGTGTCGAAGATGGTTTCCACCATCAGCGTGTCGGCGCCACCGTCGATCAGGCCTTCGATGGCCTCGCGGTAGGTACCGCGCAACTCGTCGAAACTGGTATTGCGGAAACCCGGATCATTCACGTTGGGGCTGATCGAGGCGGTGCGGCTGGTCGGGCCGAGTACACCGATCACAAAGCGCGGCTTGTCCGGCGTGGTCGCCTCGATGGCGTCGCAGCACTGGCGCGCGACCTGCGCGCCGGCCTTGTTCAACTCGTAGACCAGGTGCTCCAGGTGATAGTCGGCCTGGCTGACGGCGGTGGCGTTGAAGGTGTTGGTTTCCAGCAGGTCCGCGCCGGCTTCCAGGTAGGCGGTGTGGATGCCGGCGATCACTTCAGGCCGGGTCAGCAGCAGCAGGTCGTTGTTGCCTTTCAGGTCGTGTTCGCAGCCCGGGCCATGCGCGTGCTGGCTGTCGAAGCCCCCCGCGAAGCGCTCACCGCGGTAGTCGCCTTCTTCCAGACGGTGGCGCTGGATCATCGTGCCCATGGCACCGTCGATGATCAGGATGCGCTGCTCAAGTGCCAGCAGCAGCTTGGCGACACGCTCGGGATGGAGCCAGGGGAGGGAACGCATGGCGTGGGGACTCGCTGTGACGTGATCAGGGTTTGTGGGCGATCAGGGAGATGACTTCGAAATGCGGCGGGCGCTTCTCGCGGGTCACGGTTTCCAGGCTGGAGACTTCCAGCCCGGCCTTTTCGACGAACTTGCGCAGTTCCTTGTCGGTGAAGCCGAGATTGACGTGGCCGTAGGCCTCCACCGCCGCCTTGTGCTCGTGCCGGGCCAGGCTGCACAGCATCAGCCGGCCGCCAGGACGCACGACCCGGGCGCATTCGGCCACGGCCTTGGCCGGCTGGCTGGCGTAGGTCAGCGCGTGCATCAGCACCACCAGATCAAAGCTGCCGTCCTCGAAAGGCAGTTTGTGCATGTCGCCTTCGAGCACTTCGACGTTGGCCAGCTTGCGCAGGCGCTCGCTGGCGGCGGCGACCACGCGGGCGCTGGTGTCGATGCAGACATAACGCTGCGCGTGCGGCGCCAGCAGTTCAGCCAGCACGCCGTCGCCGGAGGCGATATCGAGCACGTCACCGGTTTCCAACAGCGGCAGCGCGCTGCGCGCCAGCGCTTCCCAGGTGCGGCCAGGCGAGTAATGGCGCTCCATGTCGCCGGCCACGCTGTCGGCCCAGTTCTGGTCGGCGGCGCGCATGGCCAGCACCGCAGGCACCCGTTCCGCATCCTGGCGCAGCAATGGATCATCGCTGCCGGTGCTCAGGGCATGCCACAATGCGCGCTGCGCCGGATCCAGCGCGGCCTCGTCGAAGCGGTAATAGGCCGAGACCCCGGCGCGGCGGTCGCGCACCAGCCCGGCTTCCTTCAGGCGCGCCAGATGGGTCGAGACCCGCGGCTGCGCCAGTGTGGTGATGGCCGACAGCTCGGCCACGGTCAGTTCTTCCTGTTCCAGCAGCGTCAGCAGACGCACGCGCGTTGCATCGGCGAACACTTTCAGACGGGTCGACCAGTCTTCCAGATCCATAAATATCTACCTATCGCGATATAGAGATATTTTCTCCTTTCCGTGGGGGCAGGGTCAAGGCGAGGCATAGGCCGCAACCGGGCGCGATGGTTACAATTGCAACCTCGTGAGCCCTGGGAGGGGTGTAGTGGACTTCAGTTTTTCCGACGAACAATTGATGCTGCAGGATGTCGCGCGCCGCATCGCCAAAGAGAAGATCGCCCCCAGTGCGGAGCATTTCGATGCCACCGGCGAGTACCCGCTGGAGAACATCCGCCTGCTCGGCGAGAACGGCCTGATGGGCATCGAGGTGCCGGTCGAGTATGGCGGCTCGGGCATGGACCCGATCTCCAGCGTGCTGGCCATCGTGGAGGTGTCGGCCGCCGATGCCGCCCACGCCACCATCATGTCGGTCAACAACTCGCTGTTCTGCAATGCGGTGCTGGCCTACGGCACCGAGGCGCAGAAGCAGCTGTACGTGCGTGCCATTGCCGAAGGCCGGGAGATCGGTGCCTTCGCGTTGACCGAATCGCAGTCCGGCTCCGATGCCACGGCGATGCGCTGCCGCGCCGTGAAGCAGGCCGACGGCTCGTTCGTGATCAACGGCCAGAAGAGCTGGATCACCTCCGGCCCGGTGGCGCGCTACATCGTGCTGTTTGCGATGACCGATCCGGAACAGGGCGCCCGTGGCATCACCGCGTTCATGATCGACACCACCAAGCCGGGCTTCGGTCGCGGCAAGACCGAGCCGAAGCTGGGCGTGCGCGCCTCGGCAACCTGCGAGATCGAGTTCCAGGACTACGTGGCCACTGCCGACGAGGTGATCGGCCAGGAAGGCCAGGGGTTCAAGATCGCGATGAGCCTGCTGGACGGGGGTCGTATCGGCATCGCCTCGCAGGCCGTGGGCATCGCCCGTGCCGCCTACGAGGCCTCGCTGGCCTATGTGCAGGAGCGCAAATCCTTCGGTGCGCCGATCGGCACGTTCCAGATGGTCCAGGCCAAGATCGCCGACATGAAGTGCAAGCTGGATGCTGCGATGTTGCTGACGCTGCGCGCGGCGTGGGTCAAGTCGCAGGGCAAACGCTTCTCCACCGAGGCGGCGGTCGCCAAACTGACCGCGTCGGAGGCGGCGATGTGGATCGCCCACCAGGCGGTGCAGATCCACGGCGGCATGGGGTATTCCAAGGAAATGCCGCTGGAACGCTACTTCCGTGATGCCAAGATCACCGAGATCTACGAAGGCACCTCGGAAATCCAGCGGATGGTCATCGCCCGCAACGAGACCGGCCTGCGCTGAGTCCTGCGGCCTGCAGCGGAACAGAAAAAGCCCCGGCAATGCCGGGGCTTTTCATTGGTGGCTATGTCCGGGGGCACCGGTGGATGGCGCGCTTGGGCGCCATCCACGGCCCCGGGCTTACCGGTCTTCCTTGGCGGCACGCGCCTGGTGCTGGTCCAGATACGCCTTGGACTTCTCATCGAGCTTGTCGCCCAGGACGCGACGTACCGTCACGAAGAACAGTGGAATCAGCAGTACGCCGATGGCGGTGGCGAACAGCATGCCGCCGATCACGCCGGTACCCAACGAATGGCGTGCATTGGCGCCGGCGCCGGTGGAGATGGCCATCGGCAGCACGCCCAGGATGAAGGCGAACGAGGTCATCAGGATCGGGCGGAAGCGCAGGTGCGCCGCTTCGATGGTGGCCTCGCGCAGGGTCTTGCCCAGCGCCCGCTGCTCGACCGCGAACTCCACGATCAGGATCGCGTTCTTCGCCGCCAGACCGATCACCGTGACCATGCCGATCTTGAAGTACAGATCATTCGGCAGGCCGCGCATCAGCGAGAACACCACCGCGCCGAGGATGCCGATCGGCACCACCAGCAGCACCGAAACCGGGATCGACCAGCTCTCGTAGAGTGCGGCCAGGCACAGGAACACCACCACGATCGACAGCACCATCAGCAGCGTCGCGGCGTTGCCGGCCAGGATTTCCTGGTAGGACATGCCGCTCCAGTCAAAGCCGAAGCCTGCCGGGAGATCGTCGCGCACCAGGTTCTCCATCGTGGTCATGGCCTGGCCGGAGCTGGTTCCCGGGGCTGGCGAGCCGACGATATTGACCGCCGAATAGCCGTTGTAGCGGTTCAGCGCCGGCGGGGCGTAGATCCACTCGGACTTGACCACCGCACTGAGCGGGATCATCGCCGGCTGGCCGGTGGCGTCCTTGCTCAGCGAGCTGGGTACGAAGTAGCTGTTCAGCGATTCCGGACCGGTGCGGTAGGCCGCATCGGCCTGCATGTTGACCCGCTTGATGCGGCCGCCATAGAAGAAGTCGTTGACATACACCGGTGCCAGCATCATCTGGATGGCGGTGTAGACGTCGTTGACCGACACGCCCATGGTCTGGGCCTTGATGCGGTCCACCTTCAACTGCAGCTGCGGCGAGTTTTCCAGGGTGTTGGGGCGCACGCCCACCAGAGACTGGTTCTGCGAGGCGGCACCCAGCAGGGTGTTGCGGGCCTCCATCAGCGCATCCTGGCCGGCACCGGCACGGTCCTGCAGCCACATGTCGAAACCGCCGAACTGGCCCAGACCCTGCACGGTCGGCAGGTTGACGAAGAAGATCTGCGCATCCTTGATGCCGTAGGCCTTCCGGTTCATGGCCTGGATGAACTCCGGCGCGGTCTCTTTGCGCTCGCTCCAGTCCTTGAGGCGGATGAACGCCATGCCGACGTTCTCGCCCTGGCCCAGGAAGCTGAAGCCGGTGATCTGCATCATGCCTTCGAAGGCGTCTTCGTTCTGCATGGTGCCCAGCAGCTGTTCGAACACGGCGCTGGTGCGGGTCTTGGTCGCACCCGGCGGCAGCTGCACGATGGCCAGCGCGTAGCCCTGGTCTTCCTCGGGCAGGAAGCTGCCCGGCAGGCGGGTGAACAGGAAGCCACACAGCACCACCAGCAGGCCGAACACCATCATCCAGCGCGGCGCACGCTTGATGACGCCGCCGACCATGCCGACGTAGCGGTGCTCCAGCTTGCCGTAGTACTTGTTGAACGTGCGGTAGATCCAGTTCGGCTTGTCATTGTGGGTCGGCAGCAGGAACGCCGCACACAGGGCCGGGGTGAAGCTCAGGGCGAGCAGGGCGGAGAAGCCCATCGAGATGGCGATGGTGAGCGCGAACTGCTTGTAGATCTCGCCCGACGCGCCGGGCTGCATCGCGCTGGGGATGAACACGGCAGCCAGCACCACGGTGATCGCGACCACCGCACCGGTGATCTGGCTCATGGCCTTCTGCGTGGCCGCCTTGGGCGCCAGGCCCTCCTCGGTCATGATGCGTTCGACGTTTTCCACCACCACGATCGCATCATCGACCACGATACCGATCGCCAGAACCATCGCAAACAGGGTCAGCTGGTTGATGGTGAAGCCCACCATCAGCATGCCCATGAAGGTGCCAAGCAGGGCCACCGGAATGACCAGGGTCGGGATGATCGTCGCGCGGAAGTTCTGCAGGAAGATCAGCATCACCAGGAACACCAGCACGATGGCTTCGATCAGGGTGTGGACCACTTCCTTGATCGAGATCTTGACGAAGGTGGTGCTGTCGAACGGGGTGAACCAGCTCACGCCCGGCGGGAAGCTGGGCGCCAGCTCGTCCATCTTGGCGGTCACCGCTTCAGATACGTCCAGCGCATTGGCGCCGGGCAGCAGCTGGATGGCGAAAGCCGCGACGGGCTTGCCGTTGTACTTGGTGTCAAAGCCGTAGTTGGACGCACCAAAGGCCACCCGGGCGACGTCCTTGAGCTTGACCACGCTGCCGTCGACATTGGCCCGCAGGATGGTGTTCTCGAACTCTTCGGGCGAGGTGTAGCGGCCTTCGGCGGCTACCGTGGCGGTGAACGCCTGGCCGTTGGGGGCGGGGTCGCCGCCCACCGAGCCGGCTGCGAACTGCAGGTTTTGGGTACCGATGGCGTTGTAGACGTCGGTGGCCGACAGGTTGTAGCCCTGCAGCTTCTCCGGGTTGAGCCAGATGCGCATGGCGTACTCGGAGCCGAACTGCTGGGTGCTGCCGACGCCCGGGACGCGGGAGATCTGCTCCAGCACGCGGGCACCGACGATGTCGTTGAGCGCGTCGCGATCGACGCTGCCGTCATCGGAGCGCACGCCGATGGCCATCAGGAAGCCGGCGTTGGCCTTGGCGACGACCACGCCCTGCTTGGTCACTTCCGAGGGCAGGCGCGGGGTGGCCAGCGCCACCTTGTTCTGCACCTGCACCTGTGCGATGTCGGCGTCGGTGCCGCTGTCAAAGGTCAGGGTGATGGTCACCCGGCCGGACGAGGAGGACGACGAGTTGAAGTAGACCAGGTTGTCGATACCGGTCAGCTGCTGCTCGATGACCTGGGTGACCGATTTCTCGGCCGTGGAGGCGCTGGCGCCGGGGTAGGTGGCGGAAACGGTGACCTGGGGCGGCGCCACGCTGGGGTAGGACTCGATACCCAGATTCAGGATCGAGATCACACCGCCCAGCGAAATCAGAATGGCCACCACCCAGGCGAATACCGGGTGATCGATGAAAAATTTAGGCATGGCGGCGTCCCGTTAGTTCTTCTTTTCCGTCGCCGGTGCCGGCGCGCCGGTGGCCGGTGCGGCAGCAGCCTGCGGCTGCCACGGGGTCGCCTTGGCCGGGCTCCCCACCTTGACCTTCTGGATGCCCGACACGATGACCTGGTCGTCAGCCGCCAGTCCCGAAGAGATCAGCCAGTTGCCGCCCTGCTGGCTGTCCAGCACGACCGCCTTGCGCTCGACCTTGCCATCCTTGCCCACCACCAGCACGAAGCCGCCCTGGGTGTCGCGTTGCACGGCTTGCTGCGGGATCAGGAAGGCGTTGTTGCGCTCACCGAGATGGGCCTTGAAGCTGACGAACGAGCCCGGCAGCAGGATGTGGTCGGGGTTGGGCAGCTGCGCGCGCAGCGACACCGCGCCGGTGGCCGGATCGACCGTCGGCGAGGAGAAGTCCAGCGTACCCTCATGGGCATACAGGCTGCCGTCGGGCAGGTTGACCTGCACCGTGGTCTTGCCGTCGCCAGCCAGTGCCAGCGCGCCCTTGTCCTGGGCCGCGCGAAGCAGGCTCAGCTCATCGGCGGACATCGAGAAATTCACATACAGCGGATCGATCTGGTCGACGGTGGTCAGCAAGGTGGCTTCCCCCTGGCCGACCAGCGCACCCTCGGTCACCTGCTGTTTTCCGGCCAGGCCGGCGATGGGCGCAGTGACGCGGGCGTAGCCGAGGTTGATGCGAGCGCTCTGGACAGCGGCTTCAGCCTGCTGCACGGCGGCGGCGCCGCTGCGCTCGGCGGCTTCGGCATTGTCCAGATCCGACTTGGAGACGAACTTCTGCGGGGCCAGTGAGCGGGCCCGGTTGGCGGTGGCGCGGGCATTGGCGTAGTTGGCACGGGCCGAGGCCAGTGCACCTTCGGCCGAGGCCAGCGCGGCCTGCAACGGGGCCGGGTCGATCAGGAACAGGACTTGGCCTTCCTTGACGTTGCTGCCTTCCTCATAGACGCGCTTCTGCAGCACGCCGGCCACCCGGGCGCGGACGTCGGCCGAGCGGAAGGGCGACAGCCGGCCGACCAGCTCGCGCTGCAGCGGCAGGGTTTTCGGCTCGGCGGCGATGACGCCCACTTCGGGCGGTGGTGGAGCAGTCTGGGCCTGTTCTTTCTTGCAGGCCGCCAAAGAAAGCGCGGCGACGAAGGAGAGCGCAAGGGCGCGAAGCGGGGCGGTCATCGGGAGGAGCTCCGGGTGTTGTTTTTATTGGGAGGAACGGCCGCTTCGGCTGGCGCGGCGAACGCGCGGAGGAAGCTGTCGATCGCGAATTCAGCCCACTGGCGCCGTTGTCGGGCATGTTCGCGGTGGGGTACATGGAAGCGCTGTCGTTCGAACTCTTGGCCGCAGATCATGCTTATTAACAGTTCGGCCATGAAATGCGGGTCGTCATGGATCAGGCGGCCATCGGCAATCTCGGTTCGCATCCATTCAGCTACGTGATCCCGCAGGGCTTCGGCACTGCCCTGGTACATGAACCGCGCTTCTTCGCGGAATTCATGGGCGCTGGCGCCGATCACCTGCGAGGCTTGGCGGTTGCGTGGCTGGTTGCGGTGTTCCAGATAACCGAGGGCGAAATCCAGCAGGATTTGCCGCAGCGGTGTCTCACGGCAGGCCGAGAGCGCGGAGGTCGCGGTGGAGACATGCAGCTGCATCGCCTTGCGCAACAGGTCGCGCTTGCAGCCATAGCGGCTGTAGAGGGTCTGCTTGGAGCAGCCGGCCTGGGCTGCCACCGCGTCCATGCTCAGCCGCATGCCCTGGATGGCCAGCAGCTCGCGCACGGCGTCGAACACGCGCTGGTCGCGGGCGTCGGTGGTACGGGTGTTGGCGTCGGAGGTCTGCACAGGGTCTGGACTATACCGTCCAGTACAGAATTAATACAGGTTTTCCGCCGTCTAGAAACCGGAGGGGACGAGGCGGAGATGCAATGGGCAAGCGACCGTTTCCGACATCGGGAAAACGTGCGGGCAAGGGCTGCGCGATGAGCGGCAAACCATTGCGGGGCGTGTGTTACGCGGCTATTTCTATGCCGCCATGCAGCAAGGCTCTTTTGGTTGCCGGAGATACAATCGCCGATTCTCCAACGAGCACCACCCAAAAGCTCCGTTATGAAATCGCAAAACAGCGCTGCCAAGTCCACCCAACCGAAACGCAAGCCGGTAGCCAAAGAGACTGTCCTGCAGGCCGGCCTGTCACTAGAACCCGTTTTTTCAGCGTTGCGGAAGCGATACCCCGTTGCCGCGCAGAGCCAGGCGGTGGCGTTCGCGTCGGCGTTCTACAAGCGGATGGAGGCGGACGAGTTTTGTCTGCACTCGGCCGAGGAGTGGGCGGTGCTTGCCGCCGACATGTTCGAGTTCGTGCGCGTGCGCAAGCCGGGCAAGGCCAACGTGCGGGCGTTCAATCCGACACTGAAGGCCGATGGCTGGGAATCGCCGCATACGGTGCTGCAGATCGTCAACGACGACATGCCGTTCCTGGTCGATACCGTGTCGCTGGCACTGGCCGAGCAGGGCATCGGCGTGCATGTGCTGGGGCATCCGGTGATCGTGCTGGCCCGTGACAAGGCCGGAAAACTCTCCGGAGTGGGCGAGGGCGCGGCGGAGTCGGTGATGCTGCTGGAAATCGACCGGCAGCCCGCCGCCGGGCTGGAGGCGGTAGCCAAGCGCATCAGTGCGGTGCTCGAGGATGTGCGCGCGATCGTCAAGGACTGGAAGCCGATGCGTGACCAGGCGCTGGCACTGGCCGGGGATCTGGGCAAGCGCGCCTTGCCGGTCAGCAAGGCCTCGCGCCTTGAGGCGCAGGAGTTCCTGCGCTGGGCCGCCGACAACCACTTCACCTTCTTCGGCTACCGCGAGTACAAGGTCGAAAAGCAGGGCCGCGAAGAGGTGCTGGTCGCGCAGAAGGGGACCGGTCTGGGCCTGATGCGCGGCTCGGACGGGTCGGTCGCACGGCCGGTCAAGGGCCTGGCGGCACAGGGCCTGAACACCACCAGTGGCCTGACCGACGCCTTGATCCTGACCAAGACCAACGCCCGTTCGCGGATCCACCGCGGCGGCTATATGGACTACATCGGCGTCCTGGAGTTCGATGCCAAGGGCAGGATCATCGGCGAGCAGCGCTTCCTGGGTCTGTTCACTTCCAGCGCCTACAGCCGGCGCCCGTGGGAAATCCCGCTGGTGCGCCTGCGCTATGAGAACGTGATGCAGCGTGCGGGGCTGAGTGCCTCCAGCCACAGCGGCAAGGCGCTGCGCCACATCATCGAATCGCTGCCGCGCGAAGAGCTGTTCCAGTGCAGCGAAGACGAACTTTTCAACGTGGCGATGGGCGTGCTGGGTCTGCAGGAGCGCGTGCGCAGTCGCATGTTCCTGCGCCGCGACAAGTTCAGCCGTTTCATCTCCGCGCTGGTGTTCCTGCCGCGTGAACGGTTCAATACGGATGTGCGTCTGCGTATCGAGGCCATGTTGCGCGAAGCGCTGCAGGGCGAGTACGTCGACTCCCACGTGGTGCTGGGGGATTCTCCGCTGGCACAGGTACATCTCATCGTCCGGCCCAAGGCCGGTGGAAGTCTGGAGCCGGATACCGGCGATTTGGAGAAGCGTTTGGCTAATGTATTGCGCAACTGGCAGGACGATCTGCGTGAAGCACTGATCGCCCGTCACGGGGAAACCGAGGGGCTGCGCATCGCCTCGCGTATCGGCAAGGCACTGCCGGCGGGGTATATCGAAGATTCCAGTGCTGAAATCGCGGCGGCCGACGTGGCCCAGCTCGACGCACTGACCGGTCCTGACGATCTGCGCCTGAACCTGCACGCGCTGCGCCGTGATGGCGTGGACGGCCTGCGTCTGAAACTCTACCGCCAGCTCAAGGACATTCCGTTGTCCGACGTGCTGCCGATGATGGAAAACATGGGCCTGCGGGTCATGGCCGAGCGGCCGTATCGGCTGATGGTCGACAACGCGCCGGTCTACGTGCAGGACTTCGAGGTCGAATCACTGCTGGCCGGTATCGATGTGGCGGCGGCCAATCCCACCTTCTGTGAGGCGTTCGCCAAGGTATGGCATGGCGAGGCCGAAAACGACGGTTTCAACCGGCTGGTGCTGGGCGCCGGCCTGGACTGGCGCCAGGTGTCGATGCTGCGCGGCTATTGCAAGTACCTGCTGCAGATCGGCGTGCCGTTCTCGCAGGCCTATGTGGAAGGCACCTTCAACCGCTATCCACTGCTGGCACGGCTGATCGTGGAGCTGTTCGAAGCGCGCTTCGAACCGGCCCCGGCCACCGACAAGGCGGTGCTGGACGCACAGCTGGCCCAGCTCAAGGCGCTGGCCGGTGACAATGTTGCCACCCTCAAGCTGCTCGAGGACGTGGTCAAGGCACGCAAGGGCAAGCGCGATGCGCGCATGGCGGTTGTCCATGACGCGCTGATCAAGCTGCTCGATGGCGTCTCCAGCCTGGATGAGGACCGCATCCTGCGCAGCTTCATCGGCGTGATCGAAGCCACGCTGCGCACCAGCTATTTCATGCCGCGCAAGGACGGCGTGCGCGCCGACGGTGGCCCGGCCGACTACATCAGCTTCAAGTTCGACGCCGCCAAGGTGCCGGACCTGCCCAAGCCGCGCCCGTACCGCGAGATCTTCGTCTGCGGCCCGCGCGTGGAAGGCACCCATCTGCGCTTCGGCCCGGTGGCCCGTGGCGGCCTGCGCTGGTCGGACCGTCGCGAAGACTTCCGCACCGAAGTGCTGGGTCTGGTCAAGGCACAGATGGTGAAGAACACCGTGATCGTGCCGGTCGGCTCCAAGGGCGGCTTCTTCGCCAAGCAGCTCCCGGACCCGGCGGTCGATCGTGACGCCTGGTTCGCCGAAGGCGTGGCCTGCTACAAGCGCTTCATCAACGGCCTGCTCGATATCACCGACAACATCGTCGACGACAAGATCGTGCCGCCGGTGGGTGTGGTGCGGCACGACCAGGACGATCCGTATCTGGTGGTGGCGGCCGACAAGGGCACCGCGACGTTCTCCGACACCGCCAACGGCATCGCCCGTGCGCACGGGTTCTGGCTGGACGACGCCTTCGCTTCGGGTGGTTCGGTCGGTTACGACCACAAGGGCATGGGCATCACCGCGCGCGGTGCGTGGGAGTCGGTCAAGCGCCACTTCCGTGCGCTGGGCCGCGACTGCCAGAAGCAGGATTTCACCGTGGTCGGCATCGGCGACATGTCCGGCGACGTGTTCGGCAACGGCATGCTGCTGTCCGAGCACATCCGTCTGGTCTGCGCGTTCGACCATCGCCACATCTTCCTGGACCCGAACCCGGTGGCAGCCAGCTCGTTCAAGGAACGCGCGCGCATGTTCAAGGTGCCGCGTTCGAGCTGGGCGGACTATGACAGCAAGCTGATCAGCAAGGGCGGTGGCATCTACCCGCGTTCGCTCAAGTCGATCGAGATCACTCCGGAAGTGCGCGAAGCACTGGGTATCGACGACGGTATCAAGGCGATGACACCGACAGAGCTGATCAGCGCCGCGCTGCGGGCGCCGGTGGACCTGGTGTGGAATGGCGGCATCGGCACCTACGTCAAATCCGCAACCGAGACCCATGCCGATGTCGGCGACCGCGCCAACAACGGGCTGCGCGTCAACGGCGGCGAGCTGCGCTGCAAGATCGTGGGCGAGGGCGGCAACCTAGGCATGACCCAGCTCGGCCGCATCGAGGCCGCGCAGGCCGGCGTACTGCTCAACACCGACTTCATCGACAACTCGGCCGGTGTCGACACCTCCGACCACGAAGTCAACATCAAGATCCTGCTCAACGATGTGGTGCGCGCCGGGAAGCTCAGCGTCGACCAGCGCAACAAGCTGCTGGCGTCGATGACCGGCGAGGTGGCCGAGCTGGTGCTGATGGACAACTACCGTCAGAACCAGGCGCTGAGTGTGATGGAGCGCATGAGCACCACCCGTCTGGGCTCCAAGCAGCACTTCATCCGCACGCTGGAGAAACAGGGCCTGCTCGATCGCCAGATCGAGTTCCTGCCCTCCGATGCGGAGCTGTCCGCACGCAAGCTGCGCGGCCAGGGCCTGACCCGTCCGGAGCTGGCGATCCTGCTGTCGTACTCGAAGATGGTCGCGTTCCAGCAGCTGCTGGACTCGGACATCCCCGAAGATCCGTACCTGTCCAAGGAGCTGCTGCGCTATTTCCCGCAGCCGCTGCAGAAGAAGTACGCCGACGCCATGGAGCGTCACCGCCTGAAGCGCGAAATCATCGCCACGGCGGTGACCAACCAGACCATCAACCGCATGGGCGCGACGTTCCTGATGCGGATGCAGGAGGACACCGGCCGCAGCATCGCCGAGGTCGCCAAGGCCTACACCATCAGCCGCGAGACGCTCGATGCCCGCGCGTTGTGGGCGCAGATCGACGCGCTCGACGGCACGCTGCCTGAAGCGGTGCAGGTCGATGCGCTGGAAGTGATCTGGAAGCTGCAGCGCTCGTTTGTGCGCTGGCTGCTGTCGCGTCCGGGCACCATGCCGGGTATCACCGCGGCGGTGGAGCGCTACCAGGCCGCGTTCAACGATATCCGCGTCGCCTCGGGCGTGTTGCCCGACTCGCAGCGCCCGGCGTATGAGGCCAGCGTCCAGGAATGGAAGCGGAAGGGGCTGCCGGCGGCACTGGCGCAGCAGCTGTCGGAACTGCAGTTCCTGGAGCCGGCGTTCGACATCATCGAACTGGCACGCACCCGCAAGCTCAAGCCGGTGGAGGTGTCCAAGGTGCACTTCCGTCTGGGTGAAGCCCTGCAGATGCCGTGGCTGTTCGAGCAGATCGACGCGCTGGAGGTCAACGGCCGCTGGCATGCGGTGGCCCGTGGCGTGCTGCGCGACGAACTGGCCGCGCACCAGTGCAGCCTGGCCGGCCAGGTGCTGTCCATGCGCGGCAGTGGTGCCGAGTCCAAGGTTGCCGCGTGGCTCAAGCGCGATGATAGCGGCCTGCGCTTCACGCTGGGGATGCTGGCCGAACTGGCCGAGCAGAAGACGCTGGACTACCCGACCGTGTCGGTGGCGGTGCAGCGTCTGGGCCAGTTGGCCGCGCACGGGGCCTGAGGCCAGACGGGTGCCCCGGCCTCCCGGGGCACCCGTTTGCCGCGATAGAGGAAACGACAGCCCCGCCCTGGCGGGGCTGTCGTCTTTCCGGCCGCAAGGTATGCTCGGCACCTGCGTTGGAGCCGACGATGACTGTTTCCCCCCGTATCGCTTTTCTCGCCAGCAACACCGCGCAGGCCCAGACGGCACGTGCCGCGCTGGTCGCGCGCTATGGTGATTTCGATCCCGATGATGCCGACGTGCTGTGTCCGTTGGGCGGCGACGGGTTCATGCTGCAGACCCTGCACCGCCACGGTGGCATGGGCAAGCCGGTGTTCGGCATGAAGCTGGGAACGGTCGGTTTCCTGATGAACCAGCACCGCGATGACGAGCTGATGGACCGGCTGGCGATGGCCGAGCCGGCGCACCTGCGCCCGCTGGAGATGATCGCGCAGACCGAATCGGGCACCACCACCGGCTCGCTGGCCTACAACGATGTGTCGATGCTGCGGCAGACCCGGCAGGCGGCGCATATCGGTATCGATCTCAACGGCCAGGAACGGGTGGCCGAGCTGATCTGCGATGGCGTGCTGGTCTCCACCCCGGCTGGCAGCACCGCCTACAACTACTCG
This sequence comes from Stenotrophomonas sp. STEN014, assembly GCF_056760315.1. NCBI lineage: Bacteria > Pseudomonadati > Pseudomonadota > Gammaproteobacteria > Lysobacterales > Lysobacteraceae > Stenotrophomonas > Stenotrophomonas sp. STEN014. The sequence goes on along the minus strand of NZ_JBRREN010000009.1, from coordinate 12,217 downwards.
GCGCACGGGCCGATCCTGCCGCTGGGCTCCAACACCATCGCCCTGACGCCGCTGGCACCATACCGTCCGCGCCGCTGGCGGGGCGCGATCCTCAAGGCCGATACCGAGGTGCGCTTCCGCGTGCTCGATCCGTACAAGCGGCCAGTCAGCGTCACCGCCGATTCGCATGAGACCCGCGACGTGGTGGAAGTGACCATCCGCGAGTCGCGCGAGCGCCAGGTGACCTTGCTGTTCGACCCGGAACACAACCTGGAAGAACGCATCCTCAGCGAGCAGTTCATGTTCTGACGGCACGCCCGTCATGGCCGCGCTGGCCACGCACCGGGACGTCCCGGCCAGATGGTTCAATTGATTCGGAAAAAAGCAGCATATGGGCGACAACTCACCAAGACTTCTCACCGTGGCCGTGACCTCGCGGGCGCTGTTCGATCTGGAGGAGGGGCATGCGCTGTTCGAGCGCGACGGGCTGGAAGCCTATGCGGCCTACCAGCGCGAACACGAGGACGATGTGCTCAAGCCCGGTGTGGCGTTTCCGGTGGTACGCAAGCTGCTGTCCTTGAATGCCGGCGTACCGGGCGAGACGCCGCGGGTGGAAGTGATCCTGCTTTCGCGCAACTCCGCCGACACGGGCCTGCGCATCTTCAATTCGATCCAGCACTACGGGCTGGATATCGTGCGCGCCACCTTCACCGCCGGCGAGCCGACCTGGCCCTACGCCAAGCCGTTCGGTACCGATCTGTTCCTGTCGGCCAATCCCGAGTCGGTACGGCGGGCGCTGGTGCATGGCATCGCCGCCGCCACCATCCTGCCCAAGGCGCCGGGCGAGACCCTGGCCGCCGCGCACGAACCGCTGGATACCGGCCGTTGTCCTGCGCAGCTGCGTATCGCCTTCGACGGGGATGCGGTGATCTTCGGCGATGAGAGCGAGCGCATCTCGCGCGAGCAGGGCGTGGAGGCATTCGGCCGGCACGAGCAGGAGCGCGCGCACGAGCCGCTCAGTGGTGGCCCGTTCCGCAATTTCCTGTCCGCCCTGCACGCGCTGCAGGCGGCGTTCCCGGCAGGCGAGAATGCGCCGATCCGCACCGCGCTGGTCACCGCGCGTTCGGCACCGGCCCATGAGCGGGTGATCCGTACCCTGCGCGAATGGGGCGTGCGTCTGGATGAGGCCCTGTTCCTCGGGGGCCGGCACAAGGGCCCGTTCCTGGAAGCCTTCGGCGCCGACATTTTTTTCGACGATTCGCAGCACAACATCGACAGTGCCCGGCAGCATGTCGCTGCCGGTCATGTGCCGCACGGTGTGGCCAACGCAGGCTGATTTCCCGGGGTTTTTGACGGTTTTCCGCCGTCCCGCATTTGCGGGGCGGCGTGATGTACATGTTAGGATGGGGCCGCTTTTGCGAGTATCCCCTTGCGGCGTCGCGCCGCGCATCGATCTGCAGTACCGCGGCAGATTCCACTCGCATCGCACCCACCTGGTATCCAACGGGGCGGGGCTTGTTCCCGATCGGCGACGTTTGCGTTCCGCCATTCCCGTTGCGACGTGACTGCCAATGGCAGTTGCCGGGTATTCGCGCGCCACGCGGGTCTGGACAGCTGTCTCCTGCGTGGCGCTTCATATGCGCCCTTGCGCAGTACTGCATCGCCTTGTCGATGCGGCCGCTACACAGGAGAAAAACCGAATGACCATGCGTATCGCCATTCTTGGCGCCGGCCCCAGTGGTCTGGCCCAACTTCGTGCGTTCGAATCAGCCCGCAGGGCCGGCGCGGAGGTGCCCGAGATCGTCTGTTATGAAAAACAGTCCGACCTTGGCGGAATGTGGAACTACACGTGGCGCACCGGCTTGGACGCCTATGGAGAACCGGTGCACGGCAGCATGTACCGCTACCTGTGGTCCAACGGACCGAAGGAAGCGCTGGAGTTCGCCGACTACAGTTTCGAGGAGCACTTCGGCCGGCCCATCGCCTCCTATCCGCCGCGCGCGGTGCTGCGTGACTACATCATGGGGCGCATCGAGAAGAGCGGCGTGCGCGACCAGATCCGCTTCAACATGGCCGTGCAGTGGGTGGATTACAGCCAGGACACCGGCCTGTTCACCGTCACCGTGCGTGACCTGAAGAAGGACGAGCTGGTCACCGAACAGTTCGACCGGGTGATCGTTGCCACGGGCCATTTCTCCACGCCCAATGCGCCGTTCTTCGAAGGTCTGGAACGCTTTCCGGGCCGGGTACTGCATGCCCATGACTTCCGTGATGCCTGCGAGTTCAGCGGCAAGGACCTGCTGCTGGTCGGCAGCAGCTACTCGGCGGAAGACATTGGCACGCAGTGCTACAGGTACGGCGCCCGGTCGGTCACCTTCAGCTACCGCAGCGCGCCGATGGGCTATGACTGGCCCGAAACCTTCGAGGAACGGCCGCTGTTGCTGCGCCTGGAAGACGATATCGCGCACTTTGCCGACGGCAGCTCGCGCAAGGTCGATGCGATCGTGCTGTGCACCGGTTACCAGCATCACTTTCCGTTCCTGCCGGACGAGTTGACCCTGCGCACCCGCAACCGCCTGTATCCGGGCGACCTGTACAAGGGCGTGTTCTGGATCGACAACCCCAAGCTGGTCTACCTGGGCATGCAGGACCAGTACTACACCTTCAACATGTTCGACGCGCAGGCCTGGTATGTGCGCGACGAGATCCTCGGGCGGATCGCCCTGCCGGATGCGGCGGCGATGCGTGCCGACAGCGAGGCCTGGCTGGCACGCGAGGAAGCCACCAGCTCGGCGGAAGAGGACATCGACTTCCAGACCGCCTACGTGCGTGATCTGCTCGATGCGACCGACTACCCGGACTTCAATGTCGAAGCGGTCGCCGCGCTGTTCAAGGAGTGGAAGCACGACAAGCAGGCCGACATCCTCGGCTATCGCAACCGCAGCTACCGCTCGGTGTTGACCGGCACGCTGGCGCCACCGCACCACACCCCGTGGATGGAGGCGATGGACGATTCGCTGGAAGCCTTCCTGGCCGATCGTGAAGTGCCGCAGGTGCGCCGGATCGCCTGAACCCCACAGGCGCCGGGATCAGCCCGGCGCCTGGTCCAGCGGCAGGAGGATGTTGCTCAGTCGCCACTGCAGCCCGTCGCGCGACAGCACGAACACGATGGCGCGTCCGTCGCGGGTCTGGGTGGTGGCGGTGAAACGCGAGAACGATTCGTAGCGGTGATGCGCACCCTGCAACGGTCTGGCCGGGACAGGCGGTGCCCAGGTGTCGCCACCGGCCGTGTCGCCGGTCGCCCGTTTCCACACGTCCTGGCCCTGGAGCAGGGCGCCGATACCGGCCGGTGTGACCAGCGTATCGACCCCGGCGCCGGCCAGATCGCCGGCCATGCCCAGTGCCACCGCGCCCAGCAGGCTCGATTGCAGCTCCGGTCCGCCGCGGCGGACCACATAGTCGCTCAGCTGCGCTTTCAGGTTGGCCCGCAGTGCCGGGAAATCCACGTAGCGCGAGAGCTGTGCGGTATCCCGCTTCTCGATCGCCTCGCTGATGCCGTGGATCGCCAGGTAGGGGCCGGCGGCGACATAACCGCCGATGGCCACGAGCAGGACCAGGAGTATCGCCAGCAGCACCTTGTTCATCGCCCAGCCTCCTTATCGGTTGCCGCAAGCGTGCCGCAAAACCGCACCGGATGCGTGAAGCGCACCGTCGGGTGGGGTGTCCCGGTCGCAGCGGTTGCGACGCCGCCGTGTTGGCATGGCCGCAGCATCGCCGGCGGTGCACACTTGCCGCTCTTCGCCACAGCCGATGCGCTCCGCGCCATCAACCTGCTTCCTGGAACCGCCCCACATGCGCCTGCTGCACACCTCCGATCTCCACCTGGGCCAGAACTTCCTCGGCCAGTCGCGCGAAGCCGAACATGCGGCGTTTCTGGACTGGCTGATCGGGCAGGTGCGTGAGCACCAGGTCGATGCGGTGCTGGTGGCCGGCGACGTGTTCGATACCGGCACCCCGCCCAGCTACGCGCGCGAGCAGTACAACCAGTTCATCGTCGCGCTGCGCGACAGCGGGGCACGGCTGGTGGTGCTGGGCGGCAACCACGATTCGCCGGCGATGCTGTCCGAGTCGCGCGGGTTGTTGGCGCGGCTGGACACCCTCGTGGTGCCCACGCTGATGGCCGAGCCGGGCGAGCATGTCCATCGCATTCCCGGTCGCGCTGGCGCGCCGGGCATGATCCTGTGCGCGGTGCCCTTCATCCGCGCCCGCGATGTGGCGCGCAGCGAGGCCGGGCAGAGCGCCGATGACAAGCGCGGCGCGATGATGGAGGGCATCGCGGCGCACTACGCGCGCATCCATGCCGCTGCCGTGGCGATGCGCGAGGCCGAAGCCGCGCCGCTGCCGATCGTCGCCACCGGCCACCTCACCACGGTCGGGGCCAGCACCAGCGATTCGGTGCGCGAGATCTATGTCGGCTCGCTCAACGCCTTTCCCACCAGCGCGTTTCCGCCGGCCGCGTATATCGCGCTGGGCCATATCCACCAGCCGCAGAAGGTCGGCGGGCTGGAGCACATCCGCTACAGCGGCTCGCCGATTCCGCTGAGTTTCGACGAGGTCGGGCAGGTCAAGCAGGTGCTGCTGGTGGAGTTGGACGGCGAGCAGCTGCAGTCGGTGACGCCATTGCCGGTGCCGCGTTTCCGGGTGCTGGCACGGGTAGCCGGCACCCTGGCCGGCCTGCCGCAGCAACTGGCGGATGTGGCGGCACAGGTTCCCGCCGGGCAGCGGGGCTGGGTCGAGGTCACCGTGGAGATCGACGACTACCTGCCCGATCTGCAAAGCCGTATCGCCGCACTGGTCGAGGCGTTGCCGCTGGAGGTACTGCGTATCCGCCGCAAGCGCAGCAGCGTCACCGCGGTGATCGAGGCGGACGCCGGCCAGCATCTGGATGAACTGCAGCCGCGCGAGGTGTTCGCGCAGCGGCTGGCGCAGGAGCAGGAGCTTCCGGAGGAACGGGTGGTCGAGCTGCATGCCTGTTTCGAGCAGGTGCTGGCCGATATCGAAGGCGGGGAGCCGGCATGAAGATCCTCTCGCTGCGGCTGAAGAACCTCAATTCGCTCAAGGGCGAAACCCATATCGATTTCACCGCGCCGGCCTTTGCCGATGGCCTGTTCGCCATCACCGGGCCGACCGGTGCCGGCAAGACCACGCTGCTGGACGCGATCTGCCTGGCGCTGTTCCATCGCACCCCGCGCATGGCCACCCTCTCGGCCGCGCACAATCCGCTGATGACCGAGCACACCGCCGACTGCCTGGCCGAGGTCGAGTTCGAGAGCCGTGGCCAGCGCTACCGCGCGTTCTGGGCGCAGCGGCGTGCGCGCGACAAGGTTGATGGCCGCCTGCAGGCGCCGCAGGTGGAGCTGGCGCTGGCCGACGGGACCATCATCACCACCTCGATCAAGGAGAAGCTGGAGGAGACCGAGGCCCGCACCGGGCTGGATTTCGACCGCTTCACCCGCTCGGTGCTGCTGGCGCAGGGCCAGTTCGCCGACTTCCTCAACAGCTCCGACAAGGACCGCGCCGAGCTGCTGGAGCAGCTCACCGGGACCGATATCTACAGCGACATCTCCCAGCGCGTGTACCAGCAGACCGAGCAGCGCAAGCGCGAGGTGGAGCAGTTGCAGGCCCGTGCCGGCGGCGTGCAGCTGCTGCCGGAACCCGAGCGCGCGGCGCTGCAGGAACAGGCAGAGCAGTTGGCCGCGCAGTTGCCGCCGTTGCTGGCCGCGCAGCAGCACAGCCGCGAGGCGCTGGCCTGGCGGCAGGAGCTGGATCGTGTGCAGGCGCAGTTGCGCGCGGCCGACGCGGACACGGGCGCCGCGCAGCAGGCACTGGAGGAGGCCGCGCCGGCGCGCGAGCGCCTGCAGCGCGCGCAGCCGGCCGAAGGCGCATGGCCGGCGTACAGCCACTGGCAGCAGGCGCAACGGGCGCTGGCCGAGGCAGGCGTGGGTAGCGAACAGGCGCGGCAGCGGCACGCCGGACACCGCGAACTGGAGCGGAATGGCCTGTGGCAATGCCTGCAGCTGGCGCGGCACAGCGTGCAGGCCAGCAACGAGGCGTTGCACCGCGACCAGCAGCGGTTTGACCAGCTGCAGGCGATCCAGACCGGTGTTGCCGCCCATGCGCAGCTCGGCGAACAGCTGCCGGGCTGGCGCGCCGGATTCATCCAGTTGCAGGCGGCCAGCCAGCAGCAGACACAGGCCCAGCAGGCGCTGGGCGACGCCGCGGGAAAACACGCCCAGGCGCGGGCGCAGCTGCAGGCCGGCGAGGCCGAGCGGGCAGGGCTGGCGAGCGCACTGGAACAGGCCATCGCCCAGCGGGACACGCAGGCCGGACAGTTCAACGCCGCCAGCACCGGCACCAGCCTGGACGCGCTGCGCGCCTCGCGCGACCAGCTGCGTGAGCGCTATGGCGGCTTGCGTGATCTTTCGCCGCTGGCCGAGCAACGGCAGATGCTGCGTGCGCAGATCCGCGACGAACAGGCACAGCTGCAGCAGCTGCAGGCCGCCCTGGTCGATGACGAGCAGCAGCTGTCAGCGGCGCAGACCGCGCTGGTTGCGGCCAAGGCCACCTGGGACGATCGCCAGCGCATCGCCACACTGGAACGGCAGATCATGGATCTGGCCTGGCATCGCGCCGCACTGGAAGACGGGCAGGCCTGCCCGCTGTGTGGCGCCACCGAACACCCGGCCATCGAGCAGTACCGGCAGCTGGACCCCAGCGCCGCGCAGGCCGCCGCCAGCGCCGCCGAACAGCAGCACCGGCAGGCCTACGAACACCAGCAGCGCTGTGAGCTGCAGCGTGCGACACGGCAAGCGGAACTGACCCGGGTTGGACAACAGCTGCAGGCCTTGAACGTGCAGTACCTCGCGCTCGGCAACGCGTGGGCGGCGCGTTGTGCGCAGCTGCAGCTGGCGCTCGGCGAAGGCGATGAACAGACCGCCCTGCAGGCCGAGCTGGACGCCACCCGTGCCGCAGGCACGCAGCTCAGCGAGCAGGTTGCCCGGCTCGAACAGCTGCAGACCGCGCTGCAGGCCGCGCAGCAGCACTGCAACGAACAGCAACTGGCGCTGGATCGGCACGACACCCGACTGCTGGGCCTGCGCGAGGCGCTGGCGTTGGCTGCCGGCCGCGAGCAGGAGTCGCGCGAGCACCACGCGGCGGCGGTCGACGAGAGCGAGCGTCTGCGCGAGCGGTTGTCGGCCGATCTGCCCGGAGGCGAGCTGCCGGCCGATAGCGGCGCATGGCTGCAGCAGCGCGAACAGGAGTGGACGCAATGGCGTCAGCGCGAGGCGGAACTGCAGCAGTTGCAGCAGCTGCTGGTGCAACGCCGCAGTGATGCCGGGCAGGCGGACGCGCAGGGCCGTCACTGGCAGCAGCGCTGGGACGACAGCGGTCATGCCGCCGCGCCGGGGCCGGCGCTGGCGGCGGTGGCCGAACCCGCTGCCGCGCTGCGCCAGGCCATCGCCGCACTGGAACAGGTGCAGCAACAGCTGCAGCGGTCCGCCGCCGAAGCGCATGCCGCCGAGGTGCTGCTGGAGAGCCGAACGCAGGATCTGCGTCAGGCCGAAACCCGGCTCGATGCAGCGCTGCGCGAACACGGCTTCGCCAACGTCGAAGCACTGCTGGCCGCCCGTCTGCCGCCCGAGCAGCGCGCATCGCTGCAGGCACAGCAGGAGGCGCTGGCGCAGGCACTGGCCGATGCCCGCAGCCGTGCGGCGCAGTTGCGCGAGCGCGAGCAGGAGCTGCAGGCCAGCCCGCGCAGCGATGCCGATGTCGAACAGCTGCAGCGGCAGGCACAGGAAAGCGAGGCGGCGGTGGCGCAGGCACGTGACCAGACCACGCAGCTGCGCACCCGGCTGGAGCTGGATCAGGCCCAGCGCAGTGGCCTGCAGGCGCTGCAGGCGCAGATCGCCGAGGCCGGCGCGCGGCTGGAACATTGGCAGCATCTCAACGGTCTGATCGGCTCGGCGCAGGGCGACAAGTTCCGCACCTTCGCCCAGGGGCTGACCTTGGACCAGCTGGTGCTGCTGGCCAACCAGCACCTGCAGCGCCTCGACGGCGGCCGCTACCTGCTGGCCCGCGCCGGCACCGGCTTGGCCCTGAGCGTGCTCGACACCTGGCAGGCCGACGCCCGCCGCGACACCCGCACCCTGTCCGGTGGCGAGAGCTTCCTGGTCAGCCTGGCGCTGGCGCTGGGGCTGTCGGATCTTGTCAGCCACAAGACCCGCATCGACTCGTTCTTCCTCGACGAAGGCTTCGGCAGCCTCGACCCGGATTCGCTGGATGTCGCCCTGGACGCACTGGACAGCCTCAACGCCCAAGGCAAGCTGATCGGCGTCATCAGCCACGTCGATGCCGTCAAGGAACGCATCCCGGTGCAGATCCAGGTACGCAAGACCCGCGGACTGGGCCACAGCACCGTACTGAGTCCGTGAGGGTGGGACACTCTGCAGGTAGATAGCGGCCTGATAGCAGGCAGATCGTGGGTAGGTGGCGGGCAGATCGCCCCGCCTTCCGGGACCGGAGCCCGGCGCTCCGGGCAAAAAGCTCGGGACTCCGAGCAGATTGCTCAATCGTCGGGGCAAAAAGCCCGGCGGCCTGAGCAAATAGCTCCGTGCACCGAGCAAAAAGCCCGGGACTACGAGCAAATTGCTCCATCGTCCGGGCAAAATGCTCGGCGTTCCGGTCTCAGGTACCCGGCGGCCCGAGCAAAAAGCTCGGGGCTCCGAGCAAATTGCTCCATCAACCGAGCAAAAAGCCCGGAGGCTCCGAGCAAATTGCTTCATCGTCCGGGTATAAGGCCCAGCGTGCCGAGCTCAGGTGCTCGGCGATCCGGGCAAATAGCTCCGTGTGCCGAGCAAAAAGCTCAGAGGCTCCGAGAAAATTGCTCCGTCCTCCGAGCAAAATGCTCGGAGTTCCGGGCTCAGGTACTCGGCGACCCGAGTGAATAGCTCCGTGCGCAGGGTAAAAAGCTCGGGGACTCCGAGCAGATTGCTTCGTCGTCCGGGCAAAAAGGCCAACGCTCCGAGTTCAGGAGCTTGGCGGCCCGAGAAAATTTCTCGGTCGTCCAGGCAAATAGTTCCACGATGGGGGGCAAAACTTTGGCCGGCTGCGGTGTTGCCATTCCCCTGCCTCGCGAAACAGACCAAAATTATTAGTTGGTTGGGTCAGGCGGCCTGTGACCCCAGTCAACTAAAGTCGGCTATCGGCCATAAGCGGACATATGTGAACTGTAATTACAATAGGGATTTGGCAACTGGAGGCGATGTGCGAACGCTAGAGACTCAGAGACTGCTATTACGTCAATGGAAGGAATCCGACTATCCAGCCTTTGCACGCATGAGTGCTGATGCTGAAACTATGCGCTTTTTCCCAAGTGTTCTTACAAATGAGCAGAGCCGAGACATAGCAGACCGCTGTCGCGAGCTGATTAATCAGCGTGGATGGGGATTCTGGGCTGTTGAAGTTAAGGAGACCAATGAATTTGCCGGCTTCATCGGCCTCCATGAGCCTTCTGTTGAATTGCCCTTCTCACCTTGTGTGGAAGTAGGCTGGCGACTTGCGAGAGATTTTTGGGGGAAAGGGTTTGCTACAGAAGGGGCACAAGCTGCACTAGATCTCGCTTTTAATGAGCTTGCCCTTGTTGAAGTGGTCGCTTTTACCGCACTCAGCAACAAGCGCTCTGAACGGGTCATGCAGAGGCTTGAAATGGTTCGGGATGAAAAGACATTTGAGCACCCGGACATACCTGAAGGCCATGCGCTTCGACAGCACGTTCTCTACAGGAAAAAAACAAAAGCCTGAGTTGACGTACGTCCGCTTCGGGTCGAAAACAGCCGGCTCTATATCTGCGCGACATGTCGATAAGAGCGATCATACGGCCCGACATTCAAACTCGAACATCTGGCGAGCCGTTATCTCAGTGACGCCCCGGCGAGCGGGCTTCAGCCCAGCGCCGCTGCAACACCAGCGTTTCGGCCCAGGCCTGGCCGCAGAAGCCGAGGTGTTCGCTGTGCGGGTCCCAGCCGAGGTGGTGGAATTCCAGCACGGTCATCGGTTCGCCCTCGTGTGGCAGGCCGCGCTAGGCGCCGGGGGCTGGCGCGGCGGGAGAGGTCGAAGCGGATCCCGCTGCAAGGCCCGGCGGAGACCGGGCTCTGATTGGCGTGGCTGATTCACTTGTGTCCCCGGTGATGGGGGCCTTCCGGCTCGGCAGAATGGCTGGAATCCATCAACCGGCATCGCACGGCCGGGCCAAGACGCCGGGCGGGTGGGGCCCGCGCCGCCTGGTCCGGTGGATCCGGCGCTTGCTGGTGAAGGCGGTGGGTGCCGGGGCGTTGCCGAAGGCGGGCGGTCTTCAACCGGAGAGGCGCTGGTAGCATTGCGCGACGCAAGTGGCCTGTGCGAGACGCCGTTGTCCAACACTTCCCCCCAGACTCCACCGTCACCGGGCAGCGCAGGCGAGGTTTTCCGCATCTTTCTGCGGCTGGGGCTGACCTCGTTTGGCGGTCCTGTTGCCCATCTGGCTTATTTCCGCGAGGAATTCGTCAGGCTGCGCGGCTGGCTGGATGACGCCCACTTCGCACAATTGCTGTCCGTGTGCCAGTTTCTGCCGGGACCGGCCAGCAGTCAGATGTGCTTCGCGATCGGCCTGTTCCGTGGTGGCTGGGCGGGGGCGCTGGCCGCCTTCGTGGCGTTCACCCTGCCGTCGGCCCTGCTGATGTTCGGCTTCGCGCTGATAGCGCCCCATGTCGGGCAAGGCGTGGGGACCGCCGCAGTGCACGGCCTGAAACTGGTCGCCGTGGTTGTGGTCGCACACGGTCTGCTGGGCATGATCCGGCAACTGGCCCCGGATGCGCCGCGAGTCCTCATCGCTGCGGGGGCGGCCGTGCTGATCGTGTCCACCGGAAGCGCATGGGCACAACTGGGCGCCATAGCCCTGGGCGCCATGCTGGGATGGTGCTTCTGCCGGCAGGTGAATGCCCCCCTGTCTGCCGCTTTCCCGGTGCGCTATGGCCGCCGCGGTGGAGTCGCGTTTCTGCTCGTCTTCCTGGCCGGCCTGGGGGGCGCGTTGATGTGGCCTGCCGCCGACGCCCCCACCGCAGCGGCGTTGGCTGCCGCGTTCTACAAGGCCGGGGCACTGGTCTTCGGCGGTGGTCACGTCGTGCTTTCCCTGCTGCAGCCGGCGGTGGTCGACACCGGTTGGGTGCATCCGGATACCTTCCTTGCCGGCTACGGAGCGGCGCAGGCGATGCCCGGGCCGATGTTCTCCCTGGCGGCCTTTGTGGGCGCCGAAGTGCCGGTGGGCTGGCCCGGTGCAGCCAGCGCAACGCTTGCGCTGCTGGCCGTGTTTCTGCCCGGCATCCTGCTGTTGCTGGCGGTGTTGCCGCTGTGGGAGCACCTGGCGCGTCGTCGTTGGGCCACCCGTGGCATAGCCGGTATCAATGCCGCGGTGGTGGGGCTGCTCATCGCGGCGTTCTACACCCCGGTCTGGACCGAAGGCGTACACGGCGTGGCCGATTTCGTCATCGCGCTGATCGGATTTGCCCTGCTGACCACCCGGCGGGTTTCGGCGCTATGGATCGTGGCGTGGTGCGTGGCAGCGTCCATCGTGGCGCGTCTGCTCAGCTAGCGATCCTGGCCGAGGCGCTGCCGGTCGCTGGCGGTTTCCGGCCAAGGCTGTGTGAGGCCCGCGCCGCTGGCCGGATGTCCGCACCACGGCGGCAAAGTCTAAAGCGCTCCGTCGAGCATGCTGATCGGGGTGGGGTGGCCCAACTTTCAGTCGGCTATGTCGCCCACGCTCCGCATTCACCGCCCTCTGAGCTGCGGCGCGTCCAGCCGGCCGTCAGGCGCAACCCCACCTCATGTTGATCCTGATGGCGGGGGGCGTGGCGTCGGCGCGCCACATCAGGGCCGGCTTGCGCAAGGACAATGGCCATGCCCCTCGCATCGGCCCGGCAGGCGGGGTGGGCGTCATGCCCCGGCGTTGCGCGATCTGGCGGCAGCGGTGGGGTGAGCTCAACCCGCGGACGGACCTGACCGCCACGTCCACGGACACGGGTGCCTGCCGGCCAGGCCCGCCCCCCCTCCGGTCAGTAGTCCACCTTTACTTTAAACCACCCGGAAAGGCCACGCACGGTGAGCCACCGCGGCTCGGCCGGCTAGGCCAAGTAGGGACAGCCCG